>NZ_JAJPWO010000016.1:0-197023 GCF_046549075.1 Amycolatopsis sp. lyj-84
TTGGGCAGATACCCCGCCCGCACCGCACCCCAAAAACGCACCCGCACCGAACGCGGCAACACGAACCCGCCAGCCACCACAAACTCCCAGCTCACGAAGGATGTTGCAACGACCGCATGAATCCGCCTGGCTTTCGCGACACCTCGGAAAGGCTGGTGTGGCCGCTCGCGACGGGCTTTCACGCCGCTGGGTGGGGGAGAGCTTTCGCGTACCTAGGCGCCAGGGTCTCGGCAAAGTCGGCTATCCGCACGTGTCGGGTTTCGAGGGTTTTCAGCGGGCTGGTTGTCGCATGGTGGGGGTGCGACTGTCCGCAAGGGCTGCAGGACGGGTCATGATGCCCGATTCGGGCGCTTTACGCGGTTTCGCGCGGGGGTCGTGAGTGGTTAAAGAGGGTTATTGAGGGGAAGGGCAAACGTGTCGTGTTCGCGGGCGGGTCGTGCCGGACTGAAGGCTCCCTTCGCCGCGTCCGATGCGGTGAAGGGAGCCTTCGGCATCGCGGATCTGGACCGGCCGCACCCTGACTGTCCACACGGGACACGCTTAGCCGGGTAAATGTCTGATTGATACCCCCTCCGCAAACCTCCCAAATCGGGCAAAGACGGGTCGAAGGTGTCCTCTGTGGACATTCGAGGAGCGTGTCTGGTCACGGTTGACGAGCCCGAGCCCGCACCCCTGCGACCAGCGGATAGCCGACTTTGCCGGAACCCTGTACCTAGGCGAGAGGAAGGGGACCTTCACGTACTTGCCCAGAGGACGAAACGCGGGGGGTCACATCGGGCGAAGCAGGTCGTCCGCGTCCACGATCCGGTACGCGTAGCCCTGTTCGGCCAGGAATCGCTGCCGGTGCGCCGCGTACTCCGTGTCGACGGTGTCGCGCGAGACGACCGAATAGAAATGCGCCTGCCGTCCGTCGCCCTTCGGCCGCAGCAGCCGTCCGAGCCGCTGCGCCTCTTCCTGCCGCGAACCGAACGTCCCGGAGATCTGGATCGCCACCGAAGCCTCCGGCAGGTCGATCGAGAAGTTGGCGACCTTCGAAACGACCAGCGTCCTGATCTCGCCGCGCCGGAACGCGTCGAACAGTTCCTCGCGTTCCTTGTTCCGTGTCGCGCCCTGGATCACCGGCGCGTCCAGCTCGTCGCCGATCATCTCCAGTTGGTCGAGGTAGGCGCCGATGACCAGCGTCGGCTCGCCCGGATGCCGGTCCACCAGCGTTTTGATCACCTTGGTCTTGGTGTCCGCGGTCGCCGCCAGCTTGTACCGCTCCTCGGCTTCGGCAGTCGCGTACGAGAGCCTCTCGGCGTCCGTCAGCGTCACGCGGACCTCGGTGCACTCCGCCGGCGCGATCCAGCCCTGCGCCTCGATGTCGCGCCACGGGACGTCGTACCGCTTCGGGCCGATCAGGGAGAACACGTCGCCTTCGCGGCCGTCCTCGCGCACCAGGGTCGCGGTCAGGCCCAGCCGCCGCCGCGACTGCAGGTCCGCGGTCATCCGGAACACCGGCGCGGGCAGCAGGTGGACCTCGTCGTAGACCACCAGGCCCCAGTCCCGCGAGTCGAACAGGTCCAGGTGCCGGTACTCACCCTTGGTCTTGCGCGTGACCACCTGGTACGTCGCGATGGTGACCGGCCGGATCTCCTTCTTCTCGCCGGAGTACTCGCCGATCTCCTCTTCGGTCAGCGAGGTCCGCGCGATCAGTTCGCGCTTCCACTGCCGTCCGGCGACGGTGTTCGTCACCAGGATCAGCGTCGTCGCCTTCGCGTGCGCCATGGCCGCCGCGCCGACCAGGGTCTTGCCCGCGCCGCACGGCAGCACGACGACGCCGGATCCGCCCGCCCAGAACGCCTCCGCGGCCTTGCGCTGGTAGTCGCGCAGCTCCCAGTCGTCCTCGGCCAGCTCGATCGGATGCGCCTCGCCGTCGACGTAGCCCGCGAGGTCCTCCGCGGGCCAGCCGACCTTCAGGAGCGCTTGCTTGAGCCGACCGCGTTCGGATGGATGCACGATGACGGTGTCTTCGTCGATCCGCGCGCCCAGCATCGGGCTGATCTTCTTGTGCCGGAGGATCTCCTCCAGCACCGCGCGGTCGATGGTCGACATCACCAGCCCGTGCGCCGGGTGGTTGGCGATCTGCAGCCGCCCGAACCGGCCCATCGTGTCCACGATGTCGATGAGCAGCGGCTGGGGGACGGGGAACCGCGAGTACGTCGTCAGCGCGTCGACGACCTGTTCCGCGTCGTGGCCCGCGGCGCGCGCGTTCCACAACGCCAGTGGCGTGATCCGGTAGGTGTGGACGTGCTCGGGCGCGCGTTCCAGTTCGGCGAACGGCGCGATGGCGATCCGCGCGTCGTCGGCCTGGCTGTTGTCGACCTCGAGGAGCACGGTCTTGTCGGACTGGACGATCAGCGGGCCATCGGTCACATCCTCCTTTATACGTTCCGGCCACACCGGCTCCCGCCTCGGCACCGCTGGTGGAAGGATGTGCGGCAGGTGACTGGAGGGGATCTTGACGACTACACCGACCGGCGGGGCGCCCGAGTACGACCCGTTCAACGCGCCCGCCCCGCTGCCCGCGATGCCGGACGTGGGAATGCCGACGCCGTTCCCGAAGCCGCCGCCGCTGAGCGTCCTGGCCAGGGTCGCGATCGTGCTGGGCGTCGTCGCCGCGCTGGGCTTGGGGAGCCTGGTCGCCTGGGGGATGTCGCAGTCGGGCAAGTTCGGTTCGGTCGAGGCGGGCGAGTGCCTGTACCTCACCGACGAGGCCGGTGGCGGCCAGAGCTACACGACCGCCGGCTGCTCGACGAGCCGCGCGACCTTCCGTATCGACGACGTGCGCACCGGCTCGTCCGAGTGCCGCGGTTCCGACTACGTCCAGTTCGAGCTGTACGGCAGGTCTTCCGACAAGAAGGCCGAGAAGACGCTCTGCCTGGCGCTGAACGTCGAGACCGGGGACTGCCTGCGCGACGTCGTGCACGAGACGCGGATCGCGAAGGTCCGCTGCACCGACATCACCGCGGAGGCGCGGGCGCTCGTGATGCGGGGATCTTCGGAGACCGTCTGTTCGTCGGACGACACCGCCCTGCACTACACCGGGCCGCCCGCGCGCACCGTGTGTCTGAGGCCGACCGGCGAAAATATTTAGAGTCAGGCACAGCCTGTCCGTTGAGGGTGGCGGCGGGGCGGGGTCCGGGCTAGCGGGGCACCATCGCCTGGACGTCGAGCCGGGCCCCGATCATGCCCGAGTTGTGCATCAGGTCGGCGACGCGCTGCAGCCGGATGCCGTTGAGGGAGACCGGGTAGGTCCCGAGCGAGATCAGGGACGCCGTGGTCCGGTCGATGTCGGAGAACGACGGCAGCGCGTCACGGACGACGGCCGGGTCGGCCGCCCGCACCTGCGCTTCGCCGAGCACCTTCCGGAAGACCGCGAGCGTGCGGGCGTTGCCCTGGCCGAAGGCGCCCGTCGAAACGTAGGACGACATCGGGAAGTCCAGTGTCGCGCCGCGAGCGCCGTCGGCGAGGATGCTCGCCCCGAGTTCCTTCTCGGCCCTGGTGATGTACGGCTCGACCATCCACGCGGCGTCGACCTCGCCCGCCTGCAACGCCTGCGGCATCCGGTCGAACGGATGCTGTTTGAACTGAATCTTGTTCACGTCGACGCCGGCGGTCGCGAGTACCGAACGGGCCGCGAGCACGCCGACGTCGTCGAGCATGTTCACCGCGATCTTCGGCGACTTCTTGAGCGTCGGCTCGGTGTAGTCGGAGCCGGGGAGTGTGACGAGCGCCATGGTGTTGCGGCCGGCGGTGTACGCCTCGCCCTGCAACTGCAGTGCCGTCCCGGCCGCGGCGGCGCGGAAGATCGACACGTCGCTGGCGAACGCCAAGTCGATCTCGCCCGCCGAAAGTTTGCCGATCGCCTGGTCGGCGGGAATATCGACAAGGGTCACGGAAAGGCCGGCCGCGGTGAACTCGCCGTCGGCCACGGCGACCCTCAAGGGTGCCGTGTCGAGGGGGCTTCCGACACCGATTCGTAGTTCCGCCCGTTCGAGTGGCGCGTCGGTACTTGCGTCACCGCCGGAAAACACTCCGCAACCGGCCGTCGCCAGCAGAGCCGCTACCAGCGGAATCGCCCAGACGCGCATCATCGCCTCCGCCCACCTACCGAGAGAATGTGCTCCTCCTTCTGGATCGTATGGTCCAGGCCCCATACGATCGCGTGCGGGAGACGCCGGATTGCGCGGCTTTCGATCGTTCTCGAACCTTGTTACTCTACAGTAGGTTCGGGCTCTCGTCCCCGATGTCAGCCATGGGAAAGGGTCCCGTGGTGGGAAAAGGAAACCAGGTGGCCCGTCGCGACAAGCGTCCCCGTGGGGGCGACGCGGCGGAACGGCATCCGCGTGTCGGAGGACGCTGGCGGCTGCGGAACTGGCACCTGCGTACCAAACTCTTCGTCGTCCTCCTGATCCCCGCGCTCGCGGTGGTCGCCCTCGTCGGACTCCGGGTCAACTCGGACCTGCGGGATGCCCGGCAGCTGGCCGAATTCGCCACGCGCGGCCGGGTCGACAGCACCGTCGCCGAGGCCGTGCACCAGCTCCAGCGCGAACGCGACCTCACCGTCCGGTTCGTCGCGGGCGATCGCAAGGGCGACGTCTCCGAACTGACCGAGCAGCGCAAGCGCGCCGACGAGGCCATCGGCACGTTCGACCGCACGCTCGGCGAGAGCAAGAGCAGGCTCGGCGACAAGGCCGCGACCAGCCTGCAGCTGACCAGCGATCGCCTGCGCGTGCTGACCGGGCTGCGGTTTTCCGCGGAACACTCCGCTTTTCCCGCCGACGCGGTCCTGCGCTCCTACAGCGAGCTGATCTCCGGCCTGCTCGACATCAGCGATTCCACCGCCGCCGACGTCTCCGACCCGGATCTGGGGAAGCTCCGCCTCGCGGGCAACGCGCTCGCGCGGATCAAGGACCAGATGTCGGTCAAACGCGCGATCATGGCGGCCGCGCTCGCCCAGGGCGGCCTCAACCGGGACCGGACGCGCGCCCTGCTCGGCGCGGAGGCCGAACTCGCCGCCGCCCGCAACGACTACCGCACCTTCGCGACGCCCGAACAGCAGCGGATGTACGACGACACGGTGATCGGCCTGATCGTCGACATCGGCAACGACATGGTGGAATCGGCGCTCATTCGCGCCGAGAACGACCAGGGGCTCGGCGGGCTGGACCCGAACCAGTGGGACACCGCCGCCACCTACACGGTCAACCTGGCCCACCAGGTGCAGCAGGCGGTGCTCGTCCAGCTGCAGGAACGCACGGACACCCTTGCGGCGCAAGCGAGAACGTCCGCCATCTGGGACGGCGGCATCGTGCTCGCCGTCCTGGTGGTCGCCGGTGTGCTCTCCGTGATCATCGCGCGGTCGCTGTTGCGGCCGCTGCGGATCCTGCGCCGCAGCGCGCTCCAGGTCGCCGAACACCAGCTCCCCGCCGCCGTCCAAGGACTGCTCAGCGATCCCGAACCGCAGCCGGAGAACCTTCGGCGGCGGCTGGCCGTCGCGCCGGTCCCGGTGTTCAGCCGGGAGGAACTCGGCCAGGTGGCGCGGGCGTTCGACGCGGTGCACGGCGAGGCCGTCCGGCTCGCGGGCGAACAGGCGATGCTGCGGGAGAACATCAACGCGATGTTCGTGAACCTGTCGCAGCGCAGCCAGGATCTCGTCGAGCGGCAGCTTTCCGTGCTGGACCGGATGGAGGCCGACGAACAGGATCCCGACACGCTCGCCGGGCTCTTCGAACTCGACCACCTCGCGACGCGGATGCGGCGCAACAGCGAGAACCTGCTGGTGCTCTCCGGAACCGACGTCGTCCGCGAGGACGGTGGAGCCGTCGTCGCCGACGAGATCATCGGTGCCGCGCTTTCCGAGGTCGAGCACTACCAGCGCATCGAACTCGGTGCGGCGCCGCGGATCGCGGTCCGCGGCGAGGCCGTCAACGACCTCGTGCACGTGGTCTCCGAACTGCTGGAGAACGCGACCCGGTATTCGGACCAGAGCACGATGGTGCAGGTCGAGGGGCACGAGACCGAACGCGGCGAATGGCAGATCGAGATCACCGACCACGGCGCCGGGATGCCGCAGGCGGAGATCGACCGGACCAACACGCGGCTGGCGAATCCGCCGGACGTCGACGTCGAGGTTTCGCGGCGGATGGGCCTGTTCGTGGTCGCGACGCTGGCCGTCCGGCACCGGATCGACGTCCGCCTGCGGTCCGCCGACGGCGGCGGGATCACCGCGGTGGTCGTCGTTCCCTCGGGGCTCATCGTCGAAGCGCCCCAGCCCGCCTCGATGCCGGAGCCCCCGCCGGTCGTCACCCCGCCCGAGCCGGAACCCGAACCACCGCTGGAAGTCCCGTCGCTGCCCGAGCCGGAGGAGAGCGGGGCCGAGGAGTCGCGCTTCGCGCCCGTGCTGGACCCCGGGCCGTTGCGGCGCGCGCCCGTCGTCGAGCGCGAGAACCCGCCGGAGTGGCCTTCGTCGGACGACGACGCGGGAAACCACCTCGAGCTGGACTCGCCGACCGAGCGGATGCCCAAGTACCAGAGCGTGCTTTCGCAGTGGTTCGACCACGGCGGCCCGCGCGAAGGACCTTCGCCCGCCGAACCCGGTCCGCCTTCTTTGCCCTCGTTCGAGCCGGTGAAGGCGGCCCAGGAGAGCGCCGCGACCGAGGAACCCGCGCAGGATCCGGACGAGCCGACCGAACCGGCGCTGAAGCCGGTGGCACCGAAAGCTCCGGCACCGAAGGCTCCTGCACCGAAAGCTCCGGAACCGAAAGAAAAGACGCCCGAACCCGAGCCCGCTTGGCCGACGTCCGCCGAGCTGGAGCAGGAGGACGGGGCCGAGGAAACCTGGCCCTTCCTGCCCGCCGTCGTCCCCGAGGCACGGTCGCAGGACGACAGGCCGGAGAAGCCGCGAGGGGAGAGGCCGATACTCTCACTTTCCCCCGAAGCGGTCCGCGAACGGATGACCAGCCTGCAAGGCGGGTTCCGGCGCGGTCGCCACGCCAGGGGTGACGACAACCCCTCGGCTTAGCGAATTGGAAGGTCCATGAGTTCGAAAACCGGCCTGCTGGAAGTGATCGCGCTGACCGCCGCGGACGCGGAGCGCGCACAGGAGGGCGGGGCGGATCGCCTCGAACTGGTCAGTGACATGGCCAGCGACGGTCTCTCGCCGTCGGCCGGGACGCTGCGCGACGTACTCGCCGCCACCGATCT
Source organism: Amycolatopsis sp. lyj-84 (assembly GCF_046549075.1). Taxonomy (NCBI): domain Bacteria; kingdom Bacillati; phylum Actinomycetota; class Actinomycetes; order Pseudonocardiales; family Pseudonocardiaceae; genus Amycolatopsis; species Amycolatopsis sp. lyj-84. Next base: position 7,249 of record NZ_JAJPWO010000016.1, read on the forward strand.
CCCGGTGCGGGTCATGCTGCGCGACAACATGTCCTTCGCCGCCGGCGACCTCGACGGGCTGCGCGCGGACACCGCCCGGCTGATCGAAGCGGGCGCGCGGGAGTTCGTCTTCGGTTTCCTGGACCTGGAAAGCGAAATCGACGTCGACGCCTGCGAGACACTGGTCAAGGAGCTCGGCGGGCTGCCGTGGACCTTCCACCGCGCCATCGACCGCGCGCGGGACCCGTTGCGCGCCTACGACCAGCTGGCCGCGCTCGGCTGCGACACGGTGCTCGCGGCCGGGCATCCGCACGGGGTGGCGCACGGCCTCTCGGTACTGCAGCGGCTCGCCCGCCGGACGGACGGGCCCCAGCTGCTCGTCGGCGGCGGCCTGCGGGCGCAGCAGGTGCATCTGCTGCGGGCGGGCGGGGTGCGCGCGTTCCACGTCGGCAGCGCGGTCCGGCCCGGCGGCTGGGAGTCCGATGTGGACGCCGCCGCCGTCCGTGAGTGGGCGGCGCTGGTCAAGGACTAGCCGTACGCAACGGGTCAGGTCCAGACCACGGACGGTGATATGAGGTTGCATCTTCAACTATCCGGTTAGGACCAGATAGCGTGGGGCCCATGGCTACCCGCACCGTACGTGACGCGACCAGGGAATTGCTGCGCGATCTGGGCCTGACCACGATTTTCGGCAATCCCGGCACCACCGAGATCGCCTTCCTGACGGACTGGCCCGACGACTTCACCTACGTGCTCGCGCTCCACGAGGCGTCCGTCGTCGCGATGGCAGACGGGTACGCCCGCGCCGCGCGACGGCCGGCGCTGGTGAACCTGCACTCGGCGGGCGGGGTCGGCCACGCCCTGGGGCATGTCTTCACCGCGTACCGCAACAACGCCCCGCTGATCATCCTCGCCGGCCAGCAGACCAGGTCGCTGCTGCCGGACGACCCCTTCCTCGGGGCCGTCGAGGCGACGAACTTCCCCAAGCCGTACGTGAAGTGGAGCTGCGAACCGGCCAGGGCCGAGGACGTCCCGGCGGCGCTGGCGCGGGCGTATCACATCGCGACGCAGGCGCCCATGGGTCCGGTGTTCGTCTCGGTGCCGGTGGACGACTGGGACGTCGAAACCACGAAGCCGGTCATCTCCCGGCCGCCGATCCGCGGCTTCGCGCCCGATCCGTCCGCTTTGGACGAACTGGTGTCCGCCTTGGACGCCGCCGAGCGCCCGGCGATCGTGGTCGGCCCCGGCATCGACGGTGAAGGCGCCGTGCCGGACGTCGTCGCGCTGGCCGAGAAGGTGGGCGCCGGGGTCTGGGCGCCGCCGATGGGCGCGCGGTGCTCCTTCCCCGAGGACCACCCGCAGTTCTTCGGCTTCCTGCAGCCGGAACGGAAAACGCTCGCGGGCGCGCTGGCCGACCACGACCTCGTGGTCGTCATCGGCGCCCCGGCGTTCACCTACCACGTGTACCGGGGCGAGTCGGAAACCACGCTGCCGCCGCTGTTCCTGATCAGCGACGACGAACAGATCCTCGCCAGGGCCGCCGAGGGCACCGGGATCCGGGCGACGCCGAAGCTCGCGATCCGCGCGCTGCTGGACCGCGCCGCGCCTCGGGAAGCGCCGAAATCCCGCACCCGGATGGAAAAGCCCGCCGCGGTCACGCCGATCACGCCCGGCTTCGCCTACTCCGTGATCTCGGAAGTCCTGCCGGACAACGCGATCGTCGTCGAGGAGACGCCGAGCCACCGCAACGAACTGCACGACCACCTGCCGATCAAGTCCACCGACACCGGCTTCCTCACCGTCGCCAGCGGCACCCTCGGCTACGGCCTCCCCGCCGCCGTCGGTGCCGCGCTGGCCCGCCCGGACCGCAAGGTGGTCGCGATCCTGGGCGACGGATCGAGCATGTACTGCGTCCAGGCACTGTGGACGGCGGCGCAGAACAACCTGCCGGTGACGTTCGTGATCTTCGACAACTCGCAGTACGCCGCCGTGCGCATCCTCGGCGAGGCGGCGGGCGGGGAGAAGGTGCCGGGTGTCGACCTCGGCGGCATCGATTTCCCCGCGCTGGCGAAGAGCCTGGGCCTGGCGACGTCGGTCGTCGAGAAGGCGGAGGACTTCAAGCCGGCGCTGGAGGCCGCGCTGCCGGACGAGCGGCCGCATCTGGTGCACGTCCGCATCGACGCGAACCCGCGCACGCTGTACTGACCGCTCGAGGCCTCGGCGCCGAGCCCCTTCGCGCGCGCTATGAAAGGCCCGTTACTTGCAAAATTTGCAAGTAACGGGCCTTTCATAGCACTTGGCGAGCGGGAAGGATCAGCCCTTCGAGTGAGCGTCAGCGTCCACAGAGGACGACTCCGCCGCCTTCTGCGCCAGCTCGTACTCGGCAGCGTCAGAGGCCGCGGTGACAGCTTCAGGGGCACCGCCGTGCAGCAGCCGCGCGACCTCGCCGCGCAGCGTCACGAACTCCGCGGACTCGCGCGTGGTGATCTGGTTCCGTTCCGCGGGCAGCCCGACCGGCAGGTCCGCGACGATGGTCGCCGGCGACTTCGACAGCACCAGTACCCGGTCCGACAGATAGACGCTCTCGTCGATGTCGTGCGTGACCACGAGAACCGTGCTCCCGTTCTCGCGCTGCACGCGCCGGGTGAGGTCCTCGAGTTCGAACCGCGTCTGCGCGTCGACCGATGCGAACGGCTCGTCCATCAGCAGGAGGGCGGGCTGGCTGGCCAGGGCCCGCGCGATCGACACACGCTGCTGCATACCGCCCGAGAGCTGCCACGGGAACTTCGAACCGACGCCGGACAGGCCGACCGAGTCCAGCGCGTCCTGCGCCCGTGTCCGGCGCTCGGAGCGGCTCAAGTTGCGCCACCGCAAGGGGAACTCGACGTTCTTGGCGACCGAGAGCCAGGGGAACAGTGAGCGGCTGTAGTCCTGGAACACCACGGCCAGGTCCTCCGGCACCCCGGAGGAGACGTCGTCGCCGTGCAGGCTGACCCGGCCGGACGTCGGCTTGATCAGCCCGGCGATGCAGCGCAGCAGCGTCGACTTTCCGCAGCCCGACGGGCCCACGATGCTCGCGAGCTGGCCGGTTTCCACGGTGAACGACAGGTCGTTGACCGCGACGTGCGCCTTTTCTCCCGCGCCGTACCGGTGGTTCAGCCCGGAGACTTCGAGCATGGTTGACATCTTGCTGACCCTTCGAGAAGAACTAGATACGGCCGTTGCGGGTGGGCTGCCAGCGAAGCACTCTCTGCTCCACCGCGAGGAACGCCGCGTTGAACCCGAAGCCGAGCAGCCCGAGCAGGACCAGCCACGACCACATGAGCGGGAAGTCGAACGCCTGCTGGGCGTCCATCAGGGACCGGCCGATGCCGTTGTAGGAACCGACCAGTTCCGAGATCACCATCAGCAGCAGGGAAATGGACAGGCTCAGCCGCAGGCCCGCGAAGATCTTCGGCCCGGCGGCGGGCAGCACGATCGAGCGCACCCAGTACGACCGCGGGGTCCGGAACGACTTCGCGGTGTCGATCTTCACCTGGTCCACCGACCGGACGCCGTCCACGGTGTTGAGCAGCACCGGCCAGATCGCGCCGAAGATGATCGACCCGGTCTGCATGCCCGGCCCGAGTCCGAAGAGGACGATGAACACCGGGATCAGCGCGGGCGGCGGCACCGAGCGGAAGAACGCGAAAAGCGGTCCGACGTAATCCATCCCGGTCTTGGACCGGCCCAGCGCGACACCCAGCGCGACACCGAGGGCGCCGGCCAGCAGCCAGCCGCCGAGCGTCCGGCCGAGACTCGGCAGGACGTTGTCGAACACGGTGTCGGTCAGGAACAGCTGCGAGGCCGGACCTGTGAACCACAGCTTCGCCGAGGTGGTCAGGATTTCGGTCGGCGGTGGGAAGAACGGGCTCTGAGCGAGCCGGGTCGAAAGCTCCCAGATCCCGACCAGGGCGAAGAACAGCAGCCAGTTGCGGACCAGGATGCCGAGGCCCCGGCCCACGCGCCTGCCGACGCGGCTGGTCAGCGTGAGGGTCGTCACGAGATCGCCTCCCGGTCGACCGTGCTCCAGCGGAACGCCCGCCTGCCGATCATTTCGAGCCCGCCGTTGATGAGGAAGCCGAGCGCGCCGACCACCACGGTGCCGGCCAGGACGAGATCGAACCTGGTCGAACCGGTACTGGCCTGCATGATGAAGTTGCCGATGCCGAGTTTGGCACCGGCCAGGAATTCGGTACTGACCACCGCGATCAGGGCGATGTTGGCGGACAGCCGGACCCCGGTGAACACGAACGGCGCGGTATGCGGCAGCGCCACCGACGTCAGCGTCCGGAACTTGCTCGTGCCGCAGGCCTTCGCGGTCTCCATCAGCACGGGGTCGATCTCGCCGAGCGCGTAGATCGTGTTGAACATGATGGGCCACAGCGACGCGTACACGGCGAGCGTGATCTTCGCTTCGGGGCCGCCGCCGATCAGCAGGAGCACCAGCGGGATCAGCGCGACGGCGGGGATCGGCCGCAGGAACTCGATGACCACCGCGGTCGCGGTGCGCAGTCCGGGGATGCTGCCCAGCAGCAGCCCGGCGGGCACGGCGATGGCGACCGAGATGAGCAGCGCGATCGCCCACGCGAGGAAGGTGGCGATCAGGTCGCGGATGAACTGCACCTCGCCGAACTGTTCGAGGATCGTCACGACGACCACGGACGGCGGGGGGATGAACTCTTTACGGACCAGGCCGGCCTGGACGATCACTTCCCAGATGAGGAAGAAACCGGCCAGACCGGCCAGGGCACGGAGAAGTCGTGACACCTTTACCTTTATCCAGCTTGAGGGGAGAGCATCGGGGCGGCATCGAGCTTGGTCGTCAGCACCCCGGTCTGCAGCAGCAGATCCGGTACGCGCTGCAGGCGCCGCGGGTCCAGGGTGGACCCGAACGTCGGCAGCGTGAGCAGTGACGCGGTTTCGGCGTCGACCTTGGCGTACTTGACGATCAGCGGTTCGAGCTTGGAGCGGTCGGCCGAGTCGCGCACGGCCTTGGCCATCGCGCGCTGGAACGCGGCCAGCGTCTTGGGGTTCTTGTCCACGAAGGAGCCGAGCGAGCCGAAGCCCGCCAGTGGGAAGTCCTGGGTGGCACCGGTCGCGATGTCGACGACCGGGGTCGCGCCCGCCACCTTGGAGGCCTGGGTCAGGAACGGCTCGGGCAGGTAGCCCGCGTCGACCTGGCCCGAAGAGAGCGCGGCGACGATGTTCGGCAGCGCCATCGGCACCCACTGCACCTTGCTGGTGTCGACGCCGTGGTCCTTCATCACCGAGACGGTGAGCAGGTGCGAGGCGGTGTTCTTGTCGGTGATGGCGATCTTCTTGCCCGCGAGGTCGTTGATCGTCTTGACCGGCGAGGCCGGCACCGTGACGACCGCGTTGCTCTTGGGGCTGGCGGAGACGGCGTCGGCGACGAGCCGGATGTCGGCCGCGCCCTTGCTCTTCGCGAGGAAGAACGGCATGTAGGTGGAGAAGGCGATGTCGACCTCGCCACCGATCATCTTGGTCATCGAAGCCTGACCGCTGGGGGCGTCGACCGCTTCGACCTCGAGACCTTCGGCCTTGAAGTAGCCGGCTTCCTGCGCCAGCCGCAGCGGCGCGAGGTCGACGACGGGCAGCAGGGCCACCTTGATCTTCGGCTTCTCCAGCGCACCGTCGCCGCCGGCCGCCTTGGACGAATCCTCGCCCCCGAGGGCACCACAAGCGCCCAATGTGGCCAACATGAGCGCGCTCAGGGCGACACCGATGGCGCCCCGTCCTCTACGTACACCGCTCCTGCTCATGGCGTCTCGAAACAAAGCCAGCTCCTCGGAAACAATGAATCACCGTTTGGGGGATTTTCATCCGTGTCGTGGCTTCATTTTCGCCAGGCACGCGGTCACCTTAGAGATTTGCCCACTCACTCACAATGGGTGTCGTGAGCGGGTGATCAATTTAGGCCATTCGCCTGATCGCGTGATCACCCGCTTGGACAACGCTACTTTTAGTGATCGAATTACTGGTGGAGCGGCAATTCGGAGTAACCGCGTGTCATCAACTCGTGGTCTGTTCCGCGATCATCGGGCCGACGTCGATCTTGCTCTGGATCGCGCCCATCTGCAGGAGCAGGTCCGGGACCCGCTGGATGCGGCGGGGGTCCAGGGTGGACTGGAACGTCAGCAGCGTGGTCAGCGCGGCGGTGTCCTGGTCGATCTTGGCGTACTTGACCAGCAGCGGCTCGATCTTCGAGCGGTCGGCCGCGTCGCGGGTCGCCTTCTGCATGGCGCGCTGGAAGGCGGCCACGGTTTTCGGGTTCTCGGTGGTGAACTTGCCGAGAGCGCCGTAGCCGGCAGTGGGGAAGTCCTGTGTCGCGCCGGTGGCGGTGTCCACGATCGGGACCGTGCCCGCCTGCTTCGCGGCCTGCGTGATGAACGGTTCGGTCAGGAAGCCGGCGTCGATGTCGCCGTTCTTGAGCGCGGCCGCCATGTTCGGCGGCTGGACCGGTACCCACTGGACCTTGCTGAAGTCGACGCCGTGGTCTTTCATCACCGACTTGGTGAGGGTGTCGGACACCGTGTTCGGCGCGAAGATGCCGATCTTCTTCCCGGCCAGGTCGTTGATGCCGCGCACCGACGAGTTCGGCATGGCGATGATCGCCGTGCTCTTGGGACCGGCGGACGAGGCGTCGGAGACCAGCTTGATGTCGGCGGTGCCCTTGCTCATCGCGATGAAGAACGGGGTGTAGCTGGCGTAGGCGACGTCGACCTCGCTGCCGATCAGCTTGGTCAGCGAGATCTGGCCGGTGGCGGCTTCGACAAGCTCGACGTCCAGGCCTTCCGCCTTGAAGTACCCGCCGTCCTGTGCCAGGCGCAGCGACGCGGTGTCGATGGTCGACATCGTCGCAACCTTGATCTTCGACTTCTCGAGGTTCCCGGAGCCGGCGGAAGAGGGCGAATCATCCCCGCCGAGCAGGCCGCAGCCGCCGACCGACGTCGTGACGACGGCCGCCATCGCGAGTGCGATCGCCCCACGCCGGCTCAGGCTGGCGCTCAAGGCCTTCTTCGAAAGCAAAGTGGTGCTCCTGATCGAGGGGGAGGACACGTGATGACGTGGCCTGATGCGGAATTCGGAAGTGACTCTTTGTCAGAGCCACGCGCTCACTGTAGAGAACGGGCAACGTGCTCACAATGGGTGGTCATCCTATGATCCCCAGTGGTAACGATCACCCGAACAGGTTGTTTGTCAGAAGTGAACACAACTGGGCGTGTTCATCGGAGGCGCGTGGCGAGAGTTTGTTGCCAACTGAGCGCCAACAGGTCAAGACCCGTCCGGTGCCTTCTTGTGTGTCTTGTCCAAAGGGTTACATCTGGGCCTGCCGTTCGCTACCCTCATGCACCGGTAGTGAGGTGTGGACCACTGATGTAGTGAAAGAGAGTGCCTTGGATGGCCGAACGCTCTGGACCTTTCCCGAGGTGCAAGGCACTCTGTGTGGAACAAGTGCGTCTTGTCCGAACGGGTGCTGAACACGTCCGTGCTTCACTGGTGCGCGCCCGCGTACTGGCGGGTTAGGCCGAATAGACCAATGACGCCAGACGGGGTTTCGGTCAAGTGCACCTGAGAGACTGCGTCGAAGACGACCTCCTCATTCGGAGGAGTGAATACTCACGCCGAGCACATCCCTGCCGGGTGGCAGGAGCGTGCGGGTAGTGGTCTCCGACAACCGACCCAGACAGCAGTACGGCCAGCTCGAGAACGGCGTGTCCAAAATGGGCTTTCCCGGCCCGGATGAAGATGATGGTGGTGCGGCGGTGCCGAACGAAGACACCGCGGGGGTGGGAGGGACCCCTGCGCGGGAAACCGGAGACGGTCCTGGCGGGAAGGTGGCCGGGTCGTTCCTGGGCCTGCGTAACTGGCGTCTGCGATCCAAGCTCGCAGCCGTCCTGATCATTCCGACGCTGACCGCGCTCGCGCTCGGCACCCTGCGCGTGATCGACGACGGCGGTGAGGCCGCCCGGTTCCAGGACACGGCCGACCAGGTCGCGTTCGCCGACAAGATCACGCTCGTGGTGCACGAGCTGCAGAGCGAACGCGCGCTCGCCGTCGCCAACATCGCCGCCGACGACCCGTCGCGCCAGGCCGGTCTCGACGCGCAGATCGCCAAGGTGGACCGGGCGGTCGACGATCTGCGGGCCTCGGCGAACCAGATCAACCCGGACGATCAGGACACGAGGGACCGCTATTCGCGTGGTCTGCAGCGGCTCGACGCCCTGCGCCCGCTGCGCGGCGCGATGAACACCTCGCTGCTGGGCGACACCCCTGTCCTCATCGCCTACTCCGGCATCCTCGACTCGCTGGTCCAGCTCGGCCGCGAGGTGACCACCGCGGTGACCGACCGCGACGTGCTCCGGCTCGGCGTCACCGTGCAGGCCATCAGTGAGAGCAAGGAGTTCATCGCCCGCGGTGACGCGGCGCTGCTGATCGCCTCCTTCCGCAACGCGTTCCCCGGCGACCTGTTCGACCAGGCCCGTTCGGCGGTGGCCAGCGGCGACGCCTCGACCGCTGCCTTCCTGGCCAACGCCAGCCCCGAACAGCGGCAGCTCTACTCGGACACCTTCTCCGGTCCCGAGGTCGACGACCGCCGCCGGATCACCACGATGGCGTTCTCGCTGCACCAGCAGAACGTGCAGCCCGAGATCGACAACGTGGCGCTCGGCAACGACAGCCGGGTCGCGCTCGACAAGCTGCGCGCGGTCGAGACGAACCTGCTCGGCCAGCTGCGGGCACAGGCCGACGGCCTGGCCACCGACGCGATCAACTCGGCCTGGATCGGCGGCGCGATCGTGCTGCTGGCCCTGCTCGCGGCGCTGTTCCTGATGCTCGTCATCGCCCGCCTGATGCTGCGCCCGCTGCGGGTGCTGCGGAAGACGGCGCTCGACGTGGCGTACACACGACTGCCGGAAACCGTGCAAGCCATCCTGGACGACCCGGACCCGGTCAACGCCTCGAAGCGGTCGGTCGAGCCGGTGCCCGTCACCTCGCGTGACGAGATCGGTGAAGTGGCGCGGTCGTTCGACGTCGTCCACGCGCAGGCCGTCAAGATGGCCGCCGAGCAGGCCCTCCTGCGCGAGAACGTCAACGGCATCTTCGTGAACCTGTCCCGCCGGTCGCAACGGCTGGTGGAACGCCAGCTCGGCGTGATCGACCGGCTCGAGGCCGACGAGCAGGACCCGGACCACTTGGCCAGCCTGTTCGAACTCGACCACCTCGCCACGCGGCTGCGCCGCAACGGTGAAAGCCTCCTGGTGCTCTCGGGTGCCGGTCTCGCGAAGTCGGTGCCCAAGCCGGTGCCCGCCGCCGACGTCATCGGCGCCGCGGTCTCGGAGATCGAGCAGTACGCCCGGATCGAGATCGGGATCGTCCCCGAGGTAGCCGTCCAGGGCCTGACGATCCACGACCTCGTGCACGTGCTCGCGGAACTGCTGGACAACGCCACCTACTTCTCCGAGCCGGAGACGAAGGTGACTGTCCGCGCGGTGATCACCCGCAAGAAGGCGCTCGCCATCCAGGTCACCGACCACGGTGTCGGCATGACCGACGAGCGGCTCGCCGAGGTCAACACGCGACTCGCCGAACCGCCGGACCTGGACGTCTCGGTGACCCGGCGGATGGGCCTGTACGTGGTCGCGCGCCTGGCGCGCCGCCACGGCATCGAGGTCCGGCTCCGGGAGAACGAGGACATCGAAGGCGGCGTGATCGCGCGGGTCGTCGTGCCCGCCGAGCTGCTCACGCAGATGCGGCCCGGTGTGCGGAACACCCCGCCGCCGCCGAACCGCTCGGAAACGTCCATGCCGTCGATGCCCTCGATGTCCGAGATGTCGACCTCGCTGCCGAGCATCCCCGCTTCCGACCGCGGCCTGGAGATGACCCCGCCTCCGCCGTCGAAGCCGCCGTCACACCAGCCTGTCGCGCAGCAGGGCGGGCTCGTCCCGCTCGACCAGCCGATCAGCCTCGACGACCTCGTCGCGGGCAAGAACGCGGCAGGGCCGTTCCTCAGCCCCGCCGCCCCCGTGGAGGAAAGCCCGGCGTGGCCGACGGCGGACGACATCTCGCCGACGAACGGCGACGGTGCCTCCAGTGGCACGGAGACGCAGTTCGCGTCGCTCGTGCTGCCCAAGCGGGAGCCGCGCTACGTCCCGGTGACCCCGGCCGAGCCGACACGTCAGCCCGAGGAGCCCGCGGACACGGGCAAGTCGGCGCTCGAGGACGACGTCCCGACCAGGCGGCTTCCGATCTACCAGTCGGTGCTCTCGCGCTGGTTCAGCGAAGGTGACGAGGCGGGCGGCGACCAGCCGACCACCTACACCGAGCCGGTCGAGCCGCCCGGATCGGACGTGCCCGAGCAGAACCGCCACGGCCTCGACGAGCCCGACGAAGACGTCGTCGAGCCCGCCGAAGAGGCGTTGCCCACTCGGACCCCGGAGAGTGTTCCGCCGGAGACGGTGCTCCAGGACAATGGCTGGCGCAGCGCGTCGGACGACGGCTGGCAGGCGGCGCAGGTCCTGTACGAAGACCGGAACGACGAGGTCACCCCGGCCGGCCTGCCCAAACGGGTGCCGAACCAGTATCTCGTCCCCGGTTCGATCGGCGGGAACGAGCCGAAGAAGGAAGACTCGTTCGCCGACAAGACTTCCGGAATGCCGGGAACGGGTGCGATAGCCCGCTCGGCGACGGCGGCTCGAAGCCGGATGGCAAGCTTCCAGCAGGGTTACAAGTCGGGACGGCACGCGTTGAAGGACCGCCCGCTCGATGCGCTGGATGACAACGGCGTTCCGGTGACTGGCAGGGGTGCGGATTCCCCTGCCGATGACAGCAGTAAGGAGTGAAAGTGACACGGGCGGGTGCGATGCAGCCGGGCGGTCCGGCGCAGCCTGGCGGCCAGGCGCAGGGTAGAGGACACACGAGCAGCTTTGCCTGGCTGATCACGGATTTCGTGCACCGGGTCCCGGGCGCGGCGCATGCCGTGGTGGTGTCGGCGGACGGTTTGCTCCTGGCCTCCTCGAAGGGGCTCCCCAAGGACAGGGCCGACCAGCTCGCCGCCGTCTCGTCGGGGCTCACCAGCCTCGCGCGCGGTGCGGCCAAGGTGTTCGAAGGCGGCACGGTCGCGCAGACGGTGGTCGAGATGGCCAACGGCTTCCTCTTCCTGATGTCGGTGTCGGACGGGTCCTGCCTGGCGGTCCTCGGGTCGCCGGAGAGTGACATCGGCCTGGTCGTCTACGAGATGACCCTGCTGGTGGAACGCGTGGGACAACAGCTGACACCGGAGATGCGCGCGCAACTGCAGGGCGCGTCGGTCCGCCGCTGAGCGACCGGGAACCGAGGAGAATGCCGTGGACGACGGGCGCTTGAGGGGCGATGGCCGGCTCGGTGACGACTTCTCCGGCGGGTGGTCGGAACGTGACGACGGCCGGGAGGACTGGACGTCCTTCCGGGACCGGGTCGACCGCGAATGGCGATCGCGACGGGCACAGGGGTCGGACAACGATCCCGTGTCCCCGGACGAGGCCTCCCGCTGGCTGACCGATTCGAACGCGGGACAGGGACCCGCCGATTTCAGCGTCACGGACTACCGGGAACGCCTGCTCGGCGGCCCCGGGGCGGAACTGTTCGGTGGTGGCAGCGGTCCGCTGTACGACTCGGGCGAGTTCGCCAAGTTCTCCTTCGACAAGGAGGAGGAGCGCCGGGCGGCCGCGGCCGACCCGCTCGCCGCGGCGTTGCCGCAGCAGGCGCAGAACGAGTTCGTCGACGAGCAGTACACCACCGACGTCGAATCCTCCGGCCTGGTCCGGCCGTACTTCCGCACGCGGGGACGGACCAAGCCGACGTACGACCTTGCCATCGAGGCGTTGATCTCGACCAGCGAACAGGGACGTGTGCTCGATCGGGTACGCGTCCCCGAACACCGGTCGATCTGCGACCTTTGCCTGGACACCCGGTCCGTCGCCGAAGTCGCGGCGCTGTTGCGCCTGCCGCTCGGCGTGGTCCGGGTGCTGATCGGAGACGTGGCCGGCCTCGGCCTGGTCCTGGTGCACACCGCCAGCCAGAACGTGGGTGACCGGCCCAGTATCGAGTTCATGGAGAGGGTGCTCAGTGGGCTTCGGAGAATTTGACTCCGACGCGAATGCGCCGCAGGTGGCCGGGCCGACGTCGTCGGCCAAGATCGTGGTCGCTGGCGGATTCGGCTCGGGGAAGACCACGCTGGTCGGAGCGGTTTCGGAGATCGATCCGCTGACCACCGAGGCCATGATGACCGAGGCCAGTACCGGCGTCGACGACAATTCGGCCACCCCGAACAAGTCGACGACGACCGTTGCCATGGACTTCGGCCGGATTTCGCTGGACTCGGATCTGGTGCTGTACGTGTTCGGTACGCCGGGCCAGCACCGGTTCTGGTTCATGTGGGACGACCTCGCGGTCGGCGCCATCGGTGCCGTCGTGCTGGTCGACACGCGGCGGCTCGCCGACGCGTTCCCGTCGATCGACTTCTTCGAGAACCGGAAGCTGCCGTACGTCGTGGCGATCAACTGCTTCGACCGGTTGCTGCACCACCAGATCGAGGACGTCCGGCACGCGCTGACGATCTCACCGTCCGTGCCGATCATGGCCTGTGACGCTCGGGAACGTGAGTCCGCCAAGCAGGTGTTGATCTCGGTCGTGCAGCACGCCATCGCCCACGATTCGGCGTTGCGCGCGGGGTAGAAACACGACACAAGAGGGTGCGCGCGGGGTGGAATACAGACGAAAGCCCGAAGCGGATGCGGCCGTTGGAGTGAACTCGGCAGGCTTCACCCGCTTCGGGGAGTGGCGCCACCGGCAGGACTGACCGCGAGGCGATCCCTCGCGGCCGATTCCGTGCAGGTGTAACCCGATCGGGTGGCCGGACCGTCGATGACCTGCGTGGACGCTGGTTCACGCCCGGTCGCACCCGGCCACCACGGGGTGACCCACGAATGCGTGGTTCGCGATACGTCGACGCGGTGAGCGGCTGGACGTTTACGTTCGGTTAACACCTGCGGCCGGGTGGCGGGCTCGACACGATCGGCGGGACGAATACGCTGGGTGGAGGCGTCTTTCGGCTCGCCGGTGCCAGGTCGGTGCTGGTCGGGGAAGGACGTCCGGACCACGCCGCCCAGGTGGTCTTGACGCAGCGAGGAGGGACTTGTGACGGCATCCGGACAGCAGCAGAGCTCGTTCGGCTGGCTCATCACGGATTTCGCGCGCCGGGTTCCCGGTGCCGCGCACGCCGTGCTGGTCTCCGCGGACGGTCTTCTTCTCGCGCCGTCGGAGGGGCTGCCGCAGGAACGGGCCGAACAGCTGTCCGCGGTCGCTTCCGGATTGATCAGCCTGACCGCCGGCGCGGCACGCTGCTTCGACGCGGGCGGGGTCAACCAGACCGTCGTCGAGATGGAACGCGGGTACCTCTTCCTCATGTCGGTCGCCGACGGCTCGTCACTCGCCGTGCTGGCCGCGCCGACCTGTGACATCGGCACCGTGGCCTACGAGATGACCCTGCTCGTCGAGCGGGTCGGCCAGCAGATCACCCCCGAGCTGCGGGCGCAGCTGCAGGGCGGCGTACGTGGGTAGCCGCCGATGAAGATCACCGGATTCACCGAGCCGGAACCCCCGGGCTGGGACTCCCTCTACCAAGGCACCGAACGCGAAGCCTTCGACTCCCCGAGCAGGTTCGAGCTGAGCTCGATCAGCACGGTCATGCCGCGCCGCCAGGTCGCGCCGCCGGAGCAGGCTCCTCCGTCGATGCCCTCGCCGATCCGCCAGTCGACACCGCGTCCCGCGTCCGCGGGGAACGGCGCCGCCGGTTCGGGTCCTTCGGGCAGCGCGCCCGCTTCGGTCTACCTGCCGTCCTCGGGCTCGCGTGTCCGGCCGTACACCCGCACCGGCGGGCGCACCCGGACCGCGCACGCCCTGGCGCTGGAGGCGCTGGTGTCGACCAGCGACGACGGCCGCCGGTATCGCGGCGTGCGGACCATGGAGCACCGGCAGATCTGCGACCTCTGCCTGGACACCCGGTCGATCGCGGAGATCGCCGCGCATCTGCGGCTGCCGCTGGGCGTCGTGAAGGTGCTCGTCGGCGACATGGCGGACGCGGGCCTGGTGCTGATCCACCAGACGGAACTGATCCTCGGCGACTCTTCCTCGCGCGCCTTCATGGAGCGCGTGCTGCAAGGCCTTCGCGCCCTCTGACCCTGCCCGCGTTTCGTCCTATAGTTGCGGTCCTTGCGTGTGCAACTACCGCAACTAGAGGACTAAACGCTGGGGCTGGCACGTCCTGGCGATGCCCCCAATGCCACATTAGGGACGCTCAGCGTCTCCAATGCCTCATTGGGGACATCAACCGAGGCGCGCGGCGATCAGGGCCGCCTTGCACTCGGTCGGGATCGGGACGCCGGAATGGCCGACTCATGGCGAGGCCATGTCGATGGTGCTGAAGGATCTTCGCACCGAGCAGCTGGTCTAGCTCCGCCCCTCCCGCAACTAGAGGACGAAACGCGGGGTCAGTCTTCGACGAGGGCCGCCGAGGTGATCCGGTGCAGGGGATAGCGCTCGTTGTCGGTCCCTTCGAGGACCCCGCCGCCGACCCGCATCGGCCGCACGACGCGCTGGCTCGCCGTCCCGCGTGAGTCGACGAAGCCGATCCACACCTCGCGGCGCTCCATGGTCGCTTGGGACAGCAACGCCAGGGTCGCGGACGTGTCCCCGGCGCCGCCTCCCTGCGGCGCGCGCACCGTCTCGCCCCGGCGACGCGCCGAAGCGGCGTCACCGGCCCGGACGTGCGCGACGATCTTGCCGACCTGGTCGTCTGTCAGCCCGGCAGGCTCCCCAGGAGCCCGACGCGCGGCACGCGCCTTCGCGGGCAGGCGACGCCCGGACGGCCTGATGTCCATGACACGTCCGTCGGGTCCTTCGGCGGCCGGAGCGAACCCTGCGGAGCGAAGGGCGTCGAGGACCTCGGCGAGCGGGTACGAGCTGATGAGGACTGTCGGCGCGATCATCCGCAAGCCGTAGTTCGCCGCGACAGAGCTGCCCATGACCTCCGCGAGCAGCGAAGCGTCGTCGCAGCGCAGGAACGACTCGGCGGCCCCGCCGCGCAGCCGCCCGTGCCGCCGGGCGACGTCGTCGATCAGGTAGCTCAAGGACTGCGGTACCGGCGTCGCCGAGCGGGCCGCGAACAACGCGTGCAGTTCGCCCGCCGTCCGCCCGGTGTCGAGCGCGCGCCGCACGGAGGTCTCGGTGATCCGGTAGACGGTCGCGTGCCCGGCCGATTCGATGTCGGCGACGGCGGTCATCTCGGTCGCCAGTTCGGCTTCCAGCGGTCCCGGCGCGACCACGGTCAGGTCGGCCTGGACCAGGACGTGGTCCACCGGACGCGGCAGCGCGTCGAGCATCGCCTCGACCGCTCCGGGCCGGTCCTCGGCCAGCAGCGCCCGCGTCGCCGTGGTGAGCCCGCCGAGCCCGATCAGGCCGAGCGCGGCGCCCTCGGCCATCGTCCAGCGCACGGTTTCGTCCCGCAGCCGCCCGCCCCGCCGCGGCGCGCGCCAGGCGAGCGCGGCGACCAGTTCGTCGGTGCTCTTCACCCCGGCGCCCTCGGGCAACGCGGCCAAGGCGAGGAGGATCCGCCGTCGCGAAGTAGGCGCCAACGGTCGTCGCAGGTCTTCCGAAAGCGGCGCGATCGGCTTGTCCTTCGCGTCCCTGCCGCCGGCGAGACCGGGCAGCCGGGGCAGCTCGAGCCAAGCCTGTGCGACCGTCATCCAGCGCTGCGCCGTCGGCGACGCGAGCCAGGAATCGGTCAGCGTCGTCGGCACCCATTCCGGCGTCGTCGCCTCGCTGTCGGCCGCCAGCCCGGCGCCGACCGCGATCTCCGCCAGCAGGGTCACCCGCGTTTCGTCGACGTCGAGATCCTTGGCGAGCTTCTTCAGTTCGCGGACCCCGAGCCCGCCGGACTTCAGCACCGGCGGCGGCGTCTCGGACCACGCGCGAAGCATGCTTTCGGTCTGGCGCAAGAACTCCATCGCCTCGCCCGCCGCCGTCGTGTCCACTGTGGACCGCTGATGCGGATGCACGGGGAGTTCCGGTTCGCGCAACGACGCCGGTTCGAAGACCGACCCGCCGCGCAGGGCGATCCCGAGTTCACGCGGCAGTTCGACGGTCTGGTCGTCCCGGCGCAGGAGCAGTCCCCGTGCGAGCAGACGCTGGACCGGGTTCTGCGCCCGCTCCAGCGGGACCTCGGCCGACGCGTCGCGGGTGCGGCCGATCGGCGGCCCGGCGGCCAGCGTCGTCAGCAGGGCACGTTCGTCCTCGCCGACCTCCGCGAGCGCGGCGTCGATGTCGGTACCGGTGAGCGCCGGTGACGACGACCCCAGCCCGGCGGGGAACGGACCGAGGGCGTCGCGGGCGGACGGCGGGACGCGCAGCGCGTCGTCCTCGCCCCAGACCAGCGCCCGCTTGCGCAGCAGCGCCAGCGCCTCGCCGATCTCGGTGCCCGTGAGCCGGGCGACCTCGGCCGCGGCGACCGGAGCGGTGTCCGCCCCGGCCAGCAGCAAGGCGTCGAGCACGGCGAGGGTGAAGGTGTCGAGGTCTTCGCAGGCGCGCGCGACGGAGCCCGGCGTGCCGGCTCGGGTGGCGAGCACGATGGTGTCGGACGGGGGTGGCGTGGACAGGTCGCGACGCGTGCGCAGGAGCGCGGCGAGTGCGTCGTCGGACTCCTGGCGCAGCCAGTCCGCCAGGGAGGGCGCGGGCATAGACGATCAGGATACCGGGCGGGTGGTAGCCCGGCAGCCGCGTTCGGGCAGACTGTCGTCGGAGAGAACGGCTTGACCATGCTCGGGAGGACGTTGTGGCGAAGGGCGAGAACAAAAAGCGCGCGGGAATCGATCCCACGTGGCCCGGTGAAGACGGGGAGCACCCCGTCACCGAGCTCGCATCCGATCGGCAGGGTGCGCTGTCCCCGTTCGGCGACCTGACCTTCCCACTCGACGCGGTGCCTTACGTGCACCCCCAGACCGAGATCAACCGGTAAGAAGTTACTGGTCAGTCACCCCTGCGGAGGGTCGTGGCGGTCGTCACGGGAGTAGGTTTTCGATCGACCTATTCAGCTTTCCTCAGCGGGGGTAGTGCCATGCCGGTTCCCGGTCCCGGATATTCGATCACCGTCCGGGTGGAGGCCCCCGCGTCGTCCACCGCGGCGGGTGACCTGACGACCGCCGTCGGCCGGGTCGGCGGCGTGCTGACCGCGTTCGACGTCGTCGAGTCGCACCCCGAGTCGATCGTCGTCGACATCAGCGCCAACGCCCTGTCGGAGAACCACGCGCAGGACATCACGCAGACCCTGGACTCGCTCCCGGGCGTGCGGGTCCGCAAGGTCTCCGACCGGACCTTCCTGATCCACCTCGGCGGCAAGATCGAGGTCACCCCCAAGGTCGCGCTCCGCAACCGTGACGACCTCTCCCGCGCGTACACGCCCGGCGTCGCGCGCGTGTGCCAGGCGATCGCCGCGAACCCCGAGGACGCGCGCCGCCTGACCATCAAGCGGAACACCGTCGCCGTCGTCACCGACGGCTCGGCCGTGCTGGGGCTGGGCAACATCGGCCCGGCCGCCGCGCTCCCGGTGATGGAGGGCAAGGCGGCGCTGTTCAAGAAGTTCGCCGACGTCGACGCCTGGCCGGTGTGCCTGGACACCCAGGACACCGAAGAGATCATCAAGATCGTCAAGGCGATCGCCCCGGTGTACGCCGGCATCAACCTCGAGGACATCGCCGCGCCGCGCTGCTTCGAGATCGAGGCGCGCCTGCGCGAGCAGCTCGACATCCCGGTGTTCCACGACGACCAGCACGGCACCGCGATCGTCGTGGTCGCCGCGCTCCGCAACGCCCTGCGCGTGGTCGGGAAGAACATCGAAGACTGCAAGATCGTGGTCAGCGGGGTCGGCGCGGCCGGCTCGGCGATCATCCGGCTGCTGCTGGGCAAGGGCCCCGGCGACGTCGTGGCCGCCGACATCGACGGCATCGTGCACTCCGCGCGCGGCAACCTCGACGACAACCTCACCTGGATCGCCGAGCACACGAACAAGGAACAGCAGGCGGGCACGCTGCACGAGGCGCTCGTCGGCGCCGACGTGTTCATCGGGGTCTCCGCGCCGAACCTGTTCGGTGCCGAGCAGGTCGCGACCATGAAGTCCGACGCCGTCGTGTTCGCGCTGGCCAACCCGGACCCGGAGATCGACCCGCTGGAGGCGCAGAAGCACGCCGCCGTCGTCGCCACCGGCCGCAGCGACTTCCCGAACCAGATCAACAACGTGCTCGCCTTCCCGGGCGTGTTCCGTGGCCTGCTCGACGCGCACGCGCACCAGATCGACGACTCCATGCTGCTCGCGGCGGCCGACGCCATCGCGGACGTCGTGGACAACGGCAAGCTCAACGCGTCGTTCATCGTGCCCAGCGTCTTCGACAGCGCCGTCGCCCCCGCTGTCGCCGAGGCTGTGAAGAGGGCCGCGAAGGCCGTCGCCAAAAGCGAGAAGTGACAGCAAAGGTCCCTTGCTCCATTCGGTGGACACGTCATCACTGAGGCCGACCAGGTGGTCGACTTCAGGGTGACGACCCCGTACCCGGCCCGCTCCTAGTGTCGGTTCCGACCAGGAATTCGATCTTGACGGGGGTTGGGGATGAAGCGTTCCGTCCTGAGCAAAATCGGGGCACTCACGGTCGCGGCGGTCACCACGGCGGTACTCGTACCGGCCACGGCGTCCGCCGCGACTTCGTCGTTGCGGTGGGAACAGTGTCCGGACGTGCCCACGCTGCAATGCACCACTTTGAAGGTCCCGCTCGACTACCGGAATCCGGGCGGGCCCACCATCGACATCGCCGTGTCGAAGCTCGCTAGCACCAAGCCGTCGAAGCGGCGCGGGGTCATGCTGATGAACCCGGGCGGCCCCGGCGGCCCGGGGCTGACCATGCCGGACGGTCTGCGGGCGGCGGGGATGCCGTCGAGCGTGCTCGACGCCTACGACCTGATCGGGTTCGACCCGCGGGGGATCGGGCTCAGCACGCCGGTCACCTGTGATCTCAAGCCCGAGCAGCTGGTGAGCAATGTCCCGCCGTACGCGCGTGACGCCGCGGCGGTGGCCGAGCGGGCGACGTACGTGGCCGGCGTCGCGAAGCAGTGTGGCGACTCGAAGACCGCGGCGAACCTGCCGTACATCACCACGGCCAACACGGCTCGCGACATGGACCGCATCCGCGAAGCCCTCGGCGAGAAGAAGATCTCGTACTACGGCGTCTCGTACGGCAGCTACCTCGGTGCCGCGTATTCGACGCTGTTCCCGCAGCGGACCGATCGGATCGTGCTCGACAGCGTGACCAGTCCGGGCGGGCTCGACCCGGCGACCTCACGTCGGCTGGCGGAGGGGTTCCAGGACCGCTTCCCGGACTTCGCGAAGTGGGCGGCGGCGCGGCACGCCAGCTACGGGCTCGGCCGGACGCCGCAGCAGGTGACGGCGAAGTTCTACGAACTCGCCGCCAAGCTCGACGGCGGCGCGGTTCCCGGCGTGGACGGCGCGGCGTTCCGGATGGGCACGTTCGGCGCGCTGTACTCGACCGCCGCCTTCCCGGTGCTGGCGCAGCAGTGGCAGTCGCTCGACACCGAAGGCGTCCTGAAGCAGTCCGCGCAGGCGGCGCAGATCGACGTCGGCAATCTGCTGTCCGGGCAGCTGCACGTGGTCTGCAACGACTCGAACTGGCCCGAGAACGTCGGGACCTACCAGCGCAACGTCGAGAAGGACCGGGTGAAGTACCCGATGTTCGGCGCGGCCGGGGCGAACATCTGGGCGTGTGCGTACTGGCCGTCGGAGCCGATCGAGCCGCCGGTGCGGATCGGCGACCGGGGACCGTCGACGATCCTGCTGGTGCAGAACCTGCGTGACCCGGCCACGCCGCTCAGCGGGGCCAAGGAGATGCGGCGCGCGCTGGGCGACCGGGCACGGATGGTGTCGGTCGACGACGGCGGGCACGGGGTCTGGCTGGGCTCGGAGAACGCTTGCGGCAACAACGCCGTCAACCGGTTCTTCGTCGAAGGCAAGCGTCCCGCGCACGACACGGCCTGCGCCGCGGACAAGGGCGGGCTGTTCGACTCGATGACGCCGCAGCAGCGTCAGGAACGCGAGAAGGCGCTCGACGAGGTTCGCTCGAAGCAGCGGGTTTTCTAAGTTTCCAAGGTGAACCCGCGATCGCGATCGACGTCGGCAGGGCGCGCGCTGGCAACTTAAGGCACGTTCGGCAGGCAGGGCGCCCTGCCACCGCGATAGCGAGGCCTTCGGCCGGGCGGGTTCACGCGTGTGGTCGCTCCGTCGAACACGCCTCAGCTCCGCTGTCCTGTGCTGAGGACTAGCCTGCTGGCGTGAGTGAACTCAGCCACGTCGACCATACGGGCGCCGCCCGTATGGTCGACGTTTCCGGCAAGACGCCCTCCGCCCGGATCGCGCTGGCGGGCGGCACCGTGCACACCACGGCCGAGGTCCTCGGCCTGCTGGCGACGGACGGGCTCCCCAAGGGCGACGCCCTCGCGACAGCCCGGATCGCGGGCATCATGGGCGCGAAGAAGGTGCCCGAGCTGATCCCGCTCTGCCACCAGATCGCGCTGTCCGGGGTGAAGGTCGAGTTCGTCCTCGACGAGACCGCCGTGCACATCACCGCGACCGCGAAGACGAACGACCGGACCGGTGTCGAGATGGAGGCGCTGACCGCCGTCGCCGTCGCCGGGCTGACCCTGCACGACATGATCAAGGCCGTCGATCCCGCGGCGACCCTCGACGGCGTCCGCCTGATCCGCAAGGACGGCGGCAAGACCGGCACCTGGGAGCGACCGTGAGCCGGGTCGCGAGGGTGATCGTGGCGTCGAACCGTGCCGCGAAGGGTGTCTACGAGGACACGACCGGTCCGGTCATCACGGCCTGGCTCGCCTCGCGCGGCTGGGACGTGCCCGAACCCGTGGTGGTCCAGGACGGGGAACCCGTCGGCGAGGCCCTGCGGGAGGCCGTCGCGGCCGGGGTCCAGGTGATCGTGACGACCGGTGGCACCGGCATCTCGCCGACCGACCGCACCCCCGACGTCACCCGCGCCGTCCTCGACTACGAACTCCCCGGCGTCGCGGACGCGATCCGGGCCGCCGGGCTGCCCAAGGTCCCCACGGCCGTGCTCTCGCGCGGGGTCGCGGGCGTGGCCGGGCGGACCCTGGTGGTGAACCTGCCGGGCTCGCGCGGCGGCGTGAAGGACGGCCTGGGCGTACTGGACGGGATCCTCGAGCACGCCGTCGACCAGCTTGCGGGCGGCGACCATCCACGGGAGGCACAGCAGTGAGCGTTCGGGTCGCACGGATCGCGGTGGTCGACGAGCCGCTCTCGGTCGAGGAACACGCCCGGCTGGTGGACGACGCGGCCGCGGGTGCCGTCGTCACCTTCGGCGGGGTCGTGCGGGACCACGACGGCGGCCGGTCGGTGGACCGGCTCGCCTACGAGGGGCACCCCAGCGCCTCCGAGGTGCTCGCGGAGGTCGTCGCGGATCTCTCGGGGAAGTGGACCGGGGTGCGTGCCGTCGCCGTCAGCCACCGGCTGGGCGCGCTGGCCATCGGGGACGTCGCGCTGGCGTGCGCCGTGGCGGCCGAGCACCGGGGTCAGGCCTTCGCCGCCTGCTCGGAGCTGGTCGACGAGGTCAAGGCGCGGCTGCCGGTGTGGAAGCACCAGCACTTCACCGACGGCAGCGACGAGTGGGTCAACTCGCCGTAGCGCGTGCGAGGCCCATGCACCCGCCCCAGGACGCGACAGAGCCCCACCGCCGGGGGAATGGCGCGGTGGGGCTCTGTCAGTCGCGACGTGGCCACGCGGGGAATCCCGCGGGCATCACGACTTACAGGTGCTCAAGAGCTCACTTGGTGGCGAGCTTCTGGCCGACGACGATGAAGTCGGCGTTCGGCACGAATTCCTTGTTCAGGTCCTGCAGCTTCTGGAAGCCGCCCTGGACGTTGAACTTGGAAGCGATCTTGGACAGCGTGTCGCCTGCGACGACGGTGTAGTCGCCGGCCGGGTTCGAGCCCGCGACACCGGTGACGGCGGGGGCCGGAGCCTGCTGCTTGGTGACCGGGGCGGTCGACTTCTTCGGGGTCACCTTCTTGGTGGCCTTCGGGGCGGTCGACTTGGCCTTGGCGGGGCTGGCGGAGGAGCCGCCCTTCTTGCCACAGACCGGCCACGCGCCGATGCCCTGGCCCTGGAGGACCCGCTCGGCGACGGCGATCTGCTGCTCACGCGTGGCGTTGTGCGCGCTGCCGGTGCCGCCGTAGGCACGCCAGGTGCTCTGCGAGAACTGGAGACCACCGGAGTAGCTGTTGCCGGTGTTGGCGGCCCAGTTGCCGCTGCTCTCGCACTGGGCGATGGCGTCCCAGTTGGTCGCCGACGCGGGGGTCGCGGCGATGGCGAGGGGGGCGCCGACCGCGACGCCGGCGATGGCGACACGGGCGATGTGGCGGGTGGCGGCGGACATCTTGCGGTGCTTGCCTCGGTACGACATGTGAGTAAATCTCGCTCCCTGCGCCTACGAGCCTGTGCTGAGGGAAAGACCCGGGGGTCTGGCCGGCCGTTTCAGACCGGCTGACTTCGCCTGACGCACGCCGCGTCGGCTCGGTCCCCTCGTCCCTGTCCGGAAATGCTTTCGCTCGGGGTTGGGTCCGGGAATCCGTTGGACAGGGCTCGGCGCTACGGGTTCCCGGTGTTGCGTGGTCGGTCGGGGCCAACCGAAAAGCGACGGTACGTAACGAACGGCCTGATCGGAAATTATTCGAGCTGTGACCTACATCACAGTAACAGCACGCAACCTATAACGATTCGACTGTTTATGCAGGTCAGCTGGCCGTTATCGGACCGTTTCCTGGCCGAGATAATTCACGGATCGTGAGGCTTGCATCACGTGGATTAAGGGATGACTGGCCCATTCGTGCGCCTTCGCGCGCTATTGGGCCGCGCACTTTAGCGAGACCTCAAGAAGTTCGCCAGTCCACGCAGGTCATCCGTATTCAGGTGGTCGACCCCGGCGGTGACCAGCTCATTCCACAGAGCGTCACGATCGGCTCCGGCGATGTCCGGCGTCGCCCAGAAACGCACCCGCTGCCCCGCCGCGTGAGCGCGGCGCACCAGTTCGTGCAGTTTCGCGCGCTCGGCGGCGGGGAAGGTGCCCGCGCCCGTCCAGGTGAACAGCCCGGTCCAGGAATCCGAGACCAGCGGGGTCACCCGGCGATCCGAGCCGATGCCGAGGTCGTTCTCGCCGGAGATCCGGCCGTCGTAGAAGGCGAGCCGGAACTTCTGCCCGAGCATCACGTCCTTGGGCCGTCCGCCGGAGATCACCGCGGTGACCGCCCTCTTCTGGACGTGCCCGAACGCGTACAGAGAGAAGAGGAAGGAGTAGCGAGGGTCGTACAGCCGCTTCTCCAGCGCCGCGTAGGTGCTGTTCGCGTCCCCCTTGACGTCGATCAGCAGCTGGAACTCCGCGCGCTGCCGGTAGACGCCGACGCCGTGGTTGGCCAGGACGCGCTTGCGCAGCGGCTCCAGGTAGAGCGACTCCAGGGTGCGGTCCGGGCGGGTGTCCGCGAGGTCGTGCGCGACCAGTAGTTGCCCGTCCACCAGGTAGATGTCGGCCTCGACGCTGGTGAAGCCCTGATCGAGCGCGTCGTGCAGCGGGCGCGTGTGCTCGTAGTCGTTGTGGCTGTGCGCCTGCGGCAGTGGCCGGACGCCGCGTTCGTGGGCGGAGGCCGGGGCGGTCGCCAGGCTCGTGGCGGCGACCGCGGCCAGCAGCGCGGCCAGGATGCGGCGGGGAGTGATCACTCGCGCATCCTCCGGGGCTTCAGCGTCCGGCCGGTGAATTCCAAACGGCGAGCAAGGGACCTTTGCTCCCACTTTCGCCGTCGGCGCAGGTCAGCCGCCCGCGAACGGGGGCAGGACGTCCAGTTCGGCGGCGTCGGCCAGCGGTTTGGTGAGATCCCGCACGGCGACGCCGTCCAGCAGGAACGAGACCGCGTCGAGCAGCTTCGCCAGCTTCTCCGGGTGGAGTTCGCGCAGGTGGGCGACGGCGTCGGCGACGCGGGCGCCGTCCGGCAGCGACACCTTTTCTTCGTCGAAGCCGACGGCCGCGCGGGCCGAGGCGAAGTACCGCACCACGATGGTCACCATGTCAGCCGCCGATCGCGCTCATCGGCCGGATCGGCTGCGCGAAGCCGGCCTCGTTGATCTCGTGCCCGGCGAGCTTGCCCCACATGGTCGCCCGCCAGACGTCCGCCACCTCTTCTTCGCGCGCGCCCGCGCGCACGAGGGCGCGGAGGTCGGTTTCGTCGTTGCTGAACAGGCACGAGCGCACCGCGCCGTCGGCGGTCAGCCTCGTCCGTTCGCAGGCGCCGCAGAACGGCCTCGTCACCGACGCGATCACGCCGACGTCGCCCGGCCCGCCGTCGACCAGCCAGCGTTCGGCGGGTGCCCCGCCTCGGGCGGCCGGGAACGGCGAGAGCGAGAACTCCTCGCCGAGCATGCCGAGGATCTGCTCGGCGGTGATCATGTCGCGCCGGTTCCAGCCGTGCTGCGCGTCCAGCGGCATCTGCTCGATGAACCGCAGGTGGTAGCCCTCGGCGAGGCAGAACCGCAGCAACGGCACCGCCTGATCCTCGTTCAGCCCGCGCATCAGCACCGCGTTGACCTTCACCGGGGACAGCCCGGCCTCGCGCGCGGCCGCCATGCCGGCGAGCACGTGCGAAAGCCTGTCGCGTCGCGTGATCGTCTCGAACAGCGCGCGGTCGACCGTGTCCAGCGAGACGTTGATCCGGTCGAGGCCGGCGTCGGCGAGCGACTTCGCGCGCTTCGCGAGCCCGATCCCGTTGGTGGTCATGGAAAGCCTCGGCCGCGGTTCGAGGGCCGCGATCCGCTCGACGATCTTCTCGAGACCTTGGCGCAGCAGCGGTTCGCCACCGGTGAGCCGGATGTCGGTGACGCCGAGCCGTTCGACGGCGATCCGCAGCAGGAGCACGAGTTCGTCGTCGGTCAGCACGTCCGCGCTCGACATCCATTCCAGGCCCTCGGCGGGCATGCAATAGGTACAGCGCAGATTGCACTTGTCGGTGAGCGACACCCGCAGGTCGGTCGCCACCCGGCCGAAGGTGTCGATCAGGGCGGGATTGTCCGGCCTGGGCGCGGTGGGGCGTCCGCGTGTACCGGGGACACGGGGAAACCCGAGATCGACTGCTGTCATTGTCACCAGACTAACCCCGAAGTGAGCGAAAACCGACTGTCTAGAATGTCTTTCGCAAAGAATCGGTTTCTTCCGAAGGGTTTTCCGGATGGCGAAATACCCGCTCTCGGCAGAGGAATTGGCGCGCTTCGCCCATCTCGGCAGGGAAGGCAGCACGCTGACCGTCCTGCGGCACGCCAGGATCGCCGAGCGGATGGGCCTGTCTGCCACCGACCACAAGGTGCTCGAACTCGTCGGTCAGGCGCGGGGACCGTTGACAGCGGGCAGGATCGCCGAAATGACCGGGTTGTCGACGGGCGCTGTGACCGGCGTCATGGACAGGCTCGAGAAGGCGGGTCTCGCCCGCCGCGTCCGCGACACCGCCGATCGCCGGAAAGTCCTGATAGAGGTCGTTCCGGGCGCCATGGAGCGCCACGCGCCGCTCTTCGAATCCGCGTACACGAACATGAAGAGGCTCCTCGAGGAGTTCTCTCCCGAGGAACGGAAAGTGCTGGAGCGTTTCCAGAGCGCGTTGCTCGATGGCCTCCGCGACGAACTGCCCGGCAATTCCTCCCGTCCGTAGCTTTTCCGCATCTGCGGAAGTAATCTCTCTGGCATGCCGCAATTCCGGTTGTCTGAGGCCGCTCGTCTGCTCGGCGTCAGCGACGACACCGTCCGCCGCTGGGTGCGCGCGGGCCAGTTGACCGCGTTCGACGACTCGGCGGGCCGCAAGGTCGTCGACGGCGCCGAACTCGCCGCGTTCGCCAAGGCGCAGGCCGAGCAGCCCGAGGATCCGTCGAATGTCGGCCGTTCCGCGCGCAACCGGTTCGTCGGCCTGGTCACCGAGGTCATCACGGACAAGGTGATGGCGCAGGTCGAACTGCAGTGCGGCCCGCATCGCGTGGTCTCCCTGATGAGCGCCGAAGCCGTCCGCGAGCTCGGGCTGAGGCCGGGAGTGCTCGCCGTCGCCGTCGTCAAGGCCACCACCGTCGTGGTCGAAACCCCGGAAGGAAGCCGATGAGGAGACTCGTCCCCGCCCTGCTCGCGCTGGCACTGGCCGCGACTGCCTGCGGTTCTCCGGAGCAGCCCGTCACCGCGAAGGTCGAGGCGAGGACGTTGACCGTGTTCGCGGCGGCGTCGCTGACCGAGTCGTTCGGGGCGCTGGGCAAGAAATTCGAAGCGCAGAACTCCGGGGTGACCGTGAAGTTCAGCTTCGAGGGCTCCTCCGCACTGGTCCAGAAGCTGACCCAGGGCGCGAAAGCGGACGTCTTCGCCTCCGCCGACCAGGCCAATATGGACAAGGCCACCAAGGGCGAGGTGATCGACGGGCAGCCGTCGGTGTTCGCCACCAACCGGCTCGCCATCGCCGTCGGCAAGGGCAACCCCAAGGGCATCAAGGGGCTGGCCGATCTCGCCAAGGACGGGCTGACCGTGGTCGTCTGCGCGCCGCAGGTGCCGTGCGGGGCGGCGGCGAAGAAGGTCCAGCAGTCTTCCGGGGTCACGCTCAAGCCGGCCAGCGAGGAGCAGGACGTCAAGTCCGTGCTCGCGAAGGTGCAGTCGGGCGACGCCGACGCGGGACTCGTGTACGTCACCGACGCGACCTCGGCCGCCACGAAGGTGGACAAAGTGGACTTCCCCGAGGCGGCGGGCGCGATCAACAACTATCCGATCGGGGTCGTCAAGAGTGCGTCCGACGCGTTCCTCGCGAAGCAGTTCACGGAGTTCGTCCTGAGTCCCGAAGGCAGGCAGGAACTGGCGAAGGTCGGTTTTGGCGCGCCCTGACCCCCCGAAGACCGCAGCCAGAGGACGAAACGCGGGGGCCGGGGTCCCGTGGGTGCTCTGGCCGCCCGCCGTCTGCGCGCTGGCGCTGGTGGTCCTGCCGGTCGTCGGCCTGCTGGTGCGCTCGGACCTGAGCCGCTTCCCGGGCCTCATCGCCTCGTCTTCCTCGCTGAACGCGCTCAAGCTGTCGCTGATCACCGCCGGACTGTCCACTGTGGCCTGTGTGCTGTTCGGCGTCCCGCTCGCCGTGGTGCTCGCGCGCTCCCGGGCGCGCGGCGTCCGCGTGCTGCGCGCGGTGGTGCTGCTGCCGCTGGTCCTGCCGCCGGTGGTCGGCGGCCTGGCGCTGCTCTACCTGCTGGGCCGCAAGGGGTTCCTCGGCATCCTGGTGACCACCCTGACCGGCGAGCAGGTGCCGTTCACCACGGCCGCGGTGGTCATCGCGCAGACCTTCGTCGCGATGCCGTTCCTGGTGGTCAGCCTCGAGGGCGCGTTGCGCGGTGCCGGTGACCGGTACGAACGGGTCGCTTCGACGCTGGGCGCCAAACCGTGGACGGTCTTCCGCCGCGTCACGTTGCCGCTGCTGCTGCCCGCGCTCGGTTCGGGGATCGTGCTGAGCTTCGCGCGGGCACTCGGCGAGTTCGGCGCCACGATCACCTTCGCGGGCAGCCTCGAAGGCGTGACCCGGACCTTGCCGCTGGAGGTCTACACCCAGGCCGAGGTCGACGTCGACAGCGCCGTGGCGCTCGCGTTGCTGCTCATCCTGGTCGCCGTCGCGGTGATCGCGCTCGCCCGGCCGCGCGCGCTGGAAGGAGTC
Organism: Amycolatopsis sp. lyj-84; assembly: GCF_046549075.1. Classification (NCBI taxonomy): domain Bacteria; kingdom Bacillati; phylum Actinomycetota; class Actinomycetes; order Pseudonocardiales; family Pseudonocardiaceae; genus Amycolatopsis; species Amycolatopsis sp. lyj-84. Next base: position 35,161 of record NZ_JAJPWO010000016.1, read on the forward strand.
CGCTCGTGACCCTTTCGGCCGGGATCGTCCTCCGGCGCGGCGAATTCACCCTGGATGTCGAGTTCGAGGTGCCCGACGGCGGTGTGCTCGCGTTGCTCGGCCCGAACGGGTCGGGGAAGTCCAGCGTGCTCGGCTGTCTCGCCGGTCTGCTCCGGCCCGACCGGGCACGGATCACTCTGGACGGCCGCGGACTCGGTGATCTCCCGCCGCACGCGCGCGGCATCGGCCTGCTCTCCCAGGACGCCCTGCTCTTCCCGCATCTGTCCGCTTTGGACAACGTCGCCTTCGCGCCGCGCTCGACCGGCGCCGGGCGCGCCGAGGCGAAGCGCCAAGCGAGGGAGTGGCTGACCGAAGTGGACGCGCTCGAACTGGCCGGACGGCGGCCCGCGCAGCTCTCCGGCGGCCAGGCGCAACGGGTCGCGATCGCGCGGGCACTGGCGGCCGAGCCGGGACTTCTGCTGCTCGACGAGCCCTTCGCCGCTCTCGACGTCGACGCCGCACCCGCCATCCGCGGTCTGCTCCGGCGCGTATTGCGGTCCGGGCCGCCGACGGTGCTGGTCACCCACGACCCGCTCGACGCGCTGGCGCTGGCCGATCACGTCGCCGTCCTCGACGGCGGCCGGATCGTCGAACGCGGCGAGACCCGGAAGGTCCTCTCCGCGCCGCGCACCGCGTTCACCGCGCGGATCGCCGGGCTGAACCTGGTACCCGGCATCGCCGCCGAAGGAGGTTTGCGCACGTCAGGCGGGCAGTTGGCCGGGATTCCGGCGGACGACGTCATCGATGGCGAAGCGGCCGTGGCCGTCTTCGCGCCCAGCGCCGTCGCCGTGTACCCGCGGGACGGCGAGCACCGTGGCAGCCCGCGCAACACCGTTGAGGGAGTCGTCGACGCGCTCGAACCACACGGACCGGTGATCCGGGTCCGCACTCGCGGGGACGACTGGGCGGCCGGTCTCGCCGCCGATCTGACCCCCGCCGCGGTCGCCGAACTGGCGCTCGAACCCGGGACACCGGTCAACCTTTCGGTCAAGGCGGCGTCCGTGGCTGTTCACGCCGTCTCCGATCATTAGGGTGGGGGGCATGAACGAGCGCCGTTGGACGTACCTCAGCGACATGGATGGCGTGCTGGTCAAGGAGGAGCACCTCGTGCCCGGCGCGGACGAGTTCCTCAAGGAACTGCGCGCCAACGACATCGGCTTCCTGGTGCTGACCAACAACTCGATCTACACCCCGCGCGACCTGCGGGCGAGGCTCGAGCGGACCGGTCTCGACATCCCCGAGGAGGCCATCTGGACCTCCGCGCTGGCGACCGCGAAGTTCCTCGCGTCGCAGCGGCCGAACGGCTCGGCGTTCGTGATCGGCGAAGCCGGGCTCACCACGGCGCTGCACGAGGTCGGCTACGTGCTGACCGAACGTGACCCGGACTACGTCGTCCTCGGTGAGACGCGCACGTACAGCTTCAGCGCGATAACCCGCGCGATCAGGCTGATCGAGGGTGGCGCGAAGTTCATCGCCACCAACCCCGACGCGACCGGCCCCAGCGTGGAGGGCTCCATGCCCGCCACCGGCTCGGTCGCCGCGCTGATCGAAAAGGCGACTGGCCGCTCGCCGTACTACGTCGGCAAGCCCAACCCGCTGATGATGCGCTCGGCGCTGCGGCGGCTCGGCGCGCATTCGGAGTCGACGCTGATGATCGGCGACCGGATGGACACCGACGTCCACTCGGGAATCGAGGCCGGATTGCAGACGATCCTGGTGCTGACCGGCATCTCCAGCAGGGAGAGCGCCGAGCACTATCCGTACCGGCCGACCATGATCATCGACTCGATCGCGGATCTGGTCGGGCGGACCGGCGACCCGTTCGGCGAAGGCTGAACGAGGCGATGGCGGACGGAGGGATTATCGTCACAGAGATGCACGACGATCAGCCTCCGTCCCCGACCTATGTGGTCGGTGACGTGCACGGACACCGGGACGAGCTGGCCGGGGCGCTCCGGGAAAAGGGGCTGCTCGACGCCGACGACGACTGGGCCGGCGGTGAAGCGACCCTGTGGTTCCTCGGCGACTTCGTCGACCGGGGGCCCGACGGCGTCGGCGTCATCGACCTGGTGATGCGGCTGGAGCGCCAGGCCGCCAAGGCGGGCGGCCACTGCGGGACGCTGCTGGGCAACCACGAGATCCTGTTGCTCGGGATGTACCACTTCGGCGACACGGAGGTGCCGTCCGACTTCGGGCCGCGCAGCTTCGCCCGCAGCTGGGAGATCAACGGCGGGCTGCTCGCCGACCAGGACAGGCTCACGCCGCAGCACATCGAATGGCTGACCTCGCGCCCGATGCTGACGCTGGCCGCGGACCACCTGCTGATGCACTCGGACACCCTCGAGTACCTCGACTGGGGTGCCGACATCGACGGGATCAACGCGCGCGGCCGCGAGATCCTCGAAGGCAGCGACATCCAGGCCTGGTGGGACGTGTGGCGGCGGATGACCACGCGCTACGCCTTCCGCGGCCCGGAAGGCGCCGACGTCGCGCAACAGCTGATGGACCGGCTCGGCGGCGAGCGGATCGTGCACGGGCACAGCGTCATCGCCGACCAGCTCGGCATCCACCCCGCGCAGATCGAGGGGCCTTATCTCTACGCGGGCGGGAAGGCGCTGGGGATCGACGGCGGGCTGTTCGTCGGCGGGCCCTGCCTGATCATCCCGCTGCCGTGGGAGCCCGAGGACTGAACTTTACGGACGCTGCGCCCCTGGTCCCGCGTGCTATGAAAGGCCCGTTACTTGCAAAATTTGCAAGTAACGGGCCTTTCATAGCGTGTGCGGGCCGCGCTACGGGAGTTCCACGATCTCCTTGCCGAGCGGCATCAGCGAAACCGGGATCATCTTGAAGTTCGCCACGCCCAGCGGGATCCCGATGATCGTGATGCACAGCGCGACGCCGGTCAGCACGTGCCCGATCGCGAGCCACAGCCCGGCGAAGATGAACCAGATGACGTTGCCGATCGTCGACGCCGCCCCGGCGTCACGCCGGTCGACGACCGTGCGGCCGAACGGCCACAGCGCGTAGGCCGCGATCCGGAACGACGCCAGCCCGAACGGGATGGTGACGATCAGGATGCAGCAGATGACGCCGGCGACGACGTAGCCGAGGGCCATCCACAGGCCGCACAGCACGAGCCAGATGACGTTCAGGATCAGGCGCATCAGACGTGCAACTCCCCACTGGCCACGGTGACCGCCTGCCCCGAGAGCAGGACGCGGTCACCTTCGAGACTCATCCGGACGATGCCACCGCGAGCCGAGGCCTGCTCGCCGACGAGGTTGTCCCGGCCGAGGCGCGCGGCCCAGTACGGCGCGAGGACACAGTGCGCGGAGCCGGTGACCGGGTCCTCGTCGATGCCGACGCCCGGCGCGAAGAACCGGGTGACGAAGTCGACCCCGTCGACGTCGCCAGGGGCGGTGACCATCAGCCGTCCGGTCCAGTGCGCGCGCAGCGCGGCCAGGTCCGGGGCGAGCGAACGGACCACCGAAGCCTTGTCCACCACCGCGAACAGGTTCTGGTGACTGCGCCCGACGTACTCGACGGAGACGCCCGGCAGGATCGAGGACAGGTCGTCGTCGGATTCGCGGGGCGGATCCGACGGGAAGTCCATCGACACCCAGCCGTCTTCGGCGCGGCAGCGCAGTTCGCCGCTTCTCGTCGTGAAGGTCTGTTCGCCGCCGAGGACGTGCGTGGTCGCCAGCGTCGCGTGCCCGCACAGGTCGACCTCGGTCTCCGGCGTGAACCAGCGAAGCGACTTCGGACCTTCGCCGCGGACCTCGACGAAGGCCGTCTCGGCGTGCTTCAATTCGGCCGCGACGGACTGCATCCAGCCCGCGTCGCCCGGCGAGTCCAAAAGCACGACTCCGGCCGAGTTACCGGCGAAGGCCTCGGAGGTGAACGCGTCGACGATGTAGAGGCGCATGTCCTCGACGATATCGGGCATCCGGGAACCCGGCCTCCGGGTTTCCCCCGAGGTGTCGCGGGTCTCCACTTGCAGGTGGCCCAGGTCACCGGGGCTTTCTAGACTCGACGCGTCGATGCCGCCGAACGCAGGAGTCTCCATGTCCGACGCCCCCGCCCTACCGAGCTACGCATCGGGAATCTCGGCCACCCCGCTGCTGGGGGACACCATCGGCGACAACTTCGATCGCACCGTCGCCGCCTTCGGCGACCGGGACGCGCTGGTCGACCGGGCGGCGGGGAAACGCTGGACGTACACCGAACTCGCCGCCGACGTGGACGCGCTCGCCCTCGGGCTGCTGGATCTCGGCATCGCGAAGGGCGACCGTGTCGGCATCTGGTCGCCGAACCGCGCGGAGTGGACGCTCACCCAGTACGCGACAGCGAAGCTCGGCGCGATCCTGGTCAACATCAACCCGGCGTACCGCTCGCACGAACTCGAGTACGTGCTGAACCAGGCCGGGATCAAGCTGATCGTGGCCGCGAACTCGTTCAAGACCTCCGACTACGCGGGCATGATCGCCGAGGCGGGGCCGAAATGCCCGGCGCTGGAACACGTCGTGCTGCTCGACAGCCCGGCGTGGCCGTCACTGCTGGAGATCGGCGGCAAGGCCGACCGTGCGCTCTTGATCGAACGTCAGAGGGCGCTTTCCGCGGACGACCCGATCAACATCCAGTACACCTCCGGCACCACGGGTTTCCCCAAGGGCGCCACGCTCAGCCACCACAACATCCTCAACAACGGCTACTTCGTCGGCGAACTCTGCAACTACACCGAAGCCGACAAGGTGTGCATCCCCGTGCCCTTCTACCACTGTTTCGGCATGGTGATGGGCAATCTCGCGGCGACGACCCACGGGGCCTGCATGGTCATCCCGGCGCCCGCGTTCGAGCCGAAGGCCACCCTCGAAGCCGTCGCGGCCGAGAAATGCACGTCCCTGTACGGGGTTCCGACGATGTTCATCGCCGAACTGGCCGACCCGGACTTCGATTCCCACGACCTTTCCTCGCTGCGCACCGGGATCATGGCGGGTTCGCCTTGCCCGGTCGAGGTGATGAAGCAGGTCATCGACCGGATGGGCATGGCGGAGGTGTCGATCTGCTACGGCATGACCGAGACGTCGCCGGTGTCCACGCAGACCCGCGCGGACGATTCGGTGGAGCGGCGCGTGTCGACCGTCGGCCGTGTCGGTCCGCATCTGGAGGTCAAGGTCGTCGATCCGGAGACGGGGCTGACCGTGCCGCGTGGCGAGCCGGGCGAATTCTGCACGCGCGGCTACTCGGTGATGCTCGGTTACTGGGAGCAGGCCGACAAGACGGCCGAGGCGATCGACGCGGCACGGTGGATGCACACCGGCGACCTCGCGATCATGGACGCCGACGGGTACGTCAACATCACCGGCCGGATCAAGGACATGGTCATCCGCGGCGGCGAAAACCTGTACCCGCGCGAGATCGAGGAGTTCCTCTACACCCATCCGGACGTCCTCGACGCGCAGGTCATCGGCGTCCCCGACGCGAAGTACGGCGAGGAACTGATGGCGTGGGTGCGGATGCGCGAGGGCGCGACGCCACTGACCGCCGAAACGATGCGGGAGTTCTGCGAGGGGAAGCTGGCGCGCTACAAGATCCCGCGGTACGTCCACGTCGTCGAGGAGTTCCCGATGACGGTGACCGGGAAGGTGCGCAAGGTCGAGATGCGCGAAGAGTCGATCAGCATCCTCGGTCTGGAAACGGCGGCCGTCACGAAGCACGCCTGACAAGTTGACACTTAGGGGCAACCTGTCACATTCCTGATGCGTGTCCCCTGTGCGGCGGAAAGCCTCGCAAGGCGCGGGGCGTGGGGGCCGTGTAGGGGAACCATGTCCATCAAACGGAGTACGAGAGTTCTCGCACTGGCCGGGTCGCTGGCGGCATTGCCGTTCATGCTGCCCGGGGTGGCGGCCGCGGATCCCGCGATCGCCCCAGTCGACCTCGGCACGCTGCCGGGCGACCTGTTCAGCGAAGTCAACGCGATCAACGACCACGGGGTCATGGTCGGTTCGTCGACCCCGCTCGAACCGCAGATCAAGCACCACGCGACGAGGTGGGACGCGCAGGGCCGGATCACCGCGCTGGCCGGCCTCGGCGGCGAACAGAGCGAGGCCAACGACGTCAACGAGCACGGGGTCGCCGTCGGCTGGGCGCACAAGGACCCGGCGCGGAACCAGACGGCCGTGAAGTGGGCACCGGACGGGGCGGTCACCGCGCTGCCTTCCTTGCCGGGCGGGGATTACGCCTACGCGAACGAGATCAGCGGCACCGGCGTCGTCGTCGGTACCGGGAACGGCGCGGACGGGAAGGCCCACGCTCTGCGCTGGAACGCGGACGGGACCGTCGTGGCGCTCGGCGACCTGGACGGGGACTACGGAAGCGCGCTGTGGATCACCCGGGACGGCCGGACCATCGGGGGGACGGCGACCGACGCGGCCGGACGGAACCACGCCGTGCGCTGGAATTCCGAAGGGGTGATCACCGATCTCTCGCCGGGGATCGCCGACAGCACGCCGGAAGACATGAACGACAACGGCGTCATCGTCGGAAGTGCTCGTCTCAGTGGGGATCCGAAGCCCGTGCGCTGGGAGCAGGACGGGCGGACGACCTGGCTGGAGCACCCGGAGATCTGGCCGGCCTGGGCGAGCGCGGTCAACGACGCCGGTGTCGCCGCGGGCGGCGGTTACCAGGTCTTCGGCACGACGAACCCGGCCCGGTGGGACGGCACCGGCGCTCGGACGACGCTGTCGACCGAGCGCGGGCTGGGGAACGACATCGACAGTGCCGGAACCGTCGTCGGCCTGGAGAACGAGATCGCGGCCAAGTGGGACGCCTCGGGAACGCGCACGGTCCTCGGCGCGCTGCCGGGCGGCACCTATAGCAACGCCACCCACATCGCCGCGAACGGTGTGATCGCCGGGATCTCGTACAACGAAGAAGGCCGCTCGCACGCCGTCTACTGGCCCAATACACAGGGGTGAACATGTTCGTGCAACGGGGTAAACGTCTACTCGTCATGGCCGCGGTCGCCGTGGCTCTTCCGTTCTCCCTCCCCGCGGTGGCGACCGCGGCGACGGGCCCGATCGAACTCGGCATCGTGCCGGGTACCAACGACACTTCGGTGACGGCGATCGGTGACCGTGGACAGCTGATCGGGCAGTCCTGCGCCAACTCGCCGCACTCGCACTCGTGCGTCGCGGTGAAATGGGACAAGGCGGGCCGGGTCACCCGGCTGGAGCCCTTGCCCGGCGGGTTCGCGGAGGCGAAAGCGGTCAACGCGACCGGGATGATCGTCGGTGCGTCGAATCTGCGGGCCGTGCGCTGGGCCCTGGACGGTTCGATCACCCAGCTGTCCTCGCCGCCGGGCGGCTCGACCTCGGAGGCGACCGGGATCAGCTCGACCGGCGTCGTCGTCGGTTCGGGTAAAGCCGGCGACGATCGTCAACGCGGCTTGCGCTGGGACTCGTCCGGAAACGTCACGGTGCTCGCCGCCCCGCCGTTGGAGGGGGCCTACTACGCGAGCGCGATCACCCGTGACGGGAGGTTCATCGCCGGGCGGCTCTACGGGGCGGACGGCAGCACCCGGGTGCTGCGCTGGGACGCCACCGGCGCGGTCACCATGCTCGGCCCGGCGGCCGTGCAGAGCTGGTTCCGCGATCTGAACGCCTCCGGTGAGCTCGTCGGCGACACCGTGATCAACGACCGGCACACGGCGGTGAAGTGGACCGCCGACGGCACCATGATCCAACTCGGCGGGCCGGACTCCTATGGCACGAGTGTGCTGGCGCTCAACGGTTCCGGGGTCTCGGTCGGCAGGGGGTACGTCGCCACCCCGGCCGGTTCCCTCGACGTCGCGGTGCGATGGGCCGCCGACGGGACGATGACCCGGCTGTCCGATCTCAACGGTCAGGCCGAGGACATCGACGGGCAGGGCCGGATCGTCGGCCGTGCGGGGAACGCCGCGCTGTGGGACGCGAACGGCGTGAAGACCGACCTCGGAACGTTGCCGGGCGGCGGTTTCAGCCGGGCGCAGCTGATCGGTCTCGACGGGACGATCGCGGGCGGCGCGGTCACCGCGGGCGGTGACTGGCACGCGGTCTACTGGCCCGCGAGGTAGGAGCTGAAGGACGCTTTCCCCGCATGCGATGCGGGGAAAGCGCCCTTCGCCGCGTGAGACGCGGGCAAAGGCCCCTTCAGCTCTCGTTAGGCCGCGGTGTTGGCGGCGGCCGCGGCGATCGCCTTCGCGTCTTCTTCGCCGAAGGTCTCTTCGAGGTTCTCCGGCGAGTAGTCCAGATCGATCTGCTCCACCGGCATCCCGCGCGCGGACTCGATCGCGCCGAGGCGCCGCTGCGCCCGATCCGCCGCGTACTGGATGATCTCCTCCGGATCGTTGTCGAACGGGACCTCGTCGAACTGGTCCTGCACCCACTGGATCATGTTGAGCGCGTGGGGAAGCAGCTCGCCCATCCGCTGCTGCACCGCGTCCCACAGCGAGTCGTCCGCGGCGACGTGACGGCGGCAGGTGAAGGTGCCCCAGGCCATGTGGCGGCGTTCGTCGTCGCCGATGCGGCGCACCAGTTCCTGCATCCCCGGCAGGATGTCGTACTGCGTGCAGATCAACTGCCACGAGTAGTACCCGGTCAGCGCGAGACTGCCTTCGATGACGTGGTTGTAGGTGACGCTCGCGCGGATCTGGTTGAGCGGACTGGGATCCTCCTCCAGCGCGCGTAGTGACTGCGGCAGCTCTTCGTAGAAAAGCTTGCGGTAGTGCGGATTCTCCGCGACGTAGGGATGCAGGTCCTCGGTCAGCCCGACGGCGTCCATCCAGCGACGGAAGACTTCGGTGTGCTTGGCCTCTTCGAAACAGAACTGCGTCAGGTACATCTCGTCGCCGAAGCGGCCTGTCGCGGACATCGCCCGCATGAACGGCTGGATGTCTTCGGTGACCGCCTCTTCCCCCGCGATGAACTGCGCCACCAGGTAGGTCGTCGATCGCTTCTGGTCCGCGTTGAGCGTGTCCCAGCCTTCGCGCTCACGCGAGAAGTCGATGTCGGCGGGGTTCCAGAACTTGTTGTTTCCCTTGACGAACAGCCGCAGCGGGAACGAGTCCCAGTTCAGCCCGCCCTTGCGCAATGAGGAAAAACCGGTCCGCAGTTCGGAAAGCGTATCGGTCATGACGTACCCTTCGTGTCACTCCATTGTGGACGAAACGGTGGTCAGCGCCCGGATCGCGGGCGCCAGCACGGCGACGACGGAGGCCGCCGCCTCGTCGGCCGAATGGGTCGGCATGACGAGATGGGACAGGGAAAGCCGCACGACGGTCTCCGCCAGCAGCGCGGCGGAACGTGCCGAAAGGGCCGGTTCGAACTCGCGGTACTGCTCGGCCGCGACCTCGGTGGCGGCGGTCAGGATCGGCTCGCCCTTGGTGGTGAGAAGGGGAAGCAGGTCCTCGCCGGCTTCAGTGCCCAGCGTCGTGGCGACGAGCCGGTTCTCCCGGGCGTGCTCGATCGTGTAGACGACGGCCTCGCGGATCCCGTCGAGGAGATCCTGCGCGTGCTGGACGCGCAGCCGGATGCCCTCCAGGAACTCCGAAGTCGTCCGGAGCACGACGGCTTGGGCGAGCGCGGCCTTGTTGCCGAACTCGTTGTAGACGGTCTGCCTGCTCACTCCGGCGTGCGCGGCGACGTCCGCCATCCGCAGTGCCGTGAAACCGCGCTCGGCGAGCAGTTCGGTGGCGGCGTCGAGCAGCGCCTCCCGCAGAGAGGCCTTGGTCCGATCGGAGAAGCTCGTGATCTCGCCCACATTCCCAGCTTGACACAGATCGAGCCCATGTCAACGGCGTTGACGATTGTCCGGCCGGTGTAAATCAGTGGGTGGTGGCCGCTACCGTGGCGGACGTGGGCATCACCGTGGGGTTCGACCTCGACATGACACTGATCGATCCGCGGCCGGGCATGGTCGCGGTGATGAACGCGCTCGGCGTGGAGTCCGGCCTGCCGCTGGACGGGGAGTTCTTCGCGGCCAACCTCGGCCCGCCCCTCGACGACAGCCTGCGCGGCTTCGGGGCACCGGAGGAGCGCATCCCGGAGCTGGTGACCCGGTTCCGGGCGATGTACCCGGAGACCGTCGTTCCGGTGACGATCGCGCTGCCCGGGGCGGCCGAGGCGCTGCACGCGGTCCGTGAGGCAGGCGGGCGCACCGTCGTCGTCACCGGCAAATACGCGCCCAACGCGAAACTCCACCTGGACGCCCTCGGCTTCGAGGTCGACGTCCTGGTCGGGGAGCTGTGGTCGACGCAGAAGGCCGCCGCGCTCACCGAGCACGGCGCCAGTGTCTACGTCGGGGACCACGTCGGCGACGTCCGCGGCGCGCTGGCGGCGGGCGCGGTACCCGTCGGGGTCACGACGGGCCCGTGCACCAAGGCCGAGCTGCTCGAGGAAGGGGCCGACGTGGTGTTCGACTCGCTGACCGAGTTCGCCGGCTGGTTCAGCTCTTTCGGCGGGCCTCGCGAACCAGCGCGATCAGACCGAGGGCCAGCCCCAGCGGAGTGACCACGCCCGCCGCGGCGGACAGCCACACCGGCAGGTTCTCCAGTCCGGCGGCGAACAGGACGAACACGGCTGTGACGGCGATCATGCCGATCGCGAACAGGCCGATGCCCACGCGCATGAGGATCGGTTTGCCGGGCTTTTCGGGGACGGCCACAGCGGCCTCCTTTACTGCGGTCTCCATGACGCAGAGGGTATCCGCCGGTATCCGCTTCTCCACAGGGCATGTGTCGAGATACGCTTATGGGACGCGCGCCCTGGGTACGCCCCCGGGCGCGTTCGTCGTGAGCAGGACAGCGAAGGACTGGTGAGGAAAGTGCCGACCGGCAAGGTCAAGTGGTACGACGCGGAGAAGGGTTTCGGTTTCGTCACCCAGGATGGGGGCGCCGACGTCTACATCCGCAAAGCCGCGCTGCCGCAGGGCGTCGAAGGGCTCAAGGCGGGCCAGCGCCTCGAGTTCGGTGTCGCCGACGGCCGCCGCGGCCCGCAAGCGCTCTCCGTCCGGCTGCTGGACCCGCCGCCCTCGGTCGCCGAGGCGCGCCGTCGTCCCGCCGAGGAGCTGCACGGGCTCATCGAGGACATGATCAAGCTGCTCGAGCTCAAGGCGCAGCCGGACCTGCGGCGCAACCGCTACCCCGACCGCAAGAACACCAAGCAGATCGCCGAGATCATGCGCGCCGTCGCCCGGGACCTCGATCCCTGATCCGGCGCGTTCTCAAGCGCTATGAAAGTCCCCTTCATTGCAAAATTTGCAATGAAGGGGACTTTCATAGCGCGCGCGAGGGGCTCAGACCGCCGGTGATTCGACCTGCAGCGACCAGATCGCCGTCGTGACCGCCTCGGCGTCCTCCGGACGCCCGGTCTGGCTGATCACCGAAGCCTGCGCGACCTCGACGACGAGGATCTGGTCGTCGGGCCGGGGCGTCGTCACGGTGTAGGCGAACCGGTCGAGCGACGTGATGATGTCCTGCTTCAGCTCCTGCGGCTCGCCCTGGGCGTTCACGTACTGCACCGTGACCTTCCACGGCGTTTCCGCGATCTGGCTCGGCACCGAGATCTGCACCGGCTTCCCCGGCCGGACGCGCAGCTTGCCCGCGGCGTCGGGCCGGGTGGTGCACTGGTCGCTCTTGACGTCGCAGGACGCCAGCGGGGCGACGTTCACCGTCTTCCCGTCGGCGAAGAAGGTCACCTCTTCGGGGCCGGGGGCCGAGCAACCGGCCACCACGAAACCACCCGCCGCGAGCAGGGCCAAAATACGAAGTCGCCGCATACGGTGAAGATTACGAGCTAGGCCGCCACCGGGAGTCACCGGCCTCCGAGGGGACGGGCGATTCGCTGGTCGGGTCCGGGCGCAGCGGGCGATCGCCGCCGAGGCCGGGGATCAGCGAGGTGCCGCGCCGGACCATGAACGTCTGCGTGAACCCGACGGCCAGCAGGATCGACAGCACCAGGAACCCGATCCAGTACGTCGGCGGCAGCAGCAGGCCGACGGCACCGCCGAAGCACCAGCACATCTGCAGCACGGTCTCCGACCGGCCGAACGCCGAAGCGCGGGACTCTTCCGGGAGGTCTTCCTGGATGACGGCGTCGAGGCTGATCTTCGCCAGCGCGCTCGCTGTCGCGCCGACGAGCGCGACGATGGCCGCCGTCGCCAGCCCGGCCGCCACGGTGGCGATGACCGACATGCCCAGGCACGCCCCGACGCAGGCCAGGATCACCTGATCCGGTTTGCCGAAGTGCAGCCGCGAGCCCAGCGCATTCCCGAGGAACCCGCCGGCACCGGCCGCGGCGCCGATGATGCCGAGCAGCAGCAGCTGGTTGAACGGGCTCTGCCCGCTGCCCTCGGTCTGCGCCTTCACCGCGAACGCGGAGAACATCATCAGGAACCCGGTCAGCACCCGGACGGAACCGTTGCCCCACAACGAGACGACGATCTGCCGCCCCATCGGCTGCCGCTGCTTCTTGACCCGCCGCTCCGGATGCGCCGACAGCGAAGCGGGCACCTCGCCCTCGGTCTTCTCGACCCACGACGGGATCCGCATCGACTGCACGGCGGCCGCGACGCAGATCAGCACGGTGAACCACAACGCACCCGCGGAACCCCAGATCGCGTTGACACCGCTCGCCAGCGCGCCGAACACACCGGCGGCGACCAGGCCGAACACGGTGAGCCGGGCGTTCGTCTTCGACAGGGTGATCTCGGGTGGCAGCACCCGAGGGGTCACCGCCGCCTTGAGCACGGTGAACGACTTCGACAGCACCATCATGCCCAGCGCCGCCGGGTACAGGAGCCAGTCGTCGAAGTGCAGCGCCATCACGACGGCCATCAACGCCTGACCGGCCGAGGACACGCACATCGCGAGCCTGCGGCCGCGCTGGATCTTGTCGAGTGCCGGGCCGATCACCGGCGCGACCAGCGCGAACGGGGCGATCGTGATGAGCAGGTAGAGCGCGACCTTGCCCTTGCTCTCCCCGCTGGTGGCGGCGAAGAAGAGGGTGTTGGCCAGCGCGATCGCCATCGCGGCGTCGCTGGCGTAGTTCAGCATCACCGCGTACGTCAGCGAAGTCAGGCCCGATTTGTCGGCGCCATCCGCTTTCGTCGCGCGCTGGAAGGCGCCGACGGCCTGCCCGGTGAGCTGACGGCTACGCATCGCCGCGACCCGGGTGACCGTGATCTTCTTCGGCATCTTCGGCAGGGAACCCGCGCGCGGCGGGACCGCGGTCGTCGGGTTCTCGTGCGGATGCTCCGGTGCTTCATGCGGTTCGCCCGCGTAGCCGCCCGTGTCGTAGTGCTCGTATTCGCCGCTGCCCGGCGCGTGATCGTCGTAGAACCCGCCGGGACGACGCCGGACGGGTTCGGTCTGCCGCTGTGAAGGATCCGGGTACGGCCGCGCGCCGCGAGGAGGCGTTTGTGGTGGTGGCGGCGGTGTCCGGGGCGGAGGCGGCGGTGGCTGGTGGTGTCCCATCGGGATCGCGCCGGTGCGCGCCTCGTCGGCGGTCGGCCCGGCCGGATGCGGCTGGTACTGGGGCTGGGGACGGGCCGGGCGCGGCGGGACCGGCTGCTGGTCGACCCTGGTCGGCGGCGGCGCGGACCAGCTGCGCGCCTGGGTGGCGCCGGGCTCCGGCGTCCACTTCCGCTTGCTCTTGCGGCCGCGCTCCTTGCCCGACCGGCCGGAACGCGTGCCGTCGGGTCCAGAGTTCGAGCCGAAGATTCCCACCAGTCAATCCTGCCTTACGCGGGACCCGCCGCGCGCGTTCACCACTGCTTTCTAGGCGGCGGGGACGAACTTCACCCTGAACATCTTGGGCCAGAGCTTGCCGGTGATCAGGAATTCGTCCGTTCCCGGCACCGCCGCGATGCCGTTGAGGACGTCGGCGGAGCCCCTCTCGCCCGCCTCGAGCATCCCCGCCGCGTCGATCTCGCCGGTCACCCGCCCCGACGAGGCGTCGATCCGCAGGATCCGCTCGGTCTGCCAGACGTTCGCGTACACCGAGTTACCGACGCACTCCAGTTCGTTCAGCTGGTCGCGCCCGACGTCGACGCTGCCTGTCGGAGCGAAGGACGTTGGGTCGCGAAAGGTCAGCTTCGACGAGCCGTCGCTCATCACCAGCCGCCCGTCTTGGTGGCACAGGCCCCAGCCTTCGCCTGTGTAGTTCACGCGCCTGAGCTCGGCCAGGGTCTTGGCGTCGCGTTCGATCGCGACACCGTCCTTCCAGGTGATCTGCCACGCCGTCGGTCCGAGCACGGTGATGCCCTCGCCGAACAGCCCGGGCAGTTCCTGCCGGACCGACGGCGCCGCGCCCGCCGGTCCGGCCCGCATCGACGACTTTCCGACCAGGCCGGTCCCCTCGTACAGCGTCTCTCCGGAGAACTCGAGCCCCTGGGTGAAGGCGGCCGGGTCATGGGGCAAGGACGAGAGCACCCGCACCTTGAGTTTCTCGGGCGCGGGCGGGGCGGCGTCGCTCACCGGCGCGGCGGCACAGCCACCGAGGACGGCGGCCAGCAGGAGCGAGGTGGTCATCAGCGTGCGCACGCGGACAGCCTGACACGGACCTCGATATCGCGTGCGGCAGAATGGGGGCATGACCCTGCTGTTGACCCTGGACGACGGCTCTATCCAGCGCAAACTCGCCGAGGCGGTCGATCTGGCCCGCGCGGCGGTGCTGGAGGACGCCGGTGCCGAACTGGTCGGCGCGCACGTCGGCGTCGATCGGGAGGACGCGGTTTCCGCGAGTCACCTGTTCGAGGCGACCGTGACGGGTTATCGGGGCTGGCGCTGGTCGGTGACGGTCGCGCTCGCCGGTGACGAAGAACCGATCACGGTCAGCGAGGTCGTGCTCATCCCGGGTCCGGACGCGCGCGTCGCCCCGGCGTGGGTGCCGTGGGATCGCCGCGTGCAGGCGGGCGACCTCGGCGTCGGCGACATCTTCCCGGTGGAGAAGGACGATCCGCGGCTCGCCCCGGCGTACCTCGAGTCCGACGACCCCGCGGTCGAAGCCGTCGCCAAGGAGACCGGCCTCGGCCGGGTCCACGTGCTGTCCCGGCACGGCAGGCTCGACGCCGCCGCCCGCTGGCACGACGGCGAATTCGGCCCGCGGTCGGATATGGCGCGCAGCGCGCCCGACGTCTGCGGAAGCTGCGGCTTTTTCGTGTCGCTCGCGGGCTCGCTCAGCGCGGCCTTCGGCGCTTGCACCAATGACATCTCCCCGGCGGACGGTCACGTCGTCGACGTCGCCTACGGCTGCGGCGCGCACTCCGAGATCGAGGTCGAGGTGACCTCGTCGGTGCCGGTGGCGGAACTGGTCTACGACGACTCGCTGGTCGACTTCGAGCCCGCGCCCGAGGCGCCTGCCGAGCCCGAGCCCGCTGAGGCCGAGCCTGAGCCCGTCGCGGCCGAGGTAGCTGAAGCCGAGGTCGCTGAAGCCGAGGCCACGGTCGTCGACGAGTCCGAGGCACCGGTGGTCGAGGTGCCCGAGACCGCCGAGGTCCAGCCGGAGGTCGAACCCGAGGCAGCCGCCCAGTCCGCCGAGGCGGAGACCACCGAAAGCCCCAGTGAGCACTGACCCGTTCGGCACCGAGCGGTTACGCGCCGCCGTCCTGCGCGCGTGGGCGGATTCGCCGACGCGGTTCACCGAGGACACCAACACCGAGAACGACCTGCGCGTCGGCGGCTACCGTGACCGGTTGTTCGTCGAACTGGCGCAGAACGCCGCCGACGCCGCGCTCGCGGCCGGTGAACGCGGAACGTTTCGGATGTCCGTTGTGGACGGTGAGCTGAGGTTCGCCAACACGGGTGCTCCGCTGGATACCCGGGGCGTTGAATCCCTTGCCTCCCTTCGTGCTTCCGGGAAAGGCGACGAGACCGTCGGCCGGTTCGGCGTCGGATTCGCCGCCGTGCTCACGGTTTCCGCCGAACCGCGGATCGTTTCGGCGACCGGCGGGGTCGCGTTCTCCGCGGAGCGCACCCGGGCCGAGGCCGGTCGCACCGGCGACGTCCCCGTGCTCCGGCTTCCGTGGCCGGTCCAGGACGGCGAGCCTCCTGTGCCCGAAGGCTTCGCCACCGAGGTCCGGCTTCCGGTGCGCGAGGGTGTCGACATCTCCGCGCTGCTGGCGGATCTGAAGGACGACATCGGCGACCTGCTGCTCACGCTGTCCTGGCTGGAGTGCATCGAGGTCGACGGCGGGGTGTGGCGCCGCACCGATCTCGGCGACGGCGTCGTCGAACTCTCGGCGCCGGACGGTTCCGCCGACCACTGGCAGGTTCATCGCGGCGACGTCGTCTGGGCGGTCCCGCTGGACGGAGCCGGTTCGCCGCGTCCGCTCGGCGAAGACGTCCTGCACGCGCCGACCCCCACCGACGACGAGCTTTCCCTGCCCGCGAGGCTGATCGCGACGCTCCCGATCGAGCCGTCCCGGCGTCGCGCGCTGCCGGGGCCGGAGCTGACGGCGGCCTTGAAGAACGCCGCGCGGGAGTACGTCGATCTCGTCTGTTCCTTGCCTGGCAAGGAGCGCCTGTTGCTCGTGCCCGGTGCGGGCTTCCCGCGTTCCACTGTGGACGGAACGCTGCGGGAGTCCATTCTGGAGAACCTCGCCGATCTTCCCTGGCTTCCGGCGCAGGAAGGCGACGACCTGCCGGGCAGGCGGGCGCGGGTGCTTTCGGTCGACGTGCCGGGTCTCGCGCCGCTGCTGGCCGATGTCGTGCCCGGGCTGATCTCACTGTCCGGTGTGGACCTTCGTGCCGTCGGCGCCCAGGCGCTTTCGCCCGCCGAGGCCATCGAGCGGCTGACCGGGGTCCAGCGCGAACCCTCGTGGTGGCACTCGCTTTACGACGTGCTGCTCCCGGCGCTCGAAGCGCACGATCTCACCAAGGACGATCTCGGCGCCTTGCCGGTGCCGATGTCGGACGGCCGCACCCTGCCCGGCGTGCGCGACGCGCTGCTCGTCGGCGGATCGGCGGAACTGCTCGAACTCCTGTCCGATGTGGATATTCTCGGACTCCGGCTCGTGCACCCGGTCGCGGCGCATCCGTTGCTGGAACGCTTGGGCGCCAAGCACGCCGAGGCAGGTGACCTGCTCGAAGCCGACGCGCTGAGCGCCGCCGTCGAACGCAGCGTCGAGGACGTCCGGTCCGGTTTGGACGGTATGGCGCTCGCGGGCGCGGTGCTCCACCTGATCGCCGAGGTCGGCGACGAAGCTCCCGGCTGGGCGAGCGCACTGGCCCTGCCGGGCGAAGACGGCTGGCGGCGCGCGGACGAACTCGTCCTGCCCACGTCTCCGCTGGGCGACATCTTCGACCCCGAGGTGTTCGAAGAAGACGGCGCCTTGTCCGTGCTGGACGAGGAATTCGCCGAAGACTGGCCGGTGACCACGCTCGTCGCGGTCGGGGTGCTCGACACCTTCGCGATCATCGCCGACGACGATCCGCTGGAGCCCGAACACGGCCTGCCCGACGAGCACGACTGGTGGGACTCGCGGGAACGCCCGCCGTCCCGCGTGCTCGGCGTGCGCGATCTCGATCTCGTCGCCGACGACGCCTGGCCGGAGGCGCTGCGCCTGCTCGCGTCGCGCCCCGAAACCTGGCGTGCCCTCACCGAACCCGGTGGGCACACCGGCTGGTGGCTCGCGCGGTACGCGCTGCTGGACGGGCACGCGCCGCTCGACTGGCGGATGCCGGAAGCCGCCGTGCTGGCCGGGCTCTACGACGTCGTCCCGGATTCGGGGCTGAGCAAGGAGATCCTGCTCGCCGCCGGAGTCCGGACCGAGCTGGGCACCGAGGTCGAAGACGTCGAGGACCTCTTGGAGAGGCTGGGCGATCCCGAGCGCACGGTGAGCCCTGGGCTCGCCGCCCGGGCGCACGCGGCGCTCGCGGAAGCGGCGGTGGACGTCGAAGCGCCGGACCGTGTCCGGGTCGCGGACGGTTCGGCCGCCGACGCTCGCGACGCCGTCGTCCTCGACGTGCCGTGGTTCGCCGCCGTGCTGGCGCCGGCGCGGATCGTCGTCTCGGACAGTGGCGCCGGTGCGCTGGCGGAGTTGCTGGACCTGCCGGTGGCGAGCGGTCTCGACGCCAAGGTCGCCGAAGACGGCGAGTACGTGCCGTGGACGGAACTTTCCGCGCTCCGGGTGGCCGCCGAGCAGCTGGGCGTCGAACCGCCCGAGGGCGGAGTGCTGCTGCACGAGGCGCTGACGGTGGCCTTCGAGGACGCGGAGCACGAGGTCGCCTGGTGGTCCGACGGCAGGCTGCACGCCGCCGACACCCCCGAAGGCCTCGCGCGGGCGTTCGCCTGGGCCACGGACCGGTGGGCCGACCGGCGCGTCCTCACGGCCCTGCTCGAAGACCCTTCACCCTCGGCACTCCTGAACTGACGCGTTTCGTCCTCTGGTTGCGGTAGTCGCACACGCAAGTACCGCATCCAGAGGACGAAATGCGGGAATCTCAGAGGAGTTGGGCGCGAAAACGTAGTAAAAGGTACGGCAACGTGTCGTGTTGCCGCACTCGCCCGCGCTCCGGCTTCCCGATGTCGCGAAAGCCACTTTCGGGACACCAGGCGTCCCGAAAGTGGCTTTCACGACACCCGCCGGCCGGTGGGGAGGTGTTGTGAGAGCTACTTTCACAACCCTCCCGCGAGGCTGCCCCTGCTCTCGGCAGCGGCGGGCGTCTCAGAGGCGTTGGGCGCTTTTCGAGCCCCGGCGGGCGGCGGCGCGCTGCCAGGCGATGATCGCGAGGCCGATGAAGCCGAGCACGAGGCCGGAGAACGCCGTCTGCACCCAGATGCCGTCGGTCACAAAGAACAGGACCACGGTCGCGACGGCCCACAGCGAGGTACCTACGATCACGACCGGCGTCAGGTCGGTCAGCCGCTTCGGCAGTTCCGGCGTTGGCCGCAATGAACCGTTTACTTCCCCGGAATTGATCGATTCGCCCACGTGGGGAAGGGTACCCGGCAACGGGCGAAGGGTGGTACGCGATGGCGGAGCAGCGCACCCGGTCCACACTGGACCGGTATTTCAAGATCAGCGAGCGCGGCTCGACACCGGGACGTGAGGTCCGCGGCGGGATCGTCACCTTCTTCACGATGGCGTACATCGTCGTCCTCAACCCGCTGATCATCGGCAGCTTCGCCGCGGACGACGCGGGCGCGCACAAGGACGTCCTCGGCAACATCCTCCCCGTGCCGCAGGTCGCCGCGGTGACCGCGCTGGTCGCCGGGGTGCTGACGATCATCATGGGGCTGGTCGCGAACTACCCGTTCGCCATCGCCACCGGCCTCGGCATCAACAGCCTGATCGCGGTCACCTTCGCCTCCCAGATGAGCTGGCCCGAGGCGATGGGCCTGGTGGTGATCGAGGGCCTGGTCATCGTCCTGCTGGTCTTCGCCGGGATCCGCACGGCGGTGTTCAACGCCGTGCCGCCACCGCTGAAATCCGCGATCGCGGTCGGCATCGGCCTGTTCATCTGCCTGATCGGCCTGGTCGACGCGGGGTTCGTCCGGCGCGTCCCCGACGACGCGAAGACCACCGTGCCGGTCGGGCTGGGCATCAACGGCTCGATCGCTTCGTGGCCGACAGTGGTGTTCGTCGTCGGCCTGCTGCTGACCGGCATCCTGGTCGCGAAGCGGGTCAAGGGCGCCATCCTGATCGGTGTCCTCGCCTCGACCGTGCTGGCGATCGTCATCGAGGCGATCACGAAGGTCGGTCCGTCCAAGGGCGTCAACCCGCAGGGCTGGAACCTCGGCTACCCGGCGCTGCCGGACCAGGTCCTCGGGCTGCCGGACCTCTCCCTGGTCGGCGACATCTCCTTCGGCGCCTGGACGCGGCTGCCGATCATCACCGTCGTCCTGCTGGTGTTCACCCTGGTGCTGGCCGACTTCTTCGACACCATGGGCTCGATGACCGGACTGGCCAAGGAAGCCGATCTCCTGCCCGCGGACGGCAAGCTCCCGAACGTCGGCAAGGCCCTGTTCGTCGACGGCACCGCCGCGGTGGCGGGTGGCTTCGCGTCGTCGAGTTCGAACACCGTCTTCGTCGAATCCGCGTCCGGTATCGCCGAGGGTGCCAGGACCGGGCTCGCGAACGTCGTCACCGGCGTGCTCTTCATCGCGGCCATGTTCCTGACCCCGCTCTACCAGGTGGTCCCGGTCGAGGCCGCGGCTCCGGCGCTGGTCGTCGTCGGCGTGCTGATGATGAGCCAGGTCAAGGAGATCGACTTCTCCGACTTCACCGTCGCCCTGCCCGCTTTCCTGACCATCGTGGTCATGCCGTTCACCTACTCGATCGCGAACGGCATCGGGGCGGGCTTCGTCAGCTTCGTCGTCCTCCGCGCCGTCACCGGCAAGGCGAAGGGCATCCACCCGCTGATGTGGGGCATCGCGGTGATGTTCCTGGCCTACTTCGCCGTCGGCCCCATTCAGGCAGCGTTCAGCTGACCTGCGGTTTTGTCGCCCGTGGTCGATCTCACGGGCCAGTGATCCGATCGTGAGGTAAGCTAACTATATGTCCGGAGACACGCACGAGCGCTCACTGGCGAGCCGCCTGCGTCTCGCGGTGGTGCGGCTCAATCGCCGGCTACGGGCCCAGCGCGCCGGTGACGGCATCTCGCTGACACAGGTGTCCGCGCTGTCCACGCTGCACAAATGCGGTGCGCTGACCCCAGGCCAGCTCGCCGCGAAGGAAGGCGTCCAGCCGCCCTCGATGACGAGGGTGATCGCCGCGCTCGAGGAGATGGATTACGTCGAGCGCAGGCCGCATCCGACCGACGGCCGTCAGGCGATCGTCGAGTTGTCGGATCGCGGGCGGTCCTACGTGGTCGAGCAGATCACCGCGCGGGAGATCTGGCTGGACAAGCAATTGGCGGAGTTGAGCGCGGAGGAACGCGAAGTGCTCTCTCGCGCCGCCGAGATCATCGACAGGATGGCGGGGAACTAACAGCGGTGACGACCACGGGTAGCGAAACACAGTGTCCTTCCAAGACCGCCGCTACCCGGGAACCCGCTCCGCCGCCACCTCCCGCGCGCGAAAAACCGCGCGGGAGCATGTTCTCGTCGCTGAAGGTGCGGAACTACCGGCTCTTCTTCACCGGCCAGGTCATCTCGAACATCGGCACCTGGATGCAGCGCATCGCGCAGGACTGGCTGGTGTTCACCCTCAGCGGCAACGACCCGATCGCGCTCGGCATCGCGGTCGCGCTGCAGTTCGCGCCGACGCTGTTCCTCTCGCTGTGGGCCGGGGTGCTCGCCGACCGCGTCGACAAGCGACGGCTCCTGATCGGCATCCAGATCGCCGTGCTGGCACAGGCCGTCGTCCTCGGCGCACTCGATCTGAGCGGTATCGCGGCTCTGTGGCACGTGTATCTCCTCTGCTTCACTCTCGGCATCACCGCGTCGCTGGAAGTGCCCGCGCGGCAGTCGTTCGTCGCCGAGATGGTCGGCAGGGACAAGGTCACCAACGCCGTCGCGCTCAACTCCTCGATCTTCAACATGGCCCGGATCGTCGGCCCGGCCATCGCGGGCTTCGCGATCACCTGGGTCGGCACCGGCTGGCTGTTCATGGCGAACGCGGTGAGCACGGGCGCCGTCATCGCCGCGCTGGTGATGATGAACCCCGACAAGCTCTTCCGCGGCCCGGCCATCCCGCGTGAGAAGGGCCAACTGGTCGAGGGGCTGCGGTACGTCCGGCGGCGCAGCGACCTGATGACCGTGATGGTGCTGGTGTTCTTCGTGAGCACCTTCGGCATCACGTACTTCACCTCGCTGCCGATCGTCGCCGCGAACGTCTTCCACACCAACGCCGACGGCTACGGCCTCCTGTCGACTCTGGTCGCCGTCGGCACCTTCACCGGCGCGCTGATGTCGGCCCGCCGCAACACCCGCGGCGGTCCCCGCGTGCGGCTGCTGCTGATCTCGGCGTTCCTGCTCGGCGCGTTCGAGGTGGTCACCGCGTTCATGCCGACGTACCTGACCTTCGGCCTCGCGCTGATCCCGCTCGGCTTCGCCACGATCACCTTCCTCAACACCGCGAACGCGCTGGTGCAGACCGCCGTCAGCCCGGAGATGCGCGGCCGCGTGATGGGCCTCTACGTGCTGGTGCTGATCGGCGGGAACCCCATCGGCGGCCCGATGACCGGCTGGATGGCCGACGCCTTCGGCGGCCGCTCGCCGTTCTACATCGGCGGTGCGATCTCCGCGCTCGCCGCGGTAGTGTGCGCCGTCGTGCTGATCCGGCGCGGTGGGGTGAGTTTGCCGGTGCGGCGGTTCGGAAACGGGCTGCGCGTGCTGAAGAGGGAGCGGGTGTGAACAAACTCGGTGTCGAACCGTCGGTGACCCGCTGGAACGACGGCGAGGCCCGGTTCCTGGACTGGACGATCGACGGTGTCGCGCTGCGCTCGATCGTCCCCGTGCAGGAGCGGACGCCGTTGTCCCTGGACGGGGACCTGTGGCGCGAGTCGGCGGTCGCGACGCTTTGCCGCCTGCTCGGCGATCTACCGGGCGATTTCGACGACGGCCGGGTCGCGTTGCTGTTCTGCCCGCTGTGCGGCGATCTCGGCTGTGGCGGCTACAGCGTCGAGGTCGTCTTCGGCGATGACTGGGTCGAGTGGCGGGGTTTCGGCTGGCAGTACGACTACGAGCCTTTCGACCCCGCTCAGGAGTTCGCCTTCGCCGTGGCCAGGTTCGATCGGAAGGCGTACGAGACCCTGCTCCGCGACCTCCTGTCGAACTACCGGGCCTAGCGCCCGAGGAGCGGGGGCACCATCTTTTCGGCGAGCGCCGTGAGATCGCCGGTGCCCTTGAACTTCAGCGTCTGCCCGCCCGGGTCGTTGGTGAGCTGCACGATGACGGATCCGTCGTCGACCTGCGCGGGCAGCCCCGCGACGCTCGTGGTCGGGCGGACGAGCGAGGACAGCTCGCTGTAGTCCGCGGTCACCCCGTTCAGCTCGCAGGCGGCGAAGAAGGTCGGTTTCGCGTTGTCGGCCGGTACCCCGAGCGCGCGGCCGAGTTCCCCGCACAGCAGCCAGGAGACCACCGGGAGCGGCTGGTCCTTGATCGGGCCGGGTTCGCGTTTCTCCAGCGGGATCTCGCCGTCTTCGCCGATTTTCGGCAACGCCGGCCCCGGCGGTGTCACCCCCGCGATCAGCGCCTCGGCGAGCGCTTTCGCCTTGCCCTCGGTCTCGGGATTCTTGATGGCCCTGCCGCGGAGGGAGACGCGCAGCACCGGCGAGGCGCCGTTGTGCGGCGCGACCTCGACCAGCTCGACGCTCAGGCTGGTGCCTTCCTTGTCGGTGGCGATGACCGCGACCTTGCCGGCGACGGTGGTCCTCGTCGGCAGGCCCCGGCTCGTGTCCTTGGGCAACTCGGGGATCATCTGCGCGCTGACGTCGAGTTCCGCGGTGACCGCGTGACAGGCCCCGCCCGCCTCCCGCAGCGTGCGGCCGCCGAGGATCTCCTCCCAGCGTTGCTCCGGGATCGCCTGGCAGAGCACCTGCGCGCCGGTGTCGTCCGTCAGTGCGGTCACCATCTCGCCCGTCGGCATCGGGACCGGGCGGAGCGCCTGCCCGGATTTGGACGGCCAAACCTCCGGCAGTTCGGCTCCGGTGCCGGGCTCGTCCTTGTTCAGCACGGTGATCGCGACGGCGATGGCGACGCCGGACAGCAGCAGGACGCTCGTCAGCGCGCAGCCCGCCCAGATCCACATCGGACGGTCGGTCTTGCGCGCGATGCTGCGGTAGTCGTTCCCGGTGGCCACGGGGAGAAGCTAGCCCGTCGGGCGCCCGCTGTCCGGCGAAACGCCAACCCGATGGGTGGATGGGGTGAGTGAGGTTGAGGTAGACTTCGATCAGCGCCGGTTACTAAACCGGTGAAGTGGACCCGGCAGCCTTCCGGACGGTGGGTGGGCCGGGTTTCGCGTATCCGGACCTCAGAGGGTTCTGACCTCCTTCACCATTTCTCTCGCCCGGGTCTTCCAATGGCCCCCACGCTGCCAGCACCACGCGAGCGCGTCCGGGATGGCGAGTAGTGGTTCCTCGAACGCGCGTAGGTGCCGGTACTCGAGAACGTCTTGGCATCCGTGCTGCCGGACGGATCGGTAGAGCGTCTTCCGGTCCAGCTCCACATCGACTCGTCGCTTTCCAGCACGAGCATTCTTGTGCCGGCTTCGGCGAGGTCCTCGACCAGCACGTCAAGACAGACTTCACGCTGACGTCGCCGACGATGCGCCGAGGCGTCGTAGATCCTCACTGTGGGCTCGAGCTCTGCGATCGTGTCCAGAATGCGTTTGCGGCGCCCGTCGTTCTCGTGGGTGAAATGCAGACGGCGTTGACCTGGCAGCACCAGACTTCGCATGGCGCGCCGGGCGGACGTGAGGTCGCCTGAGAGCAGTGCGGCGGCCGTCACCAAGTAGCCGCCTTCCTTGCTCTCGTCGACGAACACGTGGTTGATCATCCGGTCATTGTTCCGGAGTGGTCCGACAAGAAGATCATCGGCCGAGTGCGCTTTTCTTGAGAATGCGCAAGAAGCGGCAATTCCTGGCTGGGCTCCGTGAAGGACTCCTTCACTACCTTGAGGGCCAGGGTCTCGGCAAAGTCGGCTATCCGCTGGTCGCAGAGGTGACGGAGTGGGCTCGTCACCCGTGGCCTGACACGCTCCTCGAATGTCCACTGAGGACAGTCTTGGCACATTTTTGCCCGATTTGGGTGGTTTACGGGGTGGTCGTGAGTGGTAAGTGTCGTTCTAACGCTTCTTGTCGCTCACGACCCCGCTGGAAACCCTCGAAACCTGACACGTGCGGATAGTCGACTTTGCCGGAACCCTGACCTTGAGGGTAGTGAAGGAGTCCTTCACGTCCTGGGGCATCGGCCTTGAGTCACCGCCACCGGGCCGAGGGAGGCGGCTCCAGCGCCTCCCGCAGGTCACCGCCCACCGCGTCCGCGATGTCCTCGACCGTCCACCCGTCCCGCTCGAGGACGGGATCCTTGATCGCGGTCTGGCGGAGGACGCACAGGATGTCGCCGCGGAACCGGAGGATCTGCCCGGTGACCCCCGCCGAAAGGTCGCTGAGGAGGTAGGTCACCAGCGGCGCCACCCGTTCCGGGGTGTGCTCCGGGGTCTGGACGACGCTCGGGTCCCGCTGGGCCATCCGTGTCCAGGCCACCGGCGCGACGGCGTTGACGCGGATGCCGTGGTCGGCCAGATCGGCCGCCCAGGAGGCGGTCATGGAGGCGACGGCGCCTTTCGAGGCCGAGTACGCGGCCGCGCGCCGCTGGCCGATCATCGAGCCGGAGCCCACGTTCACGATCACGCCGCTGCCCCGCTCGCGCATCACGGCCGCCGCCGCGGTCCCGCAGAAGAGCGGGCCCAGCACGTTGACCTCGACCACTTCGCGTATCCGGGCGGGGTCGTCCGCCCACGGTTCGGCGCGGTAGTTGACGCCGGCGTTGTTGACCAGGCCGTCGAGCGTGCCGAACTCGGCGACGCACTGGTCGATCAGTCCGGCGGCATGTCCGGCGTCGGCGACCGAGTCGCCATTGGACACCGCGCGTCCGCCCCGGGCGCGGATCTCACGCGCGACCTCGTCCGCGAGTCCGGCTTCGACGTCGTTCACCACGACCGCGGCGCCCTGTGCGGCCGCATGGTGCGCGAAAGCCCTGCCCAGGCCCTGTCCGGAGCCGGTGATCACCACGGCCTTGCCGCTCAGAAGACTCATGGGGACAGTTTGCCGTCACTCGGAAGGGTGAGATCGGCGTCTCTCGGTCGTACCCCTTGCCGGGGTAGATGAGGTTAGGCTAACCTCATACATGTCCGCTTCGTGGTGGGAGCGGCAGTCAGTTCGGGAACGGACGAAGCCCCGCAACCGGGTTACCCCCGGAGGCGGGGCTTCGTTCATGCCGGGGGTTCATGGTCGAGGACCCCGCCGGTCTGGTCAAGGCCGTTCCGGTACCCGGGCGAGTTCGATCCCGAACTCCTTCCGGTAGACGTCCAGGATCTCCTGATCACTCGAAAGCCTGGTTTCCTCGCGGACGCCGTGGGTGGTGACGATCAGCTTGTCACCCGCCAGGGTGACCCGGCCGTGCTTGGTGGGCAGCGAGCACCTCGGTCCCCGCGTGAAGTCCGACTCCGGCGAGGCCGACTGCCAGAACGCCGTCGGGATGAACTCGTCCAGTGTCCGTGACCGCTGCTCCAGCCGGTACTGGGGCTTGCCGTCCTGGACGACGTCGATGTCGCCGTAGGCGGCGTCGAGGATCAGGAACTCGCCGTCCGGGTCGGCCTGCGACTCGGTGGCGGACAAGCGCAGCGGGAACCGGCTGAACTTGCCGAAGCCGACGTCGGACAGCCACGGCTCGTCGAGCTCCACCCGGACGGCCGCGTGGTCGAACGGTGGTCCGAGGGTGCCGTCCGGCCGGAAGACCTTCGCGGCCTTCAGCGTGGCGTCGAAGCCCAGTTCTCGCAGCAAGGCGGCGAAGAGCCCGTTCAGCTCGTAACAGAAGCCGCCGCGACGCCGTCGCACGATCTTGTCGAACAGCGCTTCGGTCTCCAGGACGATCGGCTCGCCGAGGTGGATGCTCAGGTTCTCGAACGGCACCACCGAGAGATGGCGTTCCTGCAGCACCCGCAGCGCGGCGACGTCCGCGGTGGCGGGACGGTCGAGTCCGAGGCGGTCGAGGTATGCGGCGACGTCCATGCGCCCACCTTGACACCTCGACTTCGCTGGAGGTCAAGCAAGGAAAACGGGGCCCTCCGGAAGGAGAGCCCCGCTTCGTGGTGAGAAGGTCAGCCGAGCAGCAGGCCGTTGCCACCGGCGACGGCGTTGTCGAACCGCTTGGAGATCTCGGCCCAGTTGAAGATGTTCCACAGGGCCTCGACGTACTTCGGCTTCACGTTCTTGTAGTCCAGGTAGAACGCGTGCTCCCAGACGTCGACCAGCAGGATCGGCGTGGTCGGCAGGACCAGGTTGTTGTGGTGGTCACGCAGCTGCTGGGTGATCAGCGTCTTGCCGATCGGGTCCCAGGAGAGCGCGGCCCAGCCGTTGCCCTGGATCGTGGTGGCGACCGCGGTGAACTGCGCCTTGAACTTGTCGAAGGAGCCGAACGCCTCGTCGATCGCGGAGGCCAGCTCGCCGGTCGGCTTGTCGCCGCCTTCCGGGGAAAGGATCTTCCACCACACGACGTGGTTGGCGTGCCCCGCGAGGTGGAACGCCAGCGTGGTCTGCAGGCCGACGATGTCGCCGAAGTTGCCGGCCTCACGGGCTTCGGCGATCTTGTCGAGCGTGTCGTTCGCGCCCTTGACGTAGGTCGCGTGGTGCTTGCTGTGGTGCAGCTCGTTGATCTCGCCCGAGATGTGCGGCGCCAAGGCGCTGTAGTCATAGTCGAGATCGGGGAGCACGTAGCGGGCCATCGGCCCTCCTTCTGTCTTCGACACAAGTTTCCAAGGACGAACTTAGTCGTCTTCACCCGTTTGCGGCGACCGGGGGCGCCGCGTTTCTCCCCAGGTGGAACGACTCGTTCTCAGCAGCTGTACCCGTTGGGCCGACTGCCTGAAACCCACTTTGCTAGCTCTAGTTAGCTGGAGGTCAAGGCAGTGTGACGGCGGTCATCAAGCCAGGTAGGGCAATCCCACCAGGTGATAGGACGCGATTACGCCGAGGAAGGCGATCAGTGCCACGGAAACCACCGTGTAGGTGATCCGGGCGGGCGTGTTCCACCAACCGCGCAGCCATGCGAGCGCCTTGCAGACGACGGCGGCGCCGGTCAGGAGCAGGACGGCATTCGGCAGGAGCAAGGTGACGCTCAGCAACGGGGAGTGTCCGGAGGTCAGCGCGACGGCGGCACCGCTGAGGTCGCTCATGAGCAGGGTGAAACCGACCGCGAACAGCGTCACGGCCAGCGCCGCGGACCAGGCGGCCACGGTCGCGAAACGGGCGCCCTTCGAGTACCGCTCCCGGCCGCGCCGGACGAACGCGCGGATCGGCCACCACAGCAGCGCGCCCAGCAGGAGCAGCAGCGCGATACCGAGGATCAGCAGGTGCGTGGAGGACGACTCGAGCCACGACATGCGTTCGTAGGAGGAGTTCGGGTCGTCGCCGGAGAAGAGCAGGACCTGCCCGCCGGACTCGCGGAACGCGATCCGCTCGCCGCCCTCGTCGGTGAACAGCCCGGGCTCGGTCTGCGTCCAGCGCCGGGTGCCTTCGCCGAGGCCGGATGTCGTCAGCACGCCGTCACCGTCCGCGGTCACCGAGACGGCGCCCGCGAGCGCACGGACCTTTGTGAAGTCGTCGAAGTCCAGCCTGGTGCTGTTGTAGCTGCCCTCGAACCGTGAGACGTCGCCGGCCAGCGGTTTCGGCGCAGGGACGGGTGCGGCGGGATGCAACCGGTCGAGGAACGCCTTCAAGGCCTCGAAGGTGACCGCGGCGGCGTCGCCGGAGAACGCGCCGCCGTTGAACGTCAGGTAGACGCCGGTGTTCTTCTCCGGGATCAGCTCCAGCACGCTCAGGAATCCCGGCGAGTCACCGACCTTCTCCACCAGGCGCAGCCCGTTCAGCCGCCGTTCCGAGAAGCCGAAGCCCACTCCGGGCAGACGCGGGTCGTTGCGGAACCGCGCGCCGTGCATCTGGTCGAGCAGGGAGCGGCTGAACGTACCGGGCACGAGGTTCGCGGAGAGGTAGCGGCCCATGTCCGCGGGGGTGGCGACGTTCCCGTCGCCCGCGGGCGGTTCCGGGCCGTAGTTCGCGGGCGGGACGACCTGCGCCGAGCCGTCCCAGCGGTGGCCGGTGGCCAGCGGGACGTCCGGAGTGGGCTGCGCGACGCTGCTGTTCTTCATTCCCAACGGTTCGAAGATGTGCTGACGGACATAGTCCGCATAGGACTGTCCGGAAGCGAGCTCGACGAGGTGCCCGGTGAGGGCGAAGCCGTAGTTGGAGTAGGCGGCGTACTCGCCGGGCGGCCGGACGCGGGTGGGGATCTCCGTCGCCAGGTGTTCCGCGAGCGGCGGAAGCTTCTCGTCGCGCGGGGTGAACATCCGGTACACGTGGTCTTCGAACCCCGCGGTGTGGGTCAGCAGGGAGAAGAGGGTGACCGGACGGCCGGGGAAGGTGTCGGGCAACTGGAACGACTTCAGGTAGCCGTTGACGTCGGCGTCCAGCGCGAGCTTGCCCTGCTCGACCAGCTGCATCGCGGCCGTGGCGGCGATCGACTTGCCGACCGAGTTGATCAGGAAGCCCGTGCGCTCCGGGTCCACCTTCGCCTGAGTGTCTATTGAGGACACTCCGTAGCCCTTGGAGAAGACGGTCTTGCCCCCTTCGACGACCACCACGGCGGCACCGGGAATGTGATGTTCGGCAAGGCTTCGAGGGACGATCTCGTCGAAGACCCCGGCGGCGGAGGACGGGGTGGCGGCCTGGGCGGCGGGAGCCGTGACGATCGTCGTGAGGGTCAAAAGTACGGCGGTGGCCGCGATCCGGAACATACCTGGAAAATTAGGGTCTTCCGGGGTGTCACGGGATCCGGTGGGCCGCCGATCGTGGGGTAGGGCGAGCCCTACCCCACGGCCCGCGTCAGGAGAACGAAACCGGGATGAAGACGTCCGAGTTCCGGTTGTTGGACGCGAAGTGGTCGCGCCGCGAGACGAGGGCACACGTCACCGACGGGTCCGAACAATCGAGGCCGTTGTTGACCTCGGCGATCCGGATCTGGGTGGTGAAGGTGCCGTTCGCGGCGATCGGCGAGGAGCCGCCGGGGAAGTTGGTGACCCAGGAGGACGGGCCGACACCGGAGCCGCCCTGGCCGTCGCCGCCCGCGCAGGGGCTCGGCTTGGTGCCGTAGCTGTAGTCCTCGGGCACGGCGCACAGTGCGACGTAGTAGCCCTCGGCGGAGCTGAAGCCGCTGCCCGTGACGGTGATGGTCTCACCGGCGGCGGCGAGGCCGGTGGCGTTGGAGGCGGAGAGGGTCTTGCCGTTGTTGGTCGCATTGCCCGGCGCGGCCGAGGCCGGGGCCGCGAGCGCGGTGACGGCCGCGGTGGCGGCGGTCGTGACCAGTGCGGCGCGGAGCAGGACCGATCTCTTCGACATGGGTAGTTCCCTTCGATCACAAGGAGGTCACAGCCTTAGGCAAGGCTTACCTATCGCCAGGTAAATATGGTTAGCCTTGCCTAATGTTGTCAAGGGGGTTGCTGCCCACGGTCGCTCTGCTCCTCGTCATCGTTGTCAGCGGCTGCTCGGCACCGCCCTTGGCGACCACGAAAGCGGTCGAATCCGGTGCCGATCTCCGGCCGCTTTCCCAGGTCGAGCCCTTGGCGGAGCCGAAAACCCGGACCGGACCCGGTACCGCGCGCCTGGCGCAGGCGGACATCGCCGGCGACAAACCGGCGGCGCGGCATCTTCCGGCGACGATCACCGACCACCAGGGCACACCGGTCACGGTGACCGACACCAGCCGGATCCTCGCCTTCGACATGTCCGGCACCCTCGCGGCGACCGTGTTCGGCCTCGGCCTCGGCGGCAACGTCGTCGGCCGGGACGTCTCCACCGGGTTCCCGTCGGCCAGGAACCTGCCGCTGGTCACCGTGAACGGCCATCGGCTCAACGCCGAGGCGATCCTGGCGCTGCGGCCGACCGTGGTGATCACCGACACCACACTGGGCCCCTGGGACGTCGTGCTGCAGTTGCGCGCGTCCGGGGTGCCCGTCGTCGTCGTGGACGCGAAGCGCTCGATGGACAACGTCGGCGACATCGTGCGCCAGGTCGCCGCCGCGCTGGGCGTGCCGGAGTCCGGCGAACGCCTCGCGACGCGGCTGGCCGGTGAGGTGGACGCCAAGAAGGCGGAGATCGCGAAGCTCGCCCCCGCCGATCCGGCCCGCAAACTCCGCGTCGTCTTCCTGTACATGCGCGGGCAGGCCGGGGTGTATCACCTGTTCGGCAAGGGTTCCGGCGCCGATTCGCTGATCGGCGCGCTCGGCGCCGTCGACGTCGCCACCGAGGCGGGGATCGAGGGCATGCGCCCGGTCAACCCGGAGGCGCTGGCCAAGGCGAAACCCGACGTGATCCTCATGATGACCAAGGGACTCGAGTCCGTCGGCGGGGTCGACGGCGCGCTCCAGGTGCCCGGCGTCGCGCAGACCCCCGCCGGGCAGCACCGCCGTATCGTCGACATGGCGGACTCGCAGATCCTGAGCTTCGGACCGCTCACCGCCGGCGTGCTCGACGCGCTGGCACGGGCCCTCTACACCCCGGGTGACCCAGGATGAACCGCGGTTTCCGGGTGACGGCGGTCTTCGCCGTGCTGATCGCCGGTGTCCTCGGGATCTCGCTCGTGTCCGCGGGCAGCGGGCAGTTCGGCATCCCGCTGTCGCAGGTCTTCGATTCGGTGCTGCACCGGTTCGGGCTCGCGGAACCGCGGCTGGACCCGTTCGCCGAGGGCGCGCTGTGGCAGGTCCGCTTCCCCCGCGTGGTGATGACGTTGCTGGTCGGCGGGGTCCTCGGGGTCTGCGGCGCGTTGATGCAGGGGGTGTTCGGCAATCCGCTCGCCGAACCGGCCGTGGTCGGGGTCTCGTCCGGGGCCGCCGTCGGCGCGAGTCTGTCCATTGTGGCCGGTTGGACCTTCTTCGGCGCCTTCACCACGCCCGCCTTGGGATTCGCCGGTGGGCTCGTCACGACACTGCTCGTTTACGCGCTTTCGCGGTCGCGCGGGCGCTCCGAGGTGGTCACGCTGATCCTGACCGGGGTCGCGGTCAACGCGGTCGCGATGGCGATCATCTCGTTCCTGATGTTCTCCGCCGACCAGGCCGCTCGCGAGCAGATCGTGTTCTGGCAACTGGGTTCGCTGGCCGGTTCGCGCTGGCCGTACGTCGTCACCGTGCTGCCGCTGGTCGCCGTCGGGGTCGTCGTGTCGATCGCGCTCGCGCGGAAACTCGACCTCCTCGCACTGGGGGAGCGGCAGGCCCGGCAT
Source organism: Amycolatopsis sp. lyj-84 (assembly GCF_046549075.1). NCBI lineage: Bacteria > Bacillati > Actinomycetota > Actinomycetes > Pseudonocardiales > Pseudonocardiaceae > Amycolatopsis > Amycolatopsis sp. lyj-84. Next base: position 67,169 of record NZ_JAJPWO010000016.1, read on the forward strand.
CTCGGCGTGGACGTCGAGAAGCTGCGGCTCGGCGCTGTCGTGGTCGTCGCGCTGATGGCGGCGGCGGCCGTTTCGTACTCGGGGATCATCGGGTTCGTCGGCCTGATCGTGCCGCACGGGCTGCGGATGCTGCTCGGTCCCGGGCACCGCGTGCTGATCCCGGCGAGCCTCTTCGGCGGCGCGCTGCTGCTCGCCGCGGCGGATCTCGGCGCCAGGACCCTCTTCACCTACGCGGATCTGCCGATCGGCATGCTGACAGCGCTCGTCGGCGGCCCGTTCTTCTTCTGGCTGCTGCTGCGCACCCGGCGTCGATCGGGAGGCTGGGCATGAGCTTCTTCTCCCGGCGGGACATCGCCTTGCCCGAACCCGTGGAACGCGGTGCCGTCGCCGCCGAACTGGAGCGGGTTTCTTACGCGGTGGAAGGGAAAACCCTGCTTCGCGAGGTCTCGTTGCGGCTGCACGCGGGCGAGGTCCTCGCGGTCGTCGGACCCAACGGCGCGGGCAAGTCCACCACGCTCGGCCTGCTCGCCGGGGACCTCCGGCCGGAATCGGGCCGCGTCCTCGTCGCGGGGAAGGACTTGAGCGGCTGGAGCGGAATCGAACTCGCGCGGTTGCGTTCGGTCCTGCCGCAGCAGAACACCGTGACCTTCCCGTTCACCGTCGCCGAGGTCGTCCGGATGGGCCGGACGCCTTGGGAGGGAACGGAAGCCAAAGACTTCGACGAGACAGAGATCGCGGCCGCGCTCAAGGCGACCGGGATGACCGAGTTCGCCGAACGCCGGTTCACCACGTTGTCCGGCGGCGAGCAGGCGCGGGCCGCGCTCTCGCGGGTACTCGCGCAACGGGCGGGTGTCCTGCTGCTCGACGAACCCACCGCCGCACTGGATCTCCGGCACAGCGAGGAAATCCTCACCCTCGCGACCGCGCGGGCCGAGGCGGGGGACGCGGTGCTCGTCGTCTTGCACGACCTCGGGCTCGCCGCCGCGTACGCGGACCGGGTCGCTGTGCTGTCCGAAGGAGAGTTGGCCGCCGAGGGCACCCCCGCCGAAGTGCTGACGGAGTCGTTGCTCAGCGAGGTCTACCGGCATCCCGTGGAGGTCCTCATCCATCCCCGCACCGGGAAACCGATCGTCCTGCCCCACCGAGCGGCCGAGGAGCGCCGATGAAGAAGCTGACGATACTGGCCGTCGCCGCGGGCCTGCTCATGATCGCCGCGCCGATGCCCGCCGCCGCGGCGGGCGCGAGAGTGACGTTCTCGCCCGGCTCCGCGGATCCGGAGTACGCGACGTCCTTGCAGGTCAAGGGAACCGGATTCCAGTCCGTGCCGAAGGGGTACGGCGGGATCTACCTGTTGTTCGGCTGGGTCGCCGACGGCGCGTGGCAGCCGAGCCAGGGCGGCGCGGCCGGCGCGAGCTACCGCTACGTGAAGGACAAGGAGACCAAGGACAACAACGGTTTCCAGCGGTTCCTCGCCTTCCCCGGCAGCGACACGGCGTCCGCGGCCAACGGCGAGATCGCCGCCGACGGGACCTGGTCGACGAAGATCGTGCTCCCCGGCGCGCGGTTCAAGGCCGCCGACCGGACCGGGAACATCGTCGACGTCGACTGCCTCAAAGTCCGTTGTGGACTGATCACGGTCGGCGCGCACGGCGTGGTCAACGCGAACAACGAGACCTTCACCCCGGTGGCGTTCGCGGTGCCGAAGGCGCCCACGACCCAGGCCGTCGCGCCGCCGCCTCCTTCGTCTTCACCGGCGCCGCCGCCCTCCTCCGGCGCGGCGCCGGTGTCGTCCTCGGCGCCACCACCGGTGTCCACTGTGGAATCCCAGCCCGTGGCGGCTCCGGCTCCGGCCGTGCAGCCCACCGCGCAGAGCGGGGAGTCCGGTTCGTGGTGGTGGATCGCCGTCGTGGCGGGTGTGGTGCTGATCGCCGCGCTCGCCGTCCCCCTGATCCGGGCCCGCAAGCGGACCCGAAACGCGGAAGGTGAATGAAGTGTCCTTGCGAAGATGGGGCGCCGTGCTGGCCGGTGCGGCGCTGGTGGCCGGGATCGCCGTCACCCCGGCGCTCGCCGCCGATCCGTTCACGCCGAAGGTGACCGTGACGCCGAGCACCGGGCTCGACCCGGCGGGCACGAAGATCGTCGTCAAGGGCACCGGATTCGATCCGGCCGTCAACGACGCCAAGGGTTTCGGCCTCCGGGTGGGCCCGGCGAAGGCCGATGTCCGCGACCGAACCGGTAAGGACTTCCAGGTCAGCAGACTGATCAAGAAGGGCGCGGTCGGCAGCCAGATCCCGCTCGACGACGGCGGGAACTGGGAATACACGGTCACGATCAAGGCCGAGTACGTCGCGAGCGGCACGACCTACAGCGCGAAGACGCAGCCGTTCAGCCTGTTCGTCTTCGGCTGGGACACCCCGGTGCTCACCTGGGACAGCAAGACGCCGCTGAAGTTCACCGGGATCGGTGATCCGGATCCCGGACCGGGTGACGCCGGCGCCGGGCTCGGCTGGGGGGTCCGTCAGTCCTGGCGGAGCTACATCACCCGGGGCGGCGGCACGGTGACGCCGTCGAACGGGGCGGTGCTGGATCCCTCGGCGCCGAACGTCGAGCCGTTCCCGTACAAATGGAAGTACGGATCGTCCACATGGGACTCCGGCAAGGGCGTGGTCTCGTACACCGGCCAGGTCGCGTACACCTTCGAGGCGCACACGATCTGGGACTTCACTCTCGCCGACCCCCGGATCACCTTCGCCGGTGACGGCACCGGGAAGCTCACCGCGAAGGTCGGCTATTCCTTCTACGGCACCAAAGCCGCGCCCACGAAGGTGAGGGCACCGTCCGACGTGGTGTTCGCCGATCTCAAGCTGAAGGCGCCGTCGCAGGCGGGGGACAACGTCGTCGTCGACATCGAGTCGGCGAAACTGACCAAGGAAGGCGCCGACGCGTTCGCCGGTTTCTACCAGCCGGGTGAAGACGTCGACGCGGGCCGGATCGCGTTCCCCGGCAAAGTCGGCTCCCCGCCCACGACGACCACGCCGACTTCCCCGCCGACGTCCACCTCCGGTCCCGCACCGACCACGACGACCTCCTCGTCGGCGTGCGTGTTCACCCCGGGCTCGGTGGCGCAGGGAAACCTGTTGTGGGGCTTCAAACAGAGCTTCCGCCGCTACGTCGGCATCGGGACGGGCACGTCGATCACCGCGGCCGACGGCGTCGAGATCACCGACATCGACAAGATCGCCGGGACGGGTCCGCCGAGCGGGGCTTACCGGTGGGGCTTCGAGAGCGCTCAGTACAAATCGGCGACCGAGTTCACGACGCAGTTCCGGGGCAAGGTGACCTTCAGTTATCCGAGCCACTCCTTCGAGCTGTCGATCGGACGGCCGAAGGTGGTCGTGGCGCAGGGGAAGGGCACGCTCTACGCCGACGTCGAACTGAAGACGACCGGCGGGGCGCCTTCGCCGCCGGTCGACCGTCCAGGGGTCGCGCTCGCTTCACTGGACCTTTCGGCGGTGAAGACCACCGAGGGCGCGGGAGTGGTGAGCGTCGCCGGGATCAAGGTCGTCTTGGGCAACGCGGACGCGTTCGCGAAGTTCTACAAGGTCGGCGAGGTGCTCGACGACGCGACGGTGACCCTGGGCGCCGCGTGCGCGAACCTGCCCGGTGGTGCCGGGGCCGGTCCGGGTCCTGGCGCCGGTTCGGGTTCCGGCTCGGACGACCTGGTGCCGGACGTGAAGTACCGGCCGGACTCGGCGCTGGCGTCGACCGGAGTCGACGGCGGCGTGTGGCTGCTGTGGGGTCTGCTGCTGGTGGGCGGCGGACTGGCGCTGGTGACGATGGTGACGCGACGCAAGAGAGCGTAGGGCTCGTGAGTGGTAAGGACGGTTAGAACCGTCCTTACCACTCACGAGGTCAAGCGGCCCGGTACGTGTCCAGCTCTCCGGCCAGCTCGTCGAAGACCGCGATGTTGCACTCGAAGGCCACGATCGCCTCGTCGATCAGCCGCGCGCGCTCGTCCTCGCTCCACGGCGCCGAGTTCAGCTGCTCGCGGTAGTTGTCCCGGAACTTGGGCGCGCTGCCCAGCTGGTCGAAGTGGTAGAACAGCGAACCCGCCTCGCTGACCTCGTACTTGCGCTCCAGCAGCCGCCGGATGACCTGGCCGCCGGCGATGTCGCCGAGGTAGCGGGTGTAGTGGTGGGCGACGAAGCCGCCGGACCAGTCCGACGCCTCGGCCACGCGCCGCGCGTAGCGCTCGGTCGACGGCAGCGGGCGGACGGTCTCGCGCCAGTCCGGGCCGACGAGGTGTTCGAGGTCGCGTTCGAGGCTCGGCAGCCGCCGCAGCTCCTCGAAGACGAACTTGCCCGCCACCGGGTCCTGCGCCAGCTTGTCGGCGGCCTGCTCGATGGCCTGGTAGATGAAGTAGTACTGGATCACCAGCCGGGTGTACCCCTCGAGCGTGAGCTCGCCGCCGAGCAGCGCGTTCATGTACACGGAGTGGTTGGCCCGCTCGTGGGCGGGCAACGTGGAGGCGCGCAGGGCCGAGGAGAACGGCCCGGATTCGACGTCGGTGGTCACCGGCATGGGCAGAGCCTCCAAGCATCGTTCTGACATGCTGTCAGAAAGAGCGTAAGGCACAACTGCGGGTTAGGCTACCCTAATCTTCAAGGTTTTCCGCCATTCCGACCGCTCTGAGCACGAAGCGGACGGCTCCTTCGATCGCGTCGTCCAGCCGTTCGGGTGGTACGTCGACGACCTGGCGGCTGCCCAGCGCGGCGGTGATCATCGGGATCAGCACGTCGGGATCCTCCTCCGGCACACCCTCGGCGAGGATCTCGCGGAGCTGGCCGGTGATGGGGTCGGCGTGCGCGCTGATCCTCCGGTACGCCGCGGGTGCCAGCGCCGACGCGAGCGCCGTCCCGGGCGGCAGGTGGTACTCGGCCAGCACCCGCAGCTGCAGCCGGACGAACGTCGAAAGCTTCGCGACCGGGGTGTCGGCGGTCGCGACCGCTGCCGTCAGCCGTTCGACGTACCGTGTCGCCTCGTCCTCGACGAAGGCGACCAGCAGGCTCTCCTTGTCGGGGAAGTGGTTGTACATCGCCGTCCGGCCGAGGCCCGCTTCGGCGGCGACACCCGCGAGCGTGATCGCGTCGAACCCGCGCTCGTACAGCTGCCCGCGCAGGACGTCGAACACCCTGCTGCGGACCTCACGCCGGTGCTCCTCCAACGACCGGCCGATGATCTTGGGCAAGCGCCACCTCCCTGGGAGGTCAGCCTAAGCCTCGAGCGACCAGGTGTGCACCGGCGTCTCGGTCGCCGACAGCTCCAGGTACCGGCCCAGCATCCGGTTCAGCGCGGTCTCCCGCTCGGCGCCGCGCTCCTCCGCGCGCAGGACGTACTCCCGCTGCCACGCCGCGCCGGTCCGCCTGGTGAGACACCGTTGCTCGATGATGCCCAGGTAGCGCTCTCGCGCCTCGTCCGAAACATCCGAACGGCGTAGTCCTTCGTGGGCCAGCGGCAGCAGGACCCGCAGCACCAGCTCGTCCGGCGGGATCCAGCCGATGCCCGGCCAGTACAGCTGCGCGTCGAAACCCTTTCGCGCGCCCGCGTACATGTTCTCCTCGGCCGCCTGGAACGACATCTGTGTCCACACTGGACGGTCGGCTTCGGCGAGCGCCCTTTGCGCGCCGTAGAAGAAGGCGGCGTTCGCGACCATGTCGACGACGGTCGGGCCGGCGGGGAGCACCCGGTTCTCCACCCGCAGATGCGGCAGGCCGTCGACGACGTCGTAGACCGGCCGGTTCCAGCGCCAGACGGTGCCGTTGTGCATCCGCAGTTCGGTGAGTTTCGGGGCTTGACCGGAGTCGAGCGCCTCGACCGGGTCCTCGCTGTCGGTTTCGGGCAGCAGGCCGGGGAAGTACCGGACGTTCTCCTCGAACAGATCGAAGATCGACGTGATCCATCGCTCGCCGAACCACACCCTCGGCCGCACGCCCTGGTTCTTCAATTCCTCCGGCCGGGTGTCCGTGGCCTGCAGGAACAGCGGGATCCGGGTCTCGTGCCAGAGTGTCTTGCCGAGCAGGAACGGCGAATTCGCGCCGACGGCGATCTGCACCCCGGCCAGCGCCTGCGCCGCGTTCCAATGCGCCGCGAATTCCTCCGGCGCGACCTGCAGATGCAGCTGAACCGACGTGCAGGCGGCTTCGGGCAGGATCGATTCGGAGTAACTGCGCAGCCGCTCGGGCTGCCTGCCCGGCAGGGGAGCGCCCTCCATGGAGAGCACGGTCCGCTCACCGCGCGCGGCGAAGATCCGGTCGTTGAGCAGCGAATACCGGGCGTTGTTGGTGAGCCACTTCTGGTCGAAGTGCTCGTGCCGCAGGGTCGGGAGGATGCCGATCATCGCCAGTGAGGCGCCGGATTCCTCGGCCTTGCGCGCGGCCGCGCCCAGATACGCGCGGAGATCCTCCTCCAGCTGCAACGCGGACTCGCCGGCCAGCGGCCTCGGCGGCACGTTGAGTTCCAGGTTGTGCTGGCCGAGTTCCGTGGTGAACGACGGATCGTTCAGCGCGTCGAGGACCGTCGTGTTCGTCATCGACGGGCGTAGTTCGGCGTCGACCAGATTGAGTTCGACCTCTAGCCCGATGTTCTTGCGAGGGAAGGAAAAACTTCCATCGGTGAGCATACGGGCCAGGGTGTCGAGACAGCGCTGGACCTTTCGGCGGTAACGTCCGCGATCCTGCGGTCCGCAGGGTTCCGCAGAAAGATCCTTACCCATGTTCGTAGAGCTCCTCATTGGCCACGCTCCGCGGGATTCCAGGCGGGACTGCCAGGCGGCCCAACGGTTTCACGCATCGCCGTCGCCCGGCTAGCGGCCAAACTGGTGCTCTCTGTCACCAGGGGTTAACTTACAGCAAAATACGCCCGTTCGTACCACCTGCCGGTAGACGTTCGGAGGCAAACGGCTCGCGGCGGGCGGATGACACACTCTCCGGGTGGCCGAACTGATCACCATCGACGACCCCGCCGACCCGCGGGTCGACGATTTCCGCGACTTGTCCACAGCCGATCGGCGGCCAGACAGGCCGGGCGGGCGCGGCTTCGTGATCGCCGAAGGCACCGTCGTCGTCGAGCGTCTTCTCAAGTCCCGGTACCCGGTGCGAGCCCTCCTCGGAGTGGAGCGGCGATTCCGCGAATTGGGCGCCGACCTGGCGAAAGTCGACGCCCCCGGCTATATGACGTCGGCCGATACGATGGCCGAGGTGGTCGGATTCCACCTGAATCGCGGGGTGCTGGCCGTCGCGGACCGGCCCGTTCCGCCGCCCACGGTGGAAGAGGTCATCGACGGCGCGCGCGTGCTCGCGGTGCTCGAAGGCGTCGGTGACCACGAGAATCTCGGTTCGCTGTTCCGCAACGCCGCCGCGCTCGGTGTCGACGGGGTCCTGCTCGGCGGCGGCTGCTCGGATCCGCTGTACCGGCGCAGCGTCCGCGTTTCGATGGGGCACGTCCTGCGTGTCCCGTTCGCCACGTTCGGATCGTGGCCATCGGACCTGGAACTGCTGCGGGAACGCGGTTTTCGTATCGCGGCCCTCACTCCTCGTGCGGATTCCGTTTCGCTGCGCCAGTTGCGAGACCAGGCACCGGAGAAGGTCGCGTTGATGCTGGGCGCCGAGGGCCCCGGCCTGACCGAAGAGGCCATCGCCGCCGCCGACGTCGCGGTGCGGATTCCGATGCCGGAGGGCGTCGACTCGCTGAATGTCGCCACAGCGGGCGCGATCGCGTTCTACGAGACGCGTCCCCCGCTATCGTGAGCACCCGAGCGATCACGAGGAGAACCCATGGAATTGCGGATCCGTGAGGGACGCGCGGTGCTGGCCGGGCCCGGCGGCGAAACCGCCCGCGAGGTGGACCCGCATTCACTCGCGATTGGTTCAGACCTCGCCCAGGCGTTGCACGAGTGGGCGCGCGTCGCGTCCGCGGTCGGATCCGCCGCCCGTCCTGGCGAAACCGGCACCGAGGCCGCTTCCGTGGTTTCCCAGCGGGGCCGCCAGCTCGCCCAGCGGGTCGCCGCCACGATGGGCACGTCGGTCCGGTTCGTCGACCCCGTCTCCGGCGACGGCGTCATGATCGACCCGCCCGCCCCCACCCCCCGCAACGAACTCGCGCGGCGCCTTTTCGGCACGCCGGACCCCGCCGGGGAGCCGACGCCGTGGCTGACCGGCCTGACCGTCTCCGCGTTCGCCGCGGCCGTGGTCGTCGTCGCGATGCTGGCGCTGGCGAACACCCTCGCGCGTGAGACCAACGGCTGGCTGGCGCTGCTCGCGTCCGCCGTCGTGACCGGCGGGATCACGCCGTCGCTGTGGCTCGCGCGGCGCGTCCCGATCGTGCGGTGGGCGTCCTTCGGGGCCGCCGCCGGGATCGTGATCGCGTGGATCGGCGTGCTGATCGTCGTCTTCTAGACACGTTCGCGGAACGGGGATACTGAGATCCATGGCCGGTGATCCGCTCATTTTGCTCAGGCGGCTGTGCCTCGCGCTGCCGGAGACCTCCGAGCGGCTCAGTCACGGCGAGCCGACCTGGTTCGTGCGCGGCAAGAAGACGTTCGTCATGTACGCCGATCAGCATCACGACGACAAGCTGGCCTTCTGGTGCCCGGCGCCGCCCGGGGCGCAGGAGGAACTGGTGGGCGCCGAGCCGGAGCGATTCTTCCGGCCGCCGTACGTCGGGCACCGGGGATGGCTCGGGGTGCGGCTGGACGTCGACGTCGACTGGGCCGAGATCGAGCGGATCGTCACCGACGCGTACTGCCTCGTGGCGCCGAAATCCCTGGTCGCGCAGGTCCCTGGACGCACGTAATGGCCCCTCCACCGGAAGGGGCCATTACGTGCGAATTCAACCTCGTTGCGATCGGACGCCCAGTAGGACGTCTTCCCAGGATGGGACTATGGGGTGGTTCTTCTTCCCCTTCGCCCGTGGGGCGGGTTCGGCCACTTCCGCCGGCTCGTCAGCCGCGGGAGGTGGCTCGATGTCTTCTTCCGGCTCCGCTATCGGCGCGTCGATCACCTTCGCGACCTGCTCTTCGGGAGCACTGTCGAGAGTGGGTTGGACGACGGCTTCCTTGGCCGGTTCCAGTGCCCGGACCGTACGCGGAGCGCGGTAAGCGTTGGGGTTGAGCAGGACTTCGGCGTTCTCGTCGAGCGCCTGCACGGTGCCGCCGTGCGCGCCGGGCGCGAACGACCAGTGCGCGCGGTTGTCCGACCGGCCGGCCTTCCAGCTCAGCACGACGACCCACTTGCCGTCGTCGCCTCGCCAAGAGTCCCAGGTCGCCTGGCTGTAGTCGTGGCCGCGGAGACCGAACGAGTGCGCCATGACCTCGCCGAGCGTCTGCACGTCGGGGCCGTCTTCGCGGATCGGGTGCGCGCGCTGGGCCAGTTCGGCGGTACGCGAACGCTCGAGCAGGACCGGGTACGCGAACCGCTCGACACGCTGCACGGTGACGCCGGCGCTGCTCGCGACCTGCTCCACGGACTCACCGGCCCGGATTCGTGCCTGGATCTCGCGTGGCCGCATTTGGCTCTCCAACTCGATCTCGATCTGGCCGAGGCGGGTGATGTCACCCCTCGCCGCCGCTCGCAGCCTCTCATCCGCGGGGAGCAGGAAACGCGTGCGGCTCGCCGGGTCTTCGCACACGATGGACTTACCGTCCTCGTGCAGCCCGACCACTCGTAGCGCTCGCATTTTCGCCTCCCCTGCTCTTCACCTTTGTGGGTGTCAACGCTAGTACGGCGCGTCGCCTTGACGTGCGAGGCGCGCCGATGTCATGTGTCCTGCTCACTATTTTGTTCATGGCAGCAAGTGCATTCTGCTGGAGCAATCCGTGGCTCGCAGAGTGACGCGCCGGACACGCACCGTCACGATCGGGGGAATCTAAGGCAGCCGCACCCGGACGACCAGTCCGCCGCCCCGGCCGCCGGGTTCCGCGCCCGCGGTCCCGGCGTGCGCGGTCGCGATGGACCGGACGATCGACAGGCCGAGCCCGGCGTTGCGCGAGTCCCCGGTCCGGTCGCCCGAGAGCCGCCGGAACGGCTCGAACAGCGCGGGAACGGCGTCCAGCGGCACCTGCGGGCCGGTGTTGCGCACCACCAGCGCCGGATCGCCGCCGACGTCGACGTGGATCCAGCCGCCCTTGCGGTTGTAGGTGATGGCGTTGTGCACGAGGTTCGTGACCAGCCGTTCCAGGAGTACGGGGTCGCCGGACACCGTCCGCCGCCGCAGCCGCGACTCCACCGTGACGCCCGCTTCCTCGGCCATGGCCGCCGCCGACCGGATCACCGTCGCCGTGACCTCGTCCAGCCGGACGGGGCCGCGTGAGGCCAGGCCGCGATCACTGCGCGCGAGCACGAGCAGGCCTTCGATCATCCGCTCGCTGCGCTCGTTGGTGTAGATCAGGTGTTCGCCGAGTTTCCGGACCTCCGGGCTGACGTCGGGATCGGCCATCGCCACCTCGACCAGCGTGCGCTGCACCGCGAGCGGGGTCCGCAGTTCGTGGGAGGCGTTGGCGACGAAGCGTTTCTGGCTGTCGAACGACACGGCGAGCCGGTCGAGCATGCCGTCGAAGGTGTCCGCGAGTTCCTTGAGTTCGTCGTCGGGGCCGTCGAGGTCGATCCGCCGGTCGAGGTTCTCGGCCTCGAGTTTCCGCGCGGTCGAGGTGATCGCGTGCAGCGGCCTCAGCACGCGGCTCGCCATCATCCAGCCGAACAGCACCGCGAGCGCGCCCGCGATCGCCAGCGCCACCAGGGATTGCCAAAGCAGCGTCGAAAGAACGTCCGAGCGGTACTCGGTGATCGAGGTCGCGACCAGTTGCGTGGCCTGGGCGCGCTCGACGGGCATGATGGTCGCCTCGTCCAGCGGATACGTCTGGGCGCGCTGGAGGGAGATCCCCGCGGCACTGTCGTTCGCGAACGCAGCCGTGTCCGGCAGGGACGAACTGACCAGCAGGTAGTTGACGATCAGCAGGGCGAGCCCGACGACCAGGAACGCCCCACCGTAGAGCGCGGTCAGCTTGGTGCGCAGGGAAAGCCGGAGCGGTTTCATGACCCGAACCGGTAACCGGCGCCGGGCACGGTCTCGATCACCGGCGGATCGCCGAGTTTGCGCCGCAACGTCATCATCGCCACCCGGACGGCGTTCGTGAACGGGTCGGCGTGCTCGTCCCACGCCTTCTCCAGCAGTTCCTCCGCGCTGACCACGGCCCCTTCGGCGCGCATGAGCACCTCCAGTACCGCGAATTCCTTGGGGGACAAGGGAAGGAACCGGCCGTCGCGGGACGCCTGGTGCCGGGGCAGGTCGAGGACGACGCCGCCGCGTTCCAGCACCGGCGGCAGCGCCGGCCGCGCGCGCCGCGACAGCGCCTGCACCCGCGCGACGAGTTCGGCGAACGCGAACGGTTTCGTCAGGTAGTCGTCGGCGCCCAGCCCCAGCCCGGCGACCCGGTCGTTGACGTCGGCGGCGGCCGTCAGCATCAGGACCCGCGCCTCGCCGCCCGTCTTGAGGACAGCGGCGCAGACCTCGTCGCCGTGCACGACGGGAAGGTCCCTGTCGAGCACGACGACGTCGTAGCCGTGCACCCCCACCCGGTCCAGGGCCTGTTCGCCGTCGTAGCAGACGTCGACGGCCATGGAGAACCGTCGCAGGCCCTCGGCGATCGTGTCCGCCAGGAGCCGCTCGTCTTCCACTACCAGCACTCTCACCAGGTCAGTCTGCCCCGGGAGGGGGTAAGCGCGGGATAAGCGTGGATCAGCCGGGTGGGGGCTGAAGGGGACTTTCCCCGCATGTGATGTGGGGAAAGCGCCCTTCGCCGCGTGAGATGCGGGGAAAGTCCCCTTCAGCCAACCGGGTGCAACTGCCGCGCCGGGATCACCTGCTGGGGAGTGTTCGGGCTGGACCACAGCAGCTTCATCGACGCCTCCCCACCTCGTTCGGTGTGGTCGAGCCGGATCGCGTACGACTTCCCGGCGACCAGGTCCAGGGTCGCTTTGTCGACACTCGGGCCGTGCGGGGTGGTGTTGTCGATGAGGAGTTTCCCGTCGACCCACAGCCGCACCGTGTCGTCCGAAACCGTGGTGAACGTGTATTTCCCGGTGTCCCGCGCGGTGACCTGGCCGCTCCATCGCGACGAGAAGGCCTCCGCCGGGATCTTCGCGTCGGGCGAGCCGGTGAACTTCCAGTTGTGGTTCACGCCCGGCTCGACGCGGCGCACCGTCGGTGTCCCGGTGAAGTCCGCGTTCGGCCAGTACTCGGCGGTCAGGCCCGTCCCGCGTCCGGCGGGTGCCTGCGGCAGCGGGTCGACATTCAGCTCGATGACGGTCGCGACGTCGTTCGTCTTGCCGCCCGATGGCGTGAGTTTCACGCTTCCGGACGACTGCTCCACGCGGACGCGCTGCCCGCTGCCGAGCACCCGCGCATCACGAACCCGGAAGGGCGCCAACGCGTCGAGCGTCAGCGAACCGCCCGAAGCGGGCCAGTCGAACACGGACGCGTAAAGCTTGTTGCCGCGCCTGCTGACCACGCCCCATTGAGGTTCCGCGACGAGCCCTGGCGCGCCCGCGCCGTAAACGGCCGAGGACTGCTTGTTCGTCCGTAGCCAGTGACCCATCTGCTTCAGCCGGTCGACGGATTCCTGCGGGACGCGGCCGGTGCGATCGGGTCCGACGTTGAGCAGGAAGTTGCCGCTGCGGCCGGCGATCGACAGCAGTTTCCTGGTCAGATCCGCCGCGGACTTCCAGTTGTGGTCCCAATCGGTGTATCCCCAGCTGCCGTTGAGGGTCATGCACGACTCCCAGAGCTGGCCGTCGACAGGCTTGTCCGGGATCTCCTGTTCGGGGGTGCCGGTGTCACCGTCGACCACCCGCCGTTTGCCGACGCGGTTGTTGATCGCGATGGACGGATCGAGGCTCCGGACGTAGGCCTCGAGTTCCTCACCGTCCTTTTCGGACCAGGGGTTGTTCGGCCGGTCGGTGCTCCATTCGCCGTCGAACCACAGCACCGCCGGGTGGTAGTCGTCGACGAGTTCCTTGAGCTGGGCGTACATCCGCTCCTTGTACTTCGGGAACGTCGCGGGATCCGGGAAGTCGGGATCGTGCCAATCCCAGATCGAGTAGTAGAAGCCGAGTTTGACGTCGCGTGCGGCCGTCGCGCGCTTCAGTTCGGCGAGGATGTCCCGCTTCTTGTCGAACGACGAATGATCGCGAAGGTTGAACTTGTTGACCTTCGTCGGCCACATCGCGTAACCCTCGTGGTGCTTCGACGTGATCACCACGTATTTCTGCCCGGCGTCCTTCGCCGTCTGCGCGATGGCGTTCGCGTCGAAACCGGACGGGTCGAACTTCGCGGCCATCTGCTCGTACTCGGCGCGCGGGATCTGGCAGTTCCGCTGGATCCATTCCGCGTCCTGGCAAACGCTTCCATCAGGGCGCTGGTACTTCCCCTGCAACTGGGAGTACGCGCCGAAGTGGATGAACTGGCCGAAGCGGTCGTCGCGCCACCAGCGTGTCCGGTCGGCGGTGAAGGGGTCGTCGTAGGCGTGGTCGGACGGGAGTGGCGCGGCCTGCGTGACGGCGGGTGAGACGCCGAGCGCGGTGGTCGCGATGACGAGGGCCGCCAGGGCCCTGAGTGGCTTGCGGCGATTCATGCACTCCTCCTCGCTGAGGTGTGGACGTCGAGGACTCTAAGAAGCCAGAGATCCGATGTGAACCTCCGAAAGGCTCGTCAGGTCACCAGTTCACCCGTAAAGACGGTAGATACATCCGATCTTTGTGTCGCTGAGTGGGACTGTAAGCGCCGCATAAGCGACTTCGCTTACCGCGCCGGAATCGCCGTTTCCGTAGAAATCGGTTCGCCAAGACGACCGAAGGAGCAGCGATGCGGAAACGACCGATGGCGGTACTGATCGCCGGAGCGGTCCTCACGCTGGTGTCCGGCTGCGGTGGTGGCGGGGACGGCGGCGACAAGGTCGCCTCGATCTCGTCGCCGCCCGCCGCCGGTGCCGGCGACGGGAAACAGGCCGACAACGTGTCCGATGAGGACAAGAGGCGCAACTTCGCGAAATGCATGCGCGAGCACGGGGTCAACATGCCCGACCCCAAGACCGACTCGAACGGCCAGGACACGATCACCCTCGACGCGGGCGACGTCCCGCTCGACGAGAAGAAGATGAAGACCGCGGACGAGGCGTGCCGCAAGCTGCTGCCGAACGGTGGCGAGATCAAGCCTCCGACGCCGGAAGAGCTCGACAAGATGCGCAAGGAAGCCAAGTGCATGCGCGACCACGGCATCGACTTCCCGGATCCGGACCCCGACCCCGGCAAGGGTGGCGCCGCCATCGCGCTGGGTGACGCGGGTGGCGATCCCAAGAAGTTCGAAGACGCGGCGAAGGCCTGCGGTCTCGGCATGAGCATGAGGGTGGCCCCGGCGAAATGAGCGAACACGAAGGACCCGGCGGCGCACGGCGTTCGCGCCGGGCACGCTGGTTCATCATCGCGGCGGTCCTGGTCGTCGTGGTCGGGACGATGTCGGTGGTCGTGCTGACCCGCGTCACGTCGGAGGCCCAGCAGGTCGGGCAGGCGCCGCCTCCGGTGGAGACCGCGAAGGTCGAGAAGACCGACCTGCAGGAGGAAGAAGAGGCGAACGGAACGCTGGGCTACGGCGCGGAAAACGCCCTCGCCGGCCGGAAACAGGGGACCATCACGTCCCTTCCGGACGCGGGTTCGGTGCTCACCCGCGGCAAGGCCGTGTACGGCGTCGACGCCAAACCGGTGCCGTTGTTCCACGGCACGCTGCCGTTCTTCCGTGACCTCGCGGACGGGGCCACGGACGGCCCGGACGTCAAGCAGCTGGAAGAGAACCTGAAGGCGCTCGGTTTCGGCGGTTTCGGCACGCCGGACAAGAAGTTCACCTCGGCCACCGCCGCCGCGATCAAGAAATGGCAGAAGTCGCTGGGAGTGGAGCAGACCGGCACCTTCGGCCAGGGCGACGCCGTCCTCGCGCCCGGCGAGATCCGGGTTTCGCAGGTCGCCGCGCAGCTCGGCGGTCCCGGCGGCGGTGACCTGCTGAAGTACACCGGCACCGAACGTCAGGTCGAGGTCAAACTCGACGCCGCCAAGCAGGCCATCGCCAAGACGGGGGACAAGGTCGGGATCGACATCACCGGCGGCAAGACCGCGACCGGTGTGATCACCGAGGTCGGCAAGGTCGCGGAGACCGGCAAGGACGCCGCCGGGCAGGACGACGGCAAACCGAAGATCAAGGTGAAGATCAAGCTGGACGATCCGGCCGCGGCGGGGTCGCTCGATTCGACGCCGGTCTCGGTGCGGTTCACCAAGGAAGTCCACAGTGGAGTGCTGGCGGTCCCGGTCGGGGCGCTGCTCGCGCTCGCCGAGGGCGGGTACGCCGTCGAGGTCGACGAAGGCGGCAAGCGGCGGCTCATCGCGGTGAAGACCGGCCTGTTCTCCGGCGGCCGCGTCGAAGTCACCGGAACCGGCCTCGCCGCCGGGATGCGGGTGGTGACGACGTCATGACCCCGGTGCTGGCCGTGCGCAACGCCTCGCGCACCTATCCCGGCGGCGTGCGCGCCCTGCACGAAGTCACACTGTCCATTGAGGACAGGGAGATGGTCGCCATCCTCGGGCCGTCCGGTTCGGGGAAGTCGACACTGCTGCAGCTGATGGGCACGCTCGACCGGCCGACCAACGGCGTCATCGAACTGCGCGGGCACGACGTCGCGAAGCTGCCGGACCGCAAGCTTTCCGCGTTGCGGTCGCGGTGGATCGGCTTCGTGTTCCAGCAGTTCTTCCTCAGCGAGGGGGTGAGCGCGGTCGACAACGTCGCGACGGGGCTGCTGTACGCGGGGGTGCCGCGGCGGAAACGGCACGAGCGGGCGCTGGCCGCGCTCGACAGGGTCGGCCTCGCGCACCGGGCCACCCATTTCCCGAACGAGCTCTCCGGCGGGGAGCGGCAGCGGGTGGCGATCGCGCGGGCGGTCGTCAACTCGCCGTCGATCCTGCTGGCCGACGAGCCGACCGGGAACCTCGACACGGGCAACGGCGCGGCGATCCTCAACCTGCTCGCCACGTTGAGTTCGCAGGGGACGACGGTCGTGATCATCACGCACGACCGGGAGATCGCGGCGGGGATCCCGCGGCGGATCGAGCTGCGGGACGGCCGGATCCGGCTCGACACCGGGACGGGGGTGCTGGTGTGAGCGCACCCGTCCTCGACAAGGTGCCGACGCCGAATCCGGCCCGGCTCGGCCCGCGTGACGTGCTGACCCTCGGCGCGCACGGGATGCGGACGCGGCCGATGCGCGCGGTGCTGTCCGCGCTCGGCATCGGGATCGGGATCGCCGCGATGGTGGCGGTGCTCGCGATCCCGGCGTCGGGCGCGAAGGCGTTGCAAGATCAGCTGTCCGCGCTCGGCACCAACCTGCTCTCGGCGGGGCCGGGCAAGACGATGTTCGGCGGCGACGCGACCCTGCCGGACAGCGCGGTGCCGATGGCGAAGCGGATCGCCCCGGTCACGGCGGCGTCCGCGACCGGGAGCACCGGCGGGTCCGTGCGGCGCACGGACAAGATCCCCAAGGACGAGACGTCCGGCCTCGGCGTCTACGCGGCGACGCCGGATCTTCTCGACGTCATCGGCGGGGCCGTCCGCACCGGGCAGTTCCTCCGTGACGCGACCCGTGACTACCCGGTCGCCGTGCTGGGTTCGGTCGCGGCCGCGCGGCTCGGGATCGACCGCATCGACCCGGCCAAACCGCCGCAGGTGTTCATCGGCGGGCAGTGGTTCACCGTGGGCGGGATTCTCGGGCCGACGCCGCTGGCGCCCGAGATCGAGCGCTCGGCGCTGGTCGGCTGGGATGTCGCGAAGCGGCTCCTCGGCTTCAAGGGGCATCCGAGCACGGTGTACGTCCGGGCGAAGGACTCGCAGGTCGAGAACGTCCGCTCGGTGCTCGCGCAGACGATGAACCCGGAGGCGCCGAACGAGGTCGAGGTGCGACGTCCGTCGGAGGCGTTGGAGGCGCAGAAGCTGACCGAGAACACCTACAGCGCCCTGTTCCTCGGGCTCGGCGGGGTGGCGTTGCTGGTCGGTGGTGTCGGGGTGGCGAACACGATGGTGATCTCGGTGCTGGAGCGGCGCCGGGAGATCGGCCTCCGCCGCGCGCTCGGCGCGACGAAACGGCAGGTGAGAGGCCAGTTCTTGGCCGAGTCGGTGCTGTTGTCCGGGCTCGGCGGGATCGCCGGGGTGCTGGTCGGCGTGCTCGTGACGTCCGGGTACGCGCTGAGCCAGGGCTGGCCGGCGGTGCTGCCCGTCGGCGCCCTGCTCGGCGGGGTCGGGGTCTCGGCACTGGTCGGTGCCGTCGCCGGTGCCTATCCGGCGATGCGCGCGGCCCGGCTCCCGCCGACCCAGGCCCTCGCCTGACCCGCGTTTCGTCCTCTGGTTGCGGTAGTCGGTACTCCCCACTACCGCAACCAGAGGACTACTTGCGTGGTGGCGGTGGGTAACCTCGCCGGGTGCTGGTGGGATTGTCGGGGCGGAAACTCGCGGGGGCGCTGATCGCGCTCGAAGTCGTCGTGGTCGCCGTGCTGTTCACCCTCAAGGTGTTCGACGGCCAGGACCTCGAGGTCTACATCGGCGGCGCGCGGCTGCTCCTCGACGCGGGTGACCCGTACGGCACCTGGGTGCAGACGCACGGGGGCTGGCTGCCCTTCACCTACACACCGTTCGCCGCGGCGGTGTTCCTGCCCGGCACCCTGATTTCCGCCGCGCTCGCCACGAGACTGGTCGGGCTCGCGTCGATCATCGCGGGCGGGATCGTCGTCTACCTCTTCGTCGCGACGCTCAACGGTTCGCTCACCGATCGATCCGCGGTGCGGGGCCGCGCCATCGCCGTGCTGGCGGCGATCGGGGCGCAGGCGGCGGGCGGTGTCATGGAGCCTGTCCGTTCGACGCTGGGCTTCGGCCAGATCAACACCCTGCTGATGCTGATGGTCGTCCTCGACGCCCTGCTCCCGGGACGCGCCCGCACGAAGGGGCTGCTGATCGGCGTCGCCGCGGCGATCAAGCTCACCCCGGCCTTCTTCATCCTGTTCTTCTTGTTCCGCAAGGACTTCCGCTCCGCGGCGCGGGTCGTGGCCGGTTTCCTCGGCGCGGGCGCGCTGATGTGGCTGGCCGCGCCCGGCGCGTCGGCGAAGTTCTGGACGAACATCCTCTTCGACACCAGCCGCATCGGCGACAGCGGTTACGTCGGCAACCAGTCGTTGCGCGGGATGCTCGCGCGGTCCGGGCTCGGATCGGCGGAGTCCGTCGTCTGGGTGGCGGCCGCGGTCGTGGTGGTCGCGCTGACCGGGTTCGTGATCGTGCGCCTCGCGGAACCGGTGTTCGCGCTGACCGCCTGCGCGATCGGCGGGCTGCTGGTCTCGCCGGTGTCCTGGACGCATCACTGGATCTGGTGCGTCCCGATCCTCGCGCTGCTCGTCTGGATGCGATCGATCGTTTCGTACGGGCTCGCGGTGGTGACGGTGGCGCTGTTCGTCGTCGCGCCGATGTGGCTGGCGCCGCGGCCCGCCGGGAGCTTCGGCTGGTGGCTGGCGACGGAATCCTTTGTGCTGTACGGCCTTCTGCTGCTGGTGCTGGCCGCGATCTTCCCCAAATACGTGAAGGCCTCCTTCCCTACGCTCAAGGTAGGGAAGGAGGCCTTCACGGAAAGCTAGCTCAGCCCAGGCGCTCGACGACGTACTCGATGCTCTGGGTCAGCTTCGTGATGTCGTCCGGGTCGATGGCCGGGAACAGGCCGACGCGCAGCTGGTTGCGGCCCAGCTTCCGGTACGGCTCGGTGTCGACGATCCCGTTGGCGCGCAGCACCTTCGCCACCGCGGCGGCGTCCACCTCGTCGGCGAAGTCGATGGTGCCGACGACCTGCGAGCGCAGCGACGGGTCGCTGACGAACGGCGTCGTGTACGAGGTCTTCTCGGCCCATTCGTACAGCCGGGTCGACGAGTCGAGGGTGCGCGCGGTGGTCCACTCGAGACCGCCGTTGGAGTTCATCCACTCGATCTGGTCGGCCAGCAGGAACAGCGTCGACACCGCCGGGGTGTTGTACGTCTGGTCCTTGCGGGAGTTGTCGAGCGCGGTGGTCAGCGACAGGAACTCGGGGATCCAGCGGTCGCTCGCGCCGATCTCGCCGATGCGCTCGACGGCTGCGGGGGAGGCCAGTGCGATCCAGAGGCCACCGTCGGCGGCGAAGGACTTCTGGGGCGCGAAGTAGTAGACGTCGAAGTCCTCGGCCTTGACCGGCAGGCCGCCCGCGCCGGAGGTGGCGTCGATGGCGACGAGAGCGCCTTCACTGCCTTCGGGGCGGCGGACCGGCACGGCGACACCGGTCGAAGTCTCGTTGTGCGCCCAGCCGACCAGGTCGGCACCGGCCTGGTAGGCGATCTCGGGTGCGGTGCCCGGGTCGGACTTGACGACGATCGGGTCGGCGAGGAACGGGGCGCCCTTGGTCACCGTGGCGAACTTCGAGGAGAACTCGCCGTAGGTGAAGTGCTGCGAACGTTCCCGCACGAGGCCGAACGCGGCGGCGTCCCAGAATGCGGTCGTCCCGCCGTTGCCGAGGACCACTTCGTAGCCTTCGGGCAGGGAGAACAATTCGGACAGACCCGCACGCACGCGGCCGACGAGGGACTTCACCGGCTTCTGGCGGTGCGAGGTGCCGAGGTAGGTGGCACCGGATTTCGCCAGGTTGGCGAGCTGCTCGTCACGGACCTTGGACGGTCCGCAGCCGAAGCGGCCATCGGCAGGCTTCAGGTCCGCGGGGAGGGTCAACTCAGGTGCGTCGGTCATGTGCCCAGTCTCTCAGGTCGGGATGGGCCTGCTGACAGTTGGTGCCGCGTGTCCGGAATGTGAGATCGGTGGACTGGCTCCCATCGCGGCCGACCGCCGGGTAGCTTCTCGCCTCATGGCGACAGTGCACGAGCGATTCCCCCTGCCCCCCGAGGCGTTGTGGCAGGCCCTCCCGAACGGGGTCACCGCGGTCAAGGGACAGAACCCGTTCTACGACGCGGCCGCCGGCTACGTCACCTTCTCGACCAAGCTCGGCTTCTTCAGCTACGGGCAGACTGTCACCGTGAAGGTCGAGCGGACGTCGGAGGGCTCGGGCCTGGCGATCCAGACGAGCCTGAAGTTCGGCTTCGTCGACTGGGGCGAGGGCAAGCGCATCGCCCGCAAGTTCATCGCGGCCGTCGGCGACACCGTCGGGCACACCCCGGCCGCTTGACGCTGTCGTGAGTGGCGATTCGGGTTAGAACCAAAGGGGTCTTAGGTACCTGCTGATTGTGGCTGGAGGCCTTCACCCCTTCCCCAAGTACATGAAGGCCCCCTTCCTGTACCTAGGCGCAAGGAAGGGGGCCTTCATGTACTGCGGGGGCGAGCCAGGGCTGCGGTGGCCACTCACGACCCGCGGGACCGGTCAGCGCCAGCCGTCGGGGTCGACACCACCCGGGATGGGCGCGGCCGGGTCGAACGGCGTCCGCGAGAAGATGAACGTCGCGAGGTCGAGGTGGTTCGGCTTGCCCGCAGCGTCCCGGCCGACCCGCAGCGTCTCGCCCGCGTAGTACGCGTCGAGGCCGATCCAGGTGTCGTCACCGAGCGGCGCGAACCGCGACGCGCGGCCGGGGCCGTCGGTCGGCGCGAGGGAGAACAGGCCGTCCGGGAGCAGCCGCAGGTGGTACGGCGTCGGGCCCCAGTGCCACAACCCGGTCAGCTCCAGCAGCTTCGGGTCCACAGTGGACGGCTGCCATTCCGCGGGCAGCGACGGCTCGTGGGTCTCGGTCAGCGTGATCAGGTCGAGGCACAGCTGCGTGATGCCGACGCCCGCCGTCGAGTTCGTCAGCACCAGCGCGCCGATGCCGGCGTTCGCATCGATCAGGGAGCAGGCGAGGAAGCCCGGCATCGACCCGGTGTGCCCGGCCAGCCGCCTGCCCTGCGTGCGGACCAGCATGATCCCGAGGCCGAAGCCGGTGGTCCAGGTGTCGCCGTCGTCCACGGTGACCATTTCGCGCATCTCGGCGACGGTCTCTTCGCTCAGCACACCGCCGGTGTTGCCGCCGAGGAACGCCGTCCAGCGGGCGAGGTCGGTGACCGTCGACCACAGCTGCCCGGCGGGCGCCATCGCGCCCGCGTCCGGCGACGGCTCCGGCATGAGGACGTCGGCGAAGGGGTGCACGGCGAAGCCGCTCGCGTGCGCGCCTTCCGGATGCGGCGAGGTCCGGGTCATGCCGAGCGGGCCGAGGATCTCGGCGCGGACGACGTCCAGCCACGACTGCCCGCGGTGGCGGGAGACCAGCTCGCCGAGCACACCGTAACCGACGTTGCTGTAGTGGAACCGGCTGCCCGGCCGCAGCCGCGTCGCGCCGTCCTTGAGGCTTTCGACGAGGGCGGCCCAGTCGGCGCCCACCGTGCGCTCCCACCAGGAACCGGGCGATTCCGCGGTCAGGCCGGAGGTGTGCGAGAGCAGCTGAGCGATGGTGGCCGAGCCGAACGCGGTGCCCGGCAGGTGCATTTCGAGCGGGTCGTTGAGGTCGAGCTTGCCTTCGTCGCGCAGGCGCAGGACGGCGGTCGCGACGAGGGTCTTGGTGATCGAGCCGAGCCGGTACTGCGTGTCGTCGTCCGGTGTCTCGCCATTGACGCGGCCACGCGCCCCTGACCAGGCGATTTCACCATCGCGGACGACAGCGGCGACGAGGGACGGGGCGCGGCACGAGGATTGCTCGTGCGCGAGGCGGCGAAGCAGCGCCGATTCGGTCGTGGCAAGCATGAGATGCATTGTGCCTACCCGAGCAGGCCCAGCCGCATAGCGGTGGTCACGGCGGCCGTCCGGTCCGAAACGTCCAGTTTGCCGAACACGCGCAGCAGGTGCGTCTTGACGGTCGCCTCGCTGATGTGGAGCGCCCGCCCGATGTCGGCGTTCGTGTTCCCCTGCGCCACCAGCCGCAGCACCTCGATCTCTCGCGCCGACAGCGGCGACGCCGTCGGGTTGCGCACCCGGTTCACCAGCTTCCCGGCGACCGAAGGCGCCAAGACCGTCTCGCCGCGTGACGCCGCTCGGATCGCTCCGGCCAGCTCTGTGCGTGAAGCGTCTTTCAACAGGTAGCCGGAGGCGCCCGCTTCGACGGCGCGCAGGATGTCCGCGTCCGTCTCGTAGGTGGTGAGCACGACGACTCGCTGCCCCGGCCGGTCGGCGAGGATCTTCCGGGTCGCGCCGACGCCGTCGAGACCGGGCATCCGCAGATCCATCAGGATCACGTCCGGCTGCTTGACCCGGCTCAGCGCGACGGCCTCGTCGCCGGAACCCGCCTCCCCGATGACGCTCAGATCCGGCTCGGCCTCCAGCATGCCGCGCAGGCCTTCCCGTACCACGGGGTGATCGTCGACCAGCATGATCGTGATCACGCGGGCACCTCCAGTTCCAGCGTCGTCCCCGCACCGGGTTCGCTCGTACACGTCACGATGCCACCGACCTGATCGGCCCGCGCCCGCATCCCCGCCAGGCCGAAGCCGCCGGTGGGTTCGGCGGGGTCGAACCCCGCGCCGTCGTCGGTCACGCCGAGCCGGACCCTTCCCTCCACAACGGACAGCCGGAGGGAAACCCTGGTGGCGCGGGAGTGTTTGCGGATGTTGCTGAGTGCCTCCTGCGCCCCTCGCAGCAGGACGACCTCGGTGGCCATCGGCAGCGCGGGCAGCGGGCCGTCGATCTCGATCGCCGCCTCGATGCCCGCTTCTTCGGTCAGCCGTTCGACCTGCCGCCGCAGGGCCTCCTCCAGGGAGTCGGAGGCGAGCGCGGACGGCCCCTGCGCCGCGACCATCGCCCGCGCCTCGGTCAGGTTCTCCCGCGCCGTCCGCGCCGCCAGTTCCAGGTGGCGCCGGGCCGCTTTCGGATCGGTGTCCATTTCGGACTCGATGGCTTGGGTGAGCGTGACGATGCTGGTGAAGCCCTGCGCGAGCGTGTCGTGGATCTCGCGGGCCATCCGCTCGCGTTCGGCGGCCGTGCCCGCCTCTCGGGAGAGCCGGGAAACCTCCGCCTGACTGGCTTCCAGTTTTTCGATCAGCACGGCCCGGGCCTTGCTCTGTTCGATGATCTGCGTGGTGTAGCGGCCGGCCAGGAGGCTGAAGATGACCAGGATCGCCGTCATCGGCAGCAAGACCGGCTGTTCGTCGATCCCGCCCCGGACGAGCAAGGACAACGGGGTCAGCAGCACCGCCGCCGTGGTGAGGATCGACGCGGTCTTCGTCGGCAACGTCATGTAGAGCAGCGGGCAGACCAGGAACAGGATGAAACTCGAATTGCCCGCGGCGAAGACGGCGCCCACCAGAAGAGCCATCATGGTCGTGACGAACAACCACGGCGTGTACTCGTAGTCCGGCCCGGTGACGAGGCGGCGTCCGCGGACGAGGTAGACCACGCCGATGCCACCGAGGCACAGTACGGCGATGACCTTGTTGACGGTTTCGCCGTCTTCGAAGAGCACCAGGCCCGTCGTCGCGACGTAGGTGATCGAGAAGAGGACTTCCCAGAGCCAGAAGGACCGCTCCCAGGCGTTCACTTGCCTTCGTTCGACCAGCGGAACGTCAGCGTCGCCAGCAGCAGCCCCGCGACGCACCACGCCGTCAGCACCAGTGCCACCATCGGAAGTTCCCATGTCCCCGCCATTTCCTGTGTCGCGGCTTCGGCCGGCAGGAACACCGAGCGGAAGCCCTGGCAGATCCACTTCACCGGGAAGAACGAAGCGATGTCGACCATAACCTTCGGCAGGTTGGTGATCGGCGTGACGAACACCCCGGAGACGAACTGCAGCGCGATGTAGATCAGGTTGGTCACCGCGACCGCGCCACTGACCGTTTTGGTCACCGAACTGAGCGCGATGCCCAGCAGCGTGCAGCTGGTGATGCCGAGCAGGAAGACCCATACCGCGGTCAGCAGCTTCATCGGGTCGGTGGGCATTTCCAGGTCGAACAGCAGGCTGCCGACGATCGACATCAGCACCACCTGGGCGATGCTGGTGAAACCGACCAGGATGATCTTGCCGATGAAGTAGGACGCGGCGGGCATCGGCGTTCCGCGCAGCCGTTTCAGCGCGCCGAGCTCGCGATCGGACGCGAGGTTGATCCCGATGCTGTTGAACGACGTCGAGACGATGCCGGAGCCGATCATGCCCGCCGCCAGCACCTGGCCGGTGGTGATCGCCATGCCGGGCATCGAGGAGTTCAGCATCGAGCCGAGCAGGATCATCAGCAGGGACGGGAAGGCGAAGGTGAAGATCACCTGTTCCCGGATGCGGAAGAACTGACGGAGTTCGGCGGTGCCCCGGAGGAGGCCGAGGGACCAGGTGCCGGGGAGTTTGCCCTGGTGGGTCAGCGTCGTCATCGGGCTTCTCCGATCAGATCGAGGTAGGTCTCTTCGAGGGTGGGCCGGTGCACGGTTAGCTCCGACGGCTCGCGGCCGTTCGCGGACAGCTCGCGGACGAGCTTGGCCGGGTAGTGCGTGCGCTCCTGGTGTGTGCCGTTCTCGTCGGCCCAGCGGACGGTGGCCTCCGCGGTCGCGCGGCCGCCCAGCGTCTGCGGCGTCCCCTCCGCGACGATCGCGCCGCGCGTGATGACCGCGACGCGGTCGGCCAGCGCCTCGGCCTCGTCGAGATAGTGGGTGGTGAGCAGGATCGTGGTGCCTTCGTGGGCGAGACTCCTGATCAGATCCCAGAACTGACGCCGGGCCGCCGGGTCGAAACCGGTGGTGGGCTCGTCCAGGAACACCAGCTCGGGCCGCCCGATGATCCCGAGCGCGACGTCCACACGGCGCCGTTGCCCGCCCGAAAGGCTCTTCACACGGGCGCCCGCCTTCTCGGTCAGGCCGACCTTCTCGATCACTTCGCCGGCGTCACGGGGATTCGGGTAGTAGCGGGCGTAGTGCCGGACGGTCTCGGCGACGGTGAGCTCGGCGGCGTCGTTGGCCGTCTGCAGCACGATCCCCAGCCGCGCCCGCCATGCCCGGCCCGCGGTACCGGGATCCTCGCCGAGGACGTCGACCTCGCCGTCCGTCCGCTTCCGGTGCCCCTCCAGGATCTCGACCGTCGTCGTCTTGCCCGCGCCGTTGGGTCCCAGCAGGGCGAAGACCTCGCCCTGCTCGATGTCGAGGTCGATACCCCCGACGGCCGTGTGGCCCGGATACTCCTTGCGCAGGCCGCGCACTTTCACTGCCGTTCTCATACGTCGATCGTGCTGCGCGGGACGGGCTGCGCGGGACGTCCGCAGGACTGAACCCGGCTGTCAACCGTTCGGTGGACACCGGTGTCACCGCCAGGTTCGTTCCTCGGGGCACCATCGCCCTGCTGGAGGCTCGGCCTGGAGCAGCGGGGTGATGAAGGCGTCCGCGAGAACGTGTACGCCTTTGAGCGTCCGAAGCTCATCGGGGAGTTCACGGACATCTTGAGCGGCCTTGCGGTAGCCACCGGTCCAGGAACGAGGATCCGGCGCCTCGAATCCGTCGGGCACCTCCAGCCTCAGCCCACGTCTCCGGCGGCGGGTGATCTCGTCGTGCAGGATCTCGTGCATCGTCTCGCCCGAAATCGGTGCCTTCAAAGCGAAGAGTGCGAGATCCACGAGATCCTTGTAGCGCGTGGACGGATGCAGCCTGGCCGTGTGGCGCTCGTACAACGCGCAGATCTTCTCCGCGACGTGGTCTTCGATCGGGAACATCCGCACCTTCGGCCTAGAGGTGCACTCACTCGCGAACGGTGGTTTCAGCGGCTCGGTGGTGATGATTCCGCGTGGCGTGAGCCCGGAGGTGACGACGTCGACGGGGACCCGGTACCTGAGGCTCGCGTTCTCGAACATCGCCATGAACACCACCTTGCGGGTCGGGCGTTCGATATGGGTCTGTTCGGAGGTACTGAGGTGGGAGAACCAGATGGCGTCGTCGAGACGGAGCGCGGCAGCCGTCTTGAGCGCTTCGACCGCGGCGGCGGTGGTGTCCTCTGTGGACAAGAGATCGACGTCGGTGGAGTAGCGCGCGGCAGGCCAGCGCGCGAGCAGTGCTTGCCCGCCTTTGAGCACCCAGTTCGAGGCGTCGTCTCCGTGGAACACCCGCGCGATCAGCCGCCGGTGAAAATGCAGCTGGAGCAGTTCGCCGGCCGGGACACCGGTCTTCGACGCGCTGTTCTTCGCCCGGCTCTTCTGGGAGTCGAGATAACCGCGCGGTGTACTCGGACGCTGCGATGGCATGCCCGCCATCGTCGCGTGTCATGGCGAACTCGTTGGAATAGGTTCTCAGGGCTGGATTTCCTGCTCCGCAAGTTCTAGTGCGCGTCCGGTGACCGCGGCGGAGCGAGGAGGAGCGGGGCGGTGGGCGAGTCTCGTGACCGTGGTGCCGACCTTGGCGAGCAGCAGTTCGAGCAACGCTTCGCCGTCGCCGGAACGGCGGAGGCCGTAACGCAAGGCGTAGGGACCGATGTGCTCCGCGAGTACGTCCAAGCGAACCAAGTTCGCTTCCACGGCTTCACGGATGATGGTGGCGACATGACTGCCGTCGAGGTGCTGTTCCAGCAGGTCGCGGATAGTGCGCAGCGCGGTGGTGACGGGGAGCCCGTCGATCGACGTGACATCGTCGGCGGTCAGCGCGGCGGTCCTGAACCGTACGTCCGGGTCTCGGCTGGTGCGGCGGCGTGGTGTCGTCAGGACTATCCGGTCGTTGACGAGTTCGCCGAGCCGATGCAAACGGGCGGCGGACTCGTGAGAGACGACCCCTCCGTCCGGATCGAGAGGCGTTCGCTTCCAAGCGGGCTTGGCGACGTCGAGCATCAGCCAGGCGGCTTGTTCCTCCCGGGCTTCGGCAACGACGGCGATAGTGGCCGCGTAGACGCCGTGACGGATCCGGTCGAGGTGGCCCGCCTGCTCCAGGCGATGCAGCGTGACACCGTCGACGCCGACTTCTTTGGCCTGCCGAGAGGTGACCATGCCCCACTGGGCGCTGGTGAACGCGCCGAGCAACTCAAGCGCGCCACTCGTCTTCATGCAGCATAATTTACACCTATGAGCAGCGATAGTTGCATCTGAATGTAATTATCGCTGCGTCGAGGTCAGCAAAGTACGCACTGCGGTTTCGAGGGAGGGGAGCAGAGCGGCCGGGTCGGCGGAGGTGAGCATCCGGTTCGCGAAGCCGTCCGAGAGGGCGAGCACGGCATTGGCCAGGTCGCGCGCCGCGAGGTCGTCTCGGACGTCACCCGCGGTCTGAGCCTCCTCGAGGTACCGCGTCGTGATCTCCTGCAGTTCGTCGTAGCCGGTGCGGATGAACTCGGCCCAGGACGGCAGGACGGCGGCGCGCGCGGTGAAGGCGTTGATGACGATCACTTCCGCTCGGCGTTGTTCGTCGAGCGGCATCGCCTCGATCAGCAGTCGTATCAGCAGGTCCAGCAGGTTTCCGGACTGATCGAGGGTCTTCCAGCGCTGCTCCAGGAATTCGCTCGTCATGTCGAGGGCGAAGCGGAACAGGTCCTCCTTGGTGGAGAAGTACTTCTGCACCGCGCCTGCGGAAACGCCGGCCTCTGTGGCGACAGAGCGCACGCTGACGGCTTCGACGCCCTCGCGCGCGACGATGCGTAAGAGGGCTCCGGCGATCTCTCGTCGGCGTTCGGTCCGGTCCACGATCTTCGGCACGGCCGTATCTTCCCCTTCGCTGACTCGATCGGCAGCCTTGCCCGTCCGTACTTTTTAGAATACATTCGTATCCGAAACGGGGGTACTGGGGTGGACGAAGTCACGCAAAAGAAGCGGTCGGAAGAGAATCAGCTCGCCGCCGCGCTGACCAAGGGGCCGGCGGAGGTCCTCGACTTCCTCCTGCCGTTGTGGGTGGGGAGTCAGCTCGGCGCGTCGGCCGCCGAGGTCGGGGCGCTGACCGCGCTGGAGACGCTGGTGTCGTTCGTGGTCCGGCCGATCGCGGGCTCGCTCGCGGACAGGTTCGACCGCGGCCGCGTCGCCGCCGCCGGGGCAGTCCTCTATGGACTGTCCTTTGTGGTCTACGCCGTGACGCCGGGAATCGGGGTCGCCTATCTGGCCGCGGTTCTCGGCGGCGCGGGCGGCGCGCTGTTCTGGGTCGCGTTACGGGCCCGCGTGGGGGAAGGGCTCGCGAGGGACGATTCCGCGTTCAGCAGGCTGTTCGCGGCCGAAGGTGGCGGCACGTGGATCGCGTTCGTGGTCGCGCTGACCGCGATCGCCTGGATCGACTACCGGGGCGTGTTCTGGCTCGGCGCGGCGGCCTGCGTGGTGGCCGCGGTG
This sequence comes from Amycolatopsis sp. lyj-84, assembly GCF_046549075.1. Taxonomy (NCBI): domain Bacteria; kingdom Bacillati; phylum Actinomycetota; class Actinomycetes; order Pseudonocardiales; family Pseudonocardiaceae; genus Amycolatopsis; species Amycolatopsis sp. lyj-84. The sequence goes on from NZ_JAJPWO010000016.1 coordinate 95,537, forward strand.
GTCCTGCTGAACGCGAAATCCGCGCCGGTCCGGGCGGAAGGCGCGCCGCGGCTTCTGCAACTGGGCAAACGGATGCGCCCGATGCTCGCGCTCGTCGCGTTGACCGCGATGGCCGAGGCCGGGGTCGCTCTCCTGCTCCTGATGCATCTGCAACGCGGGCATCAGCTGCAGCTCGGGGAGATCGCGGCCGTCTTCATCCCCGGGTTCATCGTGTACAGCATCCTGCCGGACTACCTGCACGGCTTCGTCCGCAAGATCGGCCGGACGCGGGTGCTCGCGCTGGCGATGGTCGCGAGTGCGCTCTTCGCCGCCGGGCTGTCCTTCGCGCCGAGCCCGGCGGTGCTCGCGGTCATGTGGATCCTGTCCGCGGCGGCGTTCGCGGCGGCCATCCCGGTGGAGCAGGCGGTGGTCGCCGAGGCGGCCGGGCTGAGCCTCGGCCGGGCGATGGGGATCTACGAGAGCGCGACGCTACTCGGAGCGACGATCGGGACGTTCCTGGCGGGTCAGCTCTACGGCTCGGACGCGGGCTGGCGCGTCGCCTGCTTCGGAGCGGCGGTGCTCCTGCTCTTCGGATCGTTCGTGGTTCGTGGCGCCGTCCGGCGTGTCGGAGTTGCAGAGTTTCCCGTGGAACCAGCGAAAACGGTGTCACAGAAGGAAGAACCGGCGCTCCGCATGATCGAGGAGGCATCGCAAGAGTCCGAACCGGTGAAGGCCGATACGAACAAGCGCGCGAATCCGATCCGGAACTGGGCGGTCCACGCCGCCGTCTACGTCCTCGCGCAGGCGGCGCTGGCGATGGCCGGATACAGCTGGCCCGTCGAAGCGTTGTTCGGCGGCCCGCACGACGCCGGCTGGTTCTGGAACTCGAGTGGTCACTGGCTGTTGAACCTCGGCCGGATCTGGACCTTCGTCTTCGTGATCGACACCGTATGGACGGCGGGTCGCGCGCTCCTGAAAAAGCGGCCTTATTGACATGTTGTCTAACATGACACTATGTCTTACAAGCGGGTGTCTGATACGTGGGTGACGGCCAGCGACGGTGTCCGCCTCTCGGTCCGGGTGACCGGTGTCGACGACGCGCCCACGGTGGTGCTCGTCCACGGTTATCCGGACAACGGCTCCATGTGGGACGGCGTCGCCGCCCTGCTGGAACGCCGTTTCCGGGTCGTCGTCTACGACGTCCGCGGCGCGGGCCGTTCGGACAAGCCTTCGGGACGCAAGTCCTACAAGCTGGACCAGCTGTCCGATGACCTCGCCGCGGTCGTCGACGAGGTCCAGCCCGAGGGCAAGGTCCACCTGCTCGCCCACGACTGGGGCTCCATCCAGACCTGGCATTCCGTCACCGGCGACAGGCTGCGCGGACGGCTCGCGTCGTTCACGTCGATCTCCGGACCGAGCCTCGATCACGCCGGTGCGTGGTTCCGCGCGCAGATGCGCCCGAATCCGAGGCGACTCAAGAACGCGCTCGCGCAGGGCACGCACTCGACGTACATCCTCGGCTTCCAGCTTCCCTTGATCCCGCAACTGCTGTGGCGCACCGGCGCGATGGGCGCGCTCATCGGCCGCATGGACCCGGCAGCGGCCGCACCCTCCACTTCGGACGGCCTCTACGGGCTCAACCTCTACCGCGCCAACATGTTCACGCGTCTCTCCCGGCCGAAGCCGCGTAACGCCGAGATCCCGGTGCAGGTGCTCGCGCCCACCGGCGACAAGTTCGTCACCACGCCGCTGCAGACCGAGATCGAGCGCTGGGCGCCGGATCTGCGCGTCCGCCGGATCGCCGGCACGCACTGGGTGGTCCGCGAAAAGCCGCAGGTGATCGCGACCGCCACCGCCGAGCTGATCGACCACGTCGAAGGCGGCGAGGAAAGCCGCGCGCTCAAGCAAGCCCGAGAGGGTGGTTTCGCGCACAAGCTCGTCGTGGTCACCGGCGCGGGCAGCGGGATCGGCCGCGCGACGGCGCTCGCGTTCGCGGACAAGGGCGCCGACCTCGTCATCACCGACATCAACGGCTCGGCGGCCGCGGACACCGCGAAACTCCTGCGGGACAAGGGTGTCACCGTCGGGGAGTACACAGTGGACTCCTCCGACGCCGAAGCGGTCGAGAAGTTCGCCCAGCAGGTCAAGGAGGAGTTCGGCGTCCCGGACATCGTCGTGAACAACGCGGGGATCGGCCTGTCGGGCCCGTTTCTCGACACGACAGTCAAGGACTGGGAACGCCTCATCGACGTGAACCTGTGGGGCGTCATCCACGGTTGCCGCGTCTTCGCCGAGCAGATGCGGGACCGGGCCGAAGGCGGCCAGATCGTCAACGTCGCCTCGGCCGCCGCGTACCTGCCGTCGAAGATCCTTTCCGCCTACGCCACCACGAAATCCGCCGTGCTGACGCTGAGCGTGTGCCTGCGTGCCGAACTCGCCGCCGAGAACATCGGCGTCACCGCGATCTGCCCCGGCATCGTGAACACCAACATCACCAGCACCACGCGGTTCGTCGGCGTCGACGACGTCGAGCAGAAGCGGCGCCAGAAGTCGAGCAGCAAGCTGTACGCGAAACGCGGCTTCGGCCCGGAGAAGGTCGCGCGGGACATCCTGCGCGCCGTCGAGAAGGACAAGGCGATCCAGCCGTCGACCCCGGAGGCCAAGGCCGCGCTCGTCCTCTCCCGGCTCACCCCCGGACTGCTGCGGGCCGCGGCGAAGCTGGACATCACCCCGTGACATCCGCCAGACGGCCTCGCCGGATGTCGCCCCAGGCGCGCCGCGAGGACCTGATCCGCGCCGCGCTGGACCTGTTCGGCTCGCGCGCGCCCGAACTCGTCACGGTCGACGACATCATCGCCCGCGCCGAGGTCTCGAGGCCGTTGTTCTACCGGTACTTCTCGAGTCTGAGGGAACTGCAGGTCGAGGCGCTGAAGACGGTCACCGAAGGGCTCATCGACGGCCTGGCCGGGCTCGAGGAAGGCCCGCCCGAAACGCGGCTGCGGGCCGCCGTCCGCGGGCTGATCGACGTCGCCGACCACTACCGGGCGGGCTACGTCGCCCTGTTGCGCAGCGGTTCGGTGATCGCGACCTCGGAGACGGACGCGGCGATCGACGAGGTCCGCAACCGCGCCGTCGAGCTCATCCTCGACGCGCTGGTGGTGCCGGAGCCCTCGCCCATGCTCATGCTGACTTTGCGGTGCTGGACCGCTGTCGTCGAGGGCGCCCTGCTGAGCTGGCTGCAGGAGCGCTCCGTGCCGCGCGAGGTGCTCGACGGCTGGCTGGTCGATCAGCTGACGGCCATGCTCGCCACTACCGCTCGGCACGATTCTTCGGTCCCGCAGACGCTATGAAAGTCCCGTTACTTGCAAAATTTGCAAGTAACGGGACTTTCATTGCACGCGCTAGGCCTGCTTCGCGACCAGGTCCCAGCCTTCGACGTCTTCCGGCTTGCGCGGCTCCGGCCCGACGTACTTGGCCGACGGGCGCACGAGGCGGCCGGTCTTCTTCTGCTCCAGGATGTGGGCGGCCCAGCCGGCGGTGCGGGCCGAGCTGAACATCGCGGGCATCATGTGCGGCGGCACCTGGGCGAAGTCCAGGATCACGGCCGCCCAGAACTCGACGTTGGTCTCGATCGGGTGATCCGGACGCCGCTCGCGCAGCTCCTTCAGCGCCACCTGCTCCAGTTCGGCGGCCGCCTCGTAGCGTGACGCGCCGAGTTCCTGGCAGGTGCGGCGCAGCACGCGCGCCCGCGGGTCTTCCGCGCGGTACACGCGGTGCCCGAAGCCCATCATCCGTTCCTTGCGGTCCAGGATGCCCTTGACCAGGCCGGCGGCGTCGCCGGTCTTCTCGACCTCTTCGATCATCGGCAGCACCCGCGCCGGCGCGCCGCCGTGCAGCGGGCCGGACATGGCGCCGATCGCGCCGGACAGGGCCGCGGCGACGTCGGCACCGGTCGAGGCGATGACGCGGGCGGTGAAGGTCGAGGCGTTGAGACCGTGCTCGGCGGCCGAGACCCAGTAGGCGTCGATGGCCTTGACGTGGGCCGGGTCGGGCTCACCGCGCCAGCGGACCATGAACCGCTCGGTGATCGACTTCGCCTCGTCGACCCGGGTCTGCGGGACGGCGGGCTGCCCGATGCCGCGAGCGGACTGGGCGACGTAGGAAAGCGCCATCACCGAAGCGCGGGCCAGCTGGTCGCGGGCTTCTTCGTCGGTGATGTCGAGCAGCGGCCGGTAGCCCCAGATGGGGGCGAGCATGGCCAGCGCGGCCTGGACGTCGACCCGGACGTCGCCGGTGTGCACCGGCAGCGGGAACGGTTCGGCGGGCGGTAGCCCGTGGCCGAACCGGCTGTCGACGAGAAGACCCCAAACGTCACCGAAGGTCACCTTGCCGGCGAGATCCTCGATGTCGACACCGCGATAGCGCAGCGCGCCACCGTCACGGTCGGGCTCGGCGATTTCGGTCCGGAAGGCGACAACGCCTTCGAGGCCCGGTCGGAAACCGTCGTCGACCTGGTCGGACGGCTGATTGGTGCTGATCGTGGAGGCACTCACTGTGGTGAAACCTTTCGATGCGCATTCCCCGGCTTTGTGTTTCACGCGTGGACGGGATACACGCAGCGAAGGCGCGCCTCATCGCACGGATGGACAAACCTTGCTCCACGTAGGGGCCAGGGGCAATCGAAAGATGTGGTGGTTTCGGTCACGATTACGAGAACGATTCAGTGAAAACGGCCGTCGTACGCGAAGAGTTACGGCGACGTTCACTTTGCGTGTACCGGGCGCCGAGGTAAATCCTGTGTTTCGAGAACCGGCGCAGGACGGTTTCCGGTGATAGACCTTTCTCATGCACCTGAGCCCCCAGGAGCGGGACAAACTGCTCATCCACGTCGCGGCGGACGTAGCGCGCAAACGCCTGGAACGCGGGGTCCTCCTGAACTACCCCGAGGCGGTGGCACTGATCACCGACCACGTTCTCGAAGGCGCCAGGGACGGCCGGACGGTGAGCGAACTCGTCGCCGGCGGCCGGTCGGTGCTCTCCCGGGCGCAAGTGCTGGACGGCGTGCCGGAAATGGTCGATTCCGTCCAGGTCGAAGCCACTTTCCCCGACGGTACGAAGCTCGTCACCGTGCACGACCCGATCGTCTAGAAGGGGGACGGGTGCGCCCAGGAGAGATCATCACCGGCGCGAAGCCGGTCGAACTGAATCCCGGCAGGCCGCGGATCCGGCTGCTCGTGCGGAACCTCGGCGACCGGCCCGTCCAGGTCGGTTCGCACTACCATTTCGCGGCGGTCAATCCGGGACTCGAATTCGATCGCGAAGCCGCGCGCGGGCACCGTCTCGACGTGCCCGCGGGAACTTCGGTTCGTTTCGAACCGGGCGTCGAACGGGAAGTCGACCTCGTTCCGCTGGCCGGGAACCGGCGCGTGCCCGGCTTGCGGAAGGAATCCTGATGCCGTCGATCGACCGTGAGCGTTACGCCGAACTCTTCGGCCCGACGACCGGGGACCGGATCCGCCTCGCGGACACGGACCTGCTGATCGAGGTCACCGAAGACCGCAGCATGGGGCCGTCCGGCAGCGGGGACGAGGTGCTGTTCGGCGGCGGCAAGGTGATCCGCGAATCCATGGGCCAGGGGATGGCGACCAGGGCCGAAGGAGCGCCGGACCTGATCATCACCGGCGCGGTGATCCTGGACCACTGGGGGATCATCAAGGCCGACGTCGGCGTCCGGGACGGCCGGATCGTCGGCATCGGCAAGGCGGGCAACCCGGACACGATGGACGGTGTGGATCCCGCGCTGGTCGTCGGACCGTCGACGGAGGTGTTGTCCGGCAACGGGAAGATCCTCACCGCGGGCGGGATCGACTGCCACGTCCACTTCATCTGCCCCCAGCTGACCGATACCGCGCTGGCGTCCGGGCTGACGACCCTGGTCGGCGGCGGGACCGGGCCGGTCGAGGGCAGCAAGGCGACCACGGTCACGCCCGGCGCGTGGAACCTCGGCCGGATGCTGCAGGCGATGGACGGCCAGCCGGTCAACGTCCTGTTGCTGGGCAAGGGGAACACCGTCCGGCACGAGGCGCTGCGCGAGCAGCTCGCCGCCGGCGCGGGCGGGTTCAAACTGCACGAGGACTGGGGAAGCACCCCGGCCGCGATCGACGCCTGCCTCGCCGTGGCCGACGAATCCGGCGTCCAGGTGGCGATCCACACCGACACCCTGAACGAGGCGGGTTTCCTGGAGTCCACTGTGGACGCCATTCGGGGCCGTTCGATCAACGCGTACCACACCGAAGGCGCGGGCGGCGGGCACGCGCCGGACATCATCCAGGTCGCCGGGCTGCCCAACATCCTGCCTTCGTCGACGAACCCGACGCGCCCGCACACCGCGAACACCCTCGACGAGCACCTCGACATGCTCGTCGTCTGCCACCACCTGAACCCGTCCGTGCCCGAGGACCTGGCGTTCGCCGAAAGCCGCATCCGGCCGACGACGATCGCGGCCGAGGACGTCCTGCACGACCTCGGCGCGATCTCCATGATGAGCTCGGATTCCCAGGCGATGGGCCGGATCGGCGAGGTGATCATCCGGACCTGGCAGACCGCGCACGTGATGAAGCGGCGGCGCGGCGCGCTGCCCGGTGACGGCGCCGCCGACAATCTGCGGGCTCGTCGCTATGTCGCCAAATACACGATCAACCCCGCGATCGCGCACGGGATGGAACGCGAGATCGGTTCGGTCGAGATCGGGAAACTCGCGGATCTCGTGCTGTGGGAGCCGAAGTTCTTCGGCGTCCGGCCGCATGTCGTGCTGAAGGGCGGATTCCCGGCATGGGCGGCGATGGGCGACGCGAACGCGTCCATCCCGACACCGCAGCCGGTGCTGGCCCGGCCGATGTTCGGCGCGGCCCCGAGGGTCGCGTCCGCGAGCAGTTTCCATTTCGTGGCGCAGGAAGCGATCGACAACGAGGTGGCCGAACGGTTCGGCATCTCGCGGACACTGGTGCCGGTCTCGAACACCCGCTCCCGAGGCAAGGCCGACATGGTGCTCAACGACGCCACGCCGGACATCCGGGTGGAGCCGGACAGTTTCGCCGTGCACGTCGACGGTGAGCTGATCGAACCGCAACCGGTGACGGAACTGCCGATGGCGCAAAGGTACTTCTTGTTTTGATGGACCTCGCCGCGCTCATTTTGGCCGACTCCCGGTTTCCCGGGGGTGGCCACGTCCATTCCGGTGGTCTCGAAGAGGCCGTCGCCCGGAAGCTGATCACGCACGAACGCGACCTGCCGGGATTCCTCTCCGGGCGGTTGCGGACGGCGGGTTCGCTGGCCGCGGTGTTCGCCGCGGCGTCGGCGCACGCGGCCGCCAGAAATGTCCAGAGTGGACATTGGTGGCGGCTCGACCTCGAACTCGACGCCCGGACGCCGTCGCTCGCGCAACGGGAGGCGTCCCGGGCGCAAGGGCGAGGAACGGCGAGGGCGGGCAAGGCGGCGTGGCCGTCTCCGGTGCTTTCCCGGCTATTGAAGGAAACTCCGCGACCGCATCATCCGGTGATCGTCGGTGCGCTGGTCGGGGTGCCCTTCGACGCGGCGATGGCGGTCGCGTACCTGGCGATCAGCGGTCCGGCGAGCGCGGCCGTCCGGCTGCTCGGGCTCGACCCGTTCGCCGTCAACGCCGTCGTGGCACGGCTCTCCGCCGAGGTCCGGGAGGTTTCCCTGCGTGCGGCCGAAGTCGCGGGGGGCGATCCGGCCGAGCTTCCGGCGCCGGGGTCTCCGGCGCTCGATCTGTTCGCCGAGGCACACGCCCGGCATCACAAGGAAGAGGTGCGTCTCTTTGCCAGTTGAGCACGGTCATGGACACGGTCATGTCCACCCGGTCAACTTCGACCCGACCGCCGCCGAACCCGATCACTACGACCAGGCGCCGACCGCCGGGCGCGCGTACCGGATCGGGATCGGCGGGCCGGTGGGCAGCGGGAAGACCGCGCTCACCGCGGCGCTGTGCCGGGCGCTCGGCGACGAGGTGAACCTCGCCGTCGTCACCAACGACATCTACACCACCGAGGACGCCGACTTCCTGCGCAAGGCCGGAGTGCTCGACCCGGAACGGATCGAGGCCGTGCAGACCGGGGCTTGCCCGCATACCGCGATCCGCGACGACATCACCGCCAACCTCGACGCCGTCGAACTGCTGGAGGAGCGCTTCCCGGGGCTGGACCTGGTGATCATCGAAAGCGGCGGCGACAACCTCACCGCGGTGTTCAGCCGGGGGCTCGCGGACAGCCAGGTTTTCGTGGTCGACGTCGCTGGTGGCGACAAGGTGCCGCGCAAGGGCGGTCCTGGCGTGACGACCGCGGATCTGCTGGTGATCAACAAGATCGACATCGCGCATCTGGTCGGCGCGGACATGGACGTGATGACGTCGGACGCGCACCGGATGCGGGGCGAGCTGCCGGTCATCACGCAGTCCCTTGTGGACACTCCGAACGCGCCGGACGTCGCGGCCTGGGTCCGCTCGCTGCTTCCGGTCCGCGCGGGGTGAAGGCACACGCGCGGCTGACCGCCTGCTTCGAGGGCGGCCGGACCGTACTGCGTGAGCTGCGCTCGATGGCGCCGCTCACGCTTCTTCCGAAGCGGGGCGCCGGCGCGACGGCGATCGTGCACCTGGTCAACTCGGCGACGTCGCCCTTGGGTGGCGACGAACTGAAGCTGACCATCCGCGTCTGCGCCGGTGCTTCGCTGCGGCTCTCCGGGGTCGCGGCGACCATCGCGCTCCCCGGCCTGCACGGCGAGGGCAGTGTGTCCGAAGTGGATGTTTCCGTGGAGGACGGCGGGTCGCTGGAGTATCTGCCGGAACCGACCGTGGTGACCGCCCGTGCCCGGCACTCGGCGGTGTTCAAGGCGTCTCTGGCTGCCGATGCCTACCTGCATACGCGGGAGGTGCTCGTGCTCGGTCGGGCAGGTGAGCGGCCTGGGTCTTTGGTGACCACTCAGCACGTGACGCGCGGGGAAGTCCCGGTGCTGCGCCAGACGTTGGAGATCGGTGATTCCACTTTGGACTCCAGTCTCGCGCATCTGGCCGGACGCAGGGTGCTGGCGACCGACCTGGTCGTCGGTGGCCCGGAGCTGCCCGAGGCGTCCGGCGAGTGGTGGTCCCGGACGTCGCTCGCAGCGGGTGGGACACTCACGACGTCACTGGCGCACGATGCCGTGACCGCGCTCAAACCGCTGAGCTGAAGGGGACTTTCCCCGCGTCTAACGCGACGAAAGGGCCCTTCGCCGCATCGCATGCGGCGAAGGGCCCCTTCAGCCCGACTCCCCGTCAGAACTTGGTGCCCAGCCAGGTCATCGCGACCGGCCCGCCCACCGAGACCCCGCCGATGTGTTCCAGCAGCGGGAACTCCTGCCAGGTGACGTCGGCGCCGAGGGCGCGGTAGCGGTCGCGCAGGCCCTTGCCGACCGAAAGCGGGATCAGCTCGTCCAGCGACGCGTGGTACAGGTAGACCGGCGCGCCCGGCTTGGTCTTGCCCGCCTGGTTCTCGCTCAGCCGGGCCTGCCAGCGCGGGTCGGACGGGACGTTCGGCACGGTCGTGAAGTCGTTGAGCCGCGCGAAAGGTGCCGCCGCGCCGAGTTCGACGGTGCACGCTTCCTTGACCTTCGCGACGGCCCTCTCGCCCTTCGCGTTGAGCACGTCGTTGAAGGGTAGTTCCGGGTACGCCGTCGAGTAGCCGACAGCGGCGCCGAGCACCAGCCCGAACGCCGGTCCGCCGTCGTTGAACTTCAGGACCGCGTTCAGGTCCGCCGGGACACCGCCTTCCGCGACGCCGACCAGGTTGACGTCGGGCGCGTAGGACGGCTGCAGTTCGCCGGCGAACGCCGCGGCCTGACCTCCTTGCGAGTAACCGAAAACACCGACCGGTCCGGTCTTGGACAGGCCCGCTTCGGGGACGCGGGAGGCGGCGCGGGCGGCGTCGAGGACGGCCCGGCCTTCGGACTGGCCGACGGCGTAGGTGTGCGTGCCCGGGGTGCCGAGGCCTTCGTAGTCGGTCACGACGACCGCCCAGCCGCGCGAAAGCGCTTGGCTCATCAGGAGGACTTCGTTCTCGGACCCGTTCGTCAGCCGGGTCGACGGCGCGCAGCGGTCGCCGAGGCCGTGGGTGCCGACGGCGTAGCTGACCAGCGGGCGCGGCCCCTTCGTCCACGGCGTGTGCGGGACCAGCAGGATGCCCGACACCGTGTTCGGCTGTCCGGTCGCCGAGGTGGAGCGGTAGTTGAGTTTCCAGGCCTTCGCCGGGGCGGTGGCGATCACCGGCCGGTAGTCGACCAGGTCCCCTGGCGCGTTCGGCGCGGCTTGCGCGGCGGGCGCGCCGATCAGGGCGGCTGCGAGGGCTGAGACCAGAACTGTCCGAAGCACCGTTGCCTCCAGTTTGGTAATTGAGATTTTCGCAATGTAGGCGGTGTTGGTAGCATCTGGCAATCCCTATTACCGAATCGGGGGAGGTCGAGTGGCCCGCACGTACGGCGGGGTCGCACCCGAGCAACGGCGCGCCGAACGGCGTGAACGCCTGCTCACCGCGGCCCTGGACCTGTTCACTTCGACGGGCTACCAGCAGGCGAAGATCACCGAGTTGTGCACGCGCGCCGGCGTCTCGACGCGGAACTTCTACGAGGAGTTCGAGAGCAAGGAGAAGGTGCTGCTGACCCTGCACGAGCGCATCAACGCCCTCGCGCTGGAGCACGTCACCGGGATCCTGGAACGGCTGGAGGACGCGGACGCGGTCACCAGGATCGGGACGCTGCTGGACGTCTTCGTCAGCACGGTGACCTCGGATCCCCGGATGCCGCGGCTGAACTACGTCGAAGCGGTCGGCGTCAGCGCCGCTTTGGAGGAGCAGCACCAGGAATGGGTCGACCGGTGGGCCGCGTTCATCGAGTCGGAGGCCCGGCACGCCGCCGTGGCGGGCGTCGCACCGGACCGCGACTATCACCTGACCGCGATCGCGCTCGTCGGCGCGGCGACCGGACTGCTGCGCGAGTGGCAGGCGCACACGCCGCCGTTACCGGTCGCCGACGTCACCGCCGAACTCCGGGCCCTGATGCTCGCCGCCATCACCCGGCCCGTCTGACGCCCCGGCGTTTCGTCCTCTAGTTGCGGTCTATGCCGTGTGCAAGGACGGCAACTAGAGGACTGAACGCGTCAGGAGGCGGTGGACGCCCGGCGGAAGGTGTTGTGCAGGACGGCCAGCAGCGCGTCCCGGACCGACAGCCGTTGCCGCGCGTCGAAGGTGATCAGCGGGACGTCCTCGCTCACCGCGAGCGCCCAGCGCACGTCTTCGAGGTCGTGCTTGAGGGAACCGTCGAAGACGTTCACCCCGACCACGAAAGGCAAACCGGCCTTCTCGAAGTAGTCGACCGCCGGATAGCAGTCGTCGAGCCGCCGGGTGTCGACGATGACGAGCGCGCCCAGCGCGCCCAGCACGAGGTCGTGCCACATGAAGCCGAACCGGTCCTGCCCCGGCGTGCCGAAGAGGTACAGCTTCACCTCGTCGTCGATGGTGAGGCAGCCGAAGTCCAGCGCCACCGTGGTGGTGGTCTTCGACGGCACCTCACCGCTCGTGCCGTCGACGGCCGCGCCGGCCGAGGTCATGGCGGCCTCGGTGGTCAGCGGTTTGATCTCCGAGATCGCCCCGACGGTGGTCGTCTTGCCGACGCCGAATCCGCCCGCGATGACGATCTTGACCGGTGTCGGCGGCTTGACCGCCGCCGGTTCAGCGAATTGCTTCGAGTCCACGAATGACCCTTTCGATCATGCCGAGGTCCTGGGTGAGGGCTCCGGCCGGGCGCCGGAGCACCACGTAGCCGAGCGCGGCGAGATCCGCCACGAGCACCCTGGCCACGCCGATGTGCAGGCCGAGCATCGCCGCCACTTCGGCGACGGATTTCGTGTCCCGGCAAAGGGAAACGATCTCCCGTCGTTCGAAGGTCAGCCTCGCCTGCGACGCCGCGCCGAGCCTGCTGGTGAGCACCTGCGCTTCGATTTCGAGCGTGCCGTCCACCGGCTGCGCACGGCCGGCGGTGAGCAGATACGGGCGCAGCGGCGAGATGCCCTGATCGCCGCCGCGGGGCCGAGGTACCTGATCGTCGCTCATTCCCTTATCCCCTCGTCATTTCAGCTGCCGACACTCTTCTTGAGTTCCTCGATCAGCGCGGGGGTGAGCACCTCGGTGGCCCGGTTGGCGAACATCGCCATCTCGTAGGCGATCGTGCCGAGGCTGGCCTGCTTGGTGGCGAGCACGCCGAGCGAGCAGCCGATGCTGATCGTGCAGACCAGCAGGTAGCCCTGCTCCAGCTCGATGATGATCTTGTCGGGCGACCCGAGCGGGTGGCTCTCCGAGACACCGTGGGCCAAACCGAGCATCGCCGAGCAGATCGCGGCCAGCCGGTCGGCGTTGGCGCGTTCCAGCTCGGACGACATCGCGATCAGCAGGCCGTCGGCCGACACGGCGATCGCGCCCATCGCGCTCGCCGTGTTCTGTGCGAAGCGCGTCACCAACCAGTTGAAATTCCGGGCTTCGACGCTGACTCCGGTCGTCATCTCTTGCTCTTCTCTCTCTGTTCCATCTCCGGGTTGACGGCTTTCTCCAACCCGTCACTGAAGGCGTCGAACGCGGCACGTTCGGCCTCGGGGTCACGCATGCCCTTGGGCTTGGCGGTGTTCAGGGCGGCCCGCGCGGTCTGGTGGCGCGCGGCCGGTCCTTTCGACAGGCCCGGCGCCAGCTGGGCACCGGGGACCCGGCGGGTGAGGCCGCCGCGGGAGGCGGCGGGAACGGGCGTCGGGGTCGGCATGGGCATCGGCATCGGGTTGCCCGCCGGTGGGCTCACCGGCGGCGGCGGGGCTTGCGGCGGTACCGATTCTGCTGGCCCCCCGGTGGCCTTCGCGAGTCCTGCCTCGAAACCGTCGAAGGCCGCTTTCGCCGCTTCTGGATCATGCCTTGACTTCTGCCGCGACGGTGCTTCGGGGGCACCGGGAAGCTGCGCGCCCTTGACCCGCCGCCGCAGTCCGCCGCGGGTCTCCCCGGAATCGGCGACCGGTGCCGGCGCGGGAGGCTCGTAAACGGGCATTGGTACGGGCAACGGGGTGGGTTCCGGCATCGGCGTCGGCTCCGGGATTTCCCGGTCGGTCTTGCGGAACCACCGGAAGTCCTTGGGGGGCTGGCCGTCGCGCGGGATCATCCCGGCGATCGCCAGTGTGGGCAGTTCGCGTCCGGCCGCCTTGTCCCGCGGCTGGGACTTGGGCTGGGACCGCGGCGGGGCGGGCTCGTCGCCCGGTTCCGTCGTCGGCCACGCCGGCGGTGGAACGGCCTTCTGCACGGGCTGCCGGTAGGTCAGCAGATTCGGCGGGACGGCGATGCGCGCGGTGATGCCCGCCCCCGGCTCGGTCTCGGTCAGTTCGACCTTGAGCCCGTGCCGCCGCGCGAGCCGCCCGACCACGAACAGCCCGAGCACACTGGTCGGCGCCAGTTCGAGCCGCTCGCGTTCGACCAGTCGCCGGTTCTCCTCGGCGAGCCGTTCGGCGGTCATGCCGATGCCCTGGTCCACGATCACGATCAGGCAGGAGCCGTCGGGCAGGATCTTCGTGCCGACGTCCACAAAGGACTCCGGCGGGGAGAACGAGGTCGCGTTCTCCAGCAGCTCGGCGAAGATCAGCACCAGATCCGAACCGAACGGTGACGACAGCAGGACGTCGCCCATCGAGCCCAGCCGGACCCGCTGGTAGTCCTCGATCTCCGCGAGCGCCGAACGCAACGCGGTCGACAGCTCGATCGGTCCGGAAATCCTTGCCTCGTCACGGTTTCCTGAAACGACGAGGAGGTTGTCCGCGTTCCGGCGCAGACGGGTGGAGAGGTGGTCGAGCCGGTAGAGACTCGCCAGCAGGGCGACGTCCTGCTCGTTGCGCTCCAGTTCGTCGACCAGCGCCAGCTGCCTGCCCACCAGGTTCTGCGTCCGCTTCGCGACGTTGGCGAACATCAGGCCGACGTTGCGCCGCGTGACGGCCTGCCGTTCCACCAGTTCGGCCGCGGTGGCCTGCACCCGGTTGAACGCCTCGGCCAGTTTGCCGAGTTCGTCCTGGGAGGACACGTCGATGGTGGCGAGCCGCGGCGCGAGTTCTTCGGCCTGCTCGGTGTCGGTCACGCGGACCAGTTCGGTACTCGCGAGGTCCGCGACCGACGTCGCCGCCGTGGTCAGCTTCCGCAGCGGATCCGCGATCGACCGGCTGACCGCGATCGCGAGACCACCGACCAGCAGGAACAGCACGCCGGCGCCGACACCGATCGTCCACGCCAGGTTCTGCGCGGCGTCCGCTCGCGCGGTCGCCGCGTCGGTGATGCCGGTGGTGACCGCGTCCTGGGCGAGCCGTCGCTGATTCGACTGGGCCTCGACGGCGCCGAGGATGTCCGGCAGCAAGGCCTGCACGGCCTGTTGCCCCCGGGTGTCCGGAAGCCTGGTCTCCAGCGCGTCGACCCGGCGGCCCGTCTCGCCCTGTTCCACCGAGACGACCTGCGTCGCCTGGGTGACGTCGGCCTGCTGCACGAACCGTTCGAGGAACAGCGACGCCTGCTGCTTCGCGTCGTCCAGCACCGGCTCACCCGAATCCGGGGTGATCAGCACGATGATCAGCGCCATCCCGCGCAGCGAGTTCTCCTCGTTCGCGCGCAGCAGCGCGTCGAGCGCGGTCAGCTGCCGGGTGCCCTCCGCGTCACTGGTCTGCTGCGGGACGAGGCGGAGCGAGTTGATGACCGAGTCGATCACCGCGTGGTACGTCCGCGCCACGCTGTCCAGCGAGGCACCGCGCCGGAGCGCGTTCTCCCGGATCTCGCTCAGCGACCCGATCCGCACCAGGGCGGCCGCGAGTTCCTCCGGCGCGTCGGCGCTCAGCTGTGAACGCACCCGGTTCACCGTGTCCGCGACGACGCCCTGCTGCTTCTGCATGGCCCCGCTGCCGGCCGTCGACGACGCGATGTAGTGCGCCGTCAGCAGCCGTTCCCGCTGCAGTTCCCACGCCAGCGTGCCGAGGGCGCGTGCCTGCGACGCGACGTCGGCGGTGGTGCGGGCGGACCGGGCGTCGTCGATCTCCCCGGCGACGTAAGGCACCGACACCAGGACCACGGCGGTCAGCGGCAACATCAGGAGCAGGTTGAGCTTGCCCCGGATGCCGAGTCTGCCGAGCAACCCGGAACGCGGGGTGCGTTCCGGCCGGGTCTTCCCGTGCCTCATGATCACCTTTCTTCTCAGCTTCGTCCGAGGTGCCCGCGGTGCTGCTCCCGGACGAGATCTTCGATGGACGCGCGCAACGCGAGGAACTCCGGCGCGCGTTTGACCGCGAGGTCGCGTTCACCGGGCAGGTCGACCACGATGTCCGCGGCCACCCGGCCCGGGTCCGAGGCGAGCACCACGACGCGTCTTCCGAGGAACACTGCCTCTTCGACGTCGTGGGTCACCATCAGCACGGTGGTGCCGGTGTCGGTCCAGATCCGGCGGATCAGGACCTGCATGTCTTCTTTGGTCTGGACGTCCAGCGCGCCGAAAGGTTCGTCCAGCAGCAGGACGTCGGGTTCGCACACCAGTGCCCGCGCGATCGCGACCCGCTGCTTCTGCCCGCCGGAAAGCTGTTTGGGCAACGACTTCCGCAACCCGTCGAGCCCGGTCTCCTCGAGATACCAGTCGACGCGGCGCGCTCGCTCGGTCTTGTCGAGGTTCAGCAGTTCGAGTCCGAACGCGACGTTGCTCTCCACCGAGCGCCACGGGTACAGCGCCCCGTGCTGGAACACCAGCCCGCGATCCGGGCCGGGCCCGGTCACCGCGTCGCCGTCGAGGGTGATCAGGCCCTCGGACGGTTCCGCCAGCCCGGCGATCAGCGAGAGCAGCGTCGACTTGCCGGACCCGCTCGCGCCGACCACGCACACGAAGTCGCCGCGCGCGATGTCGAGATCGATCCCGTCGAGCGCCCGGGTGGTCTTGCCGCGGACGGTGTAGTCCTTGGCCACGGCCTTCAGCTGGAGCGTCATACCGCCCACTTCCCGACGCGCGTCCGCAGCTGCCGCAACGCGATGTCGATGACCAGTCCGAGCAGGCCGATCACGATCAGCAGCGCGAAGATCCGGTCGGTCTGGGTGAACCGCTGCGCCCGCATGATCCGCAGGCCGAGACCGGCGGTGGCGTTGATCAGTTCGGCGACCACCACGAAGTTCCACGCGGCCGCGGCGTTGACGCGGGTCGCGTCGATCATGCCGGGCAGCGCGTGCGGGACGATCACCTTGCGCAGGACCTCGCCGCGCCGCGCGCCGAGCGTGTAGGACACGTCGATCAGCGAACGCGGCACCCCGCGGACGGCGTCGGCCGTCATCAGCGTGTTGAAGAAGACCGTGCCGAGGAACAGGACCGCGACCTTCGACGGCTCGCCGAGGCCGAGCCAGATCATCAGCAGCGGGATGAACGCGCTCGCCGGCAGGTAGCGCAGCATCGCGATGACCGGCTCGAACAGCGCCAGTCCCGCGTTGAACGTCCCCATCACGATGCCGAGCGGGATCGAGACGAGCACCGCGAGCCCGAAGCCGAGCAGGACCCGCTGGGTGGTGGCCCAGAGGTCGCTGAACAGTTCGCCGGACTCGATCATCTTGAGCAGCGCGTCGAACACCGCGACCGGGGTCGGCAGGAACGTGGGCTTGATGGTGCCCAGCGCGTTCAGCGTCACCCAGATCAGCAGCGGGATCGCGAACGAGGCCACCGCCAGCGTCCACCGCCAGCGCGCGGGGATCGGTGTCCGGAGCGAGAACAGCGGGGAGGCGTTCGGCTTGAGGCCCGCCCGGCGCGGCAGCGGCGACCAGTCCGGTCGCTTGCCATCCCGGAGACGGCCTTCCTGCGCTTCGGCGAGCCGCTGCTCGTCGTCGAGTCGGCGCGCCTCGGCCTCGTCAGCGGCGTCCGTCCGCTGAGTGGCCCGGCGGGCCGAATCCGTGGTGCTCACTTCACCGCCTTGACGTACTGGTCGTCGAACAGCCCGTCGAAGTTGGGCCGGTTCTGCGCGAGCCCGTTGGAGATGATGAAGTCGGCGATCTTGCCGGCCTGGAAATTCAGGTGGGCGGGAGTGACGCCCGGGGTGAACGCGTCGAGGTTCTGCTGCTTGGTGAAGATCGTGGTGCCCGCGTCGTAGCTCTTGTACTCGTCGATCGACACCGCGCCGCGTTTGGCCATGATCTGCACGGCCTCGTCCCGGTTCTGCTTGATCCAGTCGATCGTCTGGAACCAGGTGGTCACCAGCGCCTGGACCTCCTTCTTGCGCTCCTTGGACATCTGCTCGGAGACGACGAGGTGGTCAGGGATGGCACCGGGGAATTCGGCGGACGTCGCGATCGCGCGGCTGCCGGGGCGCTCGAGCGCCTTCGAGGTGAAGGGGGCGAAGGCGGCGACCGCGTCGACCTGCTCGCCGACGAACGCGGCCGCGGCGGCGTCGGTCAGCAGCGGGACCAGCTGGACGTCCTTTTCGGTCAGTTTCGCCTCCTGCAGCGCGAGCAGCAGGAGGTAGTGGTCGACGGTGCCCTGCTCGACGGCGATCTTCTTGCCCTTGAGGTCGGCGACGCCGGTGATCCCCTGGCGGGCGATGATCTTGTCGTTACCTGTCGAGTTGTCGTTGACCAGGACCACCGACAGCTTCGCGCCACCACTGACGGAGGCGAGGGTGTCGTTCAGGGTCTGGCTGTTCGCGTCGATCGCGCCCGAGGAGAGTGCGTTGATGCTCTCGGTGTAGCTGTCGAACCACTTCAGGTCGACGCTCACGCCGTTCTTCTCGAAGAGGCCCTTCTCCTGGGCGACGGCCCACGGGAACCAGCCCGGCCAAGCGCTGTAGCCGATGGTGACCTTGGTGCCGGAAGCGGCCGTGCTGTCGGAACAGGCCGAAAGGGCCGTCACGCCAGCCAGCGAAAGGGCACACAACAACGCCGTCATGACACGGCGGGAACGGGAAATCACAACGCACTCCTGGGGAAGGGGAGTAACAAGGTCGTAGAAAGTTCCGGCGGCTCGAGCGCAGGAGTGATCGACCGACGTCGAACTCCCTCGCGGAAGCCCGGCCGGCAATAGCGGACGGAGCGGCCGCACACCCGGCCGTCCCATCCAAACCTCTGAACACACTGGATAGAGGTGATCACCCCGTTGCTCTCGGCGGCGATCCTATCGAGTGGCGCAAGGTCTACCTAGTGTGATCATCAGCTCTTGCACGATTTGCTGTCACATTCTGCTAAATCAGGAGCGTTCGCCCCAACGGGCGGCGTCCCGGCCGGTGGGCAACCCGGTGCCGCCGGAGGCGCGTCCATCGGGTGACGGGTGAAATCTTCGCCCGCCTCCTGGAGGGAGCAGAAGATGAAATTTCGTTCGGCCGCGTTGTGCGTCGCGGGGGCGGCGATCGTGTCCACGATGGTCGGAGCGGGACAGGCGAACGCGACCAGACCGTCCAGTCTCGTCTTGAGTCCCAACGCCATCGTCGCAGGTGAGACGGTGATAGCGGACATCTATTGCCTGCGCCCGTCCGGTGCCGGCGAGCTTGCGAAGACCCTCGTCGCGGACGGTCTCGCCACGCCGATTCCCTTGCGGGTGGTGGGGGACGGCGGCACCGGCGGCATCGGTGTCGCGTTGCGGGGCGACGGTCCGGTGGGGACGGTGCCGGGCCGGTACACGGCGTCGTACGACTGTTGGGGATGGATTGTTCGCGCGGAGTTCACTGTCACGAACTGACAGGGCGGGACAGAAGAAGCGAAGGCCGGTTTCGGGATTTCGACCCTCCCGAGGGCGGCCTTCGCCGCGTCTCGCGATCGAGAGGCTTGGCACAACTCGCGAGTATGTGTCGCGAGGGTAATTTCTATCGTTTGACAGAATTAGACGCGCCATCGGGGTGGTGAGACGGACGATGGGCCGAATGTCGTAATCAATTGTTCGAAATCAGGAAAAAGGGCGACGCGGGAATTGTCGAAGGGTCGCCGATTTTCGAATAATAAGTTTTCGTGAATTCAAGGGCTCGTGAGTGGCAAGGACGGTTCTAACCGTCCTTGCCACTCACGAGCCCTTGATCGATCAGGGACCGGCAGGTAACCGGGAGGTAACGGCTTGCGGTCCGGCGGTTACGCACAGATGATCAACCGGGGGTGGCGGGTGTCACCGTTCAGTGGGTTTCGCCGCCGCCTTCTAGGCAATACCGTCGGCGGCAAAGCCGAAGTCACAGATGCCCTGACCGGGTGCGGAGGTTTGGCGGATGATGCCGGAGATCAAGGATGGCGTGGACGGTGACGCCGTTGTGCGCCTGCCCGGAATGCGCGTGGCCTACGAAGGGGCCGCGTTCGACGAGTCCGCGCTGGCGGAGACCTGGACGGCTCAGCTGCAGGACTGGCTGAACCAGGCCGTCTCCGCCGGGGTCGCCGAACCGAACGCGATGGTGCTCGCCACGGCCGACCCGGAGGGCAGGCCGTCCTCCCGGACCGTCCTGTGCAAGGGCCTCGACGAACGCGGCGTCGTGTTCTACACGAACTACACGTCGACGAAGAGCCACGACCTCACCGCGACGCGCTACGCGTCGATCACCTTCCCGTGGTACGCCCTGCAGCGTCAGGTCCACGTGCGCGGCGAGGTCGAGAAGGTCAACGTCGCCGAGACCGCCGAGTACTGGGCTTCCCGCCCGCGAGGCTCGCAGCTCGGCGCCTGGGCTTCGCCGCAGTCCCGCGTCGTCGACGGCCGTCGCGCCCTCGAGACCGCGCTTCACGGCATCGAGCGCCGCTTCGCCGACGTCGAGAAGATCCCGTTCCCGCCGCACTGGGGAGGCTGGCGCATCCGGCCCGACGTCGTCGAGTTCTGGCAGGGCCGCGAGGACCGCATGCACGACCGGCTCCGCTACGTCCGCACCGACGACGGCTGGCAGATCGAGCGCGTCGCGCCGTGATTTTGGCCAGCGCGCTGACGAAAAGCGCGCCGAAGGGGCGCCGAGCCGCTTGCAACTCGCGTTGAGAGCGGAGGGCGCCTCTTCATCGCGTTTTCGTGGGCCTGCGGCCCGAAAGAGGGCGCGCGGCGGTGAAGTCTCCCCGTCGCGCTGGCGCGCTCCCGGGAGACGCGTGGGGTCACCGGGCCTCGGTCGCCTGAGCCTGGGGCTGAAGGGGACTTTCCCCGCGTGAGGTGGGGCGAAGGGGCCCTTCGCCGCGTCTGACGTGGTGAAGGGGGCCTTCGGGCGCGGGTGACGTAAATCGCGCGCATTTGGTTAGTTAGCGCGGCTAAGCTGTCGGGTTGTGAGTAACGACGTGGGGGCTGAGCAGCGTAAAGGTGTCCGCAAGCTGTTCGGCTCGATCGTCGTGGACACCCGGCCGCTCAAGATCCCCGCGTTCCGCCGCCTCTGGCTGTCCACCGCGGTCACGGCCGTCGGCAGCCAGCTCACCGCCGTCGCGGTCCCCAAGCAGGTCTTCGACCTCACCGGATCTTCGGCCTACGTCGGCCTGACCGGCCTGGTCGCCCTGGTCCCGCTGCTCGTCTTCGGTCTCTGGGGCGGCGCCATCGCGGACGCCGTCGACCGCCGCAAACTCCTGCTCGTCACCAACGTCGGGGTCACCGTCACTTCGGCGGTCCTGTGGCTCCAGGCGTTCCTGAACCTCGGCTCCGTCTGGCTCGTGCTCGCGCTGCTTGCGGTCAACCAGGCGTTCTTCGCGATCAACATGCCGACCCGCGGCGCCGTCGTCGCCCGGCTGGTGCCGGACAACCTGATCGCGCCCGCGACCGCGCTGAGCAGCACGATGGCCACCTTCGGCGCGGTCTTCGGACCGCTGCTCGCCGGATCGCTGATCCCGATCCTCGGTCTCTCGACGCTCTACCTGATCGACGTCGTCGCGCTGACCCTGACCCTCATCGCGGTCTGGAAACTGCCCCCGATCCCGCCGCTCGGCGAGGTCGCGCGCCGCGCCGGGATCCGCGACATCATCGACGGCTTCAAGTACCTGGCGACACAGAAGATCCTGCTGGCCTCCTTCCTCGTCGACATCATCGCGATGGTGGCCGGCATGCCACGCGCACTGATCCCGGAGATGGCCGAGCGCACCTTCGGCGACCCGCCCGGCGGCGGCCCGGCACTGGGCTGGCTCTACGCCGCGCTCCCGGCGGGCGCGATGCTGATCGGTCTCTTCTCCGGCTGGCTGACGAGGATCCAGAAGCAGGGTGTCGGCGTGATCGTCTCGGTCTGCGTCTGGGGCGGCGCGATCGTCGGCTTCGGTCTCGCGAATTCGCTGTGGCTCGCGGTCTTCTTCATGGCGCTCGCCGGGGCCGCCGACATGGTCAGCGCGATCTACCGGATGTCGATCCTCCAGGTCGCCACCACCGACGAGATGCGCGGACGGCTGCAGGGCGTGTTCACCGTCGTCGTCGCGGGCGGCCCGCGCATCGCCGACCTCACCCACGGCTGGGCCGCCGCCGGTGTCGGCACCGCGGCCGCGGCCTCCGGCGGCGGGGTGCTGGTCATCGTGCTGGTCATCGCCGCGGCGCTGCTGATCCCGTCCTTCTGGCGGTACCGGGCCCCGGTGGACTGATTCGCCGGGGCTATCGTCGGATCCATGCGTATTTCACGGGCGATCATCCTGTTCGCCGCTGTCATCGCGACCCTTTCCGCCTGTTCTTCCGGGGACGGGAAGTCGGACAACGCGGCCAAGTCGTCGAGCCAGGCTCCCGCTCCGTCCACCGCCCCGAGTTCCTCGGCCGCTCCCACCGGTGGCGCCGGCGCGAAGGAACCGTGTGCGCTGCTGCCCGCCGAAGCCGTCGGGAAGGCGATCTCCGTCCAGGGCGTGACATCGGCGCCGGGCCCGGTGCAGGACCACGCCGCCAACGGCGGCAAGGCCAAGAGCTGTGTCTACTCCGCGGGCGGCAAGGAGCTCGGCGCGCTCGCCGTGACCCGCTTCGAGGGCAACAAGATCAAACCCGCCGAGATGATCGCCGCGCTGAAGAAGGCGAAGGCGGGTGCGAAGGACGTCGCAGGTGTCGGCGAAGGCGCCGTCTACTACGCCACCGGCGAGAACAAGACCGCGACCCTGGCCGCCGCCGAGCTCGTCGACACCGTGCCGGTGCTGGTCAACTACACCGGATCTGCCGCGATGACGCAGGAAATGATGACCCCGCTGGTGAAGACCGCGGTCGACGCCAACTGACCGAAATACCCAGAACCGCCCTTCGTCAACCCGTGACGAAGAACTGACCAAACCGGACTGTCGGCCACAGACGTGATACGGCACACTCTTGCCGCATGGCGGACACGACGACAACAGAACAGACCGGGCCGACCGGTCAGCCGAGCCTCAAACGGGTCATGGGTTCCAAGCTCCTGCTGTTCTTCGTGGTGGGGGACATCATCGGGACGGGCGTCTACGCGCTCACCGGACAGGTCGCGGGCCGGGTCGGCGGCGCGCTGTGGCTGCCGTTCCTGATCGCGTTCGTGGTCGCGATCATGACCGCGTTCAGCTACCTGGAACTGGTCGGCAAGTACCCGCAGGCGGCGGGTGCGGCGCTCTACACGCACAAGGCGTTCAAGATCCGCTTCCTCACCTTCATGGTGGCGTTCGCGGTGATGTGCTCGGGGATCACGTCGGCTTCGTCCGCGGCGAAGGCCTTCGGTGACACCTATCTCGCCGAGTTCATCACCGCGCCGATGCCGCTGGTGGCGATCCTGTTCGTGATCGGGCTCGCGCTGATCAACTTCCGCGGGGTCTCCGAATCGGTGAAGACCAACGTGGTGCTGACCTGCATCGAGATCGGCGGTCTGCTGATCATCATCGGCGTCGGCGTGTGGGCGGTGCTGAACGGCAACGGGGACGCCTCACGGCTGGTCGAGTTCGACACCGAGAACCAGACGATGCTGGTGGCGATCACCTCGGCGACGTCGCTGGCGTTCTTCGCGATGGTCGGCTTCGAGGACTCGGTGAACATGGCCGAGGAGTGCAAGGACCCGATCCGGATCTTCCCGAAGGCGATGCTGTGGGGCATGGTCATCGCCGCGACCATCTACATCCTGGTCTCCGTGACCTCTTCGCTGCTGGTGCCCGCCGACGAGCTGGAGGCCGCCAAGAGCAGCGCGCTGTTGAAGGTGCTCGACGTCGGTGCGCCGGGATTCCCGCGCGAGGTCTTCTCCGCGATCGGTCTCTTCGCGGTCATCAACTCGGCGCTGATCAACATGCTGATGGCCAGCCGCCTGCTCTACGGCATGGCGAACCAGCGGATCATCCCGAAGCAGCTGGGCACGGTGCACCCGTTCCGCCGCAGCCCGTGGGTGGCGATCGTGTTCACCAGCGTCATCGCCATCGGCCTGGTGTCCTTCGTGGACATCAGCGTGCTCGGCGGAACGACGGCGTTGCTGCTGCTGGCGGTGTTCGCCATCGTCAACGTCGCGGTCCTGGTGCTGCGCAAGGAGAAGTCGGCGCACAAGCATTTCCGCGCGCCGACCGTCATCCCGGTGCTGGCCGCGATCTTCTGTCTCTACCTGGTGACCCCGTTGTCCGGGCGGCCCGCCCGTGACTACAAGGTCGCCGCGATCCTGCTCGGCGTCGGCATCGTGCTGTGGGGGATCAACTGGCTGGTCATGCGGGCGACGCACAGCGAGGAGGACCGGCAGCCCATCGAGCCGCCGGTCGGCTGACCTCGTCAACCGCGGCTGAGCGACTGGTATTCGACCGGGCTGTGGGCCGAGAACACGGTGATCTCGTCGGCGTGTTCTCGGCTCAGCTCGCGCAGCCGCTCGACGTTCTCCAACCGCGGCTTGCGCAGGGTCTGCACCATGTTCTGGAAGACGGTCATCCCCGGCGTGCAGTGCGGCTTCACCGGATCCATCTGACCGTGGAAGAAGTACGCGTCGCCCGCGTGCAGCAGCCAGCCGTCGCCGGTGTCGACCGCCACCCCGGTGTGACCCTTGGTGTGCCCCGCGAGCGGTACCAGCAGGATCTCCGGCGGCAGGCCCTTGAGTTCGCGGACGGCCTGGAAACCGAACCATTCGTCCCCGGCCTCGTCGTACTTGCTCCACAGTGGACGGTGGGCGAACTGGTTGGCGCGGAACCGGAGCTTCTCGCTCTGGCTGGACGGTGACGTCGCCGCGTCGTGCTCCGCGGTGCGGACGTGCACGACCGCGTTCGGGAAGTCCGCGAGCCCGCCCGCGTGGTCGACGTCGAGATGCGTGCAGACGATGTGCCGCACGTCCTCCAGCTTGTGACCGAGCGCTTCGACGTGATGGGCCGCCGTCTCCGTCTCGACCGGCTTCGCGCCGACCATCACCGTGAACGGCGTGCCGAGCCAGGCACCCGGCCGGGCCACCCCCTGACGGCCGAAGCCCGTGTCCACCAGCACGAGCCCGTCGCCGGTCTCGATGAGCAGGCAGTGCGCCACCAGTTCGGCGCGGCGCAGCAGGCCGGGCTGGCCATCGAGGAACTTGCCTCCCGCCGGGCGCATCGTGCCGCAGTTCAGGTGGTGGACCTTCATAGCCTGCTCCTCTGGCTGAGCCGTGCGAATGCGGTGGCGTCGTGCGCGGCGAAGACCGTCACCTCGTCACCGTTGTTACTGACAAGTTCGCGCAGCCGGCGCTGGTTGTCCAGTCGTGCCGTTTTCTCCGTCTGCATGTACGACTCGAAGAAGCCCAGCGCGAAGGGGATGTGAGGCTTTCGCTCCAGCTCGCCGCCGTGGAAGACGGCGTCGCCCGCGTTGAGGAGCCAGCCGTCCCCGATGTCGATCGCGATCCCGGCGTGCCCGCGGGTGTGCCCGGCGAGAGGGATGATCAGGACGTCCGGGACCCCTTCGAGCTCGCGGACGGCGTCGAAACCGAACCACGGCTCGCCGTCGGCGCGGTACGACCGCCAGATCGGGCCGTGGTCGAACTGGACCTTCCGGTAGCGGCTCGCCTCCTTGCGGTCGACCGGCTTCTCCAGCGCCTGGAGCTCCCGGGCATGGACGTGGACCCGCGCCCGCGGGAAGTCGACGAGCCCGCCCGCGTGATCGAGGTCGAGGTGGGTCAGCACGATGTCGCGCACGTCGGCGGGGTCGAAGCCGAGCTTTCGGATCTGCGTGGTGGCGCTGAGGTCGTCGTCGCTGTCGGGGTGGACCAGCCGGACGAACCCGGCGCCGAGCCATTCGACGGGCCGGGTGACGGTCGGAGTGCCGACGCCGGTCTCGATGAGCACGAGGCCGGTTTCGGTCTCGAGCAGAAGGCAATGGCAGATCAGTTCCGCGCGGCGGAACAGCCCCGGCTTGCCGTCGACGAGTTTGCCGCCGACCGGCCGCATGGTCCCGCAGTTGAGGTGGTGGACGCGCATCAGGACAGCTCCCGTTCGAGTGTGGTGCGGAGGTGAGGGGCGATCGCGCGCAGCGGCGCGGTGTCGTGCAACGTCTTGGCCAGCAGCAACCCGCCCTCGACGGCGGCGAGGACGACTGTCGCCAGGTGGTCCGCCTTGTCGGCGTCAAGCGTGTTCAGCGCTTCGGAGATGAGGGTGTGCCAGGAGGTGTAGCCGTCGGCGCAGGCCTGGCGGATCGCCTCGCTGTCGCCCGACGCGTCGAGCGCGACCGTCGCGAGTGGACACCCGCGCTGGAAGTCGGACTCCTCCAACGAGGTCGCCAGCGCCTCGACGACGTTCTCGACGCCGGTGATGACGTCGGGTGAGTTCGCGACGATCGCGCGCAACATGTCGCAGAGGCGCTCGGCGGACTGGCGGATGGCCTCGGCGGCCAGCTGCTCCTTGCCGCCGGGGAAGTGGAAGTAGAGCGACCCCTTGGGCGCGCCGACGGCGGCGACGAGCTGGTTGAGGCCGGTGGCGTGGTAACCCTGCTGGTGGAAGAGCTCGGCGGCGGAATCGAGCATGCGCTGCCGGGTGTCGGTGCGGCGGACCATGCGGCCGACTGTAGCCAAAGTATGACGACCGGTCTAGTAAGTGGATTTACGCAAATACCCCTGAACAAGGGAGGTTTGTGTAAACTGAGTGGTGACCCGATCGACGGGCGAAGGGAGTGGACATGGTCGACTCGGCCGATCTGCTCCCGGTCGCACGGGCTGCGCAGGTTCTGGACATTTCGCGAGAGCGCGTCCGTGAACTCGTGCACGGCGGCAAGCTGGACGCGATCCGGATCGGTCGCGAACTGCTGGTCGACGCGCGGTCGGTCGAGCATCGGAAGAGCGTGGTGAAACCCGTGGCCGGCAGGCCGCTTTCCGGGCGGATGGCCTGGGGATTCCTGTGGTCGCTGAGTGGCCATCGGCCGCAGTGGATATCGCCGTCGGAACGGGTCCGGCTCAAGCGCTACGCACGGGAACGCGAGCTCGCTCACTGGCCGCGCTCGCTCTCCGGCCGCGCGCGCGTGCACCGCGTACGGATGCTGCCCGGGCCGCTGGCGCGACTACGGGAAGACCCTCATGCCGTCGTCAGTGGTCCTGTCGCGGCCGGGCACTACGGTGCCGACCTGATGGCGGGCGGTGCGGACGAGGAGTTCTATGTCGACGCCGCCCGGTTCGACGAGCTCGCGCGGTCACGGCGCCTTCGGCTGGACAGCGCGGCGCCCAACGTGGTGATCCGGATTCCGGCTTTGCACGGTGTGCTGCGTCCGCCGGGATCGGACGGCCATGCGGTTGCAGCGGCTGTCGCGGCGGATCTTCTCGATGCCGGGGATGAGCGATCTGTCCTTGCGGCGCAACAACTTCTCACTCGTTTGGGCGAGGTGCGCTCGGGAGCGGCAAAGGTAGGGGGTGTGTGGAAATAGGGACGTTGAGTGTCCCTATTTCCACACACCCCGTCACGATCGGACCGGTCACGCGGGACTGTGTGGAATTTGGTCATCCAGCGCACTAAAATCCACACAGTCGACTTCCCGGATGCCGTCAACCTGCTCTCAAGAAAGCCATCGTGTACACGCCTTACGTGGAACTCGACGAAGTCCTCACCGGCCTCGTCGCCTCAGCCCGCGAGATCCTCGGCGACACCTACGTCGGCGCGTACGTTCAGGGCTCCTTCGCCCTCGGCGCCGGCGACCTCCACAGCGATTGCGACTTCGTCATCGCGACCACCGAGCCGCCGAGCGGCAAGGCCGAAGCCGAACTCCGCGTGCTCCACGGCGAACTTCCCACGCGCGAAGGTTTCTGGTGCAAGGAAATCGAGGGCTCGTACGCGGACGTGGGGTCCTTGAAAAGCGGCCAAGGGCTCGGCACACCGTGGCTGTACTGCGATCACGGCCATCGCGTCCTGATCTGGGACACCCACTGCAACAGCCTCCACACCCGCTGGATCCTGCGCCATCGCGGCATCGTGCTCGACGGCCCGCCGATCGCGAGCCTGGTCGACGACCCGGCACCGGAGGCGCTGCGCGCGGCGATGCGTGAGGAGTTGCACGGGCTCATCGACGGCGTCCGGACGTGGGCGCCCTTCGAGCTCGCCTGGACCCAGCGCTACATCGTGTCGACTTATTGCCGCGTGCTCTACACCCTGCGCACGGCCGAGGTCGAGTCGAAGCGCGGCGCGCTCGAATGGGCTCGCGAAAACCTCGACCCGCGGTGGCGGCAGCTGCTCACGCAGGTGTTGCGAGACCGCGAACTCGGCTGGGATCCGGAGGATCCGCCGCGTCCGGGCAGTCTCGAAGCGGCTCGTGAGTTCGCCGCGTACGCCGAGTCGCTAGACGCCGATCGCGGACGCTGACCCGCCGAACCGCTGCCGCAACTCGCGTTTCAGCAGTTTCCCGGACGCGTTCTTCGGCAACTCGTCGACGAAATGCACCGACTTCGGCACCTTGTGCGCCGCCAGCGACTTCTTGGCGAACTCGATCAGTTCCGCTTCGCCGACGGATTCCTTCACCACGACCACCGCGGCGATCGCCTCGATCCAGCGTTCGTGCGGCAGGCCGACGACAGCGGCCTCGGCGACGGCGGGATGCGCGTACAGCGCGTCCTCCACCTCGCGCGACGCGACGAGCACGCCGCCGGTGTTGACGACGTCCTTGATCCTGTCGACGACGAACAGGTAGCCCTCTTCGTCCTGGCGCACCAGATCGCCGGAATGGAACCAGCCGCCCGCGAACGCTTCCACGGATTCTTCGGGCTTGCCCCAGTAGCCGGTGCACAGCTGCGGAGAGCGGTACACGACCTCGCCGAGTTCGCCCGGCGGGAGGTCGTTCATCTCCGCGTCCACCACGCGCGTCTCGACGAACAGGATCGGGCGGCCGACGGAATCCGGCCGCTCGTCGTGCTCTTCGGGACGCAGCACCGTCGCGAGTGGACCGATCTCCGACTGGCCGAAGCAGTTGTAGAACCCGACTCCCGGCAGTCGCGCCCGCAACTTTTCCAGCACCGGGACGGGCATGATCGACGCGCCGTAGTAAGCCTTGGTGAGGCCGCTCAGATCCGCGTCGCCGAGGTCGGGATGGTTCGCGAGTCCCACCCAGACGGTCGGCGGGAAGAACAGGGAAGTGACGCCCTGACGCGGGATCCGCGCGAGGACGTCGCCGAGATCGGGTGCCTCGACGAGGTGGTTCGTCGCGCCGACGGCGAGGCCGGGCATGAGGAACACGTGCATCTGCGCCGAGTGGTACAGCGGCAGCGCGTGCAGCGGCACGTCGCGGTCGCTCAGGTCGAGCGCAGCGATGCAGGACGAGTACTCGTGCACCAGCGCGCGGTGGGTGAGCATCGCGCCCTTCGGCCGGGAGGTCGTCCCGGACGTGTAGAGCAGCTGGACGAGGTCATCGTCCGCGACACCGGATTCCTCGTGCGGGGCGACGGTTTCGTCCAGTGCCCAGTCGAGAATGTCCGAAGTGGACGCATGAGCGGACGTCACGTGCCCGGCCAGCGCGGGATCGACGAACGCGACAGCGGGTTCGGACTGCGTGAGCAGGTACTCGAGTTCTTCGCCGCGCGCGTTGAAGTTCACCGGTACGTGCACCAGCCCGGCCCGCGCGCAACCGAGGTACAGCAACAGGTACGCGTCGGAGTTCTTGCCGAAGGCCGCGACGCGGTCACCGTGGACGAGACCGCGGTCGAGCAGTTTCGCCGCGACCCGGCCCGCCGCGCGGTCGAGTTCCGCGTAGGTCCACACGCGATCGGCGAACGTGAGCGCGACCCGGGCCGGGACGCGCCGCGCGCTCCGCTCCAGGACACGGCCGACGGTGCTGGGGTAGCCGGGAACGGTCATCGCGGCGGTCTCCTTCGTCCGGGCGTGGCATTCCCACAGTACTTTCCCGGCTGTGCTTCCCCGCACTTTTCCCGGTGACGCGTCCCCCTCGGCCGCCGGTAACCTCGTCAGCATGGCCAATCCCACCGGAGAGCAGTTCGAGATCACCCGCGGCAACGCGCGCGCCGTCATCACCGAGATCGGCGCCGGGTTGCGCGCGTTCGAGGTCGGCGGGGTGCCGTACGTCGAGGCTTTCGCCGAGGACGAGAAGCCGCCGAAGGGTGCCGGGCAGGTCCTGTTGCCCTGGCCGAACCGCACCAAGGGCGGCCAGTGGGTCCACCAGGGTGAAAAGCAGCAGCTCCCGATCACCGAGGAGGCTCGCGGCAACGCGATCCACGGCCTGACCCGGCACGAGGAGTGGGAACTGCTCGAACACGCGGAGTCGTCGATCACCCTGGCCGTCGACGTCCCGGCGCAGGAGGGCTGGCCGGTACCGCTGCGCGCGACGATCACCTACGAGATCTCACCGCGCGAGCTGGTCGTGACGCACGAGATCCGCAACGAGGGCGAGAGCCCCATCGGCGTCGGGCTCGGCACTCACCCCTACTTCCGCATCGGTGACGTGCCCACCGACGAGCTGACCCTGACGCTGCCCGCGAGCCGCGTCCGGCCGTACCTGGGCGACGAGCAGATGCCGTACGCCGACGAGCAGGACGTCGAGGGGACCGAGTACGACTTCCGGCACGGCAAGGTGCTCGAAGGCGTCGACCTGGACACGGCGTTCGGCGGCCTGAGCGTCGCCGAGGACGGCAACCACCACCACGTCCTCTCGCACGGCGAGCAGGAGCTGGTGGTCTGGGCGGGGCCGGACTTCCACTGGGCGCAGGTGTTCACGCCGGACGACCTGGTCGGCCGCGGCCGGGCGGTGGCGATCGAGCCGATGACCTGCCCCGCCGACGCGCTCAACACCGGTACCGACCTGATCGACCTGGAGCCCGCCTCCTCGTGGACCGGGAGCTGGGGAATCCGGGTCCGCTGATGACGTCGCCGCTCCGGCTGGGCCCCGTGGACGCGGGCGAAACGCTCACACTGCAGCGCGCGGCCTACGTGCCGGAGGCGAGGACGCACCGGAACCTGGACCTCCCGCCGCTGCTGGAGACCTT
The DNA here is from genome assembly GCF_046549075.1 of Amycolatopsis sp. lyj-84. Classification (NCBI taxonomy): domain Bacteria; kingdom Bacillati; phylum Actinomycetota; class Actinomycetes; order Pseudonocardiales; family Pseudonocardiaceae; genus Amycolatopsis; species Amycolatopsis sp. lyj-84. Next base: position 125,865 of record NZ_JAJPWO010000016.1, read on the forward strand.
CGAACAAGCCGAGAAGGCCCTGGGCGATCCCGCGTGTTTCGCCTGGGGCACCAGGGAATCCGGACGGCTGGTGGCGAGCGTCCGGATCGTCGTGGACGGCGAGGCCGGTCTCGTCGGCAGGCTCATCGTGGCCCCGGACAGGCAGGGCCACGGGCTCGGCAGCTCGTTGTTGCTCGCCGCCGAAGCGGCCATGCCGGAGTCGGTGACCGTGTTCCGCCTGTTCACGGGAGAGCGGAGCATCGGTCCGCTGCGGATGTACTCGAAGCTCGGCTACGTCGAAACGCACCGGACGCCCGAGGCGGACTACGAGCTGGTCCACTTTGAAAAGCCCCGTGTGGTTCCCGGCGGCCCAGTTCGTTAGCGTGTCAAAGTATGTCGAACAAAGCACTGGTCAAGGCCATCGTCGGTGGTTACGTCGTCCCGGTCGACGGTGATCCCATCGACGGCGGCACGGTCCTCATCGAGAACGGGAAGATCGCCGCTGTCGGCACCGCCGCCGACGTCGAGGTCCCCGAAGACGCCGAACTGATCGACGCCGCGGGCACCTGGGTGCTGCCCGGGTTCATCGACGCGCACGCCCACCTCGGCGTCCACGAGGACGGCGAAGGCTGGTCGGGCAACGACACCAACGAGATGACCGACCCCAACGGCGCGCGGTTCCGGGCGATCGACGGGATCGACCCGTACGAGCCCGGTTTCGACGACGCGCTGGCAGGCGGCGTCACCAGCGTCGTGATCAAGCCCGGCTCCGGGAACCCCATCGGCGGGCAGACGATCGGCGTCAAGACCTGGGGCCGGACCGTGCTCGACATGATCTTCGCCGAGAGCGTCAGCGTGAAGAGCGCGCTCGGCGAGAACCCGAAGCGGGTCTACGGCGAGAAGAAGCAGACGCCGTCGACCAGGCTCGGCGTCGCGTCGACCATCCGCGACGCGTTCACCGCCGCGCGCAACTACGCCGCCAAGCGCGACCACGCCGCCGGTGAGGGCAAGCCGTTCGACGTCGACCTGACCAAGGAGACCCTGGCCAGGGTCCTGGACGGCGAGCTGTACTGGGACCAGCACGTCCACCGCGCCGACGACATGGTCACCGCGATCCGGCTGGCGGACGAGTTCGGCTACAAACTGGTGATCAACCACGGCACCGAAGGGCATCTGATCGCGGACCTGCTCGCCGAGCGCGACGTGCCGGTGATCCTCGGCCCGCTGTTCACCACCAAGTCCAAAGTGGAGCTGCGCAACCGCACCCTGCGCGCGCCCGGCATCCTCGCCAGGGCGGGCGTGCGGATCGCGATCACCACGGACCACCCGGTCGTGCCGATCAACTTCCTGGTGTACCAGGCGGCGCTGTCGGTCAAGGACGGCCTCGACCCGGAGACCGCGCTGAAGGCGCTGACCGTCAACCCGGCCGCGATGCTGGACCTCGACGACCAGGTCGGCTCGCTGAAGCCGGGTCTCGACGCCGACGTGGTCCTCTGGTCGGGTGATCCGCTGGACGTGATGAACCGCGCCATGCGGGTGTTCGTGCGCGGACGCGAGGTCTACCACTTCGACGAGGAGGCCGGGGTCGGCGTCACCGAGGAGCGCCGGTACCGCGAAAGCTGACTTCGCCCTTGTCAGAGGTGAGTGACCTGTGCTCTCATGTGTTACATATGGGGAGGGCTTGTAACACATGAAGCGCTGGGTTTTCGTCCTGATCGTCGGTATCGGGTTCTTGGTCGTCACCTTGCTGTTCTCGCGCGAGAACCCGGATCTCATCAAATGCGGCGGCAAGATCATGTCGCCCGGTGACGTCTGCGAGACCACGAAGAACGGCCGCAGCACCGGCGAGGACACCTACGCCGAGATGAAGGCCGCGGCCGAATCCCGTGCGGAGACGTTCCGGAACCACGGGGTCTGGATGGCCGGGGTCGGGGTCGCGCTGACCGGCTTGGGCGCGACGATGGTCATCCGCGGGAAGCGGCGCAAGGCGCGTGACCTCGTCGCCGTCGCGGCTCAGCAGGGATTCCCGCAGCAGCAGGCATTCCAGCAGCCGCACGGCGCTCAGGCTGCCCCGGGATACCCGCCGGGGCAGCCCGGGCCTCAGTGGCAGCCCGTGCCGGGTCAGCAGCCTTATCCGCCGCAGGCGGGGTGGCCGCAGCAACAGCACCAGCAACAGCAACAGCACCAGCAGCAACCAGGCGGCCCGCCGCCGCAGTTCGGCCCACCGTCGCAGCAGTTCGGTCCGCGAGGGTACTGACGAGGCGCTCCCATACGGTCCTGGCGCGCGTTGTCTCGCGGACTTGCGGCAGTCAGGAAAGCAGCCGGTCGAGGTCCAGTTTGACAGGGAACGGCTCGCCGGCCTGGAAGACGCCCGTCGCGGCGGGCGCGTCCTGATACCCCAGTTCGCCCGCCTGGTGACAGGCGACGAGCGAGATGGGCTCGCTGAGATCGACGATCCAGTAATGCGGAATCCCCGCGTCGGCGTACTCGCCGTGCTTGGTCACGTAGTCGGTGCGCTTCGAGCCCGGCGACACGATCTCGACCACTACGACGACGTCGTCCGAGTGGTACATCGTGTCTTCCGCGTCGATCCGCTCTCCCGCTTCGCGCAGGGCGATGATCAGATCCGGGCGCCGGGCGAAACCTGGCTCGCCAGGGGAAACCAGTCCCAGGTCGACGTCGATGTCCTGGATGAATTCGAGGTGTTCGGGCAGCTGTGCTTCCAGTTGCCTCGCCAAGGCGTACAACGCCTTGTTGTGTCTCCTCTTGGGGCTCGGCGACATGACGAGGCGGCCTTCCACGAGCTCGGTGAATCCCGAATCGGGCTCACCGAGCGCCGCGTACTCCGCGACGGACAGCAGGTGCTCCGGGATGGCCCACCCTGCTTCACCATGCGACCCGGTCGTGGAATGGGGAAGGGCTGTCACAGCGTCTCCTCACGTCATCCACAGTGTCTCACGGCCAGATGGTGACCACTGGTGATCATAGCACCACGAAGGGTCAGGATTTCCGCAGTTCCCGCGCGATCACCATGCGCTGGATCTGGTTGGTGCCCTCGAAGATCTGCGGCACCTTCGCCTCCCGCATGTACCGCTCCACCGGGAAGTCCTTCGTGTAGCCGGCGCCGCCGAGGACCTGCACCGCGTCGGTGGTCACCTTCATCGCGCCGTCGGTCGCGACGAGTTTCGCGATCGACGCCTGCCGCTGGAACGGCAGCCCGCGGTCGCGGCGGCGGGCCGCGTCGAGGTACATCGCGCGTGACGTCTCGACGGTCGCGGCCATGTCGGCCAGCAGGAACTCCAGGCCCTGGAACTCGATGATCGGCCGCCCGAACTGCGTGCGGCCCTTCGCGTACTCGAGGGCCTCGTCCAGCGCGGCCTGCGCGAGCCCGACGGCGCACGCGGCGATGCCCAGCCGTCCGGAGCTGAGCGACGACAGCGCGATCTTCAGCCCTTGGCCCTCTTCGCCGATCCGCCGCTCGGAGTCGACGATGGCGTCCTCGAACATCAGCTGCGCGGTGGTCGACCCGGTGAGGCCCATCTTCCGCTCGGGCGGCGCGGCCGAGAGACCCGGAGTCGACGCGTCGACGAGCAGGCAGGTGATGCCCTGTCCGCCGTCGTCGCTCGTGCGCACCATGGTCGTGTAGAAGTCGGCCTCGCCCGCATGGGTGATCCACGCCTTCGTGCCGTTCACGACGTACTGGTCGCCTTCGAGCCGCGCGCGGGTCGAAAGGGCTGCGGCGTCGGAGCCGGCGTGGGTCTCCGAAAGGGCGTACGCGCCGAGCAGATCACCCTCCAGCATGTCGGGCAGCCAGCGATCGCGCTGCGCGTCGGTGCCTTCGTGCGCCAGCGCGAAGCAGGACATCGTGTGCACGGAGAGCCCGACGCCGACGGACATCCACGCGGCCGCGATCTCCTCGAGAACCTGCAGGTAGACCTCGTACGGCAGGTCGCCGCCGCCCCAGCGTTCCGCGTAGGGGAGGCCGAGCAGGCCCGCCTGCCCGAGCAGCCGGAACTGTTCACGCGGGAAGTGCGCGGTCTCTTCGTACTTGCTCGCGATCGGAGCGAGTTCCTCGCGTGCGATCTCCTTGGCCAGGTCGATCAGATCCTGGGCCTCGGTGCTGGGCAGAAGACGGTCCGCCGGCATGGCTCCTCCGAGCTGAGCTGTACTAAAAACAGTACTGTGGGCTGATTCAGCGTACAGTAGAAGGCGCTGAGGGGATACCGTCCGCGTAAGGGATAGTGATCCGATGACCGAGAGCAAGACCCGGCGCCGCCAGCCCACCGCGCGTCAGCGAGCGTTGCTTTCGGAGCTCGAAGCCCTCTTCCTCGCCGAGGGGTTCTCCCAGTTCACGCTGGACGACCTCGCCGCCAGGCTCCACTGCTCGAAGTCGACCCTCTACGCGCTCGCCCCCAGCAAGGAGCAGCTCGCGGTCAAGGTCGTCGCCCACTTCTTCAAGGGGGCCGCCGAGCTGCTGGAGGAGCGGATCGCCGGGATCGACGACGCCCGCAAGATCCTCGGGGAGTACCTCGCCGGGATCTCCGAATACCTGAATCGCGCCTCGGCCGCTTTCATGACCGACATCGCCGAATTCGCCCCGGCGCGGGACGCGTATCAGCTCAACAGCCGCGCCGCGGCCCAGCGGATCCGGTCGTTCATCGATCGCGGCGTCACCGATGGTGTTTTCCGCGAGGTGCACGCGCGGCTGATCGCGGAAATGGCGGGGTTGATCATCGAGGGAATCCAGACCGGCGTGGTCGGCCAGCGCGCCGGGGTGACCGACGCCGAGGCGTTCACCGCGCTGTCGGAACTCCTACTCGGAGGCCTCGCCCCGAAAATGTCTTGAAATGACAATTCTGGTGGGATTACCACCGTCTCGGCTAGCATCGCGCCCGTGATCGTCGTGGGTGGAGAGGCGCTGGTCGACCTCGTTCCTGGTGAACCGTTGGATTCCACTGTGGACGGTGGGCTGCGCGCCCTGCTGCCCCGGATGGGTGGTGGTCCGTACAACGTCGCGCTCGCCGCCGGGCGCCTCGGTGTCCCGACGGGCTTCTTCTCGCGTGTCTCCAATGACCGTTTCGGTGCCGCGCTGGTGGACCGGCTGCACGCCTCCGGGGTCGACACCGCCTTGCTGCAGCGGGGAAACGAGCCGACGACGCTCGCCGTCGTCGCGCTCGACGAGAAGGGCTCCGCGCAATACACCTTCTACACCGAGGGCACCGCGGACAGGCTGGTCGGCGATCCCGGCGCGCTGCCGGAAAATGTGACGGCGCTCTCGCTCGGCACGCTCGGCATGGTCCTGGAACCGGGTGCGAGCACGTACGAAACCATGTTGCGCCGCGAAGCCGCCCGGGGTGTCCTGACCGTCCTCGACCCGAACATCCGGGCGGCGCTGATCACCGATCCGGCGGCGTACCGGGCGAGGTTCGAGTCCTGGCTGCCGCATGTCCGGCTGCTCAAGATCTCCGACGACGACACGGAATGGCTCGCCGAAGGCGCCGATCCGGTCGACGCCGCAAAGGTCTGGACCTCTGCCGGGGTCGACGCCGTGGTGCTCACCCGCGGCGCGCAAGGGTTGTCCGTCATCACACGGGCGGGCGAAATCGCTCAGGTCCCGTCACGCCGTGTCGCCGTTGTCGACACGATCGGCGCCGGTGACACCGTGCAAGGCGCGCTGCTGGCATGGCTGTACTCGAACGGGGTGCGCGACGTGTCCACTCTCGACGCCGATGGCTGGCGTTCGGCGCTCGAATTCGCGGCGAAAGCGGCGTCGATCACCGTCTCGCGGAGTGGGGCGGAACCGCCGACGGCCGAAGATATGGCATCCGCCGTGTGAACCTGGTCCCAAAGGGGCTGTTGTGAGCAACTCACCCGCTGCGCGTTGACCCCATTCTCGACTAGCGTGGTGGGGAATTCATACCCCAGCGGGGCGGTGTGCAGCGAGGCCATGGGTCACGCGCGTGAAAGAGGGCGTACCTGTGGAACCTACAGGCGCCGCCGGCCCGTGCTGAACGTGAGAGGGACTTACATGTCCGACGCGACGACGGCTGCGGGGCAGTCCGGCGAGACCGCGACGCTGCGCCTGCCCAATGGCGAGCACGAGTTCAAGGTGATCCACCCGGTCGAGGGTGCGCCTGGGATCGAGCTGGGGAAGCTGCTGGCGACGACCGGGTACATCACCCACGACCCGGGGTTCGTGAACACCGGTGCCGCGTCTTCGGCCATCACCTACATCGACGGTGACGCCGGCATCCTGCGCTACCGCGGCTACCCGATCGAGCAGCTGGCCGGGAAGTCGACCTTCATCGAGGTCTCTTACCTGCTCATCTACGGCGAGCTGCCGACCCAGACGCAGCTGGCGGAGTTCACCGAGAAGATCCAGCGCCACACCCTGCTGCACGAAGACCTCAAGGCCTTCTTCAGCGGCTTCCCGCGCGACGCGCACCCGATGCCGGTGCTCTCCAGCGCGGTATCGGCGCTGTCGACCTTCTACCAGGACTCGCTCAACCCGTTCGACGAACCGAACGTGGAGCTGTCCACCATCCGCCTGCTGGCCAAGGTCCCGACCCTGGCCGCGTACGCGTACAAGAAGTCCGTCGGGCAGCCGCTGCTGTACCCGGACAACTCGCTCGGCCTGGTCGAGAACTTCCTGCGGATGACCTTCGGCTTCCCGGCCGAACCCTACGAGGTCGACCCGGACGTCGCCAAGGCGCTCGACCTGCTGTTCATCCTGCACGCCGACCACGAGCAGAACTGCTCCACCTCGACCGTGCGCCTCGTCGGCTCCTCCGAGGCGAACCTGTTCGCCTCGATCTCGGCGGGCATCAACGCGCTCTTCGGCCCGCTGCACGGTGGCGCCAACAGCGCGGTGCTGGACATGCTCGAGGGCATCCAGGCCGAGGGCGGCGACGTCGCGAACTTCGTCACCCGCGTGAAGAACAAGGAAAAGGGTGTCCGCCTGATGGGCTTCGGGCACCGGGTCTACAAGAACTACGACCCGCGCGCGAAGATCATCAAGAACACCGCGGACGAGATCCTCTCCAAGCTCAAGGGCGGCGACGAGCTGCTCGACATCGCGAAGAAGCTGGAAGAGACCGCGCTCTCGGACGACTACTTCATCGAGCGGAAGCTGTACCCGAACGTCGACTTCTACACCGGCCTGATCTACCGGGCGCTCGGCTTCCCGACTAAGTACTTCACCGTGCTGTTCGCGCTCGGCCGCCTGCCGGGCTGGATCGCGCACTGGCGCGAGATGATCCAGGACCCGGCCACCAAGATCGGCCGCCCGCGGCAGATCTACACCGGCTCCGCGGAGCGTGACTATACGCCGATCTCGGAGCGCTGATCCCGGCTCCGTCAAGCGCTATGAAAGGCCCGTTACTTGCAAATTTTGCAAGTAACGGGCCTTTCATAGCATCCGGGACTGCACACCCCGGCGGCACCGCTTAGGGTTTCCCGGGTGACCAGAGAAGCCCCCGTAGTGCTGTGGTTCCGCCGCGACCTCCGCCTAGGCGACCACGCCGCCCTGCTGGAAGCCTCGAAGCACAGCAAGCACGTTCTCGCGCTGTACGTCCTCGACGACGCGCTCCTCAAACCTTCCGGCGCCCCGCGCGTCGCGTTCCTGCACGGCTGTCTCGAGGCGCTGGACGACCAGCTCGGCGGGCGGCTCATGCTCGTCAAGGGCGACCCGGTCAAGGAGGTCGTCAAGGCGGCCCGCGAGATCGGTGCCTCGGCCGTGCACGTCAGCGCGGACACCGGGCCGTACGGCCGCCGCCGCGACGACGAGGTCAAGAAAGCCTTGGCGGAGCACGACATCGCGTGGACCGAGACGGGATCCTCGTACGCGATCACGCCCGGCCGGGTCACCAAGCCGGACGGCGACCCCTATCGCGTGTTCACCCCATTCTACCGCGCGTGGGTGCGCCACGGCTGGCCGCGCCCCGCGGACACCGGGAAGGACATGGTGGACTGGGTGGAGCCGCCGCGTTCGGTCAAGCTCCCGAAATCCCCTTCGCTCAAGGGAATGGAGCTGCCGGAGCCCGGCGAGAAGGCGGCGCTGGAGCGCTGGCACGAGTTCCTGGACGACGGCCTCGAGACCTACGACGAAGACCGCGACCGTCCGGATCGCCCCGGGACGACCAAAATTTCGCCGTATCTGCGGTGGGGTTGTGTTCACCCTCGTACCTTGCTGGCGGACCTCGCCGGGAACGAGGGGTCCGGCGCGCAGTCGTTGCGCGGCGAGTTCGCGTGGCGCGAGTTCCACGCCGACGTCCTGTTCCATCGCCCCGAAACGGCGCGGAAGAATTACGATTCCCGCTTCGACGCCATGGAACACGAGAGCGACGACGAGGCTTTCAAACGGTGGTGTGAAGGACGCACCGGATTCCCGGTCGTCGACGCCGGGATGCGGCAGCTGCTCGCCGAGGGCTGGATGCACAACCGCGTCCGGATGATCGTGGCGAGTTTCCTGGTCAAGGACCTGCATCTGCCGTGGTGGCTCGGCGCGCGGTACTTCATGCGGCACCTGGTCGACGGCGATCTCGCGTCGAACCAGCTGAACTGGCAGTGGGTCGCGGGCAGCGGCACCGACGCCGCGCCGTACTTCCGGATCTTCAACCCGACCACGCAGGGCGAGAAGTTCGACCCGTCCGGCGAGTACGTCCGCCGCTACGTCCCTGAACTCCGCTCCGTGCAAGGGAAAGCCGTGCACAAACCGAAGGACGTCAAGGGCTACCCCGCGCCCATGGTCGACCACGCCCACGAACGCCAAGTCGCCCTGGAGCGCTACGGCGCCATCAAAGGCACCTGAACGCAGTGAAGGCCCCCTTCCCTCGGTCAGCCGAGGGAAGGGGGCCTTCACGCGCGAAGCGGTTCAGCCCTTCAGGGCGTCGGTCAGCTTGATCCGGCTGCCGACCCGCAGGACGCTGTTCTGGTAGATCCGCGCGCCCAGCCAGGTGAACAGGGCGATGGCGCCCACGGTCAACCCGAGCGACAGCGCGATCTCCCACACCTCGACGGTCCCGGCCGCGATCCGGGCGGGCATCAGCACCGGCGACAGTAGCGGCACCAGGGAAAGGATCTTCGTGCCCGTGCCTTCCGGCGACTGTGCCAGCAGGTTGAACCCGACGACGAAACCCAGGATCAGCACGATGTTGACCGGGCCGATCACCGACTGGGTGTCCTCCTGTCGGGAGACCAGCGAACCCATCGCGCCGTAAAGGATGGCGTACAACAGGAACCCGAGCAGGTACCACACCACGCCCCACAGCAGCGCGCTCGTCGCGACCCCGGACAGCGTCAGCACGTTGGTCGCCGACGCGACTATCAACCCGGCGCCGCCGATGATCACCAGCTGCGTCAGGCCGACCAGGCCGAGCCCGATCACCTTGCCCAGCAACAGATGCCATGGCCGGACGGTGGACAGCAGGATCTCCACGACCCGGCTGGACTTCTCTTCGACCACGCCCTGGGCGACCAGCGTCCCGTAGGTCACGATGCTCATGTACAGCAACACCGCCACAATCAGCCCGATCACCATCCGCTGGGCCTTCTCCGGATCCGGCGGCTTGATCGAGTCGACCTCGACCTGGGTGTCGGTGACCGTGCGCATCACCTGCTCCGGGTTCTCCACGGCTTCGGAAAGCTTGCCGTTGAGCACTTCCTGCTGTGAGACGCCGGTCAGCAGGGCACGCAGCTTGTTGTCCAATTCGGACTTGACGAGCACCTTCAGCTCGGTGGCGTTGCCGGACAGCAGCGCGTCGAGATCGCCGTTCTCGACCTGCGACCGGCCCTCCGCCGGATCGGCGACGGTGACGGTCTCGATCTTCTCGCCGACCGCCGCGCCCGCGGTCTGGAGCTGCTGCGCGATCCCGGCGGTCTGGCCGGTGAGCCCGATCTTGCTCTTGTCCTCGTTGCTGATCAGTGTGGACTGCAGCAGGACATAGCCCATCAGCATGACCAGCAGCACGGCGGTGCCGATCACGAAGGACCGGGTGCGCAGCCGCGTGTTCAGCTCACGTTTGGCGATGAGCCAGACAGCGCGCCAGGGTGAGACGGTGTTCATGCGGAAACTCCTTGTGCGGCCGGCTTCTCGGCGACGGCGTCGCGGAACAGCTCGGTCAGCGAACGCCTGCGTTTGCTGAATTCGGTGACCGGACCGGTGGCCAGTGCTGCGGCGAGCACGGCCTGATCGTCGGCGTGGGCTTCGAGTTCGAGGATCGTCGTCGGGCCGTTCTGCTCGGCCGACCGGACACCGGGAACGGCCGAAGCCCAGCCGGGCGAGGAGTGGGGCGCGGTGACGACGAGGCCGTTGCCCGCGTCCGCGGTCAGTTCTGCGACGGTGCCGGAGGCGACCATCCGTCCACTTCGGATGATGCCGACCCGGTCGCAGAGCCGTTCGACCAGATCGAGCTGGTGGCTGGAGAACACCACCGGCACCCCGGTCGCGGCCTTCTCGCGCAGCACCCCGCTCATCACGTCCACGGCCAGCGGGTCGAGGCCGGAGAACGGCTCGTCCAGCACCAGCACCGTCGGATCGTGCACCAGCGCGGCCGCGAGCTGCACCCGCTGCTGGTTGCCGAGGCTCAGTTTCTGGACCTCGTCCTTGCGGCGTTCGGTCAGCCCCAGCCGGGAGATCCAGTTCTCGGCGCTGCGGTGGGCGTCGTTGGCCGACATCCCGTGCAGTTCCGCGAGGTAGACCAGCTGCTCCAGCACCTTCATCTTCGGGTACAGCCCGCGTTCCTCCGGCATGTACCCGATATGCGTGCGGGTCTCGTGCGTGATCGGCGCGCCGCCGAGCCGCACCTCGCCGCCGTCGGCCGCCAGCACGCCGAGGACGATCCGCATCGTGGTGGTCTTGCCCGCCCCGTTGCTGCCGACGAACCCGAACAGCTCACCGGGCTGGACCTCGAAGCTCACCTCGTCCAGCGCGACCTTCGTGCCGTAACTCTTGGAGATCCGGTCGATCTCCAGCTTCCCCTCGCTCATTTCCACTTCCCCTCCTCGAAATACCGCACCAGCGCCGTGAAACCCCGGTGGACGCCGGAGACCGTGCGGTTTCGCTGGATCAGTCCGTCCAGCTTGACGTTGCTCACCACCGAAGTGGCCCGGTACACCAGGATCGCCCGCCCCGCCCCGGCGAGGACCCCACCGGCCACCAGCACGACGGCGACCATCCCGATGGACACCTTGTAGCGCTTCTTGTCCCCGGTCACGCCGGAGTCACCCCCTCGAAGTCGGTGTAGTCTTCGGGATCGTCGTCCGGCAGTTTCCACGCGAGCCAAAGTGCCGGCAGCGACGTCCCGAAGACGAGTAACGCCGCTGTCATCGCGGCCAGCAGGGAACCGGAATCCGGTCCGCCGGCCGCGTAAAGCCCATATCCGAGATCCACCACCATCAGCAGGCAGATCCCCTGGAAGGCGCTGTAGTGCGCCCTTCCGCGCAAGTGCAGTTCACGTTCGTCGAGATCGCTCGCCGCGGACCCGGGTCTGCCGACGGCCTTGCGCAGCACCGCCGCGGTGCCGACGCAGAGACACAGTCCGGGCCCCATCAGGCCGACAGCGAACCACAGCGTCGGCTCGCGGAGCAGGGCCGCCCCGACGATCACGACGAGATGGCCGATCACGGCCGCGACGGCGAGGCGACGGCGGTCCGACCTGGTCCGGGTCACGGTCACCGGGGGCTCACCTCTTCGAAGTCCTGGAAATCCTCGGGATCGTCGTCCGGCAGCGACCAGCCGAGGATGACGGCGGCCAGCGTGGTGCCGGTGACCAGCAGTGCGGCACCCATCATCGCGCCGCGTCCGCCGCCGTCTTCGGTGCCGGAGACGATCAGGGCGTAGAACACGGCGACGACCATGAGCGCGACCAGCACCTGATAGCTGACGAAGGTGGCGCGATGGCGCCATTCCCGCTCACGCTCGTCGAGCCGGGTCGAGAACCCGCCGCTCATCTTGCCGGTGAGGATCCGCAGCAGGTAGTGGGCACCGCCGGCGAGTAAGGAACCGCCGAACCAGCCCACGAGGAAGACCAGGTCGGGCGCTGTCTTGAAGAAGACGGCGCCGGAGATCAGGAGCAGGTCACCCGCCACCACGAGCACGCTCAACGTCCTCCGCCGCTTCCGCGTGCGCCAGCCCGGCAGCCGCAGTGCCCGCTTGCGCTCCACTTCCTCCAGCCGTTCGAGCTGGCGTTCCCAGTACGCCGCCAGGCGTCCCCGCTTCTCGCTCATGTTCCCCCCTCCCGGTAGACCTGAGTGGACAGTGGCGTGAACGGTTCGCGGCTGAACACGGCCTCGACCGGGAGGTCGAACACCGCGCAGATGCGAAACGCCAGGTCCAGGCTCGGGTAGTGGTCCCCCCGTTCGAGCGCGCCGATGGTCTGCGGATTGACCTCGACCGCCGTCGCGAGGGCGGCCCTGCTCAGTCCGCGCTCCGCCCGGAGCACCGGAAGCCGGTTGTAGATCGGCAGCTCTTTGCCGCGTCTGACCGGGCTCATGGAACATACTGTTGCAAAAACCCAACGACTCGTCAAGTTTGGGGAGCTTCTCGCCGCATTTAGCGGACTAAATGCGCTGTCGGGCAGCGACGCACACCGGTGCGCCAAGCGTCGGACAGGTAGAGAAGGTCCCCTTCGTTACCTTCAGGGTAGGCAAGGAGGCCTTCACGGACCTTGGGAGATGCCGAGAGCCGAGCGTGTCGCGAAAGCCACTTTCGCGACGTCTGGTGTCCCGAAAGTGGCTTTCGCGACATCCGGGGACGGGTTCCGGCGGGCGCTTCTCACCGCATTTAGCGGACTAAACGCGGTGTCAGACGAGTCCGGCGAGCGACTTGTCGACAAGCTCCTGGACGCGGGGACGGGCCGCTTCGGCCTCCGAAGCGACCAGGCCGAGCCGCGTGCGGCGCTCCAGGACGTCCTCGACGTCGAGCGCGCCTTCGTGCCGCACAGCCCACACGACCTCGGCCGCGCTGATCTCGGTGCCCGCGAACAGGGGAAGGCCCAGTTCCGGATCGACCTCGCCGAGCGCCGCGATCCGGGGCGCCTCGGTGCCGTACTTCGCGACCAGCCGGGCGGGTGCGTCCACAGTGGACAGCCGATGCCGCGGGGTCGCGCCGAGCAGGGGAAGCCGGGACGTGGTCGACGGCCCGGCGCGGAGCCCGGACCGCTTCAAGGCGGCGTCGACGGCGTCCTCGGCCATCTTCCGGTACGTCGTCAGCTTGCCGCCGACGACGGTGAGCACGCCGTCGGCGCCGGTCACCACCGCGTGCTTGCGCGAGAGATCCGCGCTGCGCCCGCCGCCGCCTTCGACCAGGGGCCGCAGCCCGGCGAACGAGCCGTCGACGTCGGCGCGGGTCAGCGGCCGGGTGAACGCCGTCGACGCCACCTCCAACAGGAAGTCCACATCGGACTCCGGCACGGACGGCACGCGCGGGACCGGGCCGTCGGTCGGCTCGTCGGTGACCCCGACGAACACGCGGCCGTCGGGTTGCGGCAGCAGGAAGACGAACCGGTTGTTCTCGCCGGGGACGGGCACGTTGACCGACGTCGCGCCGATCGGCGCCGACCCCGGAGCCAGGATCAGGTGCGAGCCGCGGGACGGCCGCAGCCGCACCGACTCCGCCAGTTCGCCCGCCCAGACGCCCGTCGCGTTGATCACCTGACCGGCGCGGATCTCCACTTCCTGTCCGGTGAGCCGGTCCCTGGCCAGTACCGAATCCGCGGCGAGCCGGAGCGCCTCGACCCTCGTCAGGATCTTCGCGCCGCGTGACGCCGCCGTCCGCGCGAGGTTCACCACGAGCCGGGCGTCGTCGGTCAGCGCGCCGTCGTAGGCCAGCAGCGCGCCGCGCAGGCCTTGGGGAGACAGGCCGGGGGCGAGCGCGAGCGCCTCCGCGGCCGGGATCGACCTCGGCCGCGGCAGTACCGACGCCGGGGTGCCCGCCGCGCGGCGGAGGCCGTCACCGGCGACGAGGCCGGTCATGATGAACGCCTGCTGGCCGCGGGAGGTCTTGCGGTACATGGGGAACAGCTGCGGGATCGCCCTGGTGAGATGCGGCGCGGTGCGCGTCATGAGGATCCCGCGTTCGACGGCGCTCTCGTGCGCCAGCGCCAGGTCGCCCTTGGCGAGGTAGCGGAGCCCGCCGTGGACCAGCTTGCTGGACCAGCGCGAAGTCCCGTACGCCAGGTCGTACGCCTCGATCAGGGCCACCGAGAGTCCGCGCGCGGCCGCGTCCAGCGCGATCCCGGCGCCGGTGACCCCGCCGCCGACGACCGCCAGATCGACCCGCTCACCGCCGTCGAGCGCCGCGAGTTCCCGCTCGCGTCGCAAAGCGTTGAGCGAGCCCGGCGTCATGGCCGCAGCGCCGCGTCGAGCACCTGGGCGAACTCCGCCATCAGGTCGTCTTCGTTCACATCCGCCGTCGCGGGACGGAAGGAGAACGCGAAGGACTGGATGAGCATCAACAGGGTGCGCGCCTGCGAAGGCAGGTCGCCCTTGCGGATCGAGCCGTCCTCCTGGCCCGACCGCAGCAGGTGCAGGATCACGCCTTCGGCGAACCGCTGGGTCTTCCCGAGCCGCTCGACGATGTAGGGCAGGACGAGTTCGGGGTCGAGGTCCAGCAGGGTGCGGAAAAGCGGGTCACCCGACAGCGCGGTGACGGCGGTGGTCGAGCTCCGCACGAGCCGCTCGCGGAAGTGGGCCGGTTCGTTCTCCGGTTCCGCGGCGCCTTGCAGCAGGCCGCCGAACTCGCGGGTCATGAGGGTGGCGAGCACGCTGCGCACGTCCGGGAAGCGGCGGTAGACGGTCATCCGGCTGACCTTCGCGGTGCGCGCGATCTCCGCGAGCGTGGTCCGCCTCACGCCGACGGCGAGCACGCACTTCTTCGCCGCGTCGAGCAGAACGTCGTCGGACACGCGTGTCGAGGCCTGGCGGGATCGGGTGTCCGCCAGCGCCGAGACGCCTGTTTCCGCAGGTGAGTGACGTTGTACGTCCATATGTAACACTGTAGTCGTGACGGAGCTTATTGACCACCGGTTAAGACGGTCCTGGACACCGGAATCCGGTGACGCGGCCCACCTTCCGGCGAAGGCGTTGCGGTGGCTCGTCCAGCGTATCGGTCCGCTGGGTTCGGCGGCGCCTTTCGCGCCCGATTCGGCGCTTCCCGTTCCCGATTCGGCGCTCGGCGAACAGCCGAAACGTGACCTCGAGGAACTCGTCGGCGCGGAGAACGTCCTGGTGGCACCGGGGGAGCGGCTCGCGCGGGCGAGCGGTTTGTCCTATCTGGACCTGCTGCGGCGCCGGGGGTTCGGTGATTTTCCGGTGCCGGACGCCGTCGTCCTGCCGGAGAATCCCGGCGAAGTCCAGGCGGTACTGGAAATCTGCGCACGGCACGACGTCGGCGTCGTCCCGTTCGGCGGCGGGACGTCCGTGGTCGGCGGGGTTTCGGCGCTGCGCGGGGACAAGAGCGCGGTGATCGCGCTCGATCTCACCAGGCTCGGCGAGCTGGTCTCCGTCGACCCGGTGTCCCGGATCGCGGTCCTGCAGGCCGGGGTCACCGGGCCGGAGGCCGATCGGCTGCTCGCCGCGCACGGCTTCACTCTCGGGCACGTGCCCCAGTCCTACGAGCGCGCCACCATCGGCGGATACGCCGCGACCCGGTCCGCCGGGCAGGCCTCGTCGGGTTACGGCCGGTTCGAGGACATGGTTTCGGGTGTCCGGCTCGCGACCCCGCGTGGCGAATGGAAGCTCGGCGTCGCGCCGGCGTCGGCGGCCGGACCCGACCTGCGGCACCTCGCCATCGGCAGCGAAGGCGCGCTCGGCGTGATCACCGAGGTCGCCCTCCGCGTCCGTCCCGTGCCGGAGGTGCGCCGTTACGAGGGTTACGTCCTCGACGGCTGGGAGAACGGCACCGCGGCGGTCCGCGAACTCGCCCAGCGGCACGTGCTCGCGGACGTCACCCGACTGTCCGATGTGGACGAAAGCGAAGTTTCGCTGGCACTCAACGACAGCTGGAAGACCAAGGCGCTGCGCCGGTATCTCAAGGCGCGGGGGATCGCTCATCCCTGCCTGCTGATCGTCGGCTGGGAAGGCGCGTCGAAACGCGAGGTGGCCCGGCGCCGTCAGGACACCACCCGGGTGCTGGAGCCGTTCGGCGCCGTCCGCATCGGCACGGCCCTCGGCGAATCCTGGCGCCGCGGCCGCTTTTCCGGGCCCCGGCAGCGTGACGCCCTGATGGACAAGGGTGTCTGCGTCGAAACCCTGGAGACGGCCGCGTACTGGGCGGAACTGAGCGACCTGCGCGACGCCGTCCGTGCCGCGCTCACCGCCACGCTCGGCCGGGCGATCATCATGTGCCACGTCTCGCACGCCTACGAAACGGGCGCGTCGCTGTACTTCACCGTGCTCACCGCCCGCGACGAGGCCGATCCGATCGGCCAGTGGCAGCGGGCGAAGGCCGCGGCTTCGGAGGCGATCACCGGGATCGGCACCATCTCGCACCACCACGCCGTCGGCGTCGACCACGCGCGCTATCTGGCGCCGGAAATCGGTGACATCGGCGTCGAGGTGCTGCGGGCGGCGAAGAAGGCCGTCGACCCGGCGGGGATCCTCAATCCCGGGAAGCTTCTTTGACCAGCGCCCCGGTGTCGATCAGCGTGCAGTCCAGGCCGTGCGTCTCGGCGGGGATCCCTTCCAGCGCCGCGGCCCGGCGCTGTTCGAGGTCGGCGACGCGGATGTGCCTGCCGTCCACCAGGATCGGCAGGCGGATGTCGGCGGCGCCGACATAGGCGACCACGTCGTCGAGCACGGTGCCGTCGTCGAGGGTGATGGCCGGGGCGGTCAGCCGCACCAGCCGGTAGCGCTGGCCGTTGCCCTCGCAGCGGTCGAGCACGGCGAGCTGATCGGGGGAAGCGAACCAGACTGAGTGCTCCTCGACGACGCCCGGGGCGGCGGCGAGCGTGGCCGGCCGCTGCCCGTCCCGGAACCGCAGGCCGGACGCCCACACCGCGGCGAGGTCGGTGCAGCGCGCGTGGCAGACGACGACGGGGCCCTCCAGGCCCATGTTCTTCCGCAGCCAGGTGATCTTGGACGGGCACGCGTTCGACCCGTAGGCGAGGACGGCCTGGCGTTCGCGCCAGCCCTCCGGCGCGGTGTCGAGGCTGTGCCCGGCGCCGTCGAAGTGGACGAACGAGTGACCCGGCCGCGCCCCCGGATACGGGTCGGCGGGGAAATCGGCGTCGGCGAAGAGTTTCACCACGTCACCACACTACGGAGGACGTCCCCGTGGTGCATGCGCTCGAAGGCCTGCTCGACGCCGTCCAGGGCGATCCGCTCGGTGACGAACTTGTCGAGCGGGAGCCTGCCCTGCAGATAGAGGTCGATCAGCATCGGGAAATCGCGTGAGGGCAGGCAATCGCCGTACCACGACGACTTGAGCGAGCCACCGCGCGAGAAGAAGTCGATCAGCGGCAGGTCCAGCCGCATGTCCGGGGTCGGAACGCCGACGAGCACGACCGTGCCCGCCAGATCGCGGCCGTAGAAAGCCTGACGCCACGTTTCCGGCCTGCCGACCGCGTCGATCACGACGTCCGCGCCGAACGAATCGGTGAACTCCTGGATGGCTTCGACGACCTGGTCTTCGCTCAGTCCCTTGCTGTTCAGTGTGTGCGTCGCGCCGAAGCCCTTGGCCCAGTCCAGTTTCCGGTCGTCGGTGTCGACGGCGATGATGGTCTTCGCGCCGGCCAGGTTCGCCCCGGCGATCGCCGCGTCGCCGACCCCTCCGCAGCCGATGACCGCGACGGAATCGCCGCGGGCCACCGCCCCGGTGTTCAGCGCCGCGCCGAGACCGGCCATCACCCCGCAGCCGAGGAGCCCGGCGACCGCGGGTTCGGCGGCGGGGTCGACCTTCGTGCATTGTCCACTGTGGACGAGTGTCTTCTCGAGGAACGCCCCGACGCCGAGTGCGGGCGACAGGGCGGTGCCGTCGGCCAGTGTCATCGGTCGAGCGGCGTTGAACGTGGAGAAGCAGTACCAGGGCTTGCCCCGGCGGCAGGCGCGGCAGGTGCCGCAGACCGCGCGCCAGTTCAGGATCACGTAGTCACCCGGTTCGAGATCCGTGACGCCGTCACCGACGGCCTCCACGAATCCCGCGGCCTCGTGGCCGAGCAGGAACGGGAACTCGTCGTTGATCCCGCCCTCGCGGTAGTGCAGGTCGGTGTGGCAGACGCCGCACGCCTTGACCGCGACGACGGCCTCACCGGGCCCGGGATCGGGCACCGTCACGGACTCCAGTGAGACCGGTTCACCTTTGGCTCGGGAAACGACGCCCTGGACCTCGTACGGCATGCTTACCTCCGAGTGAGTTCTCTAGGCAGCTTGCCACGGAACCAACTCGGATCGCGACATCCGCACGGGTGCGGTGTCGTCCATCCATGCCCCCGCCGCCACCCTCAAGGGATGCGCTGCGCGCGCGGAATCGTTTCAGTGCGCGCTAGCGCGGCGTGATGATGTAGGCGACGCCTCCCGGAGCGCCCGAGACCCCGCCCGTGGTGTTGTACCGCTTGGTGCGCTGCCAGATCGTCTCGAATTGGTGTCGCTTGTAGACATTTCGGACCCGGTCGTTGCTGTTGGCGGCCGGATCGTTCGCGATCACGTCGCCGTCCTTCGTGAAACCGACGACGACCATGATGTGCCCGGCGGTGCCGTAGCCCGCGCCGTCGAGTTCCTCGGCCTTGAACGATTGTGAAGTGATCACCGGAATGCCGCGCGCGATGTAGCTTTCGAGTTCGTTCAAGGAGTGCAAACGGGTGATGTGCCCACGCAGTCCGAGTGAAGCGGCGTACGCGGTGTTGAACGGCCAGTTGCCGGTTCCGTCGTAAGCGTGATCGAAGGTGTAGCGGGCGGCGTACGCGACGGTCGGATCCACGTAACCCCTCGGGATCCACGTCATGTCCTCGCGCTTGGGCCGTTTGCCCCAGTACTCGGCGACCATTTCGGTGGACGTCGGGCTGCACCAGCTCTCGCCGCCACCGCCGTACTCGGGAAACTGTCCTTTGTGGAGATTCTGGGCGTAGGCGGGCACCTTGAGCTCGATGCCGGTGGCGCGGCCCGGTTTCGTCGCCCGGACCTCGAACCGGTCCGGGACCAGCGACGTCATCGCGCCGAGCGAGGTCACCGACGGCGTGGCGCGGGAACCGGCCTCGCGGTAGAGGCTGATCCGCAGTTGATACGACCGGAGCGCGACGCCCGCCTTCATGACCAGCGTGTCGACGTCGACAGCGGCGTTGGCGTCGCTCTGGCCGTCGACGCTGGTGCGCTTGATGTCGGCGTCCCCGCTGGCCCACCGGCCCATGACGTACCAGGCCGTCTCGGTGCCCGACGAGGTGCGGCCCTTCGCCTCGATCTTGATCCAGGTCTTGGCCGGTGTCTTCGCGTTCCACGAGGCGACCAGCTGGGAGGCGTCGAAGCCGTGCTTGTGGCTCTTCGACGTCCACTGGCCGTATTCGTAGGTCTTCGTGGTGCCGAGCGCGGGTTCGGTGTGCTCGATGGTGCCGATCGGGCGATCGATGCGCAGTTCGCCGTGGTGGAGGTCGAGCCCCTCCAGCCTGCCGTCACGGAAACCGCGCTGACCGGACCATTCGTGATAGTCGATCGACTCGTCGTCCGGCTTGGCCGGGCTCGCCTCCACCGTCTGTGCCGTCACCGCGGACATTGTCGCGATCGTCAGCAGCGTGACCAGCCCTCGTATCCGCATCGCGGCTCCATCCCTCGGGTCCACCCAGTAGGGAAGGGATTTTCGCCGGTCGCGCGAGGTATGTAAACAGTTGTCTGCAAGACGGCCCGAGTCTGTGTCACTTTCGCGACCGGCCCCGCGTGTCAGGCGAGGGGGTTCGGCAGCAGGAGTTCGGTGTTCTGGTCCTGAGCCGTCCCGACGGCGCCCAGCGAAGCGTGGATGTCGTTGTACGAGAACTCTCGGTACAGCGACGCAAGCGCTTGCGTCGAGGTGTCCGAGTAGTCCGCCTCATACGGCGCTTCGGCTTCGATCAGTGTCGTGAACAGCGACAGCGTGCCGTCGGCGTTGTCGGCGACCTCGATGATCCGCGCGTGCTGCGGGAAGTCGATGTGCGAAGCGGTGTTGATCTCCCAGAAGCCCTGCTTCGCCGTTTTGCCGGGGTGCGGGGTGATCTTGTTGTGGTGCGTGTGGCCGTTGACCCACGCCAGCACGTTCGGGAACCGGTTCAGCAGCGAGACGAACGTGTCGCCGTTGAGCCGCAGCTCCAGCGGATGCCGCGCGTCCGGGAGCACGTTGCCCATCGTGTCGCTGGTGTGGTGGCTGAACAGGATGAACAGCTCGTCCGTCACGTTCTGCGTGACCTTGCGGCCGAAGAAGTCGTGGTACACCGAGCTGTTGCGCTTGAGCGTGTTCTCCACCCAGGTGAACTGTCCGAGCCCGATCGACCCGTCCGCGAGCCCGGCCATCGTCGTGGTGTCGAGGCTGATGCCGACGACGCCCGGCGCGATGCGGAAGGTGTAGTACACGTTGCGCCCGTCGGCGTTGTTGCCGCTGAACCCGTGGCCGACCGGGCCGGGGCCGGTGTTGGCGGTGTCGAGGTGGTGCCGCACGAACTCCGCGGTGCTGAACGGCCGCCGCCGCGCGTCCGGGGTGATCTCGCGGATCGTGCCCGAGCCGCCGAACAGCTCCGTGATCGGGACGCCCGAGCCGGAGCCGATCGCCTTGGCGAGTTTCCGCGACGTCGTCTCGTCCTTGCCGATCACCTTGAAGCGGCCGGTGTACCAGGCGTCCATCCCCGGCAGATCCGGCAGCGTGCCGACGATGCTGTCGTCGTGGTTGCCGAAGGTGCAGAACCACGGGATGTCGAGACCGGGTGAGGTGAAGGTGTTCGAAGCCGCGCCGAGCAGGCCGGGCAGCTGCGGGAAGCCCTTCTTCGTGTAGGCGTCGTCCAGCGTCTTGCCGGGGTTCCAGTAGTGCGAGGACCCGGACGTCTGGACGCCTTCGTGCGCGTTCGGGTCGCCGGACGTCGGGTTCACCGTCCCGCCGTTGAGCACCTTGAGGAACCACTCGAGCTCGATCAGCTCGTGGTTGTCGGTGTTGTCGCCGGTGGTGACCATGAAATCGATCGCCCGCCCGGTGAACGGGCCCGTCTTCAGGCTGTTCACCCGCTCCACCAGCGCCGTCGTCGCGACCGGGCCGAGCGTCTCCTGCGGCCGGTGCGCCGAGCCGATGAACGGGTGCAGGTATTCGAACCGCGCCGGGCTCTCGGCGTCGGTGAAGTGCAGATCGGTGAACTGCGCGAACGACGCCATCGCGCGGCGCCGGTCGTCGCGGCCGGACTTCGGCGCGGCGAGGTCGCCCCGGACGACGAGCGGCCAGCCGGGACCCGCCGTCAGCCGCGTGTAGCCCGGACCGCTCTTCAGCGGAGCCGCGGCGGATTCCAGCGTGGTGCCCGCGGTGCGCGTCGCGCGAGTCGTCGTGCGCGCCAGCGCCCGGTCGAGCGCGTTGGCGGTCGGGGTGCACAGCAGCAGGCCGACGCCGGCGGCGCCCGCCGCGGTGAAGGTTCGCCTGGAGATGTCGGACATGGCGGTGCCCCTACTCGTCGCGGGTGGGTGTCGCGGAAGGACGATGCCGGACGACGTTAGCCGTGGGGTGAACGCCAGAAAAGGGTAATGCGAAGATTTGTCACGTTCGGCCGAATGCTTTCGTCGCCATGGTGGTTAAGCTGGTCGCTCGGCTGGTGAGGAGGTGGCCCCGGTGGGTGCTTCGGCATGGTCTGTCCGCGGCCGGTTCGAGGGAGATCCGGAAGCGGCGCTGGACGCGATGAAGGCGCGCGTCTTCGCGGAGGGCGACTATCTCTGGGAAGAGGACGAACTCGGCCGCCCGGATTCGGTCGAGGAGCTGTACGAAATCGAGAGCGTCCAGGAGTCCGGGACCCATTCGGTGCTCGACGTGCACGAGTTCATCAGCGCCACCGGCGAGGACGACTTCGGCACGATCCGGCCCTTGACCGACGCCGAACTCCTCACCGCCTTCGGGACCGAGGAGCCGTCGGTCGCCGGCTTCGACGAACTCGACAAGGCGGGGCAGCTGCCGTACGAACGCCGCCCGCGCTGGAGCGCGAACTGCGCGCTGCTCTACGAAGACGACGTCGCCGTCGAGCTGGCGATCTGGGGCGTCTCCGGCGACTAGCGCCGGGCTTCGAGTCCGGCACCGACACCCGGGATGGCGATCAGGGTGCCGGTGCCGAGTGGGTCGGGGTGGTCGTGAGTGGCGATTCGGGTTAGAACACGAATCGCCACTCACGACCACCTGTACCGCCCCCGGCCCTCACCCCTTACCTCGGCCCCTCACGCCTTGAACCTCCGGCGACTAGAGCCGGGCTTCGAGCCCGTCGAGAATGACCTCGACACCCAAGTCGAAGACGTCCTCCCCGCTTTGGCGGGCGAAAGCCGGGCCGAGCCTGCTCACGTGGGGATAAGCCGCGAGTCGTTCGAGGAACCCTTCGTCCGGCTTCCGCGCGGGGAGGGTTTCCACCGAGGCGAGCACGTGTGCCGTGAGCAGCCGCGAAATCCCCGCCGTGTCCTCCTCGGAGAAGCCCGCCTCCAACAGGATCCGCGCGGTCGTCTCGATATGGCCCAGCCGATGCGGCCCGGTCGGCGGCCGTTCCCGCAGCAGCGCGGCCGCGTCCCGGTGGCGCAGCAGCAAAGCCCTGAACTGGCGGAGTCCGCTCGCGAGCTGTTCGTGCCACGGCAGGTCCTGGTCGATCTCGAAGGCGTCGGCGCAGATCGCTTCGGCGACCAGGTCCAGCAGTTCGGCCTTGTCCTTCACGTGCCAGTAGAGCGTCGGCGAGCTGACGCCGAGCTTCGCCGCAAGGCGCCGGGTGCTCAGCTCCGCGAGACCCGTTTCGTCGAGCAGGTCGACGGCCGCGTCGGTGATCTTGGCGAGGTCCAGCGAGCCTTTGCGTGCCACCCGCGGACTCTATCAGTGATAGATTTGTCTCTATCGCTGATAGAGAAGGGGGGAAGTGATGCTCTGGACACCGAAGATCCGCCTGGTCACGGTGCTGTGCTCGATCGTTTTCGTGGCCGGGACGGCGCTGCAGAACTACGTCGTCATCGATCTGGACCTGATCGAGGCGAGCATGCGGCTCAAAGGGGTGGAGACCGGCGACGCGCCCGCCTACCTCGGCGCGTTGCGGCTGGTGGGGAACATCTTCATCGTGGGCAACCTGCTCGGCCTGCTCGTCTGGTTCCGGTGGCGTTGGCTGTTCTGGCCGGTGCTCGCGGTCAACGTCGGCCAGGCGCTCGGTGTGTACGTCGTGCCGTTCGAGGTGCACCGGGCCGCGATCGACGAACACGGCTGGCCGGGCGTGCTGCCGTCCCTGGTCACCGACGGCGGCGCGGTGATCCTGTCGATCCTGCTGATAGTCGCTTATGTCCGTTCGCGCCGCCTCACGCGGACAGGCGACCCAGTTCGGCTTTGACCGCTTCGACCGCGGCCTTCGTCTCGGCGACCGGATCGGCGCCGTCGCGGGCGATCTTGCCCAGCGCGTCGACGAGCGCGGTGTTCGCCGTCGGTGTCCACAGTGGACCGGCGGCGCGGCCGTTCTCCCGGATCAGCTTCGCGGCGTCGGTCCCCGGGGTGGCCTTGTCGAGCACACTCAGCCGCGCGGGCAGGTGGAAGCCGAACCTGGTGGCGAACTCCTGTTGGAAGTCGGTGCGCTCCAGCCACAGCCATTTGACGAAGTCCTTGGCGGCGTTGGGATTCAGGCTCTTGGAATGCACCATCGCGCTCAACCCGCTGACCGGGACGGACGCCGCGCCCGCCGCGTCGAGCCGGGGGAAGGCCAGGACACCGAAGTCGTCCTTCATGGTGTCCTGGATCTTCGGCAGGTTCCACAGCCAGGTCCACTGCATGGCGGCGAGCCCGTCGATGAACGGGATCGGATCGGCCCAGTCCGTCGAAGCGCCCAGCAGCAGCGAACCGTTGAGGTCATGGAGTTTCGCGAACGCTGTCGCGGCACGGGGATCGTCGAAGCCGACGGCCTTGCCGTCCTTGAGGTAGTCGAGTCCGGCGGCCCACAGCAGGGGCCCGGCGAGTGCCGCGGCGCCCGCGTCGTTGCCGGCGAACAGCCCTTTGACGCCGTCCTTGGAGAGTTTCCTCGCCGCGTCGACGAGCTCGTCGAGCGTCTGCGGCGGCTGAACCCCGGCCTCCTGCAGGAAACTCTTGCGGTAGAAGAGAACCTGGGTGTCGAGTGACTGCGGGATGCCGTAGAGCTTGCCGTCGACGGTCTGCGCCGCGAGCACGGACTGGTTGAAGTCGTTGCGCACGGGCCCGATGACGTCGTCGAGCGGGACGAGGAGGTTCTGCCGGACCCGGTCGACGGTGACGTGGCCTTCGAAGACGTCCGGAACCGGCCCGGCCTGCAGCGCGGCGTTCAGTTTCGTTTCGTAGTCGTCGGGATTCCATTGCACCGCGACCTTGGACTTCTGGTACGCGGCCGCGTAGCGCGTGACGGCTTCCTGGACACCGGCTTCGGGATACGGGTGGTACCACTGCGCGAGGTCCACCGGCTTCGGTTTCGGCCGGGTCACCCCGGCGGAGTAGGCCGTCGAGGGAGGCGGGCTTCCTGATTGGACGGTGTTCGACCCGCAGGCGGACAGCACGGTCGTCCCCGCCAGTGCCAGGAACGCGCGCCTGCTTGTCTTACGCACCAACAGAACCCTTCGTCGAACGCCGTGAAGGCCATCTTGTGGGAACTAGCGTCCCTCAAGATGGCCTTCACGGAAGGGCAGGCGCGCGGGAGATTAACCCGTTAGAGCTGACTGATGTCGAGCTTTCCCTCGGAGTGGAACGCCCGCAGCCGCTTCTTGTCGAACTTGCCGACACTCGTCTTGGGGACTTCGTCCACAAAGGTCCAATTCTCCGGAAGCTGCCACTTCGCGACCTTGTCGGACAGGAACTCGCGCAGTTCCTCGGCCGTCACGGTCTGGCCCTCCTTGACCACGACGGCGACCAGCGGGCGCTCGTCCCACTTCTCGTCGGGGATGCCGACCACGGCCGCCTCGGCCACCGCGGGGTGGGCCATCACCTGGTTTTCCAGGTCCACCGAGGAGATCCACTCGCCGCCGGACTTGATGACGTCCTTCGCGCGGTCGGTGAGCGTGAGATAGCCGTCCGGGCTGATCTTGCCGACGTCGCCGGTGCGCAGCCAGCCGTCGTGGAACTTCTCCGGGTCGGGCTCGTCACCGGTCGTGCTGCTGTAGTACGACGCCGCGATCCACGGGCCCTGCACCTCGAGCTCGCCGACACTTTCGTTGTCCCACGGCAGTTCCTCGCCGTTGTCGCCGATCAGCCGGGCGCTGACGGAGGCGGGGAACCGGCCCTGCGTGTAGCGGTACTCCCACGCCTTCTCGCCGGCCGCGGCGGCGGGCGGACGCGCGACGCTGCCCAGCGGCGACGTCTCGGTCATGCCCCAGGCGTGCAGGATCGGCACGTTGTAGCGGTCTTCGAACGCGTGCATCAGCGACGGCGGCGCGGCCGAGCCGCCGACGACGACCTCGCGCAGATGCGAGATGTCCTGCGGGTTCGCGTCGAGGTGCGAGAGCAGGCCCTGCCAGATCGTCGGGACGGCGCCGGCGAAGGTCGGCTTCTCGGCGTCGAGCATCTGGGCGATGGGCGCGGGCTGGAGGAAGCGGTCCGGCATCAGCAGCGAGGCGCCGACCATCAGCGCGGCGTACGGCATGCCCCAGGCCATCGCGTGGAACATCGGGACGATCGCCAGGGCCTTGTCGTGCTGGGCCAGCCGCATGCTGTCGGTCATGGTGACCTGCATCGAGTGCAGCCAGATCGACCGGTGGGAGTACGCGACGCCCTTGGGGTCACCCGTGGTGCCCGAGGTGTAACACATCGCGGCGGCCGAGCGCTCGTCCACGTCGGGCCAGTCGAAGGTGTCCGGCTGGCCCGCCAGCAGTTCGCTGTACGAGTGGACCTGGACGCCGTCGGGCGCCGGGAGGGTGGAGGCGTCGCCGTTGGCCACGATGACGTGACGCACGGTCTTCAGCTCGGGCAGCTGCTTGGCCAGCAGCGGGACCAGCGTGCCGTCGACGATGACGACCTGGTCCTCGGCGTGGTTGGCGACGAAGACCAGCTGCTCGGGGAAGAGCCGGATGTTCAGCGTGTGCAGCACCGCGCCCATGGCGGGAATCGCCAGGTAAGCGGCCATGTGCTCGGCGTTGTTCCACATGAAGGTGCCGACGCGCTGGTCGCCGGTGATGCCCAGGCTCCGGAGGGCGTTCGCCAGGCGGGCAGCGTGTTTGCCGAGCTCACCGTAGGTCTCACGACGGGCTTCTGAACCGGTCCAGGTGATGACTTCGCTCTCGGAGTGCACCGTGGTGCCGTGGCGGAGCAGCCTGCCCAGTGACAGCTGTCCGTCCTGCATCGTGCTCAACATCGTGTACTCCCGTGGTGCTCGTTCTCCGGTGAACTGGGGTTGGGCCGACTCTAATCCGGGTCGGGTGAACTGGTCAGTAACCTCGCAGGCAACCGTTCGGTCACAGTGTCGCGCTAACGGGTGTTCGCCGGTTCGGGTCAAGATCATCAATAATTCGTATTTTTCCTGCCATGAAACGAAAAATGGCTAACAGTGCGAAGTGGCGGCATCGCTCATAAGGGTGATGAACGCCATCGAATCGCCGCCCGAATGGCGTGTTTCCGCAGGCTGGGGCGGGTTGCCCAGGTCGTGGTCGAGGGGTAATAAGTGCGTGTCGGTTTCACGGCCGAGGAACGGGTGGCGTTTACTGGAGCCGTGGTACAGAGACGGCTGGCCAGCGCTTGCTCTCGCAAGCATGGTTAAAGGCCGTCGGCCGCGAAAGCGGAGACCTGAGATGAAAGGACTACTACGTTGGCTCTGCCCACGTTGACTCCGGAGCAGCGCGCCGATGCCCTCGCCAAGGCGGCTGAGGCTCGCAAGGCGCGCTCCGAGCTGCTTGCGTCGATCAAGTCCGGCAAGGAGAGCATCGACAAGGTGCTCAAGCAGGCCAAGGAGAACAAGACCATCGGCAAGACGAAGGTCACGCAGCTGCTGAAGGCCGTGCCCGGCCTGGGCGCGGTCAAGGTCGCCGCCCTGCTGGAGCAGGCCGGGATCGACCCTGACCGGCGTGCAGCCGGTCTGGGTGAGCGGCAGCGCGAGGCCCTCCTCGAGGCGCTGAAGTAACGCTTCCGCCCAGGTCACGGGCTGTCCAGGGGAAGGTGCTGCCCGAGAGGCTGTTGCCCGGGCAACACTTTCCCCTGGTCTCAGCCGGAGCCTGGGACGCTGGTGGGGTGACGACCAGTACCGCACCGGCGACCCCGGCAGACCTGGCCGCCCGCTACGAGTGGGGCGACTTTCTCCTGGCCACGGCCCGGCACGCGCTCCTCGCGAGCGGGGCCGCGGCCACCGCGACCGACACCGATCCGGTGCGGCTGTCCCGGGCACTCCCGGGGCTGTTCGCCGGCACCGGCGCTCCGATCGCGGTCGGCGTGCTGCCCTTCGACACCAGCGAGGGCACGTCGACGCCTGGTCACCTGGTCTTGCCCCGCGCCGTGCACCGCGCGTCGTCCGATCGCGGGGCCGTACCGCCGCGCACCGCGCTCCCGCAGCCGGTCAAGGTCACTTCCGTGCCCGAACCGGAGGCGCATCTGGCCGCCGTCCGCGCGGCCGTCTCGGCGCTGAGCGACCGGGACCTGCGCAAGGTCGTCCTGGCCCGCGCGCTCGATCTCGACTTCTCCGAAGCCGTCCCGGTCGCCGACGTCGTCCGGAACCTGGCGAACGGCAACCCCCGGCACACCACCTACGCCGCGCAGCTGCCCGGCGGGCAGACGCTCGTCGGCGCCACCCCCGAACTCCTGTTGTCCCGAACCGGCGGCGCCGTGCTTTCCCGGCCGCATGCCGGGTCGATGCCCCGGTCAGCGGACCCGGCGATCGACAAGGCCCATGGTGAGGCGCTCCTGGCGTCCGAAAAGGACCACCTCGAACACGCCGTGGTGGTGGAGTCCGTCGTCGAGATCCTGCGGCCCTTCTGCCGGACCCTCGACGTCCGCGGCCCCGAGCTGGTCTCGACGCCGGCGATCTGGCACCTCTCGACGACCGTCACCGGCGAGCTGGTCGACCAGGACGTCACCGCGCTGGACCTCGCCGCCGCGCTGCATCCGACACCCGCGGTCTGCGGCACGCCGACCGGCGCCGCGCGCTCGCTGGTCGGGGAACTCGAGCCGTTCGACCGCGCGTACTACGCGGGCGCCGTCGGCTGGGTCGACGCGGCCGGGGACGGCGAGTGGGCCGTCGGGATCCGGTGCGCGGAGATCGCCGACACCTCCATGCGGCTGTACGCCGGTGGCGGCATCGTCCCCGCTTCCGACCCGCGGACCGAACTCGACGAGACCTCGGCGAAGTTCCGCACCCTGCTGGCCGCCATGGGCCTGGAGATCTAGAGCGTCACGCGTTTCGTCCTCTAGTTGCGATCCTTGCGCGTGCGACTCGGCCAAGTCTCGTGAGTGGTAAGTGACGGGGTGAAGGCCCCTTTCCCCTCGTCAGACGCCGCGAAGGGCCCCATCGCCGCGTCGCATGCGGCGAAGGTCCCCTTCAGCCCTCGGGGTCAGAGGGTCACGAAGTCTTCGGTCACCGAGATCTCGTCGGACGTCAGCAGCGCGACGGCGGCCCGGTAGCCCTCGGCCGCCTTCAGGTCCGCGAGCCGCGTCCGTTCCGGGTCGAGGGCCGGGTGGCTCGAGCGGGTCAGCCGCGCCTGCTCGTCGTACCCGGAGAACGTGATGCTCTGCAGCGGGATCTTGAGGCCCTTCCCGGTGGCCTTCATGACGGCTTCCTTGCGCGTCCAGTACGTGAAGAACGCCGTCGCGCGCTGCTCGTCGGGCAGACCGGAGATCGCGGCCTGCTCGGTCGGGGTCAGCGCGTACTCCATGAGCGAGTCTTCGGCCCGCCTGGTGGCCGTCTCGACGTCGAGGCCGACCGGCGTCCCCTCGGTGGCCGCGACGCCGATGAGGTCGCCGGAATGCGAGATCGACAGCATCAGCGGCGCCCCGGGCACCCGGGGGCGGCCGTGCGGTTTGCCGCAGTCTTCGCAGGTCGCGTCGAACTTCACGTCCTCGACGGCGAGGCCGAGGCGTTCGGCCGTGACGGTTTTCGCCAGCACTCGGCCGGTCAGGAACCGGCGTTTGTCGATGTCCTGACGGTAGCTGTCGTACCGGCCTTGCTCGAGTTCGTCGAGCAGGGCCAGGAACCGGGGTTCAGTGGGCAGGGGCGGGGACCAGCGGACCGCACATTCGATCACGTCTCCCTTTTTACCCGATCCGCACTGGTATCACTCGAATGTTCGTCGAGCAGCGTCGCTTCGTCGAACGGTGACCGGCCGTCCAGGGTCCGGTCCAGCTGCTCGCGGTCGATCTCCTTGGTCCAGGTGCCGATCAGCACGGTCGCGACGGCGTTGCCCGCGAAGTTCGTCAGCGCGCGGGCCTCGGACATGAACCGGTCGATGCCGACGATGAACCCGACGCCGTCCACCAGCTCCGGACGGTGCGACGACAGCCCGCCCGCCAGTGTCGCGAGCCCCGCGCCGGTGACCCCGGCGGCGCCCTTCGACGCGATGATCATGAACACCAGCAACGAGACCTGCTCGCCGATGGTCAGCGGTTTGTCGAGCGCGTCCGCGATGAAGATGGACGCCATCGTCAGGTAGATCGCGGTGCCGTCGAGGTTGAACGAGTACCCGGTCGGCACGGTGATGCCGACCACGGATTTGGAGACCCCCGCGTGCTCCATCTTCGCGATCAGCCGCGGCAGCGCCGATTCGGACGACGAAGTCGACAGGATCAGCAGGAACTCGCGGCCGAGGTACTTCAGCAGCTTGAAGATGTTGACCTTGGCCAGCAGGCCGATGATCAGCCCGAGCACCACGAACACGAACAGCGCGCAGGTGATGTAGAAGCCGAGCATGATCACCGCGAGGCTCTGCAGCGCCTTCCAGCCGGTCTCGCCGACGACGGCGGCGATCGCGCCGAACGCGCCGACCGGGGCCGCCCACATGATCATCGCGAGGATCCGGAACACGAGCCGCTGGATGTGCTCGATGCCGCGGCGGATCGGCTCGCCCTTCGTGCCGAGCTTCTGCAGCGCGAATCCGGCGAGCAGCGCGACCAGCAGCGTCTGCAGCACCTCGCCCTCGGTGAACGCCGAGACCAGCGTCTTCGGGATGATCCCGAGCAGGAACTCGACGGTGCCCTCGCTCTTGGCGATCTGGTCCTGGCCCTTTTCGGCGATCTCGGGGGTCAGGTGCAGGCCGGTGCCCGGCTGGAGGATGTTGCCCACGACCAGGCCGATGACCAGCGCGACCGTCGACATCACGAGGAAGTAGCCGATCGCGAGCCCGCCGACGCGGCCGACCTTCGCCGCCTTCGCCACGGAGCCGACGCCGAGCACGATCGTGCAGAAGATGATCGGCGAGATCATCATCTTGATCAGGTTCACGAACCCGGTCCCGAGCGGCTTCAGTTCCTTGCCCAGCGCGGGGAAGAGGATGCCGACCGCGATGCCGAGGACCACCGCGGCGATCACCGCCAGATAGAGGTAGTGGGTCCGGTCGCGCTTCGCCGCGGGTGCTTCCGTGCTCATGGGTGCCCTTCGACGAGACGAGAACAGGTTGCGAAAACTTATGACAACTTCTCGGCGAACGACAACCGAAGCGGTACGCTGAGCTAAGCGAGCGCTTAGTCAATGCCGAACAGGAGCGGGCTGACCATGGATTTCTCTCTGAGCGTCGAGGAACGCGAGGTGCGCGACTGGGTCCGCACGTTCGTCCAGCGCGACCTGATGCCGCGTGAGCAGGAGGTGCTGCGCCGCGAACGCGCCGGTCAGCCCGGCCTGACCTCCGATGAGCTGCGCGAACTGCAGCTGAAGGCCAAGGAGTCCGGCTTCTGGGGTGTGCAGACGCCCGAGGAGTACGGCGGCATGGGCCTGTCCGCGGTGATGACCGCGTTGCTGGAGGCCGAGCTCGGCCGCACGTTCGTGCCGTTCCGCTTCGGCGGCGCCGCGGACAACATCCTGTACTACGCCAACGACGAGCAGAAGGAGCGCTACCTGCTCCCGACGATCTCGGGCGAACGCAAGTCGTGCTTCGCGATCACCGAACCCGGCGCGGGCTCGGACGCCAAGGCCATCCGGACGACCGCCCGCAAGGACGGCACCGACTGGGTCATCAACGGCGAGAAGACCTTCATCACCGGCGGTAACGAGGCCGACTTCGTGATGGTGTTCGCGATCACCGACCCCGAGAAGGGCGCGAACGGCGGCGTCACCTGCTTCCTCGTCGACCGCGACGCGGGCTGGAAGTCCGAATACATCGACACCATGGGCGAATGGGGCCCGGCGGCGCTCGTCTTCGAGGACGTCCGCGTGCCGGAGACCCAGATCCTCGGCGAACTCGGCCACGGCTTCGACCTGGCCATGCAGTGGATCGGCGCCGGCCGCTACCTGCTGCCCGCCCGCGCGATCGGCTCCTGCGAACGGCTGATCTCGATGGCCATCGAGCACGCCAACACCCGGGAGACGTTCGGGCAGAAGATCGCCGAGCGCCAGGCCATCCAGTGGATGATCGCGGACTCCGGCACCGAGCTGGAGGCGTTGCGCTGGCTGGTGCTGCACGCCGCCTGGCAGGTCGACCAGAAGCTGGACTCGCGGCACGCGCAGTCGATGGCGAAGCTGTACGGCGGGGTGAAGGCGAACGAGATCGTCGACCGCGTCCTGCAGATCCACGGCGGAATGGGCTACACGCGGGAACTGCCGGTCGAGCGGTGGTACCGCGAACTGCGGCTGCTGCGGATCTACGAGGGCACCGACGAGATCCAGCGCCGGACCATCGCGCGGAACCTGCTGAAGGGGCACGTCAAGGTCGGGGGCACCCTCGGCTGAGGCGTGCGGCACATGCAATGAAGGGGACTTTCATGGCAAATTTCGCCAGGAAAGTCCCCTTCATTGCGTCGGTCCTAGTCGTCGTCCTTCTTGCCCCGCATCGCGATCGGGACCCCGGCCAGGTCCTCCTCGTTGCAGAGAAGCTTCACGTCGTAATACGGCGAACCCTGGCGGTCGTCATAGTCGAGATGGACGGCCAGCACATCGACCGGTTCCCCGAGCCACTCCTGAGCCTGGCGTAGCCATGTCGCGCACCGTTCGAGGGCCGTGGGCAGGTCGTCGTCGCGGAATCCCACCGGGCGGTAGGGGACGTCCTGCACCTGATCACGGGGGTTCGAAGGCACCGGCAACGCCGGCGAGAGACCCGAGTCGTCCAGTTCGAGTTGGATCGTTTGCTCAGTCACCCTTCGAGCGTCCCCCAGAGAAGCCGTCTGAGCAAGGCGTACCGTCCTAAAGTCGCCGCTAAACGGGCACTCGCCACACTCCCGAGACCACTTCACGGCAGTTTTGCAGTGCCGTGACATCCAGATGACGTTCACAGGCGAGCGCCCGCAGGGCCAGTTCCGCGTAATGCGAGGCCAGCTGGTCCAGGGTGAGCGGCCCGCGCGGCGAATACCAGCGAGCGACCCCGCTGCACATCTCCACCAGTGCGAGCCGGGTGACCGAAGGCTGGTCGGTGTGGAAGACACCCGCCGCGACACCGTCTTCGATGGCGTCCGCCCACAGCCTTTCGTAGGCATCGCGCAGCTCCACCACTTCGGCCCTGGCGCCGGGGGTGAGCGCGTGCACCTCGTTGTCCACCACGCGGGTGTCGTCCGGCTGGATGGCGTGCGCGAGGACGTGCAGCGCCACCAGGGATCCGAGCCGCGACACGGGATCGGCCAGCCCGGCGGTCGCCTGCTCGGCCGCGTCGAGCAGCCGCCGCAGCGACTCGTTCATGATGGCCACCAGCAGGTCTTCCTTGGTGCCCATGTAGTGGTACAGGCTGGCCGAGGACAGCTCCGCCTCCTGGGCGAGGTCCCGGATGCCGGTGCCGTGGAAACCCTTGGTGGCGAACAGTTTCACCGCGGCCTGACGGACCCTTTCGCGGGTGTTCACGACCCGAGGTTCTTTTTCCCGCCGAGGGTCCATGTTCACAGCCATTTTTCAGTGACCCTGTCCCACGAACCGGCGCGGAGGTCTTCCGCCTTCTTCAGCTCGCCCTTGGCGACCCGCTCCGACGGCGTCATCGGCAGTTCCTCCGCGAAGGCCCAGAACCGGGGAACCTTGAAGTAGGCCAGTTTCGCCGAGCAGAACTCCGCCAGTTCGGCCGGTTCGCACTGGTGGCCCTCGTTTTCGTCGAGGACGAGGTACGCCTTGACCTCCTCGCCGCGGAGCTCGTCCGGCACCGCGACGACGGCGGCGAGCTTGACCGCCGGATGCAGCTGCAGTGCCCGTTCGACCTCGTCGGCGGAGATGTTCTCGCCGCTGCGGCGGATCATGTCCTTGGTACGGCCCACGTAGTACACGCGGCCTTCTTCGTCCATTGTGGCCAGATCGCCGGTGTGGAACCAGCCGCCGTCGAACGCGCGCCTGGTCGCTTCGAGGTCGTCGTGGTAGCCGTGCATCAGCCCGACCCCGCGGATCAGCAGCTCCCCGGTTTCCCCGCGCGGCAGGGGTTTGCCGTCGGCGTCCGCGATCATCACCTCGCGCGTCGGTGCGGGCCTGCCGAGGCAGCCGGTGCCGATCGTCTCTTCGTGATCCGCCGGGTACATCCGGATGTCGCCGCCGGTTTCGGTCATGCCGAAGGCCTCGTACCAAGGCGTGTCCCAGCGCGCTTCGAGCGCGGCGTGCAGGTCTCGCGGGATGGCCGACGCGCAGATCGCGCGGACCTGGTGTGCCTTGTCCAGCTCGCTTTCCGGCTGGCGCAGCAGCAGCGTGGGCATCAGGCCGAGGCAATAGAACCAGGTGACGCCGTGTTCGCGGACCTTCTCCCAGAACGTGGAGGGATGGAACCTGTCGAGCACCACCAAGGTCGCGCCGCCCGCGAGCCCCAGTGCGACGTTCCACTGTGGATCGATGTAGTGGAACGGCTGCGCGGTCAGGATGACGTCTTCCGCGCCGACCATGGGGAACTCCGTGGCCAGGCTGATCGCCAGTGTCGTCCAGTACCGGTTCGGCAGGACGCAGCCCTTGGGGGCGCCCGTGGTGCCGGAGGTGTACTGGAGGTTGACCGGGCGTTCGCCTTCGCTGGTGAAGGCCGGGCCGCCGCCGGAACCGGTGAGTTCTCCGGGTGTCAGCACTCGCTTCAGCGAGGTCTCCGGCGCGATCTTGTGCAGCAATTCCAGGAATTCTTCGGCCGCGACGGCGAATTTCGCGCCGGAATGCCGGAGCACGTGGGCGCCGTCGAATTCGCGATAGCCGGTGTTGACCGGCACGAGCACGCCGCCGATCTTGGCCAAGGCCAGCCACAACAACGGGAACTCGGGCTGGTTCCGCAGCATCACCGCGACCCTGTCGCCCGGCTCCACGCCGAGGTCCAGCAGCGCGTTGGCGAACTCCGTGCTGCGCGCGTCGACGTCGGCGAAGGTGAAGCGCTCACCGGTGGAGTCGAAGATCCACGCCGTTTTGCCCGGCCAGAGCGCGGCGGCCCGGCTGGTCAGCCCGAGGAGGGTGTCGATCCCGGCGAGCGAGGTCATGTCCGGCTCCGGAACGCTTCGGCCGACGCGAGGACGGCGGCGGAGTGCTCGGTGATCAGCGCGTGGCTGACTTCGAGTTCGAGCGCGGCGTCGAGCGAGCTGTCGATGCCGGAATCGAGGGCGCGTTTGGCCATCGTGGCCGCGGCGGCCGGATGGGCGGCGATCCGGGCCGCCCAGTCGAGCGCGGTGTCCATCAGGTCGTCGGCGGGCAGGACGGCGTTGACCAGGCCGAGTTCGTGCGCCTTGGCGCCGCTCACACGTTCGCCCAGCAGCAGGAGTTCCTTGGCCTTGAGCGGGCCGACCAGCAGCGGCAGCAGCCGCGACGCCGCGCCCGTGACGCTCAGGCCGAGCGAGACCTCGGGGAAGGCGAACACCGCGTCTTCGGCGGCGAGGATCAGGTCGCAGCCCATCGCGAACTCGGCCCCCGCGCCGATCGCGTACCCGTGGACCGCGGCGATGACGGGCTGGCGCAGCCCGCGAAGGCGGCGCGTCACGTCCTGTAGCCGGTCGAGCCTGGGGCGTGAATCACCCTCCGGGGTGGGCTCCTTGAGGTCGTGACCCGCGCAGAACGCGCGACCCCGGCCGGCGAGCACAACCGCCCGCGCGTCCGAGTTCGCGGCCGCGTCGAGTGCTTCCAGCAGGTCGTCGACCAGTTCGGCGACCACCGCGTTGAGCCGTTCGGGGCGGTTCAGCCAGATCACGCAGATGCCGTCGTCGAGTGCGTAGTCCACGGTGCTCATGTCACCGAGCCTAGACGACCGATCGATCGATCGATAGGGTCGGATTCATGCGGGTCGACACGGTCTACGAGAACGCCCGGTTCCTCACCGGAGCAGGGGAATCCGTAGCGCTTGCGGCGTTGAACGGGCGAATTGTCGCTTTAGGTCACGACGCTGCCGCGCTTTCCGCAAAACGCCGGGTCGACCTAGGCGGTTCGGTGGTGGTGCCCGGCTTCCACGACGCGCACAACCACATGGCGTGGTTCGGCATGGCGCTCGACGACGTCGCGCTCTCGGATTGCCGCAGCGTGGACGAGGTGTACGACGCCGTCGCGCGGCGCGCGGCCGAGACACCGCCGGGCGGCTGGATCATCGGCAGCGGCTACGACCAGAACAAGCTCGCGGGCGGCCATCCGACCAGGCAGGGGCTCGATCGCGCCGCCCCCGGGCACCTCGTGCGGCTCAAGCACACGTCCGGGCATATGACCGTGGTCAACTCCGCGGTGCTGGAGCAGCTGGACCTCGCGAACGTTCCGGTGGGCGGTGACGTCGTCCGCGACGGGGACGGTTCGCCGACCGGGCTGCTGCGGGAGCAGGCCCAGCTGCTGCTGCGGCCGCTGACCTACCCGACGCCGATCGAAAGGGTCGTGCGCGGGCTGGACCGGGCGAGTGAGCGATACCTCTCCGAGGGGATCACGAGCGTCCAAGAGGCCGGCATCGGCGGGGGCCTCGTGGGGGAGACCCCAGCCGAACTCGCCGCTTATCAGCTGGCGCGCGACCGCGGGGTGCTGCGGGTGCGGAGCACGGTGATGGTCGCGGCCAGTGTGCTGCACGACCTCGACGCGGGCGCCAGCTCCGAGGCACGCTTTCCCGCCGAGGAGCCATCAGCGCTGTACGGGCTCGACCTGGGGATGCGTACCGGCTTCGGCGACGAGTGGCTGCGGCTCGGCGCGATGAAGCTGTTCGCCGACGGTTCGCTGATCGGGCGGACCTGCGCGATGCACGAGCCGTTCGCCGGGGAACCGGACAACGTCGGCTACTTCCAGGTGCCCGAAGACGAGATCGCGCGGACGATCGCCGCCGCGCACCGGGCGGGCTGGCAGATCGCGACGCACGCCATCGGCGACCGCGCGATCACCGTCGTCCTCGACGCCTACGAAGCCGCGCTGAAAGCGGATCCGCGTCCCGATCACCGGCACCGCATCGAGCACTGCGCGGTACTGCGGCCGGAGGAGCTGAAGAGGCTGGCGTCGCTGGGGCTGATCGCCTCGCCCCAGGGGCGGTTCGTCAACGAAATCGGCGACGGGATGCGCGCCGCGCTCGGCCCGGAGCGCGAGCCCTGGTGCTACCGGCTCAAGAGCCTGCTCGACGCGGGATGCGTGCTCCCTGCCAGCTCGGACCGCCCGGTCGTCGAAGGCGCGCCGCTGCTCGCGCTGGCCGACATGGTGCGGCGGAAGACCTCCTCCGGTGTCCTTCTCGGTCCCGAAGAGCGGCTGACCCCGGCCGAGGCGTTGCACGCTTACACCTACGGCTCCGCGTACGCGGCCTTCGCCGAGAAGGACCTGGGCACGCTGCTGCCCGGCAAGCTCGCGGACTTCGCCGTCCTCTCGGCCGACCCGACCGACGAGTCCACTTTGGATTCGATCCAGGTCGTCGCCACCGCCGTCGGCGGCGACCTCGTCTACGAACGGAGCTGACACTGATGCCGGTACGGGACGCCGTCGCGGACGACATCGAGGAGATCTGCGCGCTCATCGAGGAGCACGCGGTCTACGAGGACAAACACGATCTGAAGCTCGACCGCCGGGAGATGGCCGGGTTCCTCTTCGGCCCCGAGCCGAAGGCATGGGTGCTCCTTGCCACCCCACCGGGTGAGCCGGACGAGGTCGCGGGCTTCGCCTTCTGCAGCTGGAACTTCTCCACCTGGGAGGCCAGGCCGGGGATCTGGCTCGACGACCTCTTCGTGCGTCCCGAGCACCGGCGCTTCGGCCTCGGGCGGGAGCTGCTCGACGAGCTGGCCGCCCGGACGCCGGGCCGGGTCGAGTGGGACATGCAGGAGGGCAACGAGAAGGGCGAGGCGTTCTACGCCCAGCTCGGCGCCGACCCCGTCCCCGGCTGGATCCGGTACCGCTGGCGGCCGCACGCTGGGTGAGCCGCGACCAAGCGGCAAGCCGTAAACTCGCACGCATGGGTGAAGGGGCAAATCGCAGGTCGTCGTCCGTAGAGGACTACGTCCGGGTGATCTACGGGCTGGTGGAGCGCGGCGAGGCCGTCACCAACACGTCATTGGCCGGGCGGCTGGAGGTCAGCCCGTCGTCGGCGTCCGGCATGGTCACCAAGTTGTCCCAGCTCGGGCTGGTCGCGCACGTCCCGTACCGCGGGATCGAGCTGACCACCGAGGGCAGGCTGCTGGCCCGCTCGGTGCTCCGCCGCCACCGGCTGATCGAGACCTATCTGGTGTCCGAACTCGGCTACACCTGGGACGAGGTGCACGCCGAGGCCGACGCGCTGGAGCACGCGGTGTCGGACAGGCTCGTCGAGCGGATCGCGGCGAAGCTCGGCAACCCGGTGCGGGACCCGCACGGCGACCCCATCCCGGCCCCCGACGGCAGCGTCGAGGAGATGCCGATGCGCATCCTCGACGACCTCCCGCCCGGCGCGGTCGGCGAGATCGTGCGTGTCTGGGACACCGACCCGGAACTCCTGCGCTACCTCACCGAGCACTCCATCGGCCTCGGCGAGCGGATCGAGGTCGTCGAGCGCCAGCCGTTCGGCGGCCCGATGGTGGTCAAGGTCGGCTCGCCGCCGGACGCGGCGACGCACGCGATCGGCAAGGAGATCGCCCAGGCGCTGTCGGTCGCGCTCCGCTGACCCCGTGTCCACTGTGGACGCGTTTCGGCCGGGGCGCGCGGTGGGAATTTTCCCTACGTCCCTGCATAATTCGGCTCTTCGGCACATCACCCACATGCCGGTCGGATAGGTGATCTAAGGCCCTTCCGATCATGTGTTCGCACGCCTAGGCTGCGCTATTCCGGGTGGCTAGCGAGCGTGCGAAGGCGATGACAATGACCGGTCAGCGGACACACACCATCGACCGGGGGGTTGCGGAAGGACGGGAACTCAGGCGGCTGCTGGAGGCCGGGCCGTTCGCGGACGCCCTCAGGGCGGCGATCAGGGCGAGGGGTCTCGGTCTCGACCGGATCCGGTACCGGCTGCGAGGGCGGGGGTGCTCGATCAGCCTCGCGACCCTGAGCCATTGGCAGTCCGGGCGCTGCCGTCCGGAACGGCCGGAATCCCTGCTGGTGCTCAAGAATCTCGAGGAGATCCTCGGGGTGCCGTCGGAGTCCCTGTCGCGGCTTCTGGGACCGCCGCGAGGGCGGGCGGCCCGGTGTACGGTGCCCGGCGAGGGCCTGGTGATGCAACGAGGCCGGGAGACGGGGACGTAGGGAGTACGGGTGCGGGCGGTCGTCTTCGAGGAGTTCGGGGTGCTGCCCGAGGTACGCGAGGTGCCGGATCCGGTCGTGCCGCCGGGCGGGGTGGTGATCGCCGTCGAGGCGACCGGGGTGTGCCGCAGCGACTGGCACTCCTGGCAAGGTCACGACACTTCGGTGAACCTGCCGCACGTCGCCGGGCACGAACTCGCCGGCCGGATCGCGTCGCTCGGCGAGGGCGTCCGCGGCTGGTCGGAGGGGGACCGGGTGACGGTGCCGTTCGTCTGCGCCTGCGGCACCTGCGCCCAGTGCGCGGCCGGTGACCAGCAGATCTGCGACCGCGAGTTCCAGCCGGGCGCGACCCACTGGGGCTCGTTCGCGGAGTACGTCGCCATCGAAAACGCCGAGGTCAACCTCGTGGCGCTGCCGGACTCGCTGTCCTCGGCCGAGGCCGCGGCACTGGGCTGCCGCTTCGGGACGGCGTTCCGGGCGGTACTGCGGCAGGGCGGCGTCCGGCCCGGCCAGTGGGTCGCGGTCTACGGCTGCGGAGGCGTCGGGGTCTCGGCGATCCTGCTGGCCGTCGCGGCCGGTGCGTCGGTCGTCGCCGTCGATCCTTCCCCGCAAGCCAGGGCGCTGGCCACACGGATGGGGGCTGTCTCGGTCGTCGACCCTTCCGGCTTCGAGGGCCACGAAGCCGTCGCAATCCAGGTCCGGGAGCTGACCGGCGGCGGCGCGCACGTCTCGCTCGACTGCCTCGGCTCGCCGACCACCTGCGCGGCCTCGATCGGCAGCCTCCGGAAGCGGGGACGCCACGTCCAGGCCGGATTGATGCCGCCCGCGCAGGGCATCGCGCCGATCCCGATGCACCGCGTGATCGGCGGGGAGCTGGAGATCGTCGGCATCCACGGACTGCAAGCGCACGAGTACCCCGAGATGCTGCGGGTGGTGGAGACCGCCGGAATCGACCTCGAAGCGATGATCGGCAAGCGAGTCGGCCTCGACGACGTCCCCGCGGTCCTGGCGGCGATGAACGACCCGGTGCCCGCCCAAGCCGGGGTGACGGTCGTCGAACTCGCGCTGTAGTCGGGTGTTCGCACTGCGGTCAACCGGCCGATCGGAGTAGTCCGAAAGGTGGCTTCTCGCGGCTCGTTGTGGCACGTTCTCCGCCGTGACAGTCAGGGCCGCTCCGTCTCAGCCGCGTTTCGCCCACCGCGTGCTGCGCTGGTTCACCGCGGCGAGCGTCATGGTGCGGGGCCACCGGATCATCGGCGCGCGTCCTGGCAGACTCGAGGTGTGGACGCGCTGATCCCCCGGCCCCGGGCCGAAGTCGCACCCGGTGCGGTGCACGTCCCGGACTGGCTCGACCTCGACGAACAACGCAAGCTGGTCGAAGCCTGCCGCGGCTGGCGTGGCTACCGGCAGACACGGCTGCCGAACGGCGGCGTGATGTCCGTGCGGACGGTCTGTCTCGGCTGGCACTGGTACCCGTACCGGTACTCGAAGGTGACCGACGACGGCTCCCCGGTGCTCCCGTTCCCCTCGTGGCTGGGTGATCTCGGGCGGCGGGCGGTGACCGATGCCTACGGGTCCTCGGATTACGACCCCGACATCGCGCTGGTGAACTTCTACGACGCCGCCGCGAAGATGGGGATGCACCAGGACAAGGACGAGACCTCGCTGGAGCCGGTCGTTTCGCTGAGTCTGGGGGACGCGTGCGTCTTCCGGTTCGGGAACACTTCGGATCGCGGGCGGCCCTATACGGATGTGGATCTGCGGTCGGGGGATCTGTTCGTGTTCGGCGGGGAGTCGCGGCTGGCTTTCCACGGGGTGCCGAAGGTGCTGCCGGGGACCGCCGATCCGGGGCTGGGGCTGGTGGGGCGGCTGAATCTCACTTTGCGGGTTTCGGGACTCTCGTGAGTGGTGGTTCGGGCACCGGAATCTCGCCGCGGCAGGTTCGAGCGTGGAGGATTTGGGACGTTCAACGTCCTAAATCCTCCACACTCGGTTGGGGTTGCGGCTCAGCGTTTGCCGGGCGTTGACGATGTAGGAATGGGGACGTTGAGTGTCTCGATTCCTACATCGTCGAAGGGGCCGGCCCGTGCCCACACCCACAACCTCACGACCGGCAGTCGAGCGGGGAAGATTTGAGACGTCCAATGTCCCAAATCCTCCCCACTTACGACTCCCCGCCATGATCGGACCGGTCACGCGGGACCTCGTGAGTGGTAAGTGACGTTCTGGTGGACCTGTATTTGCTTACCCACTGGATCCTGATGTCATCTCGGTGAGCTTGTGGGGCTTTGTTCTGGATGCCGATGTGGGCGAGTGGGGAGGATTTGAGACGTTCAACGTCTCAAATCTTCCCCGCTCGGCTGCCGTTCGCCGGGGTTGAGGGGTGGCACGGTCTTGATCGACGGAGGATGGGGGACGTTGAGTGTCCCCGATCCTCCGTTGATCAAGTACCAAGACCGGAGCGACCCCCTCGACGACCGCACACCATCTTCGCCCTGGTCACGCGTAGGTAGGCGAATACCGGTCCGCTCTAACCGCCCTTACCACTCACGAGTCAGCGCGAGCTGGAACCGCACTCGCTGCCCCGGCCGCACCTGAGCGGCCAGGTCCAAGTCGGCCTCGTCCACGACCGCGATCACCGGATAGCCCCCGGTCACCGGATGGTCGGCGAGGAACAGGATCGGTTGTCCCGAAGGAGGAATCTGCAACGCGCCGGGCACCGCGGCCTCGGGCGGCAACTCGCCATCGCACGCCCGCGAGAGCATCGCACCCGACAGCCGCACGCCCACCCGATCGACATCGGAGGTGGCGACGTAACCAGAAGAGACCAAAGTGGACAGTGCGCCGGGAACGAACCACGGGGCCCTGGGGCCCGGAGTGACCCGCAGAACCGGCTCGTCCGGTAAGGGAGGCCGAGGGGCGAGATCCACACCGGGATGGGCCAGTACTCGCTGTCCCACTGGCAGGGTCATCCCGGCCGAAAGTACCGGCGGGCCGAGTTTGCCGAGGGTGTCGGTCGCCCGGGCGCCGAGCACCGGAGGGACGTCGATGCCGCCGCGCACGGCGACATAGCACCGCAAACCCTGGTAGGCCGTGCCGAGCACGAGGTCCTCACCGGCACGCACAAGGATCGGTGAGCCGGGTCCGACAGCACGCCCTCCGGCGGTGATCGAGCAGGGCGCGCCGGTGACGGCGACGGTCGCCGGGGCCGAGAATCTCAGGACGAGACCGCCCAGGACACTTTCCAGCGCCGCATGACCCTCGGGGTTCCCGACCAGCCGGTTCGCCAGCCGCAGCGAACCGCGGTCGGCGGCACCGGACCGGCCGACGCCGATCGCGGCCAGGCCCGGGCGCCCGAGATCCTGCACGGTGGCGAAAACCCCGGGACGGACCACTTCGATCTTCGCGGTCATGAAGAGAACCGGATCCGCGTACCGGGCGCGAGCAGGTTCGGCGGCTCCCGTTCGACATCCCACACCGGCAGGGTGGTCCGTCCGATCAGCTGCCAGCCGCCGGGTGAGGCGTTCGGGTACACCGCCGTGTACTCGCCCGCGATCGCGACCGATCCGGCGGGCACCCGGGTGCGCGGGCTCGTCCGGCGCGGCAGGTGCAGGGCGGGGTCGAGTCCGGTCAGGTAGGCGAAACCCGGTGCGAAACCGCAGAAGGCCGAGACGTAGGTCCCGTCCTCGTGCCGCCGGACGACGGCTTCCGGCGACAGGCCGGCGGCCGCCGCGACGTCGGCGAGGTCCGGGCCGTCGTAGCGCACCGGCACGACGATCTCGGCGGCTGCGCGAGGTGCGGCGTCCATTGTGGACCGATCGAGGACGTCGCCCGCGAGCCGGTCGTGATGGGTCCGGCCCGGGTCGAACCGGATGAGCAGGGTCCGTGCGGCCGGGACCAGTTCGACGACGCCGTCCGGCGGGTCCTGCTCCAGTGACGCGTGCAGCCCGAGCACCTCCGACGGATCGTCGAAGTCGACCATGGCCGCACGCGCCCCATAGGGCAGTACTCGCATCACGCGGCCTCGAGGAACGATCCAATGTGGACACCCGACGCGCTGAGTCCCGCGCGGATCCGGCGCGCCAGTTCGACGGCACCGGGAGTGTCGCCGTGCACGCAGAGCGAATGCGGCTGGAGCGTCAGCTCGGTCCCGTCGGCGGCGACGACCTTGCCGGTGATCGCCATCGCGACCGCCCGGTCGGCCACTTCGTCGGCGTCGTGGAGCACGGCGCCCGGCAGTTTCCGGGAGACCAGAAGGCCTTCGGGCGTGTACGCGCGGTCCGCGAACGCCTCGGTGTACGAGGGGAACCCGGCTTTTTCGGCCTGCACGGCCATTTCCGACCCCGGCGGGCACAATAGCGCGAGCGTGGGGTGGAACCGCCGGATCGCCTCGACCACCGCGGCCGCCTGCTCCGGATCCACGGAAGCGGTGTTGTACAAGGCCCCGTGTGGTTTGACGTACCGCACCCTGGTCCCCGCGGCCCTGGCGAACGCGTCGAGCGCGCCGATCTGGTAGAGCACGTCGTCGGTCAGGTCGGCGGGGGCGACGTCCATCGCCCGCCGCCCGAACCCGGCCAGATCGCGGTAGGCGACGTGGGCGCCGATGACGACACCGCGTTCCGCCGCGCGTTCGCAGACGCGCCGCATCACCGACGGATCACCGGCGTGGAATCCGCACGCGACGTTCGCGCTGGTGACGATGTCGAGCATGGCGTCGTCGTCGCCCATTTTCCAGGCGCCGAAACCCTCGCCCAGGTCACTGTTGAGATCCATCAGGCCACCCTGAACTCACTGTCGAGTTTGTCGGTCACGAACATGTAGCCCGGCGCGTGCGTGATCGCGAACGGTGGCCGCGAGGCCATCAGCGCCGCCTGCGGGGTCACGCCGCACGCCCAGAACACCGGCACGTCACCGGGTTCCGCGTCGACCGGGTCCCCGAAATCGGGGTGGGCGAGATCGGCGATGCCGAGCGCGGACGGGTCGCCGATGTGCACGGGCGCACCGTGCACGGCGGGCATCCCGCGGGTGACGCGCACGGCGTCGTCGACGCGGTCCTCGGGGATCTGCCGCATCGAGACCACCATCGGCCCGTGCAGCCGCCCGGCCGGGACGCACTCCCGGTTCGTCACGTACATCGCCACGTTGCGGCCTTGCTCGACGTGCCGCAGCGGGATGCCCTCCACGGCCAGCGCCGCTTCGAAGGTGAAGCTGCAGCCGATCGAGAACGCGACCATGTCGCTGCGCCACAGGCCGCTCGCGTCCGGGATCTCGCCGGAGAGCGCGCCGTTCTGCCAGACCCGGTAGCGCGGCAGGTCGGTGCGCAGGTCCGCGCCGGGCGCCAGCCGCGTCGACGGGTCGCCGGGATCGCTGACGTCGAGCACTGGGCAGGGCTGCGGGTTCCGCTGGCAGAAAAGCAGGACGTCGTAGGCCCAGTCCTCGGGGACGGCGATCAGGTTGGTCTGGGTGAAGCCGTTCGCCCAGCCGGTGGTCGGGCGGGCGGTGCCCGCGCGGAACAGGGCGCGGGCCTCGCCGGGGGACAGGGTCGCCGGTTCGTCGAAGGTGGTCATCGCGGTGCCTCCTCGTCCGATTGTCGTCACAGGAGTTCGCGGCCGCGAGTCTCGGGCAGGCCGAGCAGTGCCAGGATGGCGATTCCGTAGCCGACCGCGCCGAACACCATCGCGCCGCCCGCGCCGAGGAAACCGACCACGGCGGGGAAGGTTGCGCCGATGGCCCGGCCGAGGTTGTAGGTGAAGCCCTGCCCGGTCCCGCGCAGCGCCGACGGGTACAGCTCGGCGAGGAACGCGCCGAATCCGCTGAAGATCGCGGACATCGAGAACCCGAGCGGGAAACCGAGGAACAGCACGAGTGTGTTCGCGCCCGCCGGGATCTGGGTGTACGCGATGATCAGGCCCGCCGAAAGCACCGAGAACA
Source organism: Amycolatopsis sp. lyj-84 (assembly GCF_046549075.1). NCBI lineage: Bacteria > Bacillati > Actinomycetota > Actinomycetes > Pseudonocardiales > Pseudonocardiaceae > Amycolatopsis > Amycolatopsis sp. lyj-84. Next base: position 170,576 of record NZ_JAJPWO010000016.1, read on the forward strand.
ACAGGAACGTTTTCTTGCGTCCCAAGAGATCCGTGAGATAGCCGCCGGTGACGTAGCCGATGAACGCGCCGGAGATCAGGAACGCGAGATAGCCGCCCGTCCCGATGACGGTGAGGCCCCGGGTGGTCTTCAGGTAGCTCGGCAGCCAGGTCGCGAGCGTGTAGTAACCGCCCTGAACACCGGTCGCGAGCAGCGCGGCGAAGAACGTCGTGCGCAGCAGGTCCGGCTTGAAGATGCCCTTGAACGAACCGCGTTCCTTCTTGGCCGCGCGGGCGGCCTCCGCGACGGGCGCGTCCTGGACGTTCCGCCGGACCCACAGCACCAGCAGTGCCGGGATGACACCGGTCCAGAACATGACGCGCCAGGCGATGTCCGGGCTCCAGATACTGAAGACCACCGTGTAGACGACGACCGACAGCGCCCAGCCGACGGCCCAGGCACTCTGCACGAAGGCGACCGTGCGGCCGCGATATTTCGCCTGCGAGTACTCCGCCACCAGCGCGGCGCCGGCGGCCCACTCGCCGCCGAACCCGAGACCCTGCAGGGCGCGGAAGACCAGGAGCGTTTCGAAGTTCGGCGCGAACCCGCAGAGCACGGTGAAGATCGTGTACATCGCGATGGTGATCTGGAGGGTGCGCACGCGGCCGATGCGGTCGGCCAGGATGCCCGCGCCGATGCCGCCGATCGCCGAAACCACCAGCGTCGTCGTGCCGAGCAGGCCCGCTTCACCACCGGAAAGCCCGTAGTAGGCGGTGATCGCAGCCAGGCCGAGCGGCAAGGTCTGGTAGTCGAACGAGTCGAGCCCGTACCCGCCGAACGCGCCGACGAAGGCCCGGCGGCCTCGCGAACCGAGCGTGCGGAACCAGGCGAAGGGGCGAGTGTCTTCGGTAGTGGCTGTCGCGGTCATCGGCACCTCCAGAGGTGACTGTTCATGGTGGCACGGGTCACATGGATAGCCACTGTAGGTATTGTTCAACAATTCCACAAGAGGATCCTTGGCTTGCCCTCTTGTCCGTAGGTAGGATCCGTTACGTGACGATCGCGGAGGGTGGTCCCGTCTCAGTGCAAGGACTCGAAGCCGACCGGGGCATGATCAGCCGCACCAGCACCGCCGAGCGGGTCGCGGGGGTCCTGCGCACGCGCATCGCCGAAGGCTTCTTCCTGCCCGGCGTGCGGCTCTCGGAACACGACATCGGCTCGGCGCTGGGCGTCTCCCGCAACACGCTGCGCGAGGCGTTCCGGCTGCTCACGCATGAACGGCTGCTGACCCACGAGCTCAACCGCGGTGTCTTCGTACGGGTGCTGTCGGTCGAGGACGTCGTCGATCTCTACAAGGTGCGCAAGGTCGTCGAGTGCTCGGCGGTCCGCGCGGTGACGGAGAAGCCGCCGACGTTCGCGAAGCTCGCGCGCATGGTCGAGGACGGCAGGCTCGCCGAGCGGAGCGAGCGCTGGCAGGACCTCGGCACCGCGAACATCCGGTTCCACTCGGCGATCGCGGAACTCGGTGGCAGCGAACGGATCGACGAGCTGATGCGCGGCATCTTCGCCGAACTCCGGCTGGTGTTCCACATGATGGCCGACCCGCGGCGCTTCCACGAGCCGTACCTCAAGCGCAACGCGGAGATCCTCGAGCGCATCGAGGCCGGTGACGGCGCCGGCGCCGAAGCGCTCCTCGCGCAGTACCTCACCGACGCCGAAAACCAGCTCGTCGAGGCCTACGCCGAACGCTCTCCCTGACGCAATTCGTCCTCTGGTTGCGGTGGTTCCGAGTACGAACGACCGCGACCAGAGGACGAAACGCGGTGGGTCAGGGGGTCGTCCACTTCTGGTTCGCGCCACCGCCGCAGGTCCAGATCTGCAGCCTGGTGCCGTTCGCGGACGAGTTCCCGGTGGCGTCGAGACACTTGTTCGCCTGCGGGTTCACGATGTCACGCGCGCCGCTGACCGCCCACCGCTGCGCGCCGGAACCGTTGCAGTCCCACAGTTGCACGGCGGTGCCGTCCGCGGTCCCGCCGCCGGAGACGTCCAGGCACTTGCCCAGCGCGCGGATCGTCCCGTCGCCGCCGACGGTCCAGTTCTGCGCCGCGTTGCCGTTGCAGTCGGTGATCTGGATCGGGGTGCCGTTGGCGCTGTTCGCGGCGGCGACGTCGACGCACTTCCCGCCGATCCCGGTGACCCGCCCGGTGTTCCCGGAAGTGTTGCTGGAGTTGACGTGCACGTAGTCGACGACGAGGCGCTGCGGGAACACGGTGCTGGAGTTCGGGTCTCCCGGCCAGTAGCCGCCGACGGCGAGGTTCAGGATCAGGTAGAAGGGGTGGTCGAAGACCCAGCGGTTGCCGTTGAGATCGGCGGGCGTGCGGGTCTGGTAGAGGTTCCCGTCCACGTACCACCGGATCTGGTTCGGCGCCCAGTCGACGGCGTAGGTGTGGAAGTCGTCGGAGAAGTTCGGGCCGTTGTAGCCCGCGCCGATCCCGCCCGCGCCGGAGTAACCGGGGCCGTGGAGCGTTCCGTGCACCGTGTTCGGCTCGAAGCCGACGTTCTCCATGATGTCGATCTCGCCGCTGTTGGGCCAGCCGACGTTGCCGATGTCGGCGCCGAGCATCCAGAACGCGGGCCACATCCCTTGTCCGCGCGGCAGTTTCATCCGCGCTTCGAACCGGCCGTAGGTCTGGGTGAACTGGCCCTGCGTGGACAACCGGGCCGAGGTGTACTCGCAGCGCCCGTACCAGCAGTTGTAATTGCCCGGGTTTTCCTTCTTCGCGGTGATGACCAGGTTGCCCTGGCCGTCGAGCGCCGCGTTGTTCGTCCCGGACGTGTACCACTGCCGTTCGTGGTTGTTCACGTTGTCACCGGTCTCGAAGTGCCACTTCGAGGTGTCGATGCCGGCGCCCGCGGGGCCGTTGAAGTCGTCGGTGAACGTCGCGGCCATGACCGCGGCTTCGGATGCTGGGGCTTGGGCTGTCGCCGGGAGCGAGCCGAGCAGGACGGCGGCGGCGAGCACCGCGGTGCTCCTTCGAAAAACACGGCGGAAACGTGCGGAGATGGACATCGTTGTCGCCTCTCTGACCGTTGGGGACACGAGGAGAAGGCGCACGGCGGAACCACTTTGTTGCGCCTGGCAACAAAGTATGCATGGTCTCTACCACTGCGACAAGATGTCCGGTGAGGTATTTTTTAACCTCGAATTAAGGCTCAGGCAGCCGTGCCCCGCTTTGACCCGGCCGTCCGCGGGTCCGCGCCCTGGTCCAGCAGGGCGGCGACCGGGAGGGTGGCGGCTCCTATGGCGACGGCGTCCGGCCCGAGCTGCCCGAGTTCGATCTCGGTCTGGTCGAACACGTGCGCGAGCGCGTGCTCGCCCGCCACACGCCGGATCTCGGGCAGGTACTCCTCGCCGAGCGCCAGCCCGGCCCAACCGCCCAGCACGATCCGCTCCGGGTTGAAGAGGTTGATCAGGTTGCCGATCCCGGCGCCGAGATAGCCCGCCGTCTCCTCCAGCACCTTGGCGGCGGCCTTCGACTTGCCCGCCGACTCCAGCAGCGCGGCGAACTGCGTCTGCTCGTCCTCGTCCGAAGTGGTCTTCCCGCCGCGCGCCTTGCGATAGCGCGCGAGGACGCCTTCCGCGCCGACGTAGGACTCCAGGCAGCCGCGTGATCCGCAGCGGCAGTCCTGTCCGCCGTAGACGATCGTCGTATGGCCCCATTCGCCCGCGCTGCTGGTGGAGCCCCGATAGGTGGTGCCGTCGGTGACCACGGCCGCGCCGACCCCCGAGCCGATCAGGACGATCACCGCGTGCCGGGCGCCGCGACCGGCGCCGAACCACATTTCCCCCTGGCCCTGGGTTTTCGCCCCGTTGTCGACGAACAACGGCAGCTCGACGCCCTCCGCGCGCAGGAGATCGGTGAGCGGGACCTCTTTCCAGCCGATGGTGGGCGCGTGCACGCGGAGCGCCCCGCCCTTTTCGGCAGAGCCCTGTTCGACCGTGCCGGGAACGCCGACGCCGACACCGAGCACGGTCGCTTCGTCGATGCCCGATTCCGCGATCACTTCCCGGATTCCGGACGCCACCTGGGTGACGGTCGATGCCGCGTCCGGCCGCGGGGAGGCGAGGGGGTGCTCGACGGTGGCGAGCCGGTTCATGGTGAGGTCGAACAGTTCGACCTTCACCCCGGTCTCGCCGATGTCGACGCCGGCGACGTGGCCATACGCCGGATCGACGCGGAGCAGGACACGGGGCCTGCCGCCGTCGGATTCGACCAGCCCGGCTTCGGTGATGAGGCGTTCTTCGCCGAGTTCGGCGGTCACGTTGCTGACGGTCGCGGCGCTCAATCCGGTCAGACCGCTCAATTCGTGGCGGCTGAGCGGGCCGTCGAAGTAGAGTTTCGACAGCAGGAGGGAACGGTTGTGCCGCCGCAGGTCACGGACGGTGGTGCGCTTGGCAGGCATGCGGATACCCATCTTATGGCGGCGGACCTTTCCAGGATGCCCCACGACCTTAGCCTCCGCCATGTATTAACTGGTGAAATAAGGCAGGCTGGCCGGAAGGAGGGCGCCGTGACGGAGGAAAACGAGCTCATCGGCACCTTGCCGTCCGATTTCCGGTGGGGTGTCGGCAGCTCGGCCTACCAGATCGAAGGCGCGGTAGCCGAAGACGGACGAACACCGTCCATTTGGGACACCTACGGCCAGTCGCCCTGGGCGATCGACCACGGTGACACCGGCGAGGTCGCCTGCGACCACTACCACCGGATGCCCGCCGACGTCGCGCTGGTGAAGGAACTCGGCGTCGACACCTACCGGTTCTCCGTGTCCTGGCCGAGGGTGCAGCCGCGCGGGCGCGGCAGCGTCAACCCCGCCGGGATCGCCTTCTACGACCGGCTGGTCGACGAACTGCTCAACAACGGCATCGATCCGTGGCTGACGCTGTACCACTGGGATCTGCCGCAGCACCTCGAGGACGCGGGCGGCTGGCCCGCCCGCGACACCGCTGTCCGTTTCGCCGACTACGCGATGCTCGTGTTCGAGCGGCTGAGCGACCGCGTCCGCCACTGGACCACGCTGAGCGAGCCGTGGTGCACGGCCATGCACGGTTACGTCCACGGGGTGATGGCGCCCGGCCGCCGGGACGCGAAGGCGGGGATGGCGGCGGCGCATCACCTGCTGCTCGGCCACGGCCTCGCCGTGCGGCGGATGCGGGAACTCGCGCCGCCCGGGACGAAGTTCGGCATCACGCTCAACCTGAGCACCGCCGATCCGGCCACCCCCAGCGAGGCCGACCGCGAGGCCGCCCGGTTCGAGGACGGGCTCGGAACGCGGTTCTACCTCGACGCGCTCGTGCACGGCCGCTATCCGGAGGACGTCCTCGAAGACCTCGCGCGCCAGGGCATCCGCCTGCCGTCCGAGCCGTGGGACCCGTCGATCATCGCGGCGCCGCTCGACTTCCTCGGCGTCGACTACTACTTCGGGACGAGGTACTCCGGGGTGGAGGAGAACGGGAACGCGGTCGAGCACTTCGGGATGCCCGCGTTCCGCAAGGTCCCGTTCGGAGCGCCGTCGACGGTGCTGGGCTGGGAGATCCTGCCGGACAAGCTCACCGAACTCCTCGTCCGGATCACCCGTGACTATCCCGGCCTGCCGCTGTACGTCACCGAAAACGGCGCCGCGTTCACCGACGTCCCCGACGAGACAGGCTTCGTCCGCGACGACGACCGCGCCGCGTATCTGTCCGCGCACATCGCCGCCACGGCGGCCGCGCGGCAGGCGGGCGCGGACGTCCGCGGCTACTTCGCCTGGTCCTTTTTGGACAGTTTCGAATGGGCCTACGGCTACGCCAAACGGCTCGGCCTGGTGCGGGTCGATCGCGAGACGCAGGCGCGGACGATCAAGCAGAGCGGGCTGGCCTACCGCGACATCGTCGAGCGGGTCAAGAAGTCAGGGACCGGGCGATGATCGTCCGCTGCACCTCGGACGCGCCTTCGTAGATCCGCGGCGCCCGGACCTCGCGGTAGAGGTGTTCGAGCAGGTGACCGCGCCGCAGTGCCCGCGCGCCGTGGATCTGCACGGCCGAGTCGACGACGTACTGGGCCGTCTCGGTGGCGAACAGCTTCGCCATCGCGGCGCGGCCGGCGAGGTTCCGCTCGCCCGCGTCGTAGGCGGCGGCCGCGGCGTACACGAGCAGGCGCGACGCCTCGGTGCGGGTCGCCATTTCGGCAAGGGTGTGCGCCACGGTCTGCTGTTTCAGCAACGGTCCGCCGAACGCGATCCGGGTCTGGGCGTGGGCGACCGCGGCGTCGAGCGCGGCCTGCGCCATCCCGACGGCGAACGCGCCGACGCTCGGCCGGAACAGGTCCAGCGTCCGCATGGCGACCCCGAAACCGCGGTCCTGTTCGCCGAGCAGCTCGTCCCGTTCGACGCGGACCCCGTCGAACACGAGGGTGCCGATGGGATGCGGGCTGACCAGGTCGAGATGCTCACCGGACAGCCCGGCGCGGTCGGCGGGGACGACGAACGCGGAAACCCCACGGGAGCCCGCTTCCGGGGTGGTGCGGGCGAAGACGCTGTAGAAGTCGGCCTCGGGGGCGTTGGAGATCCACATCTTCTCGCCGGTGAGGCGCCAGCCGTCACCGTCGGGCTCGGCGGAGAGCTCCAGCGCGGCCGCGTCCGAGCCCGCGTTCGGTTCGGTGAGCGCGAAAGCGGCGACGGCGTCACCCGCGGCGACGGCGGGAACCCACTTCGAGACCTGCGAATCCTGCCCGGACTGCAGCACCGGATACGTACCCAAGCCCTGCAGCGCCAACGCCGTCTCGGCTTCGGTGCTCTGGCTCGCGAGCGATTCCCTCAGAATGCAGAGATCCGTCGCCGCCGCCTCCCGGCTCGGGCTGCCTCCGTCGACGCCGGGGAACAGGCGGGAAAGCAGGCCGAGCGCGCCCATTTCCTTGAGCAGCGGGCGGTTGACCGCGCCTTCGGTGCCGGATTCCGCCAGTGGCCGGAGTTTCTCGGCGCCCAGCCTCCGGACTTCGGTGGCGAAAGCCTGCTGCTCCGGGCTCAAGGCGAAGGCTGTCATCGGTCGCTCCCAGGTCGCCAGCGGGCGTGCGCGGTGCCGGGTTCCCCCGAGCGCAACAGTTCCAGCCGCGGTTTCGGTCCGTCGGTGCGGCCGCCCTGCGGCTTCCGGCTGCCCGCCGCGTACTGCTTCGGCCACGGCATCGGGTAGTCCTGTTCGGCCGCGGCGTGCAGTGTCCACTGTGGATCGTAAAGATGAGTCCTGCCGAGGGCGCACAGATCCGCGCGGCCCGCCAGGATGAGCGAGTTGACGTCGTCGTAGGACGAGATCGCGCCGACGGCGATCACCGCGACGCCGTACTCGCGGCCGATCTCGTTGCGGATCCGGTCGGCGTAAGGGGTCTGGTAACTGCGGCCATACTGGGGTTTCTCGTCGCTGACGACCTGACCGGTCGAGACGTCGATGCCGTCGACGCCGTGCTCGGCGAACGCGCGGGCGATCTCGACGGCCTCGTCGACGTCGATCCCGCCGTCGTACCAGTCGGTCGCGGAGATGCGGACCGTCATCGGCCGATCAGCGGGCCACGCCGCGCGGACCGCGTCGAAGACTTCCAGCGGGAAGCGCAGCCTGTTCTCCAGCGAGCCGCCGTACTCGTCGGTGCGGCGGTTGGTCAGCGGGGACAGGAAGGACGACAGGAGGTAGCCGTGCGCGCAGTGGAGTTCGAGGAGGTCGAATCCGGCGCGACCGGCGGCACGGGCGGATTCGGCGAACTGCTCGCGGATCTCGGCCAGCTCGGGGATCGTGAGCTCGCGCGGGGTCTGGTTCGACTCGGCGTACGGGAGCGCGGACGGGGCGCAGATCTCCCAGTTGCCTTCGGGGAGCGGCTGGTCGATGCCGTCCCACATCAGTTTCGTCGAGCCCTTGCGCCCGGAATGGCCGAGCTGGACACCGATCCGCGCGGGTGTGCCGCCATGGACGAAATCGGTGATCCTGGCCCAGGCCCGTTCCTGTTCCTCGGTGTACAGGCCGCCGCAGCCCGGGGTGATGCGGCCGGTCTCGGAGACGCAGACCATCTCCGTCATCACCAGGCCGGCGCCGCCGAGTGCCTTGCTTCCCAGGTGTACCAGGTGGAAATCGGTCGGGACGCCGTCTTCGGAGGAATACATGTCCATCGGCGAGACGACGACGCGGTTCGGCAGGTCCAGGTTCCCGATCCGGAAGGGCTGGAACATCGGTGGGCGGACTTCGTCGTCCAAAGTGGACGCGAACCAGGTGTCCAGTTCGGCGGCGAATCCGGGATCGCGCAGCCGGAGGTTGTCGTAGGTGACGCGGCGGCTGCGGGTGAGGATGTTGAACGCGAACTGCGCCGGATCCTGATGCGTGTACCGGCCCAGGTTCTCGAACCACTCCAGGCTCGCCTGCGCGGCGCGCTGGGTCGAGGTGACGACGGGGCGGCGCTCGGCTTCGTACGTCTTCAGCGCGCTGTCCGTATCGGACTGTTCGTGCAGGCAGGCGGCGAGCGCGAGGGCGTCTTCCATGGCGAGTTTGGTGCCGGACCCGATGGAGAAATGCGCCGTGTGGGCGGCGTCGCCGAGCAGGACGACGTTCTCGTGGCGCCAGCTCGCGCAGCGCACGGTGGCGAACGCGGTCCACTTCGAGTTGTTGGCGAACGTCCGGTGGCCGCCGAGGACGTCCGCGCACAGTTCGCGGATGACCTCGATCGACTTCTCGTCGCTCTCGCCCGGCGCCAGCGAGGTCGCGGCGATCCGGCCGAACGCGCGCTCCCAGACGTCCTCGTGCAGTTCGAGGATGAAGGTGCTCGCGGTGTCGCTGTACGGGTAGCCGTGGATCTGCATGATCCCGTGCGGGGTCTCGAGCACGTGGAACTTGAAGGCGTCGAAGACCAGGTCGGTGCCGAGCCAGATGTACTTGCAGCGCCGGGTCTGGATGTCCGGCCTGAAGCTTTCGGCGAGCGCGGCGCGGGTCGGCGAATTGACGCCGTCCGCCGCGACGACGAGGTCGTACTCGGCGCTCGCCTCGGCCACGTCCGGCGCCTCGGTGTGGAATCGCACGTCCACGCCGAGTTCCGCGCAGCGTTCCTGGAGGATGCCGAGCAGCCGTTTGCGGCTCATCGCGGCGAATCCGTGCCCGCCGGAGGTGTGCACGGTGCCGCGGAAGTGGACGTCGATGTCGTCCCAGCGCGCGAACTCTTGCCGCATGGCGGCGTGGATCACCGGATCGGCGTGCTCGATGCCGCCGAGGGTCTCGTCGGAGAACACCACCCCGAACCCGAAGGTGTCGTCGGGCGCGTTGCGCTCCCAGACGGTGATCTCGTGATCGGGATGGAGCTGTTTCGCCAGCGCGGCGAAGTAGAGCCCCGCCGGGCCGCCGCCTAACACCGCGATACGCACGTCGCTCAGGGTATGTCGCGGTATGTACGACCGTCAACGATGCGGGATATGCTGACCCGCATGGAGCGCATCAACCCGCCCGGTCTTGGCCGTCCTTCCGGCTTCTCGCACGCTGTCGCGGCGAGTGGACGGTTCGTCTTCCTCGCCGGTCAGACGGCTTTGGACGAAGAGAACCGCATCGTCGGCGAGGGAGTGGTCGAGCAGTTCGAGCGCGCGCTGTCCAATCTGCTCACCGCGTTGCGCGCGGTGGGCGGGGAGCCGTCCGACCTGTGCAGCGTGACCATCTACATCGTCGACATGGACGACTACCGCGCCCACGCGCGGGAGATCGGCGCGGTGTGGAAACGGCTGGCCGGGAGCGAGTACCCCGCGATGGCGGGGATCGGCGTGAGCCGGCTTTGGGACGTCGAGGCGCTGGTGGAAGTGCAGGGCTTCGCGGTGGTCCAGGAGTAGCGGCGACGGCTCTCGGCCCGAAGTCCGCCAGAGCTGCAATGAACGGGCCTTTCCTTGCAAATTTTGCAAGGAAAGGCCCGTTCATTGCGTGCTTGGGGGGAGCGGGTTAGGGGAGGGTGCGCGAGACGTGGGCGGCCGCGGCCTCGCCCAAGCGCGAGTGCAGCGTGAAGAACAGGTCCGCGGCCCGGATCCCGGCCCAGGCGGGCGGCAGCAGTTCGGCGGGCAGGCCCGGGTCGAGGTAGGGCAGCCGCCGCCAGTCGGTCAGCACCCGGACGTAGTCGGCGAACGCCTCGGCCTCGTGCGTGTTCTTGCGCCGCTGCCAGCGCCGGAGCGCGGGCGTGTGCTCGTCGAGGAACGCGGTGTACAGCGTTTCGAGCTGGTCGAGATCCCACCAGTCGTGGATCTTCTCGCGCACGTCGCCGAACGCGAGGTGCTCGGCGTGGAAAAGATCCGCGTAGCCCTCCAGTTCGAGCCGCCGGAGCATGTCCGACGTCGCGTCGCGCAGATGCGCGGGCGCGATCCAGACACCGGACGACGCGGTCCCGAAACCGAGTCGCGCGAGCTGAGTGCGAAGAATGTGCCGTTTGTGCCGTTCTGCCTCCGGGACCGAGAACACCGCGAGCAGCCAGCCGTCGCCGGGAGTGGCGCGTTCGCGGCGGAAGATGCGTTCGTCGCCTTCGCGCAGGATCGCCAGCGCCGTTTCGGAGAGTTCGTAGCCCGCGGCCCCGTCCCGGCGCACGGCGGAAAGGATCCCGCGCCGTTTCAACCGGGAGATCGACGACCGGACGGCGGGTTCTTCGACGTCCACGACCGCCAGCAGGTCGATCAGGGACCGGACGGAAAGCCAGCCGCCTTCGCCGCGTGAGTAGAGGCCGTACACGGTCACGATCAACTGGCGCGGTTGCGCCGTTCGCCCCGCGCCGTCGACTTCGGTTGTCTCCGACACGGCCGTCACATGCTCACCATAACAATGAGCCACGTGACCAGGGAGGACGTATAGAGGTCCATACGGTAACGAAGGGGGCGTCACGGCCAGAGCTCACTGGCCGACGTCACTCTCGCGATCCTCATTGCGGGCCGTTGACTGGATTCCCTAATGCCAGGGCGCGGGACCTGTCCGGCTCGCCCACGCCGCAAGCGCGTGTGCATCGAACAGCCTGATACCCATCTGGCCTGCGTACTCCCGAGCTTGCTTGGTGAAGGTCGAGGTGGTCACGACCGCGGCGACTCCCGCGCGGTGCACGCTGAAGCAGGTTCCACCGAAACGTTGCAAATCCGGCCCGGTGACCTTGTTCGTCGAGATGTACCGCTTGGCCTGGAGCACGATCTTGCGGCCGTCGGGCGTGTAGGCGACCACGTCGGCTCCGAGATCGCCGGCGCGGCCGGTGGCGCCGGCGTTGCTGCAGCCGTCCCGCGAGCAAAGGAAAGCCAGCGCCTGCTCGAACTCGGTGGCGCCCATGGCGTGATAGCGGGCGATTTCTTGTGACCTGACGACCTCGAGCTCCCAACGCTCCTGCGCATCGCGTGCTCGCGTGCGGTGGCGCAGCACCAAGAGATAGACCGTCACACTGATCACCGTCACTATGACGAACATGGACAGCACCGGATGTGCTGCGATGGTCCGGCCGATGAAAGAGAGCAGGCTTACCAGAGCCCCAGCGACAATGAGGGCGCCCACGCAACCTGTTGCATCGGACCTGGACCGCCGTCTGGCCAAGTCGGCCTCCTTCACGCCGCGTCGATACTCCGGGGTGCAAGTCGGCAACGCCGGTCGTCGCGTTACGTCCGTGCTTTGACGGTGAGCTGACGTTTCGGTCGTGACCGAAGCGTTCCGCACTTAGCGTCACGGTATGAAGAATCCGCTGATCGAAGCCCCCGTCCCGCCGGTGCCCCAGGACGTCGAGCCCGGTGGCGTCCGGTGGCTGCGGGCGAACGTCGCCCGGTTCAGCCGCCCGGAGGACCACCCGCGGCGCCGCGCGCTCGTGCTCGCCGAACTCGCGCCGATGGGCTCCTTGCGGGACAAGGCCTTCGCGCTCACCCGGGAATTACGGGACGAGCCCGTGGACCGGATCCTGTGGACGGTCCCGGTCGCCGTCCTGGCCGCGGAACTCGGTCTGCCGGACGTTTCCCGCGACATCGCAACGGTTTCCGCGAGCTACCACCCGCATACCGAAACCGGTCCTGGCGCCGAAGCGGCCATGCGGCGGCTGATCGAGGTCTGTGGCGGTGACGTCGACGAGCGGACGGCCGCGCGGATCGGGCTCCTGGTGCAGGCCTGTGACGCGACGGCCAAGTTGCTCGGCAAGGCCCTGGCCGCTCGCCGGCCCGGTGAAGACGCCGAGAGCCTGCTCGACCGGGTCCTGCGCGAGGACCCGCCGGTCCGGATCACCCGGCGGTGGGTCGACGGCGCGGTGGTCGAAGTGGACCTGACGAAACGTCCGTTCGGAGCAGGGCCCAAGCAGTGCCCGGGACAGGCGCAGGCGCTTCAAGCGGCCGCGGGAATTCTCGACGCCCTCCTGTGCTAATACTTACCCCGGCAATCCGGAACTGGGGAGATTTTCGATGCTGTATTTCAATGGTTTCTTCGGCGTTCTCACGCTCGGTCTGTGGATCTTCTGCATCGTCGACGTGATCACCACGGACGAAGGATCGTGCCGCAACATGCCCAAGGGGATGTGGTTGCTGCTGGTGCTGATCGTCCCGCTGATCGGCTCGATCGTGTGGCTCGTCGCCGGTCGCCCGCAGCACGCCGCCCGGGCCCCGCGCGGCCGCTACGAACGCGAGAGCCCGGCGTTCCCGGAGTACGACCGGCCGGGCCGTTTCGCCGCGACGAGTGCCGAGGACGACGAAGAATTCCTGCGCAAGTGCCGGGAACGGGCCGAAGCGCAGCGCCGCAAGGCCCACGAAGACTGAGTAGCCTCGGCGACGGAGATCCACACAGGAGGATAGATGTCCGAAATGCTCGACTGGAACCAGAACATCATCAAGGAATTCCGCGAGAACGACGGGAAGGTGGGCGGCCCGTTCGAGGGCGGCTCCCTGCTTCTTCTCACCACCATCGGGGCGAAGAGCGGCGAGCCGCGCACCTCGCCGCTCGCGTACGCGGAGGAGGACGGCAAGTACGTCATCGCCGCGTCGTACGCCGGTGCCGACAAGAACCCGGCCTGGTACCACAACATCGTGGCGAACCCGAAGGTCACCATCGAGGTCGGCACGGAGAAGTTCGAAGCGACCGCGACGGTCGTCCTCGAAGACCGCGCCGAGCGCGACCGTCTCTACGCGAAGATGGTCAGTCTCATGCCGGGCTTCGCCGACTACGAGAAGAAGACCGATCGGGTGATCCCGATCGTCACGATTTCCCGCTGACTACGCAACTAGTCCTCTAGTTGCGGTCCTTGCGGGGGGTCAGCGTGCGCCGCTGGGAGCCTCGACGGCGTTCGGCCGCTGAAGTTCGGCTTCGGCCGCTCGCAGCGCCTTGCGCTCCTGGCGGCGCGCGATCAGCTTCTTGCCGGTGGTGATCATCGGCTGCTCAACCCAGCGGTGGATCAGGTCCGCGATCCCCAGCCCGACCGCGAACACGGTCAGCGCGCTGATCATCCGGTGCTCGCCCAGCGGCGGGATCGCCGCCACCACGGCGAAGTGCACCGGGCCCTGCAGCAGGTAGAGCGAGTACGAGCGCTCACCGACGAAGCGCATCACCTTCGTCGCCAGCAGCCAGCGCAGCGGCCCCGGCGAGACCAGAACGACCAGCAGCATCGCCGAGAGCAGGCCGTAGGCGATCAGCAGGCCGAGGTTGCTGCCGGTCTTCCACCACAGGCTTTCCATGTTGACGTGCAGCACGGCGAACGCGCCGAACACCGGGATCGCCGCGAGCGGGTGGGTCAGCGGTTTGATCACCGCGTAGGACCGGCGGTAGTGCATCGCGATCGCCAGCACGCAGCCGATCAGCAGGATCGCGTAGTGCACCGTCGACCGGTAGATCGGCACCTGCGGCCCGTTGAGCACCCAGCCGCTGGTGACCCCCACCAGCCCGGCCATCAGCGCGAACGCGGCGAACGCCAGCGCGAGCTTGCGCCAGGCCGCGGCGAGCCCGACGGCACCCGCGACCACCAGCAGGAACGGCCAGACCAGGTAGAACTTCTCCTCGATGCCCAGCGTCCACGAGCCGCTGAAGAAGTTGTCCGCGCCGTTCGGCTTGCTGCCGGGCAGGAACTCGTTGAAGAACGTCAGGTAGTACTTCAGCGCGTGCGGGAACTCGCGGGCGAGGAACTCGCCGCGCAGCCACACGAACACGACGATCCCGCCGAGGATCACCAGGTACGGCGGCAGGATCCGGAACACGCGGCGCAGGTAGAACGCCGAAAGCGAGATCCGGCCGGTCCGGTCCTGCTCACGCAGCAGCAGCGTCGTGATCAGGAAACCGGACAGCACGAAGAAGATGTAGACACCGACCCAGCCGGACAGCCAGCTCCACTTCGGCCCCGCGAAGTGGAAGAGGATCACGATGGTGGCCGCGATCGCGCGCAGCCCGTCGAGCGCGGGGAACCGACGCATGGCGAGGAACTCGTCATGGTCCAAAGTGCGCACAGTGCCCCCTAATGGCGGTATCGGCCCGGAAGTATACGGGTGCCGCGCACGGTGCCTTCGCCCCGGATCGGGGCCCTCCACCAGCGGATTCCGAAGATCACCCAGCGTCACGCGCGGGTTCGACGTTGTGCGTCAGCCGGAAACGGTTCGCCGGGTCGACGGCCGCCTTGATCCCGGTGAGCCGCCGCAGGTCCGCTGGGGAGTACACCTTGGACGCTTCCTCGTCCGCGCCGGTCTCGCCGTAGACGAAGGTCAGGAGTTTGCCGGTCGACCAGGGCTTCAGCGCGTCGAACAGCTTCCCGTGGGCGGCCCGGATCTCGGGGATCGCGACGTGGTCCACCACGGACAGTGCCCGGACGGTGAAGCGGGCTTCGCGGTCCCAGCCGACGCCGGGATGCTCGGGCGCGTCGGACAGCGCGCCGCCGAGCAGGTCCAGCAGGACGACGGTCGGCGCCGGGGCGTCCGGGCCGGCGTGCTCCAGGATCGCGTCGAGCATCGTGTCGTTGAGCTCGGACACGGTCGCGTTGTCGGCGCGGTAGCCGTGCGGGATCGGCGGCTCGTTCGCGATCTTGCCCGATTCGGTGAACGGGATCTCGGCGAGCGTGTCACCGAGCGTCTCGGCGGCGGCGCGCAGCGGGGCGACCAGGCGCTCACCCTCGGCGGCATCGCCGAGATAGGCGATCCGGATCTGCGCGACGTGCTGCCCGCGCAGCGGCTCGGGCACCACCGGCAGGTCCGGCATCGGGACCATGGCCAGCGACGACGTCATCTCGCGCGGCATCTCCGCCGCCCAGTCGCGCCAGGCGCGGATCACCGTGGCGAGTGATGCGGTGCCGAACTGCAGGCTGCCGCCGTACAACCGGGTGACCGGGACGAGCCGGAACTCGAGCGCGGTGACGATCCCGAAGTTGTCGCGGCCGCCGCGCAGCGCCCAGAACAGGTCCTTCTCGGTGTCCGGGGTGGCGCGACGGAGTTCGCCGTCGGCGGTCACGACCTCGATGGCGGTCACCTGGTCGGCGGCGAGCCCGTATTTGCGGCCGAGCAGGCTGAACCCGCCGCCGAGCGTGTAGCCGACGACGCCGACGCCGGGGAAGGATCCGCTCAGCGGCGCCAGCCCGTGTTCGGCGGCCGCTTCGATGACCGCGCCCCAGCGCACCCCCGCGTCGACCCGGGCGATGCCCGCGTCGATCCGGATCCCGGTCATGCGCTGGGTGGTGACGAGGACGCCGCCCTCGAAGGGGATGCCCACGCCGTGGCCGGTGGAATGGACGGCGACCGGGAGATCGTGCTCACCGGCGTAGCGGACGGCTTCGACGACGTCCGCGGCGGAAGTGGCAGCCACGATGACGTCGGGACGACGGGACACGGCGGTCTGGAAGCCGGCGAGTTCGGAGTCGTAATCGGAATCGCCGGGGCGGAGCATTGTGGTCATGAGACCAGGGTGGTCTCGATCCATTCAGAAGTCCAAGATCTGGTTTGTCTGGGAACTAGAATCATCGGTTATGGAACTGCGTCAGCTCGAATACTTCGTCGCGGTGGCCGAGGAGGCCAACTTCACGCGCGCCGCCGAGCGGCTGCACGTCGCTCAGCCCGGCGTCAGCGCCCAGATCCGCCGTCTCGAACGCGAGCTCGGGCAGCCGCTGCTCGACCGGTCGGCCCGCGCGGTGCGGCTGACCGAGGTCGGTGCCGCCGCGCTGCCGCACGCGCGGGCCGCGCTCGCCGCCGTCGCCGGGGTGCGGCAGGCGGTCGACGACCTCACCGGACTGGTCCGCGGCCAGGTCGCGATGGGCATGGTGTCCTCGCGCGGCCCGGTCAACCTGCCGGATCTGCTCGCGCGATTCCACGAGCGTCATCCCGCCGTGGACATCACGCTCGCCGAGGCGACCTCCGACGTCCTGCTCGCGGGGGTCGCCGACGGCCGGTTCGACATCGCGCTCATCGGGGTCTCCGGCGAACCGCCGCCCGGAATCGGTTTCGAGGTCGTCCTCGACGAGCCGCTCGTCGCCGTCTCCGGTCCGGACGATCCGCTCACCGCGCACGCCACGATCACGCTTTCGGAGCTGGAAAGCCGTTCGCTGGTGAGCCTGCCGAAGGGCACCGGCATGCGCGCGATCGTCGACGCGGCCTTCCTCGCCGACAGCGCGCAGCCGCGGGTGACGCTGGAGGCAGGCGACCCGAACGTCGTCGCCGAACTGGTCGGACGCGGGCTCGGCGTCGCGGTGGTGCCGATGTCGCTGGCGACGCACTACACGGAACTGCACGCCATGGAGATCACGCGGCCCGCCGGGCTGCGCGCGAAACTGGCGCTCGCCTGGCGGACGGAGGGGCCGGTCAGCCCCGCCGCCCGCGCGTTCATCAGTCAGGCGCGGGTGCTGCTCGGGTTGTGAGCCGCCACAGCGAGGTCACCTCCTTCGCGCGGGCGGCGTGCAGCGGATCGCGCGGGTCGGAGGCCCGTGGATGCCTCGGCCTGGTGTCCTCCCGGCCCCGGACTTCGAGCCCGGAACGTTCGAACGCTTCGAGAAGCCGCGCGCGCGTGCGCAGGCCCAGCAGTTCGGCGAGGTCGGAGAGGATCAGCCAGGCCTCCCCTCCGGGTTCGAGATGGCGGGGCAGCCGATCGAGGAAGGCGTGGAGCATCCGGCTTCCCGGGTCGTAGACGGCGCGTTCGAGCGGGGTGTGCGCCCGGGCGGGGAGCCAAGGCGGGTTGCAGACGACCAGTGGCGCGCGGCCCGGTGGGAAGACGTCCGTCTCGAGCGTTTCGAGCCCGCTGAAACCGAGGCGTTCGAAGTTCTCCCGCGCGCAAGCGAGCGCGCGGGGTTCGTTGTCGGTCGCCACCACGCGCTCGACCCCGCGACGGGCGAGGACCGCGGCGAGCACGCCGGTCCCGGTGCCGATGTCGAACGCCAGGTTCTCGGCGGGCAAAGGAGTTCTCGCGACCAGGTCGACGTACTCACCGCGGACGGGTGAGAAGACCCCGTGGTGCGGATGGATCTTCGCGCCGAGTGCCGGGATCTCGACGCCCTTCACCCGCCATTCGTGCGCGCCGACGACGCCGAGCAGTTCCCGCAGGGACACCAGTGACGCGGTTTCCGAAGGCCCGTACACCTCGGCGCAGGCGGTGCGGACGTCCGGACCGCGACGCAGCGGCAGGACGTGCCCGGGATCCAGCGGAACCAGCAGCCTGCCGAGCAGCCGTGCCCGGCGGGCTTGCAGGTTCCGCTGGTCTTGGAAGGGTTTCCCGGCCGCCGGCGCGCAGCGGCGGGACATCGCAGCCAGGAGGTTCCGCGCGTTCGGGTAGTCGCCGTGCCAGACGAGACCGGTGCCGGACTCGGCGAGCCGGAACGCCTCGTCGGCGGTGATCCCGTCGTCGACGTCGACGACGGTTCGAGGTGGTTTCGAGCCGACGGTGGTCAGCCAGCGCCGACCACCGTCCTTTATGGACAGCGGGTTCATGGTTTCCGTTCCTGGATTTCGCCCGTGGCGAAGAGACCCCACGGGCGTCGTACGTCGGGGGACGAGATCAGGAACGGCGGCTAGTGGACCGCCGAGGCATGAACCGGTGTCGACACGTACTCGATGCTACTGGAAATCGGCGGCGTGGTCGGCCGCCCAGACCTCGAAGTCCAGCGCCGGCCTGCCGGTGACGTCCTGGACGGTCGAGGTGATCTCGCTCGGTTCCGTCACCAGTGCCCGGAACCCGGTCAGGATCGTGTCGACGATGAAGTCCGGCATTTTGGCGAGCATGGCCGCGCGCGCTTCTTCCAGCGGGATCTCCTCCCAGCGTGCCGGGCGGCCCGCGGCCTCGCCGATGATCCGCACCTGTTCGATCTGCGTGATCGGCCGCGTGCCCGTGAGGGCGTACTTCGCGCCCGCGTGCCCGCCACCCGTCAGCGCTTCGACGGCCACCGCGGCTATGTCCTTCTCGTGGATCAGCGGCAGCGACGCCTCGCCGTACGCGCCGCGGACGACGCCGTCCGCGCGGATCGACGGTGCCCAGCCGAGGGTGTTGGCCGCGAACCCGTGTGGCCGCAGGAAAGTCCAGTCCACGCCCGCGGCTTCGATCGCCTCTTCGACGGTCCGGTGCCAGGTGCCGATGGGATTGTCCTGTTCCGCAAGGGAATCGTCGACGGCACGGGAGGAAAGGAACACCACGCGCTTCACCCGTTCGCCGAGCAGCGACACGGTCGGCACCAGTGCCTCGGCGGATCCGGCGAGCATCAGGAACACCGTGTCGACGCCGTCGAGCGCCGGTGCGATCGTTTCGGGTTTCGCCAGGTCGCCGCGGACACCGTCCGGCGGCGGGTTCCGGCTCAGCGGCCGGACCGGGACGTCCCGCGCCCGCAACCGGGCGACCACCTGCGCGCCGACGTTGCCCGTCGCCCCGGCGACCAGGATCGGCTTCATGCCGCCACCGCCGAGAGGATCGGGCGGTAGCGCTTGACCGATCCGCCCGCCGTCATGCCGGGGTAGGTCTGCACCTTCTTCCACACGCCGGTCGTGCCGACGCCGTCCGAGCCCGGCGCGGCGAGTGCGGCGAGGTGCGCCTCGGCGCTGGTCCACTCCGCGTAGTTCAGCACGCGGGTCCCGTCGGTGCTCACGTGGAAGAACCCCGAGATCCCGCCTTCCGGTCGTACGGGTTCCGAGTCCAGCGCGGTGAAGACGAGGTCGATCCAGTCCCGTTGCCGTTGTTCGTCGGGGCCCTCGAACTCGACCGAGACGACCACCAGGCAACCGGGCGCTCCTTCGTCCCGGTTCCCGCGATAGAGGCGGTACACGGGCGCGCCGTCCAGGTTCCGGATCGCGTCTTCGCTGGTCCACTGCTCGTAGGTGAAAGCGCCGTCGTGGTCGATGCCCTCGTAGGCGGTGAAGGAAACGAGGCCCTCTCCGGAGCGTGCCTCGAACGACGCTCGTGCCGCTTCGGCACTCGGCCACTCCCGCGCCACGGCCACCAGTTCCCCGTCCGGTGTCGGCCACTGTCCCTTGTGGATGGTCGTTTCGGAGATTTCCGGTTTCGTCATGCCTCCAGCATGAAACCTGAACAGGGGTTCAAGTCAAGCTAGGATGGCGCCCATGTCCGAACCGCCATCCGAACTCACCATCGGAGAGTTGTCGCGGCGCAGTGGTGTCGCCACATCCGCTTGGTCGCGTTCATCCGGGCGTCGCACCATCTGGGCATCCCGCTGGAGGTGATCGGTGGCGTGCTCGACTTCCTGCCGGAAGGCGCCGCGCCGGACCACGCGTTCTGGCAGCGCGCCTCCCAATGCTGGAGCGCCGAGCTCAACAAGCGCATCGAGCAGCTGGAGTGCATGCGCGACCGGTTCACCGAATGCATCGGCTGTGGCTGCCTGTCCTTCGAGCAGTGCGTCCTGGTCAACCCCGGCGACGTCCTCGCCGCGAAGGGCCCCGGCCCGGCGCGGCTGATCAGCGACTGACCGCGGCCAGTTTCCGTTCCAGCAGCCGTCGTTCGGCACTGTTGCCCGCTCGCCGGATCGCCGCGTCGTACTCCCGCGCCGATTCCACCCCGCGGCCGACGCGGTGCAGCAGATCGGCGCGGATGGCGTGGTAGAGGTGGTAATCCTCCAGATCGAGGCCGTCGATCGCGTCGAGTGCCGCTTCGGGGCCGTCCACCTCGGCCACCGCGACCGCCCGGTTGAGTGCGACGATCGGCGTCGGGTTCGCCGCCAGCAGCAGGTCGTACAGCCGGACGATCTGCGACCAGTCCGTGCTCCCCGTGTCGGCGGCGTCGCTGTGGACGGCGTTGATCGCCGCTTGGAGCTGGTACGGGCCGGGCTGGTTCCGCCGCAGGCAGGCGCGGACCAGCGTCTGCCCTTCGGCGATCAGCTCCCGGTCCCACCGCGACCGGTCCTGATCCGGCAGCAGGACGACGTCGCCGTCCGCGCCGGTGCGGGCGGCACGGCGGGACTCGGTGAGCAGCATCAGCGCCAGCAGCCCGGTGGCCTCCGGTTCGTCGGGCATGAGCCCGGTCAGCAACCTGCCGAGCAGGATCGCCTCGGCGCACAGGTCGTCCCGCACCAGCCGTTCGCCCGAACTGGCCGTGTAGCCCTCGTTGAACACGAGGTAGATCACGGCGAGCACCGACCGCAGCCGGTCCGGCAGGTCGGCGTCACCGGGGACGCGGTACGGGATCTTCGCGTCGCGGATCTTGCCCTTTGCCCGGACCAGCCGTTGCGCCATCGTCGTCTCGGGGACGAAGAACGCGTGCGCGATCTCGCCGGTGGTCAACCCGCCCAGCAGTTTCAGGGTCAGCGCGACCTGCGTGGTGAGGGCCAGCGCCGGGTGGCAGCAGGTGAAGATCAGCCGTAGGCGGTCGTCTCGCACCGGGCACACCTCCGCTGGTTCGTTGTCGGCGTTGAGCAGCGCGGCCTGGGCGTACTTGTCGTCGCGCGCGGCTTCCCGGCGCAACCGGTCGACGGCCTTGTTCCGGGCGGTCGTGATGATCCAGCCCGCCGGGCTCGGCGGTGGGCCGCTGGACGGCCAGCGGTCCACCGCCTCGGCGAAAGCGTCCTGGACCGCGTCTTCGGCTATGTCGATGCTGCCGAAGACGCGGACCAGCACGGATACCGCGCGGCCGTACTCTTCGGTGAAGACACGGCCGATGTCGTCGGTGGTCAGGGAACGCACGAAGGGTCTTCCACACCCTGGAACGGCCGGACCTCGACCGGGAGATAGGTGATCTCGGCGACCCGGGTGCCCCATTCGAGTGCGGCGTCCAGATCCGGCACCTCGACGATGGTGAAGCCTCCGAGGTGCTCCTTACCCTCGACGTAAGGACCATCCGTCATCGCGATCTCGCCGTTTTCCTTGGCCTTGAGCACGGTGGCCGTGGTCGGCGGGTGCAGCCCGGCGGCGAACACCCAGACGCCCGCGGTCTTCATCTCCTCGTTGAGCGCCTGGATCTTGCGCATCACCGGTTCGAGGACCTCCGGCGGCGGGACGGGGCCGTCGGGGTGGTAGAGGCTGATCAGGTACTGGGTCATGGCGTCCTCCTCAATCGAGCGGTTGTCACTGCCTATACGAAGGGCGCCCCGCCGATTCGACAGTCGCGGCGATCTTTCCTCGTTTCTTCTCGCCGCGCACATCGGCGCAGGTCAACCCTGGTCGGGCGTCGGCGACTTCGCGCAGGAGCCGTCGTGTCTCGGCGTGAAGGTGCTCGGCCTCGTCATGATCGACCTCGTCGAGGGGGAGTCGTTTGTCGCGCTGATACGCGCTCAAGGGTGCTTCGGGCCGGTTCCGGATGAGGTCGAGCATCGGCAGGATCGCTTTCTCGGGGGGTGTGCCCAGGAGTTTCGCGAGGACGCCGACCATCGCCCGCGAGGTCCTGCCGAGTGCGCCCTGGTGACTCGTGCGGACGAATCCCGGGTTGTAGAGCACGTACCGCACCTTTTCGGAGGCGAGCAGGTGCGCGGACAACAGGCCCATCCGGCGGCTCTGCAGATTCGCCGACTTCCAGGTGAAGTCCCGGGAAAGCTGGAAATCGTCCCACCGGATGGCGTCCTTCGGCGTGCCGGGGACGGTGGTGTCGAGGATCAGCGGCCGCTCGGCCGCGCCGAGCACCTCTTGGAGCTCCGACGCGAAGACGTGCCTGCTCAGGTAGTACAGCGCGAACGTGTGCTCGAAGCCCTCGCTGGTCAACTGCCGGTCTCGGTGGACGTACGCGGCGCCCAGCACCAGCGTGTCGACGACGGGGAAGCGTTCGGCGATCTCCCGGGTGGCGCGGAAGTTCTCGGACACCTCGCGCAGGTCGGCCCGGATGAAATGCGCGTCGCCCGTCAGTTCGCGGAATTTCGCCTCGCTGCGGCCGACCACGACGACGGTGTGGCCTTCGCGCAGCCTGTCGGCGGCCAGCGCGCGGCCGAGGCCGTCGGTTCCCCCGGTGATCACGATCGTGGACATGGTCTCCTCCAGTTCCGGAACACGTGTTCCGGAAAATCACCGTATCCGAAACAGGGGTTCCGGAACAGGTAGGATTCCTTCATGACCACTTCGCGGCGTCAACGCTGGGACGCGGCGCGAAACCGGGCGCAACTGCTGGAGGCCGCGCGCGAGTGCTTCGCCGAACGCGGTCTCGCCACCGACGTCCGGGAGATCGCGCGCCGGGCCGACGTCGGCGTCGCCACCCTGTACCGGCACTTCCCCGCCAAGGACGACCTGGTCAGAGCGGTTCTGGAGGACGACGTCGCCGAATGGGAGGCCGTCTCCGAGAGTGCGAAAGCGGCCGAAGACGCCTGGGAGGGGATCAGTCTCGTCGTCGAGCGGACGTTGGCGATGATGGCCCGGCACCGGGCGTTCCTCGACGGGCTCACCGTCACCGAAGGCGCTCTCGACGCCTGTCGCGCGCACCTCGCCGAGAGTCTCGACGGCCTCGTCGAACGCGCGCGCCGTCAGGGACGGCTGCGGGACGGCATCACTTCCGCGGACATCGGCCTGCAGATCCTCGCGCTCGGCCGGATCGTCGAACTGACCGCCGGACAGGGCGACGACGTCTGGCGCAAGCACGCGGCGCTCGTCCTCGGTGCGCTCGAAGCCTGACTGGTACTGCCGGACCCAGGCTGAACAGACCGTGTCATCTCTCCTCGTGGGCCGGTTACCTGGTCTCAGAAAGAGTCCACAGAGGAGAGACAAGATGACGAACATCCAGGCACGGCACGAGAACAGGGTCGCCGTCGTCACCGGTGCATCCAGCGGGATCGGCGAGGCGACCGCACGGCGGCTCGCCGCCTCCGGCGCGGCGGTCGCGCTCGTCGCCCGCCGCACGGACCGGTTGGAAACGCTCGCCAAGGAGATCGACCAGGACGGCGGTACCGCGCTCGTCCTCGCGGCCGACGTCGCCGACGCCGGGGCGATTTACCTGGTCTCAGAAAGAGTCCACAGAGGAGAGACAAGATGACGAACATCCAGGCACGGCACGAGAACAGGGTCGCCGTCGTCACCGGTGCATCCAGCGGGATCGGCGAGGCGACCGCACGGCGGCTCGCCGCCTCCGGCGCGGCGGTCGCGCTCGTCGCCCGCCGCACGGACCGGTTGGAAACGCTCGCCAAGGAGATCGACCAGGACGGCGGTACCGCGCTCGTCCTCGCGGCCGACGTCGCCGACGCCGGGGCGATGCGGGCCGCTGCGGCCGAGGTCGAAGCGAAACTGGGGCGCGCGGACCTGCTGTTCAACAACGCCGGCGTGATGCTGGCCGCGCCGATCGACGAACTCGCGACCGGCGACTGGCAGCGCATGATCGACGTCAACATGACGGGCCTGATGAACGCGATCGGTGCGTTCGTCCCGCACCTGGTCGCTTCGGCGGCCGAAAAAGGTGTCGCCGATCTGGTGAACACGTCGTCCATCGGCGCTCAGGGCGTCTTCCCGTCCTTCGCCGTCTACGCCGCTTCGAAGGCGTACGTGACGCACCTGTCGAGGAACCTTCGTGCCGACCTCGGCCCGAAGAGCGTGCGGGTCGCGGCGATCGAGCCCGGTCTGGTGGAGACGGAACTGCAGGGGCACGTCACCGACGCCGGCGCGCTGGAGTGGCTCGACGGCATGCGCGACACGCTGACCTGGCTGAAGGCGGACGACATCGCCGAGACCGTGGCGTTCCTGACCTCGCTCCCGGCGCGGGTGAACCTCCAGCAGGTCACCATCGTGCCCACGTCGCAAGCCTGAGCCGCGTTCAGGGGAACAGGATCCGGGCGATCGCGCGGGCGGCGGTGTCCGGATCCTCGAGGTGCTCGGCCCGCAGCGCGCCGGTGAGCCACAGGTTCGCGAAGCCGTGCATCAGCGACCACGCGGCGACTCCCGCCATCGCGTCGTCGCTGACCGCCGACGCGCCGCTGGTCAGCAGGCCACCCGCGCGGTCACGGGCGGCGGCCAGCGCCGGATCGTCCTCTCGATGGAGCTCGGGGCGGAACATCACCTCGAAATGCGCGCGATGCTCGATCGCGAAGCGCACGTAAGCCACCCCGACCTCGACGAAGCCGCGCTCGCTCTCGGCCGCGAGTGCGTCCGCGAGCAGCCCGAATCCCTCGGCGGCCAGCGCGGTGAGCACGCCGGCCTTGTCGCCGAAGTGGTGCACCGGCCCGGCGTGCGAAACCCCCGCGCGCCGGGCGAGGTCGCGGAGGCTGATCCCGGCCGGGCCGTGTTCGGTGACGGCCGCGACGGCGGCGTCGAGCACGGCCCGCCGGAGGTCGCCGTGGTGGTACGGACTCATGAGGATGAATCTAGTCATTGACAAGATGGCCCGCAACGGCGCATCTTGTCAGTGGAAAGTTTCGCTGCTCGGAGGGCATGCTCATGGATCCCGGTCTGGTACCCGTTCTGATGCTGGTCGCCGTCACGGCGACGTTGTTCCTGCTGGGGGCCGTCGGCGTCCAGCGGCTGAAGCCCTGGCCGGTGGCCGTGCGCGGCGGCGTCGCGGCACTGTTCGTCACGACCGGGCTCGCGCATTTCATCGGCATGCGCGAGGAGCTCATCGCGATGGTGCCGCCCGCGTTGCCCGCGCCGGGGTTGCTGGTCACCGTCACCGGCGTCCTCGAACTGGCGGGAGCCGCGGGAGTGCTGTGGTCGCGCACGGCGCCATGGGCCGCCGCCGGACTGACTCTCCTGCTGTTGGGGATGTTCCCGGCGAACGTCCACAAGGCGTTGAACGGGCCGGTGACGTCGGTGATGGACGAACTGGTGCCGAGGAGCCTGATGCAGGTGGTCTTCCTGGCCGCGACGGTGTCCCTGGTGGTGTTTTACGCGCGTACGCCGAACAGACCCTTTGCCCAAAGGAGACCTTAAGTCTTTCCCAAGTCCGGGCTCCGGTCCCGAGAACGGCCCTACCATCTGAGAATGAAGATCTCATTGTGGATCGGATTCTGTGGGCTGTGCATCCTCGCCGGGCACATGCTTCTCGGCGCTGTCGGTCTCGTATTGCTGATGAGCTGCCTCCCGGCGGGGCGCGACCACGAATCCGGTGACAGGGCGGGAAAAGCGCCCGCGCGACTGGCCTGAGGGAAACCCTCAGCCCAAGGTGCTCGCGAAAGCGAGCGCGCCCAGAACCGGGACGGTGATCGCCGTGAGCAAAACCGTCTTCCGGCTCGGTTTGGGACTTTCCAGTAATACGCGGATACCGGCTGGGACCAACGCGACACAAAGCCCGGCGGTGCCGATGATCGACACGATTTCGGTACCCTTCAGCACGCCGAGCGGCAGAAGTCCCATCGTCGCCAACCCGATCGACTGGACGACGCCGAGCACTTTCGCGCGATAGGTGGCGAAAGCGAGTACGTACCAGCCGAACATGATGGTGAACGACAGGAAACTGAACAGATGCAGATCCTGGTACGACTCACTGACCACGCTTTCGGCGAAACCGGCGCCGCGCCGCTCGGCGAGTCCCAGCGCGGCCTGGTCGATCCCGGCGTGGAAAGTGCGCTCGAAGAGTCCTATTAGGACGAACAGACCGCCCCAGGCGGCCAGCGCGGGCTTGGTCCGGCCGATCCTCGTGGCGAGCGCGAGGATCGCGGGCCACAGCAGGACGTTGCCCGCCAGGAAACACGTGTAGGCGGCGGTCATCAGCGCCGGATGGTCGCTCATCGCCCTGAGCTGGTCGGGGAAGAAGAAGTTGAAGCGTGACCGCAACAGCGTTCCGGTGAGTAGCAGGACCGGGCCGAGGACCATCGAGACCGCGGTGACGCGGCGGCCGGGGAAGACGTAGTCGGTTTCCATGGTGGTGAGCTTGCCGCGTAGGGGCGCGTGCTCGGATCGGCTTGAGGTCTGTTGTTCGGGCTCAGACCGTGGGTGGACTCTTGGGTGGGCGTGGCCGGTTTTCGGCGATGGCGCTTGGAGTGGGGGTGGGGTGGCGGCTGACCGGGAGCGGTTGCCGGTTTTCGGCAATGGGCTTAGAACGGTGGTGGTTCTTCGGTTGTCGGGCGGGGTTGGTGTAGTGGTGGTGGGGTGCTGTCGTGGCTCTGTCCGGTGGGGGTGGTGATGGTGAGGGTGCCGTCGGGTGCG
>NZ_JAJPWO010000017.1:0-194514 GCF_046549075.1 Amycolatopsis sp. lyj-84
GACTGGCACACCCCACTCGAGAAACTCACCACGCTACTGTCCTAACAGAGCACGTTGCGACCACCACATGAATCCGCCCCACTTTCGCGACATCTGATGTCCCGAAAGTGGCTTTCGCGACACGGCCGCTCGGCATCGGACACGCCACCTTTGCCTTACCCCTCAAGAGAAGCCGAAACCTCACACGCGGCCGCGACCAGAGGACCACCGCGGCACCTTCCTCCATTGTGGACGGTGTCGATGGTGCGCCTGTGACGCCAGGGACGCATGGGGCGCCGTCCCGGAGATCCCGCAAACGGGGTATCGAAAACTGTCGGTGCTTCGAACTAGTGTTCGGGTAGAGTTGACCGAACACCAGTTCGAGGGGAAGCCGATGACGATCGCACCGTTCCGCCCGGGTACGCCGCCCGTCCAGACCCTGCCGCCCGGCCGGTGGCACGGCCGGATCTGGGTCTCGGACCTGCCCTTGACCAGGCCGGAGCGCTACACCGGCTGCGTCGCCGAGTTCGACCGGTCCGGGCTGTGGCCGGTGCTGATCCCGCACGACCAGCGGTTCGCGGCCAACGGCGAGGACTGGATCGACGACCGCGGCAGGCTCGCCCCCGCCGACCACCGGATCTCCTCGGCGGACCCGGCCGAGGTGCTGGCCCGCTGGTGGGACACGTCGTGCTGCGACGGCGCCTGCCTTCGCCCGTTCGGCGCGAAGTTCCCCGGCCTCGCCCGCCGTCCGTCGCGCCGGGCGGATCCGCTGGCCGAGGCGGGCAACACCGGGTCGATCCTGGCCGCGCGCGGGCCGCACCGGCTCGCGCTGGTGCAGACCGAGCGGCCCGCCGACATCCCGGCGATCCTCGGCTGGACGGGCATGATCAAGGCGACCGACCAGGTCCACGAGCTGTCCGCGGTCCTGCGCAGCTGGGAAGACCGTTTCGGCGCGACGCTCACGGTGCTGGGCTTCGACTCGATGGAGCTGTCGGTGGCCGCACCGCCGCGCACCCAGGGCCGCGCGCTCACGGTCGCCGCCGAGCACCGCTCGTTCTGCCTGCCCGCGTTCGCCGGTCAGCCCGGCAACCTGCGCGAGTTCGCCTCCAGCCTGGTCCAGACCCGCCGGTGGCAGTTCTCGTGGGCCTGATCAGGCGTTTGCACCGAGGAGAGAGGGGGAATCAGGGCCACATGGGAAGGCGGTGATCGACGTCGCCGAGATCAGGATCGGCACTTCAGGCTGGCGCTACCCACCGTGGCGGGGGAACTTCTACCCGCGCGGCCTGGTGCAGCGACGCGAGCTCGAATACCTGTCCGGCCGGATGAACTCCGCCGAGATCAACGGCTCGTTCTACTCGCTGCAACGGCCGGAGCGGTACCGCGCGTGGGCCGAGCAGACCCCGGACGACTTCGTCTTCGCCGTCAAAGGTGGCCGCTTCATCACCCATCTGAAGCAACTGCGCGACGTCGAGACGCCGCTGGCGAACTTCTTCGCTTCCGGGGTGCTGGCGCTCGGCAGGAAGCTGGGGCCGATCCTCTGGCAGCTGCCGCCGCGACTGTCGTTCGACGCCGAGCGCGTCGAGGATTTCTTCAAGCTGTTGCCGCGCACCAGCCACGCCGCCGCCAAGCTCGCGAGCGAGTACGACGACAAGCTCGAGGCCGAGCCGCACACCGATCCGAAGCCGCGCCGGAAACTCAGGCACGCCGTCGAGGTCCGGCATCCGAGCTTCACCGAGCCCGAAAGCCTCGACCTGTTCCGGAAACACGGCATCGCGCTCGTGGTCGCCGACACCGCCGGTGAGTTCCCGTTCGTCGAGGAGATGACGACCGAGGACTTCGCGTACGTCCGCCTGCACGGCGAAGAGGAGCTCTACGTCAGCGGGTACGGAGACAAGACTCTCGAACGCTGGGCGCGCAAGATCGAAGGCTGGGGCCGCGACACGTACGTCTACTTCGACAACACCGTCGAGGCCGAGGCGCCGAAGAACGCGATCGCCCTCGCGAAACTCCTGGCCTGACCCGCGCACGCTGCACAGTCAGCGCACAGTGAGCGGTGTCCTGTTAGGTGACGCGTGAGGTCACGGGCGTACTCGCGTGCTGCGACTGGGGGTCGGCACGCCGGGCGCCCGTGCCTCGCTCAACTTTGGCCGGAGACCAGCGAGGCGAGTTTCGTCCGGACGTCGTCGGCGTCCGGATGCGCGAGCTCGGTCAGCACCCGCACCGAACGCAGCCAGCACTCACGCGCCGACGAGGGATCACCGAGCCGCAGATGGATTCCGCCGAGCTGGGCCAGCACGTCGGCCGCTTCGTAGAGCTCGCCGTGGGCGAAGAACATCTCGACGGCCCGCCGCATGCAGGCGATGCCTTCATCGGCGCGGCCGAGCCCGACGAGCGCGGTCCCCTTGGTGTGCAGGGTGAAGCGGGCTTCGTCGGGGAGCGCGTGCACCTCCAGGGCCAGTGCCTGGTCGGCGAAGCCGAGCGCCTGCTCGAAGCGGCCGACCTGGGTGCAGATGTCCCCGAGGGCCTGCAGGGCGCTGGCCTCCATGCCGGCGCCGACGTTGTGCTCCCGGATGAGACTCAACGCGCGCGTCCCGTATTCCCACGCCGTGCCGGGGTCCTGGCTGGCCAGTGTGAGGTTGTAGAGAGCCCGCGCCTCCCCTTGCCGATCCCCGACCTGGCGCTGCAGTTCGACGACCTGCTTCAGGTAGACGATGCTGTCGTCGTACTGGCGGCCGACTCCGCAGACCACGCCCAGTCCACTGAGGATGGCGGCCTCACCGGAGCGGTCCTCCAGGTCGCGGGCGGCACGGAGCGCCACGCCGAACACCGAACGCCAGTCCTCCAACCTGGCACGGACGATGAAATACGACTGCAGCAGCCAGGCCAGCTGCCAGCACTCCCGGTACCGCCGCTCCCGGTACGCCACGTTCACCGCGGCGATGAGATTCCCCGCCTCCTCGTCGAACCAGTCCAGCGCCTGTTCGTAGTGCCCGAACTTCAGCCCCGCGCCGTCGAACCGCTCCGGTTCGACGAGCCGGTAGTGCCGATCCGAACGCAAGAGCCGCGACGCGTTCAGCGCCGAGGCGAGCGACGCGTGGAGCAGCCTGTCCAGCACCGCCGTCCGCGCCTCGGGCCCGTCCAGCTTCGCCGAAAGTTCGGCCGCGTAGGCGCGGATCAGGTCATGGAACTGGTACCGGCCGGGCCTGGACCGCGCGATGAGGTGCGCGGAAGCCAGTTTCGCCAGGTCCACGCTCGCTTCCGCGACGTCGACCCCGGCCACCGCCGCGGCCGAGGGCACGCTGAAGTCGCCGCCGGTGGGCAGGGCGAGCAGCCGCAGCATCCGCGCGGCCCGTTCGTCGAGCGCCCGGTACGAGTACGAGAAGACGGCCCGGACGTTCGTCTCGTCGCCGTCGGCGAGGTCGAACGAGCCCAGCCTGTCCTGTTCGGTGTCCAGCAGCCGGACGAACTCCCGCAGCGCGAGGTCCGGGAACTGCGCCGCCCGCACCGCGAGGATCCGGATGGCCAGCGGCAGCCCGCCGCAGTACCGGACGAACCGTTCGGTGGCCTCGGGATCCTCGGTGACCCGGTCCAGCCCGATCGTCGAAGCGACGAGGGTGATCGCGTCCTCGTCCGGCAGTTCCTCGAGCGCGACGCGTCGCGCGCCGTGGGTCGCCACGAGGGCGTGCAGCTGCCAGCGGCTGGTCACCAGCACCAGGCAGCCGGGGCCGGGCAGCAGCGGCCGGATCTGCTCGGTGCTCGCGGCGTTGTCGAGCAGGATCAGCATCCGGCGGCCCGCGCTGTAGGTGCGCCAGGTGGCCGCGCGGCCGTCGACGCCGGCGGGGATCCGGTCGGCGGGGACGCCGACCGAGACGAGCATGGTTTCGAGCGCGGTCGCGGGTTCGACCAGGTCGCCGGGGCCGTATCCGCGCAGGTTGAGGTACACCTGCCCGCCGGGGAAACGCTCCCCGACCTCGTGCGCGAAATGGACGGCGAGCGTCGTCTTGCCGATGCCGCCCATCCCCTCGATCGACGCGATGGACGTCGACCGCTCGGTGTCCAGCGCTTCCGGGACGAGTCCGTGCAAGGCCTTGAGGTCGCGCTGGCGGCCGGAGAAGACCCGGAGATCCGCCGGGAGCTGGCGCGGGATCATCGGCTCGGCGCCGAGGCGGTACCGCGTCAGCTCCGAGTCCAATGTGGTCTCGACGGCCTCCTCGCCGGTCAAGATCGCCTGGTGCGCGCGCTGCAGTGACGCGCCGGGGTCCAGGCCGAGTTCTTCGGCCAGCACCGCGCCGATCCGGCGGTAGACGTTCAGCGCTTCGGCCTGCCTGCCGGAGCGGTAGAGCGCGATCATCAGCTGCTCGTGCAGCCGCTCCCTCAGCGGGTTCTCACGGCACAGCCTGGTCAGCTCGGGAACGACCGTGCCGTGCTCGCCGAGGGCGATGAGCGCGTCGGCCCACTGCTCGCGGACACGCAGCCGCTCTTCGCCCAGCTGGTCGGCTTCGTCCCGGAGCAGCGCCTCGGAATGGACGTTCTGCAGTGCCGGGCCACGCCATTCGGCCAACGCGGCGGCGAACCGCTCCGCCGCCTGGCGCAGGTCGCCGTCCGCCGCGGACTCCGCTCCCGCCGCGGCGAGTGAGCGGAACCGGGCGAGGTCGAGCAGGCTCTCGTCGAGTTCGAGCAGGTAACCGCCGCGTTCGGTGCGGATGGTGACCTCGTCGCCGAGCGCGCGGCGGACCCTCAGGATGTACGTCTGCAGGGCGCCTTTGGACCGCCGCCGGTCGTCCGGCCACAGCCAGCGGCCCAGTTCCTCGACCGGCACCACCGTGTTCGCGCGCAGCAACAAGCCCGCCAGCACGATGAGCGGCCTGCTGCCGCCCAAGGGCACCGGCAGCCCGTCGGCCGTGACCTCGGTGGGTCCCAGCACGCGAAAGTCGAGTGCCACGTCGCCCATTCTGTCCGGAATCGCGGAAAACGGCATCCGATTCCAGCAGTGGCATGATCGGCGGCGATGGACGTCTACGCGATCCCCCTGCGCACGCGGTTCCGCGGCATCACGGTCCGTGAAGGACTGCTGATCCGCGGTGACGCAGGCTGGGGCGAATTCTGCCCGTTCTCCGACTACTCCGACGCCGAAAGCGCGCCGTGGCTCGCGTCCGCGCTGGAGGCGAGCGAACGCGGCTGGCCGTCGCCGGTCCGGGACAGCGTCGAGGTGAACGCGACCGTCCCGGTGGTGTCGCCGGAAAAGGCGTACGAACTCGTCGCCGCGTCGGGCTGCCGCACGGCGAAGGTGAAGGTCGCCGACCCGAGGGTGAGCCTCGCCGAGGACTGCGCCCGGGTGGAGGCGGTGCGGGCAGCGCTGGGCCCGTCGGGCGCGATCCGCGTTGACGCGAACATGGCCTGGGACGTCGACACCGCGGTCAAGGCCATAGGCGAACTGGACCGCGCGGCGGGCGGGCTCGAATACGCCGAGCAGCCGTGCCCGTCGATCGACGAGCTGGCCGACGTCCGGCGCCGGGTCGGCGTGCGGATCGCCGCCGATGAATCGATCCGCCGGGCCGAAGACCCGCTCAAGGTGGCCGTGGCGGGAGCGGCCGACGTCGCCGTTCTCAAGGTCGCGCCGCTGGGCGGGGTCCGGCGCGCACTGGAGGTCGCCGAAGCCTGCGGCCTGCCGTGCGTGGTGTCCTCCGCCGTCGAGACGAGCGTCGGGCTCGCCGCCGGGCTCGCGCTCGCGGGTGCGCTGCCCGCTTTGGACTTCGCTTGCGGGCTGGGGACGATGTCGTTGCTGACGGGGGACGTCTGCGGCGAGTCACTGTCCCCTGTGGACGGTCGCCTGCCGGTGCCGCGCGCCGCTCCCGATCCCGGCCTGTTCGCCGGTCACGCCGCCGCTCCGGAGGTCCGGGCCGCTTGGGAAGACCGCTTCACTCGCGTCCGCGCCCACCTGCGGACGCTATGAAAGGCCCGTTACTTGCAAATTTTGCAAGTAACGGGCCTTTCATAGCGTCCCTGAGCCGAGATCAGCCGCAGTGCTCCAGCGGGGATTCATAGCTGGAGGATCCCGCCGAGCCGCCCCACTTGACGCACTTCGCGC
This sequence comes from Amycolatopsis sp. lyj-84, assembly GCF_046549075.1. Classification (NCBI taxonomy): domain Bacteria; kingdom Bacillati; phylum Actinomycetota; class Actinomycetes; order Pseudonocardiales; family Pseudonocardiaceae; genus Amycolatopsis; species Amycolatopsis sp. lyj-84. The sequence goes on from NZ_JAJPWO010000017.1 coordinate 6,068, forward strand.
CCGCGGCCGCGCTCACCGGGCCCGCGTAGTACTCGAAGCTTCCGGAGTCGGTCTTCCTGGCCGCGCCTTCCACTTCGAGGAAGGCGGAAACCGCGCTGCCCGTGCCCACCGAGGTGGACTTGATGGTGGTGACGCAGTTGTTCTTGTTCGTGCCGTTGTACAGCAGGTACGTGGTCGCGGCGCTGCCGAGCGCCTGCGAGTCGATCACCTTGTAGCCGTCGCCGCACACCTCGACGGCGTCGTACGGGTTGGGGTTCCCGCTGCCACCGCAGGTGTTCTTGGAGGTCACGTTCGCGTTGGGGTAGCCGAACTTCACGCCGTTGAAGTACGCGGGCTTGATGTTGTCGGGCCACAGGGCGTCGTTGGTGCGGACCTCGTAGTGCAGGTGGGGGCTGATGTTGTTGCCCGGCTTGGAGGTGTTGCCGACCTCGCCGACCTTCTGCCCCTGCGCGACCTGGACGCCCGCCGCGACCGAACGCACCTTCAGGTGCGCGTAGTAGGTCGACCATCCCCCACCGTGGTCGATCTTCACCAGGTTGCCGAAGCCGTTCGCCGAACCCTGGTGCGCCGAGGTGACCACCTTGCCGGCAGCCGCCGCGACGACGGTGTCGCCCAGGTCCGCCCCCGCGGAGCTGCCGCGGTTGAAGTCGATTTCGTAGGCCCGGTGCGCGCTGCTGTTGTCGTTGTCGCCGTTCCACACCTGGTTGCAGGGGAACGGGAGCTGGAAGTTGGGACGCGGACCGACGGCGGCTTCGGCCGACGTCGCGGTGATCGCCAGCCCGGCCATGCCCAGCAAGGCGGTGGCGGCCGCGGTGGCCAGTCGTCTGAATCTCATCGGATGTCCTTTCTCGGCGTTTCGCGAGAAGCGTCCCGAAAGGGCGTACAAGCGAGATACAAACGGCCACGAGCCCTCCTGGCCGAGGGGACCAGGAGGACTCGCGCCGCCGCCGCACCGGATCCGTCCGCGTCTTCCCCGTTCCGGTGCTGCATGTCCAGCAGCCAGGCGCAGCCTGTCCGCTGAGGGTGGTGGTGGGGCGGGGTCCGGGTCAGCCGACCCGCTCGATGACGGCCCGGCGGATCAGGAACTTCCCCGGTTCGCGAACCTGCTCGAAGGCGGCGTTGTTCAGCAGCGCGCAGCTCCCGGAAACGCCGGTGACCTCGACGGTCGTGGACTTGTCGTTGTCCAGGTTCGTCACCTTCAGCTTGGTGCCCGCCGGGAACTCGTCACTGGACGCGGCCGGCGCGCCGCCCTCGCCGGACAACGTCACCGTGGATCCCTGGCAGACGACCTCGCCGCCCCCCGCGGCCGCGTCCTCCTGGTCGGCCGCCTCGTCCTCGCCCGCCATGGCGTCGTCCATCCCGGCGTCCTGTTCGGCGGCCTTCTCGGCCTCGTCCGCGGCCTGGTTCTGTTCCTGCTTCCCGCCGTCGGCCTGGACGACCTCGGTGCAGGTCGCGGCCTGGCGGCGCTGCTGGATGAGGTCGACGACGGCCTGCCGGTTGGCGATCCGCGCCTCGGAGAGGGCGTCCGGATCCGCCTGCTGACCGGCGATGAAGTTGAGATTGTTCCGGAGGGCGGTGTCCAGTCCCTGACAGCTTTCCGAGGCCTGGCCGTCGGGCGTGCTGACCGCGAACATCGCCGCGGCGATGGCGGCCACCCCGAGTACGGACGCGATGCCGATCGTCGCGCGCTTGCGGTGTTTCCCGGCGCTGTTCATCATCCGTGTTTCCTCCGGTCTGGTTCCTCCTCACCCACATCTGGAGATACGGTCGGATAACGAAAGTGGTTCAAACCGATTTCAGCCGAGCCAAGGTTTCGCGATGCGCGCGTAGGTCCCGTCGTTCAGCGCGAGGTGCAGCCACTGGTCGGCCCACTCCTTGAACACGACGTCGCGCGGCAGGAGGTACGCCTTCTCCGAGAAGGTGAACGGCTCGTCGGGATGCACCGCGCACAGGCGCGGGTTCTGCTTTGCCTGCCAACGGGTTTCGGTCGCGTCGGTGATCATCAGATCGGCGCGGCCCGCGATGATCTCGGCGAAGATCGTGTTGTTGTCCGGATGCCGCACGATGGTCGCCCGCTTGAGGTTGGCGTCGGCGAACTGTTCGTTGGTACCGCCCGGATTCACGATCGCCCGCACCCCCGGCTGATCGATCTGTTCGAGCGTCCGGAAGCGCTTTTCGTTCTCGCACAAGGTGATCGGCGTCTTGCCGTCACGAAGATACGGAGCGGTGTAGAAACCCTTCTTCGCCCGGTCCAGCGTCACCGACACGCCGCCCATCGCCAGGTCGCACTTCAGCCCGACGTCGTCGGCGATCGCCTTCCAAGTGGTCTGGACCAGCTGGAGCCGGACGCCGAGCCGCGAGGCGAGGTCGCCCGCGAGGTCGATGTCGATCCCGCTCCACGCGCCCGCGGCGTCGCGATAGGTGAACGGGCGATAGTCCCCCGTCGAGCACACGCGGAGTTCGCCGCGGGCCTGGACGACGTCGAGCCTGCTTCGCGCGTCATGGCCTTCGGGTGCGGCACTGGCCGTGCCGATTCCCAGCACGGTCAGCACCGCGACCCCGAAAGTGAGCGCCTTCGCCTTGATCGTCATCAAGGCATTTTCCACGCCCTGAGGTAGGCGCGCACCAGCCAAGCGTCGGCCCATGCGGCGTCCGGCGCCTCCGGCAGCGGCGAGGATCCGCGCACCAGCTCTTCGAGACGACGCTCCAGGGACTCGGCCGCGTCCAACGCTTCCTCGCGGGTTTTCTTGCCCTGCCTCAGATCACGGAGCCAGCTCAGCCACGGTTCGGGAACGGGCAGCGTGATCCGCCCGGTCTCCAGCAGCTCCACGCCCTGCACGCCGAGGCGCACCATGTGCATGGCGAACTTCGTGTCGAAGCCGTACTTCTCGATCAGCTCCGGCCGCCCGTCCTTGCCCCGCAGCCCGAGCATCCGCTCGCGCTGGGCGCGTGAGTAGCCGAGGAACCGCAGGCCCGCGGCGCGCGAGACGATCCGGTGCGCGTTCTCCCGCAGCTCGGCGCCGAGCTCGTCGATCACGACGATCTCGGACTCCGGCACGAACAACGGCAGCAGGACGGTCGGATTTCCGTTAAGCACGAGACGCATCCACTTGCGCAGCGAGTAGACGGTCAGATCGAGGTCACCGGGACCCGACCGGACGCCTTCGGGCTGCGTGCGGAAGATGTACTGCTCGAACCGCTCGAGGCCGATCACGTGGTCCGGCGGCTCGACGCAGATGCCGAGCTCGTCCCGGTCGTCCTGGCCGAGCACGGCGGTGCCGTGCAGCCCGGACCCGACCTGGCAGCGCAGGATCATGCCCTGCTCGGCGATGGCGGCGAATTCGGGGCTGTCGTGTTTCACCCGAGAAGTTGTACCCGCGTCGACACCGCCCGGGCATCCGGTTTTCCACCCCCTCAGGGTCGGATTCCAGGGTCGGACCGGGGCCGTACCCCGATGTGCCGGGGGTCGGTCCCGGGCGAACATTGAGCCATGACGAACAGCGTGTACACCCCCCAGGCCACCAAGAAGCTCTTCCGCAGCCGGACCGACAAGATGATCGCGGGCGTCGCGGGCGGCTGGGCCGCCTACTTCGGGATCGACGCCGCGATCCTGCGTATCGCCTTGGTGGCGGGCGCCTTCTTCACCGCCGGTTTCGCGATCCCGGTCTACGTCGCCGCGTGGCTCCTGACTCCGGAGCAGCCGGGCGAATCCTGATCGAGGTGGACGCCGCGCGCAGGGGACGCGGCGTCCACCGGATCGCGTTTAGCCCGCTAAACGCGATCCGCGGGGGCAGGGGGAAGAGGTAAGGGGCCCGGACATGGGGATGTCCGGGCTTTTCGCTTTTCCGGAGTTCGGCCGCGCGAACGCGTGTTCACCGTTACACTCCCCATGACTTTGTCACAGGGAGCGGGAAGCGGGGGCCTCCATGGCCGGCAATTATCTCAGCCTCAGCGAGTACAAGAGGATGCTCGATGGCGCGCTGGACGACTTCTGCAAGGCGCTCACCAAGCGCTGGACGGAAGACGCCGTCGACGCCATGACGAAGCTCTCGCCCGCCGTTCCGTGCTCGACCGAGCCCTGGGCCTGGCAATGGCCCGCCGAATCGTACGGCCACCTGTCGGGCTCCGACGACTTCTGCGGATACCTGACCTGGGTCATGGACGGCATGCTCGGCCACTACAAGGACGTCCACTGCCAGGGCTGGAATCCGCAGACCCAGAAGTACGTCGAGTGCCACGTCGAGAAGAATCTGGCCCAGATCGAGCGGCTGGCCTGGAACCGGCGGCAGGAGGTCGCCAAGTTCGTCCCCCAGCTGGAGGGGCCTGACCTCGCGAAGCTCGAAGCCGCCCACAACACGTACTTGAACGTCGCCGGCAACCTCGGCTTCCACGACAAGAACGGGCGGGTGACCGAACTGCTGGGGCAGGGCGCGGTCGTCCGGAACGTCGAGTGGCTGGACGGGGCGACCAGCTCGGACGAGGACTGGTTCATCGAGTGGACCGGGCTCGCCGCCAAAGCCTTCCGAGCCGGATTCTTCGCCTCGATCGCGCCGACCATGCTGAACCAGTCGCTCATCCTCGCCAGCCTGTCCAGCCTGTACTCCACGCGCGCCGCGACGATCCAGGCCACCCGGCTCAACATCGTCAAACGGCTCAACTGGGCCACCAAGAAGCTGGACGAAAAGGTCACGCTCAAGGTCTTCACCGCGGACGCGATCCTGGAGAAGGTCGATCGGGCGTCGGCGATCCACGGGATCGCGACCAGCCTGCTGTCCGCGGGGGCGAAACTCAGCAAGGTCGTGAACACCGTCAACGAGGCGGGCGGGAAGGTCCTCGGCCCGGTAGGCGCGGTCCTCGACCTCGCCGGGTTCGTCGGCGGGGTCATCAAGGGACTCACCGTCGAGCAGGACGCCATGTCCCTCCAGGACATCCTGCAGAAGCTCACCACCTCGATCCAAGACGAACACAACGCGTTGTCCGGCCTCGAAGACGACTTCGGCGGGGACGTGCTGGTTCTGCAGAAGGCGATCGCGGGGGTGCACAGCTACAACCTCGAGCTCTACGACCTCACGGCGAACACGCTGCCGAACCGGACCGAGCGCGAGAAGAACACGGGGATCACCGTCAAGATCCACTTTCTCCTGCGGGTCGCGCAAACCTGTTTCGAAGCGGCCGAGGGGTATTCGGCACAACTGCGGATTCTCGCCGAGGCCGACCGTGCCGACCGGCACCTCGCGGGCCGTGACGAGCAGACGTGCACGGGCGACGACTCGACCTTGGAGATCCGCGACGCCGTCGAACAGTTCATGAGGACGAGCTGCGCCCGGTTCCTGCTCGCCGGTGAGCAGCTCCGGAAGGCCGCCGAGGCCTACGCGAAAACGGACGGGCAGCTCTCGGACGATCTCAAGAAGCTGTTCGCGGACTGGGAGAACGCCACCGCGGGCAGGAAAAAGATCGACCCCAATCCCGAGACGGTCGAAAGGGAGAACCCGGCCAAGGAGGCGGGCTCGACCGACCGGACGAACCTCGAACCCCGGAAGCCTTCGGACCCGAACTCCACCAACCCGTACGAGAAGGACCGCCAGCGGCAGGGCGGCGGGTACCTGGTGGACGGGCAGGTCTAGGCCCGTCGGACCGCCGTCGGTCGGGTGGTCGTGAAGGGCCCCTTGCCTACCTTGAGAGTAGTGATGGAGGCCTTCACTACCTTCGTGATCGGGCGGCGATCACGAAGCGCCACCCACGACCACCCCTACCGAAGCCCGGTCCTCACTTCACGGCAAAGGAAAAGCCCGGACGCGCGAGGCGCGTCCGGGCTTTCCGGTGTTACGGGCTCGAACTCAGAAGTCCATGCCGCCCATGCCACCGGACGGGTCGGCGGGAGCGGCCGAGGCCTTCTCCGGCTTGTCCGCCACGACGGCTTCGGTGGTCAGGAACAGCGCCGCGATGGAAGCGGCGTTCTGCAGCGCGGAGCGGGTGACCTTCGTGGGGTCCGGCACGCCGGCGGCGAGCAGGTCCTCGTAGACACCGGTGGCGGCGTTGAGGCCGTGACCCTGCGGGAGGGACTTGACCTTCTCCGCCACGACGCCGCCTTCGAGGCCGGCGTTGATCGCGATCTGCTTGAGCGGCGCCTCGACGGCGACCTTGACGATGTTGGCACCAGTGGCCTCGTCGCCCTCGAGCTTCAGACCGGCGAAGGCAGCCTCGGCGGCCTGGATGAGAGCGACGCCACCACCGGCGACGATGCCCTCTTCGACGGCGGCCTTGGCGTTGCGCACTGCATCCTCGATGCGGTGCTTGCGCTCCTTCAGCTCGACCTCGGTGGCGGCACCGGCCTTGATGACGGCCACGCCGCCGGCCAGCTTCGCCAGACGCTCCTGGAGCTTCTCGCGGTCGTAGTCCGAGTCCGAGTTCTCGATCTCGGCGCGGATCTGGTTGACGCGACCCTGGATCTGGTCGGCGTCGCCCGCACCCTCGACGATGGTGGTCTCGTCCTTGGTGATGACGGCCTTGCGCGCCTTGCCCAGCAGGGAAAGGTCCGCGTTCTCCAGCTTGAGGCCGACGTCCTCGGAGATGACCTGGCCACCGGTCAGGATCGCGATGTCCTGCAGGATCGCCTTGCGGCGGTCACCGAAGCCCGGGGCCTTGACGGCGACGGACTTGAAGGTGCCGCGCATCTTGTTGACGATCAGGGTGGCCAGAGCCTCGCCCTCGACGTCCTCGGCGATGATCAGCAGCGGCTTGCCGGACTGGATGACCTTCTCCAGCAGCGGCAGCACGTCCTTGACGGTGGAGATCTTGGAACCGAAGAGGAGGACGTACGGGTCCTCGAGCTCGGCTTCCTGACGCTCCGGGTCGGTCACGAAGTAACCGGAGATGTAGCCCTTGTCGAAGCGCATACCCTCGGTGAGCTCGAGCTCGAGCCCGAAGGTGTTGCTCTCCTCGACGGTGACGACGCCTTCCTTGCCGACCTTGTCCAGCGCCTCGGCGATGAGCTCGCCGATGGTGCGGTCAGCGGCCGAGATCGAGGCGGTAGCAGCGATCTGCTCCTTGGTCTCGATCTGGACGGCCATCTTGTGCAGCTGCTCGGTGATGGCCTCGACGGCCGCCTCGATGCCGCGCTTCAGGCTGATGGGGTCGGCCCCGGCGGCGACGTTGCGCAGACCCTCGCGGACGAGAGCCTGGGCGAGCACGGTGGCGGTGGTGGTGCCGTCACCCGCGACGTCGTCGGTCTTCTTGGCAACTTCCTTGACGAGCTCGGCCCCGATCTTCTCCCACGGGTCCTCGAGCTCGATCTCCTTGGCGATGGAGACACCGTCGTTGGTGATCGTCGGCGCGCCCCACTTCTTTTCGAGCACGACGTTCCGGCCCCGCGGGCCGAGGGTCACCTTGACGGCTTCGGCGAGGATGTTCAAGCCACGCTCAAGACCGCGGCGGGCGTCCTCGTCGAACGCGATCAGTTTGGCCATTTCGGTGTGGTCCTCCGGTATTGGGCGCCGCCGCACGCTCTGTCTCGAATGTCACAGAAGCGCGGCGGCAGGACTCTTCCTCGGCCAGGCTCGGTGCCCGCGACGGACGACCCACCCACTCAAGGGTGCGGCCTCACCGTCCCGACCTTCAGGCGAGCGGTCGGTGACCGCCTGCCTGGCACTCGACGGCGTCGAGTGCCAATGCCGTGTTTAGCACTCTCCAGGGTCGAGTGCAAGAACCGCAGGTCAGCGCGGTGCCGCGTCAGTTGCCCGGCTTGATGGAGATCGACGTCGGAGGAGCCTTCGCCGACGACTCCGGGGACTGCGACTGCGAGTCGCCGGGGCCGACCGGGATGTTCGGCGCGGTGGTCTGCGGACCGTTGCCGCTGCTCGAATCACCGAAGACGAGGATCGCCGCGACGATCGCGCCCGCGACCACGAGGACGCCGACGATGATCCAGATCCACTTGGCGCCGCCGCCCTTCTTGGGCTGCTGCTGGAAACCGCCCTGCTGCTGCGGCGGGGGGCCGTAGCCAGGGGGCGGGCCTTGCTGGAAGCCACCCTGCTGGAAACCGCCTTGCTGCGGCGGGGGGCCGTAACCCGGGGGCGGGCCCTGCTGGAAACCACCGGGCTGCTGGTAGCCACCCTGCTGCGGCGGCGGGCCGTAACCGGGCGGCGGGCCTTGCGGCGGGGGACCCTGCGGCCCCGGTCCCTGCTGGCCGTAGCCGGGCTGCTGTCCTCCGTACGGGTGCACGGGGCCCCCCTCTCCCTGTGGCGGCGTGTTCTGCCGTTGCGGTACCGCCTGTTGGACGGTCGCGGCCGCCACCTGTCCTGGCGGGCCCGGGGGCTCGTTCGACGCCGCGAGCGGACCGAGGGCGCGCCTGGCGGCCGCGATCATCTCAACACAGTTCGGGTAGCGATCGGCGGGATTCTTCGCCATTCCCTTCCGGACGACCTCGTCGATCCCGGCGGGCACGCCGACGATCCGCGAGATGGCCGGGGGCTCGCCGTTCAGGTGCCCCTTGATGACCGTCTGCACGTCGCCCTTGAAGGGCGGGCTGCCGGTCAGGCAGGCGTAGAGGACGCAGGTGAGGGCGTACTGGTCGGTGCGGCCGTCGAGCGGCTCGCCGCGCAGGTGCTCGGGCGCGGCGTAGGTGGGCGAACCGAGGAAGTCGCCGCCGCGGGTACGGTGCCCGGTGGCGCCGCGGCGGGTCAGGCCGAAGTCGGCGACGTAGACGTGCTCGCGCGAGGTCTCCTTGCTGGTGACCAGGACGTTGGCCGGTTTGACGTCGAGGTGCACGAGACCCCGGTTGTGCAGGGTGTCGAGTGCGTCGGCGACCTGGTCGAGCATGGTGAGCGTGCGGGCGGGCGCGATCGGGCCACCGGAGATCAGCCCGGCGAGGTCCCCGCCGTCGACCATCCGCATGGCGATGTAGAGCATGCCTTCGAGCTCGCCGAAGTCGTACAAGGGCACGACGTTGGCGTGGTCGATCGCGGACGTGTTCCGCGCCTCGTCGACGAAGCGTTCGCGGAACTCGGCGTCGGCCCCCAGGTGATCACCGATGACCTTCAGTGCCACCTTGCGTCCGAGCCGCACGTCCGTGGCCTTGTAGGTCACGCTCATGCCGCCCTTGCCGAGCACACCGTCGATGCGGTAGTTGCCCAGCCGGCGACCGGTCAGGTCCCCCGACTCATCGCCTGTCACGCAGCGCAGCCTAACGCGCCAGTTCCGGCGGCTGCCGGGGGTCGCCTGAACCCGGCGCTAAACCTTGCGCACGTCCGCCGCTTGACTCCGCCCGTCACGGCCGGACTGGACTTCGAATTCCACGCGATCACCCTCGTCGAGCGTCCGGAATCCGTCGGCCTGAATGGCCGAGTAGTGGACGAAGACGTCGGGCCCTTCGGTGGATTCGATGAATCCGTAGCCCTTTTCCGAGTTGAACCATTTGACGGTGCCGACTGCCACTGCGCACTCCCTCAGCACGGGGCCCGCCGGCCTTCTCTGCCCCGGACGGCGGTTTCGAGTGCAGTTCACGCTACCCGAATTACCGGCGTCGGCAATGGTCGATTCGCCCTAAGGTCACCCGCGAGAAAGCCGCCTATTGCGCGCTTGCACAAGGACGCGTCCTGGTCCTGCGAAGTCCAGCGCGAGCCCCTCGCCGGTGCGGACCGACTGCGGGCCCGCCTGGTCGACGGCGCGGAGACGGCACTGCACGGTGTCCGGATAGGCCAGCAGGAAGTCCGGCCGCACGGTGACGAGTTCGCCCGCGGTGAGTTCGAAGGCGTCGACGGGGCCCTGCGCGGCCAGCACGAGCGGACCGCTTCCGCTGTAGTGCTCCAGGAAACCGGAATCGGCCCCGAAGAGCTTCTGCAGCGGCGCCCAGCCGGGGTCCTGCCTGATGGTCGCCGGCCGGGCGAGGATCGCGTCGCGGCTCACGCACCAGCCCGCGCCGCCGGTGAACTCCAGCGGGTAGACGTCGCCGGCGGTCAGCGGCGCGAAGTCGATCCAGCCGCCGCCCTCCGGCGCGTTGAACACCGACGGGGCGGCCTTGCCCGCCCGGGAACCGCCGCGCGCGGGAACGGTTTCGGTGATGCCGAAACTGCTGGCCAGCATGGTGTCCCCGGCGGCCTGGACGGCTTCGCCGGGGGACAGCAGGATGCGGGCGACCCCGAAGTTGGGGGTGTGCCTGGTCTGGACGCGCATGCGCTCAGCGGGCGGGGACCTGGGCGATCACCCAGGCGGACAGCGCCGACGGGTTACGGGTCTGGGTGAGCAGCTGGCCAGGCCCGGCGAAGTCGAAGACGAGGCCTTCGCCGCTCTTCATCGACTGGATGACGCCGGTGGCGACCTTGCGGACCTGGTACTGCACGGTGTCGGCGAACGCGACGACGTGCCCGGTGTCGATGGTGATCACCTCGCCCTGTTGGAGGGTGACCGTCTCCAGCGCGCCGTAGCAGGCCACGACCAGCGGGCCCTGTCCCGTCGCGTGGGTCAGGAAGCCGCCTTCGCCGCCGACGAGGTTCTTGAGCCCGCCCCATTTGGTCTCGGTCTGCACGCCGTGGGAGGACGCGAGCCACGAGCCGCGGGTGACGCACCAGCCGGTGCGGCCGTCGAGGTTGATGATCTGCATGTCGCCCGGCAGGTTCGCGGCGACGTCGACCCAGCCGCCGTTCTGCGGGGCGGTGTAGGTGGAGATGAAGAAGGACTCGCCGGAGAGGAAGGCGCGGCCGAGGCCCTTCATGATGCCGCCCTGCGCCTGTGACTGGACCTGCACGCCGTAGCTCGTCGCCATCATCGCGCCCGACTCGACCTGCGCCGGTTCACCCGGCGCGAGCATGAGCCTCGCCACCGCGAACGATGGCTGGTGACGGATCTGAACCTGCATGTCTTCTTCTCCCCGGTGGTCGTTGTGACGCGCAGAGTCTTGCATGCGGGCCCGGAGGCGGGAGGATGGTCGGCGTGATCTCCGTCGACACCCACCGTGAGACCGTCACCGGCCTGCTCGGGAACGCCCCCGTCATCAGCCTTCCGCTCGCCTCCGCCGCCGGGCTCGTCCTGGCCGAGGACGTGCTCGCGGGGGTTTCGCTGCCGCCGTTCGACAACTCCGCGATGGACGGTTACGCCGTCCGCGCCGCGGATGTCGCCGAGGTTCCCGTGACACTGCCCGTCGCCGACGACATCCCCGCCGGCCGCGTCGAGATCGGGACGCTGGAGCCGGGTACCGCGCACCGGATCATGACCGGCGCACCGCTGCCGCCCGGCGCGGACGCGGTGGTGATGGTCGAGCACACGGACGGTGGCGTGACCGACGTCCGGATTCTCAGGACAGCCGTCCCGGACGCGCACATCCGGCATCTCGGCGAAGACGTCGTCGAGGGCACGGTGGCGCTGCCCGCCGGAACCGTGCTCGGCCCGGCGCAACTGGGTCTCGCGGCGGCTGTCGGCCTCGCCGAGGTTCCGGTCCGGAGGCCGCTGAAGGTGCTCGTCGTGTCGACCGGCACCGAACTCGTCGACGCGCCGGAACCGTTGCGGCACGGGCAGATCTACGAGTCGAACAGCATCATGCTGGCGTCCGCGATCCGCGCGCTCGGCTGCGAGGCCGAGGTCGTGCGCAGTGTCGTCGACGACGTGGACGAGTTCCGCGCGGTGATCGAGCCGCGGCTGGCGGACGTGGATCTGCTGGTGACCTCGGGCGGGGTCAGCGCGGGGGCGTACGAGGTGGTGAAGGACGCGCTGACCGGGCAGGGCGTGGAATTCCGGAAGGTCGCGATGCAGCCGGGCGGGCCGCAGGGCTGCGGGCGGTGGAACGGCGTGCCGGTGGTGACGTTGCCGGGCAACCCGGTGAGCGTGCTCGTCTCGTTCGAGGCGTTCCTGCGGCCGGCGTTGCTCGCGGCGATGGGGCATTCCGGCGTCGACCGGCAGAAGGTGCGGGCCCGGCTGACCGAGGCGATGAAGTCCCCCGCCGGGCGGCGTCAGTTCCGGCGGGGCTTCTACACGCATTCCGAGGGCGAGGTCACCGGGGTCGTCGGGCCGCGCGGCGGCCCCGGCTCGCATCTGCTGGCGTCGTTCACGCAGGCCAACTGCCTGATCGTGCTGCCGGAGGACGTGGACTCGGCCGAGCAGGGCGACGAGGTGGACGTCCTGCTGCTGTGACCCTGCCGGATCGCGTTTAGCCCGCTAAACGCGATCCGGAGGGGAAGTCGCGGCACCGGCCGATCGGCGTGAACAGCAGGGCCGCGACGGCGAGGACCTCGAGCCCGGCCATCAAGCCCAGCGTCTGCCGCACGCCGGCGGTCTCACCGAGGATCCCGCCGAGCAGGCCGCCGAGCGCGATCGCGCCGAAGCTGAGCACGGACATGCTCGCGGTGACCCGGCCGAACATCGCCGCCGGGACGTAGCGCTGTTTGAAGGTGGCGTTGAGGACGTTCGAGCCGACGACCCCGGCGCTGAGCGAGAATCCGGCGGCGACGAAGAAGGCGAGCCCCCAGCCGTCCCGCGCGAGCGGCCCCAGCAACATCATCAGCGCCCCGAAGGCCTCGCAGAGCACGAAGGCCCGCGCGGTGCCGATCCGCGCGGCGAGTTTGCCCGACAACGCGGCTCCGACGACGCCGCCCAGGCCGGCGAGGGCGAGCACGATTCCGGCGGTACCCACTCCCACGCCGAGATCCCGGACGAGGAACACGACCTCGATCGATTGGTAGCCCATGAGCGCGACGTTCGAGATCGCGCCGAAGACCGCGAACACCCGCAGGTACCGGTCGTGGAGGACGAAGTCGAGACCTTCGCGGATCTCGTCCCGCAGTCGCGTCCGCGTCTTGGCCGGGCGCTCCGGCTCGCGGTAGCGGATGGAACGCAGGCACAGCACGGAGATCCCGAAACTGACGGCGTCGGCGAGCACCCCGGCGACGGCGCCGAACGCGTGGGCGAGCAGACCGGCGAAAGCGGGACCGCCGATCTGCGCGGCGGACTCACTGCCCTGCAGCTTCTCGTTGGCCTCCTGGAGGTCTTCCTTCTCGACCAGCGAAGGCAGGTACGCGCGGTAGGCGACGTTGAAGAACACCTTCGCGACTCCGCCCGCCAGGGCGACGACGAGGAGTTGGGTCATCGTGAGCAGCCCGAACCACGCGGCGATCGGGACGCTCAGGAACACCAGCATGGAGAAGGTGTTGCACGCCAGCATGATCGGCCGTTTCGGGCGCCGGTCGACCCAGGCGCCCGCCGGCAGTCCGATCAGCAGCCACGGCAGCCACGCGGCCGCGGTCAGCAGCCCGACCGCGAACGTGCTGGCCTGCAGGGCGACCACGGCGACGAGCGGCAGCGCGACGACCGCGATGGAACTGCCGAGCACGCTGGTCGTCTCGCCGGTCCACAGCAGCCGGAAGTCCCGGGAGCGCAGCAGTCCGCCGCGTTCGCGGACGCTCACGGCCGGGCCGGGACGGCTCGGGTGGCGAAGAACACCGGCCTGCGTTCCTGGCCGTCGTCCGGCTGTTCCCGGTCGCTGTACTCCCGGAGCAGCGCCTGGATCCGGCCCTCGATTTCGGCCATTTCCGCGACCGAGAGCTTCATCCAGCTGTCGGTGGCGAAGGCGGCTCGGTGCCACTCCTCCGGGTAGGTCTCGCGTTCGGCGAACCATTGGCGCGCCATGGAAACCTGGCGTTCGAGGGCGAGGGATTCGGCGGCGGCCGCGACCGGGTCGTCGGGGAAGTCCGACGGCGACCAGGAAACCGCGTAACCGACGCGGCGCCACCAGCGCTCGCGCCGGTCTCGGGCGAGTTCCGGCGCCTCCTCGACCAGGTCGCTGGCGGCCAGCACCTTCAGATGGTGGCTGACGTTCCCGACCGCCTGCCCGGTCCGCTCGGCGAGCACGGACGCCGTACACGGGCCGTCGAGGCGGAGGACGTCGAGCAGGCGGCGCCGCAGCGGGTGGGACATCGCGGCGAGCACCTTCGAATCGTGGACTTCACGCACTTCACGGTCGGCCATAACGCACAACAGTAGTTGCACAAGAGTCCTTGTACAAGTCTTCTTGTGCGCTACTCCATCCGCGTCGGTAATCTCGTGGCATGGGTTTCTTCTCGTGGATCGTGTTCGGCGCCATCGCCGGGTGGCTGGCCAACGTCGTGGTGGGCGGCCCGGACCGGCGTGGCGGCTGCCTGTTCAGCATCCTGGTCGGCGTGCTCGGCGCGGCGCTCGGCGGTTTCATCTACCGCCTCGCGACGGGCACCGAGCGGTCCTTCGAGTTCGACTTCCCCAGCTTCGGCGTGGCCATTCTCGGCTCGATCGTGCTGCTCGCCCTGCTGCGGCTGGTGCGCGGCTCCGGGCGGCGCGACTCGCGGCCGCCGTATCGCCGGTGATCATGGGAGTGACCGTTGGTAACGGTTTTCCCGTGACCGGTGATCACGGACGTCCGGCGAACTAGAGTGGGACGTTCGCTCAGTTCCAGTGGCCGCGTCCGGGTGCATGTGCCGTCGGGGGGCATATGCATCCGGACGCGCGTGCCTCGGCGATGACCGAGACGGCGCGGACGGGGTCGATGAGCGAAGGCATCGGCGCCGCCGAAATGTCCCTCTTCCAGGCTCGGAACAGCTCGGCGAGTCGCTCGCCTACAGGGTCCGGGCTGGCGGGCATTCGCGGGTCCTCAAGGTCGGCGATCGGCATCAATTACCTAGAGTTATCGCTTATTTCCACCTTCCGTTACCGGGATGTGGTCCCTCCCACCCGAGCCGGGGAAACCCTTCCGGGGGAGGCCACGGCCCGCCCCTGGACAGGGCGGTAGCGTGATGGCTCTTCATGCCCCCACCCCCCGACACGAACTGCGGTGAACCCGACCAATGAGCGGCAACCGGCCGGAATCCACTGGAAACCCACTCACGCACGCCGTGAAGCTGGCCCGCGAGACCGTTCCGCCGATGCACCCGGCCGGCAGGCCGTTCGTGTTCGGCGGTCTCGCCGCGACGCTGGTGCTGCGGAAGTTCTCCAAGCGCCTCGGTGTCGTCGGCGCGCTCGCGACGGCCGCCACGGCCGCGTTCTTCCGTGAGCCCAAGCGCGTCCCGCCCGCCCAGTCCGGTCTCGCGGTCGCGTCGGCGGACGGCCTGGTCTCGCTGATCGAGGAGGCCGTGCCGCCGCCCGAGCTGGGCCTGTCCGCCGAACCGCGGATGCGGGTGAGCGTGTTCCTGTCGGTGTTCGACGTGCACGTCCAGCGGATCCCGGCGTCGGGTGTGATCGAGCGGGTCGCGTACCGGCCCGGAAAGTTCCTGTCGGCGGACCTGGACAAGGCGAGCGAGGACAACGAGCGCAACTCCGTGCTCATGCGCACCGAAGACGGCCACGAGCTCGTCGTGGTGCAGATCGCCGGGCTGGTGGCGCGGCGCATCCTCTGCGACATCCGCGAGGGCGACAAGGTCGGCGTCGGCTCGACGTACGGCATCATCCGCTTCGGCTCGCGAGTCGACCTGTACCTGCCTCCGGGCAGCAAGGTCCTCGTTTCGAAGGGCCAGCGCACGATCGGCGGCGAGACCCCGATCGCCGAGCTGCCCTCGGCGCCGCACTCGGAAGGCTGATCCATGGTCCGTGTGACCACTCCCGGCGTGCGGCTGCTGCCGAACGCCATCACGGTGCTCGCCCTGTGCGCCGGTCTGTCGTCGGTGCAGTTCGCGCTGATCGGCAACTATCCGATGGCGATCGCTTCGATCGGGATCGCCGCGGTGCTCGACAGCCTCGACGGCCGGATCGCGCGGCTGCTGGACGCGACGTCGAAGATGGGGCAGGAGCTCGACTCACTGTCCGACGGCATCTCGTTCGGTGTCGCGCCCGCGCTGGTGCTGTACGTCTGGCACGCCGAGGGCGAGCGGATCGGCTGGGTGGCCTCGCTGATCTTCGCGGTCTGCATGATCCTGCGGCTGGCGCGGTTCAACACGCTGATCGAGGACACCGAGCAGCCGCCGTACGCGGGTGAGTTCTTCGTCGGCGTGCCCGCGCCCGCCGGTGGCCTGCTGGCGATGCTGCCGCTGATCCTGGAGCTGCAGTTCGGGCAGGGCTGGTGGTCGCACCAGTACACGGTGTGGGTGTGGACGATCGCCGTGGCCGCGCTGCTGATCAGCCGGATCCCGACGCTTTCGCTGAAGACGGTGAAGGCGCCGGCGAAGGCGATCGCGCCGCTGCTGGTCGGGGTGGGCCTGCTGGCCGCCGCGATCATCCAGTTCCCGCTGGTGGCGCTGGCTATCGCGCTGGTGCTGTACCTGGCGCACATCCCGTACTCGGTGTACCGGCAGCGCTGGCTGGCCAATCACCCGGAGGCGTGGATGGCGCCGCCGCGGGAACGGCGGGCGATCCGGCGTTCCTCGAGCCGCCGACGGCTGGGCCTGCGCCCGCCGCTGCGGCGCGTGGTGGCCGGTGCCGCCCAGCGCGTCCGGCTGCAGCGAGGCGAACAGCACGTCGCACGCGCTCCGCGCACCCTCGCCAACGACAAGGACCGCGACAACGGCCGGGGCCCCCGGCGCCGCTCGTGGCGCCGGATCGGCCTCCGTAAACGCTGACCCCGCGTTCCCCCACCCCCCGCCCGTCCCAGGGGGACGGCCCCGCGCCCAGCGTATCGGGGCCGACCGACGGGACCTGGGGAAACAGGGGCCGGGAGCGGGAGTTGTCCACAACGGGGTGACCCTGTGGACAACTTGGGGACAAGTGGCCTGGAGCTGGCCTTTCGGGGCAGGCGCGAAGTTTTGCCGCTCAGCTGTCTGGTTCGGTCGCTCTATCCGGATTGCTCAGTACATGAAGGCCCCCTTCCTTGCGTTAGGCGCAAGGAAGGGGGCCTTCATGTACTGACACGGCCATGTACTGACACGGCGCCACCGCGACACCAAAGGTCCCTTGCTCACCGCGCCGAAGCGGCCAGCCCGCCGATCACCAGGTCCAGCTGGAATTCGAAGTCCTGCAGGCAGTCGCCCTCCAGCATCGACGGCAGCACCCGGTGCAGGGCGGGCAGCTCACGAGCGGTCACCAGTCGCTGGAACCACGCGTCGACAGGCTCGGCACGCGCCTCGGAAACGCCGCCGGAAAGCCCCACGGATTCGGTCAGCACGGCCCCGAACACCAGCCCCATCAGCGATCGGTAGCCCCGCGCGGCACCGCGCTCGTCCAGCCCCGCGTCCAGGAGCGCCTCGAGCATCGCGTCGATGAACTTCAGCGCCCCCACCGAACGCGGGTTGGCCTGATCCGTCGCCAAAGCGCGCACGACGACCGGATAGCGCGAAAACGCCGTGTACAGGCCGGAGGTCAGCGCCCGCAGCCGTGAATCCCAAGGACCGGGAGCGGGCAGCGGGACACCTTCGAAGACCCGCGCGGTCAACCCGTCGAGCAGATCGCCCTTGTTCGCGACGTGGTTGTACAGCGACATCGCCTCGACGCCCAGCTCAGCGGCCAGTTTTCGCATCGACAGCCCGGCCAGGCCGTGTTCGCTCGCGAGCCGCAGCGCGGCGTCGAGCACCTTCTCCCTGCTGAGCGCCATGACCCGAATCTACCGCGAGCCACTTACGCCGTAAGTACTTACATCGTATGCTTACGTCGTAAGTCACCTCTGGGAGGAATCATGGACGCCGAAACCCTGCTCACCACCACCCGCTCGGTCCGCCGCAAACTCGACTTCGAGCGCCCGGTGCCCACCGACGTGCTCAAGGACTGCCTCCGGATCGCGCAGCAGGCCCCCGCCGCGGGCAACCTCCTCGACGCCGCGCATTGGGTGGTCGTGACCGACCCCGCCCTGCGCACCCCCATCGCGCGGATCGTCCGCGAAGACGCCATCGCCACGATGAAGCGCTACGAGCATCTCGTCGACCCGTCCGCCTTCACCTCGGCGCGGCACCTCGTCGACAACCTCGACCGCGTCCCGGCGCTGGTGATCCCCTGCCTGACCGGCCGCCCGCCGGAGGGACACATCGAGCAGAGCGCCTACTACGGCTCGTCGTACCCGGCGATCTGGAGCTTCCAGCTCGCCCTGCGCGCCAAGGGCCTCGGCAGCTCGATGTGCGGCTACCACCTCGCCGAGCACGAAGCCGAGGTCGCCGGCCTCCTCGGAATCCCGGCCGACGTCACGCAAATCTCCCTGCTGGCCGTCGCGTACACGACCCAGCGGGACTTCCGGCCCGGCAAGCGGCCGCCACTCGACCGGATCGCGCACTTCAACGGCTGGTCCGCCTGAGCCTGGATAGGGTGACGGGGTGAGCGCACCCCAGATCACGCTGACCGTCCGGCACACCCCCTCCGCCCTGGATTCCCGCCGCGGCGTCGTCCGGCTGCACCCCGAAGTCCTCGACGCGCTCGGCCTGATGGCCTGGGACGCCGTCCGCCTCACCGGCGCGCGGGTCAGTTCCGCGCTGGCCGCTCCCTCGGAGGCGGAGGGGATCCCAGGCGTGATCCTCCTCGACGACGTCACGATGTCGAACCTCGGCGTGACCGAGGGCTCGGAAGTGGTCGTCGCACCGGCGGAGGTGTCGGCGGCGAAGACGGTCACCGTGTCGGGTTCGCGGATGGCGAGCGTGTCGCTCTCCCCGCACACCCTGCGGCTCGCCCTGATCGGCAAGGTACTGACCGTCGGCGACGCGGTTTCCCTGCTCCCCCAGGATCTCGCGCCCGCGCCGGGCTCCGACGTCTCCGCGGTCCGCGGCCAGCTCTCCCGCGCCATCGGCATGACGTGGACGAACGAGCTGCTCACCGTCACCGCCACCGAGCCGTCGGGACCGGTCGCCGTCGGACCGTCCACTGTGGTCAGCTGGCGTGACGGTGCCCGCACCGGCGAGGCCGCGCCCGCCGCCGCCCCGGCCCGCGCCGGGACGACCTTGGTGCGCAGCACGCCCTCGACTCCGCACGAGGACTTCATCGACGCCGAGATCGTCGAAGACGAACAGCTCGACGAGGTGGCCGAGGAATCCGTGCCTCCCCTGTCGGACCTCGCCGGATCCGAGTCGGCCGCGCGCAAGCTCGCCGAATGGTTCGACCTGGCCTTCCACCGCCCGGAGCTGCTGGCCAAACTCGGGACGTCGGCGCATCTCGGCGTCCTGCTGTCCGGGCCGGAAGGCGTCGGGAAGGCGACGCTGGTCCGTGCCGTGGCACAGGCCGAGAAGGTGCGGGTGGTGTCGCTCGCGGCGCCGAACATCGCCGTTCTCGATCCGAACGTGGCCGCCGCGCGGCTGCGAGAGGCGATCGAGCAGGCCACGCGCGACGAAGACCCCGCCGTCCTGCTGATCACCGACATCGACGCGCTGCTGCCCGCGTCCCAGCCACCGCCGCTCGCGACGGTGGTCCTCGACGACCTGCGCAAGGCCTTGCGCAGCAAGGGTTTCGCGGTCATCGCCACCACCGGGCGGGCCGAGTCCACCGATCCGAGGCTGCGCGCCGCCGACCTGCTCGACCGCGAACTCGGCCTGCCGCTCCCGGACGCCAAGACCCGCACGGAACTGCTGCGCGTGCTCCTGCGCGACGCCCCGCTGGAGTCCGGCGTCGACGTCGGCCCGATCGCCGAGCGCACCCCCGGTTTCGTCGCCGCCGACCTCATCGCGCTCCGCCGTGACGCCGCCCTCCGCGCCGCGCTGCGGCAGCGCGACGCCGAGGAACCGCGGATCTCCCAGCAGGACCTGCTCGACGCGCTGACCACCGTCCGCCCGATCTCGATGTCCACTTCGGACAATCTGGCCACCGGCGGGCTCACCCTCGACGACGTCGGCAACATGACCGACGTCAAGCAGTCGCTCACCGAGGCGGTGCTGTGGCCGCTGCGCTACCCGGACTCGTTCGCCCGCCTCGGCGTCGACCCGCCGCGCGGCGTGCTCCTCTACGGGCCGCCCGGCGGCGGCAAGACGTTCCTGGTCCGCGCGCTCGCGGGCACCGGCGCGCTGAACGTTTTCGCGGTCAAGGGCGCCGAGCTGATGGACAAATGGGTCGGCGAGTCCGAGCGCGCGGTGCGGGAGCTCTTCCGCCGCGCCTCCGAGGCCGCGCCGTCGCTGATCTTCCTCGACGAGATCGACGCGCTCGCCCCGCGCCGCGGCCAGTCCTCGGACTCGGGCGTGTCGGACCGGGTCGTCGCGGCCCTGCTCACCGAACTGGACGGTGTCGAGCCGATGCGCGAGGTCGTCGTCCTCGGCGCGACGAACCGGCCGGAACTGGTCGACCCGGCTCTGCTGCGGCCGGGACGGCTGGAGCGTCGCGTCTACGTCCCGCCGCCGGACGCGCACGCGCGTGAGGCGATCCTGGCCGCCAGCGCGAAGAACACGCCGCTCGCGTCCGATGTGGACCTCGCGGCCTATGCGGCCACTTTGGACGGTTACTCGGCGGCGGACTGCGCGGCGCTGATCCGGGAGGCGGCGCTGACCGCGATGCGGGAGTCGCTGGAGGCCAAGGAGGTCACCGCCGCGCATCTGGCGAAGGCGGCCGAGGCCGTGCGGCCGTCGCTCGACCCGGCCCAGCTGGCGGCTCTGGAGGCCTACGCCCAGAACCAGGCATGAGTACGCGAAAGGCCCTCTTCCCATCACGAGGAAGAGGGCCTTTCGCGTACTCGGCTAAGAGCCGGTCTTGTCGTTGACCTTGTAGTCCTTGGTGACGATCACGATCACACCCGGGCCGATGTTCTGGATCTCCGCGAACCTCGGCTCGGCGCGGAAGCCGAACTCCAGGGCCAGCGCCTTCGCGGCGGCTTCCTCGTCGGTGCCAGGCCGGTAGTAGGCCACGGTCTCGGGGAGCTTGCCCTGGTAGCCCTTGACCTCGGAGACGTTCCAGCCGGAGGCACGGAAGTCCTTCGCGGCCTGCTCGGCGAGGCCCTGGATCAGGCTGTTGTTGTAGACGCGCACGGTCACCCACTTGTGCGACGCCTGCTGATCTCCGCCCGGCTGGCCCGGCCCGGGCTGTCCGGTCTGCCCCGGCTGGCTCCCCGGCGGCGCGGAGCTGGCGGGCGCGCTCGACGGCGGCGCCGACGAGGCGGGCGGTGAGGTGGCCGAAGGCGAGCCCGGTGCCGGACTCGACGGCGGAGTCGCGCCGTCCGAGGTCGTGGGCGTGGTGCCGGGCGGCGTCGCCGTGTCCGAGTCACCGCCGCCGGTGGTCAGGGTGATCCCGCCGATCACGGCGGCGATCACGGCGACACCGACCAAGGCCAGTCCGGCGGCCTTCATCGGCCGGGACAGGCCCGAAAACAGACTCATGAGAGATCGATCCCCAGTCGCCGGGCCGCGCGATTGCGCTGCCGGGCCGCTCGCGTCTTTCGCAGGCGCTTCACCAGCATCGGATCGGCCTGCATGGCTTCGGTCTTCTCGAGCAGCCGGTTCAACAGCTGGTAATAACGCGTCGACGACATCGAGAAGCGTTCACGGATGGCCTGTTCCTTCGCGCCGGCGTACTTCCACCACTGCCGTTCGAAAGCGAGCATGTCGAGCTCGCGCTCGCTGAGGCCGTGCACGGTCTCCGACGGGGACGGCTGGTCGGGCTCAGCCATCGACTCCGCGGCGTCCATCCGACTCCTCGCAATCAGGTCAGTGCTCGGCGGCGTGAAACCACAGGCTTGTCATTCCGCGGCGCCATTAGACCACGGATCCGGCGCCCGGCCTCGGTATCGGCGTCGGCGCGTCATGGGTAAGGGTGTACCAGAAGGGTCCGACTAAACTGCGCTCGTGACCGTCCATCCCATCGTGATCGCCGGCGAGCCCGTGCTGCACAACCCGACTCGGGAGATCACCGAGTTCGACGACAAGCTGCGCACGCTCATCGACGACATGTTCGAGACCATGTACGCCGCCGAAGGGGTCGGCCTCGCGGCCAACCAGATCGGCCTCGACCAGCGCGTGTTCGTCTACGACTGCCCCGACGACGAGGGCACCCGCCACAAGGGCGTCGTGGTGAACCCGAAGCTCGAGACCTCGGAGATCCCGGAGACGATGCCGGACCCGGACGACGACTGGGAAGGCTGCCTGTCCGCCCCCGGCGAGTCGTACCCGACCGGCCGCGCTTCGTGGGCGAAGGTCACCGGCTTCGACGCCGAGGGCAACCCGATCGAGGTGGAGGGCACCGGCTACCTCGCGCGCTGCCTCCAGCACGAGACCGATCACCTGGACGGCTTCATCTACCTCGACCGGCTGGTCGGGCGCCACGCCCGGGCGGCGAAGAAGATGCTCAAGGCGAACCAGTGGGGCGTTCCGGGCAACTCGTGGCTGCCCGAACCCGAACCCGCCGGCGACTGACCCTGGTGACCACAGCCGACGCGACCAAGGTCTTTTGATCTTTTGAAGTCGCGCCTTTTGGCCGCAAGGCCCCGTGATCGCGATGGCAGGGCGCCCCTGGCTGGAACGTGACGTTCCAGCTCAAGGAGCGCCCTGGCAGCGCGATCACGGTCGGCGCGATCAACAACAGAGCGCGGTCAACAGCCCAGGAAGTGGCACCGCACCACGCGTGGCTGCTCGATCACCTTCCCGGCCTCCACCGACCAGGCGAGCCGGAGGTACTGGGCGTGCGTCCACGCCAACGGGGTCGCGGACGCCGTCGGCGTGCCCGCCGGGAAGCCCGTCTGCCCCGAAGGCGCGTTCTCGTCCCAGACCTGCTCCGGCATGGTGTCCCCGGAGCTGCTGACGCGCCCCAGGTCGCGAAGGCGCTTCGCGGCCGTACCCCGGTCACCGGCGGCGAGGTCGTACTCGCCGCGTTCACCCGCGAGCAGTGGCCAGAGCCGTCCGAACGTGGTCCGGCTTTCGGCCGGGAACGTGTAGTCCCAGGGTGAGCCGTCGGCCTTCTCGCCGTAGCCGTCCTTCGTGTACCGGTGCCAGAACTGACCCGTCGGGGTGGTGAACGCGATGTCGGCGTCGGTGACCTTGACGCTGTTGCGGATCACCGGATCGTCGGCCCGGTAGATGCCCAGCCTCACCAGTTCGAGGAAACCCGCGTCGGTCACGGCACGCTGGTCCATCGTGACGCTGGAGTTGCCGAGGTTGTACTTCGTGCCGTTGTCCGCGTTGCCGTCCTTGGTCAGCCGGACGAAGTACGGGTCCTTCGACAGCGGACCGTTCGTGGTCACCGTCCACCGGGCGAGTTTCGCCTTGAACGCGTCGGCGGTGTCGAGGTAGCGCTTCGCGTCGGCGGCGGCGCCGTTCGCCTTGGCGAGATCCGCCGCGCAGACCAGCCCGGCGATCACCGCGGCGATCGTCGAAGGCGAGTAGCCGTCCTGCTCCTCCCAGCGCTCCTGCTGGCTGTACGGCGAGGCGTGCCCGTTGTCCGCCTTGTAGGACACCAGGAATTCCGCCGCCTTGCGCACGCCCTGCCAGGTCTTGGCGTCGGTGCGGCCGAGTTGCTGCGCGAGCACGATCGGCAGCGCGGTCTCGTCGAGCTGGATGGACGTCCAGTACGGAGTGCCGTCGACGTGGCTGTTCTGCGGCATGTGCCCGTCCGGCAACTGCTGTGTGCCGAACATGTAGTCGACCGACCGGTTGGCGGCGTCGCGATCACCGGCGGCGAGCAGGCCGGTCGCGATCTGGTAGAGGTCACGGGGCCAGACCAGGTGATAGGTGCCCGACGGCGACCACTCAGGGTCGTTGTTACCGAACCGCCACGGCATGCTCGGCGACGCGATGAGCGCCCCTTGGTGGATCTTGTCCTCACTCGCCGCGAGCATCAGCACGGACGCCTTGTAGAGGTCCCGTTCCTTCTTGGTCTTGAGGGCCGACGGGACGTCCTTCACCTGGCGGAGGTACTGCTTCCAGCCGCGGTCGTACGCGCGGGCGGCGTCGGCGAATCCGCGCCGTAGCGAGGCTTTCGCGTTGGTGAGTGCTTCGGAGTCCTTCGCGCCCATGCCGAGCGAGAGCGTGAAGTCCCGCGAGCGGACACCATCGGCGGACGTCTGCCCGGTGAGCAGCACGTTGCCCTTCGCCGCGCTGGCGTAATCCTTGAGCGCGAAGGACTTCGTCAGCTGGGTGACGCCGTCGGAGGAACCCGCGTACCCCACGGAAGTGCGCGAGAACGCCGGTTCCGCGGCCAGCGCGGCCGCGGTCTTCGCGTCGGAAGCGACCGCGTTCGCCACGCCGGATCGCGCGGAGTCGTCGGAGCCTTCGTTGGTGAGATCGGGGTCCGCGACCGCGTACACCTGGTACGGGCGGCCGGTCAGCGAGACGAAGTCGACGTCGATCAGCACACTCGTGCGAGCCGGGTCGGTGACGTAGGTCTTGCGCACCTTCCAGCGGCGCTGGTCGTCGGTGATGGTCTGCTCGTAGGTGAGGCCGTCCGCGCCGGTGCGCCGCACCTGCTGCGACCTGGCCGAAGAATCGACGGTGGCGAAGCTCTTCCCGTCGGTGACGACGAGATCCAGCGAGCGGACGCTCGGCGTGGACAGATCCGGGTAGTAGACCTCGGACATCCGGCCGCCCTGGAGGGTGAACCAGACGTTGCTCGCCCGATCACGGGCGGTGCCGAAGCCGGTCTTGTCCGCCGGGAGCCAGCTCGGATGGGCGCCGGGCGCTCCGGGCGCCTCACCGCCCTGTGTTTCACTGCCCTGGGCCTCGGCGACCGCTGGGACCAGGCCCGCGATCAGTACGCCTGCCAGTGCCGGGAGCACGAGTTTTCGCATAACCACCCCAGACTTCTGTAACGGTGCAGAACCTCAGGATTCTGTCGTGAATCCCGTGCGGGCACATGCTCCAAACCGGTGAACCGCTAACGCTGTCGACATGTCGATCATGCATCTAGAGGACTGGTTGCGGCAGATGCACGCGCATGAACCGCAACCAGTCCCCTACTTGCGGCTTCGGAGTGACCGATCCCCCGGAGGGTTGATTGTCCGAGCCCCGGCGTGGCATGGTCGGGGCACAACCAAACAACGCGGGAGCTCGCGCCATGGCGGGCTGAGAGGGCGGCTGGTGTCTTTCTAGGGGACCCGGCGCCGCCGACCGCATGAACCTGACCGGGTAATGCCGGCGTAGGGAGTGAACGTCGTTGACGACGCTAGAGAACAAGTCTGCCATCACGCCGACCGTGACCACGGGACCGATCACCGGTTCCCGCAAGGTCTACAACCAGACGGAATCCGGCCTCCGGGTCCCCGCCCGGCGGATCGACCTTTCCAACGGCGAGCATTTCGACGTTTACGACACTTCCGGCCCGTACACCGACGACGACGCGCAGATCGATGTCCACAGTGGACTGCACCGGCTGCGCGCCGGCTGGGCGGACGGCCGTGCGCACAACACCCAGCTGGGCTGGGCGAAACAGGGCGTCATCACCCGCGAGATGGAGTACGTCGCGGCACGCGAGCGCTGCTCGCCGGAATTCGTGCGGGACGAGGTCGCGCGCGGTCGCGCGGTGATCCCCGCCAACCGCAAGCACCCGGAGTCCGAGCCGATGATCATCGGCAAGAAGTTCCTGGTGAAGATCAACGCCAACATGGGAAACTCGGCCGTCTGGTCCTCTGTGGAGGAAGAGGTCGACAAGATGGTGTGGGCCACCCGCTGGGGCGCCGACACGATCATGGACCTCTCCACCGGCAAGCGGATCCACGAGACCCGCGAGTGGATCGTCCGCAACTCGCCGGTCCCGGTCGGCACCGTGCCGATCTACCAGGCACTGGAAAAGGTCGACGGGGAGCCGGAAAAGCTGTCGTGGGAGGTCTACCGCGACACGATCATCGAGCAGTGCGAACAGGGCGTCGACTACGTCACCGTGCACGCGGGCGTCCTGCTGCGCTACATCCCGCTGACCGCGCGCCGGGTCACCGGCATCGTCTCGCGCGGTGGCTCGATCATGGCGGCGTGGTGCCTCGCGCACCACAAGGAATCGTTCCTGTACACCAACTTCGCCGAGCTCTGCGAGATCCTGCGCGAGTACGACGTCACCTTCTCCCTCGGTGACGGCCTGCGCCCCGGCTCGATCGCGGACGCGAACGACCGCGCGCAGTTCGCCGAACTGGAGACGCTGGGCGAGCTCACGCACATCGCCCGCGAGCACGACGTCCAGGTGATGATCGAGGGCCCCGGTCACGTGCCGATGCACAAGATCAAGGAGAACGTCGAGCTCGAGGAGAAGCTGACCGGCGAGGCGCCGTTCTACACCCTCGGCCCGCTCACGACCGACATCGCGCCGGCGTACGACCACATCACCTCGGCCATCGGCGCGGCGCAGATCGGCTGGTACGGCACGGCGATGCTCTGCTACGTCACGCCGAAGGAGCACCTTGGCCTGCCGAACCGCGACGACGTCAAGACCGGTGTGATCACCTACAAGATCGCCGCGCACGCCGCCGACCTCGCCAAGGGGCACCAGTACGCGCAGGAGTGGGACGACGAGCTTTCCAAGGCCCGCTTCGAATTCCGCTGGAACGACCAGTTCAACCTGTCGCTGGACCCCGACACCGCCCGCGCGTACCACGACGAGACGCTGCCCGCGGAACCGGCGAAGACGGCGCACTTCTGCTCGATGTGCGGGCCGAAGTTCTGCTCGATGCGCATCACCCAGGACGTCCGCAAGTACGCCGAGGAACACGGACTGTCCACTGTGGAAGCCATCGAAGCCGGTATGTCGGAGAAGTCGAACGAGTTCGCCGAGCAGGGCAACAAGGTCTACCTGCCGGTGGTCAATCAGTGACACACGCCGACGTACTCTCTCCCGCGGAGGCGTCATGAACACGGCACCCAGGACCGCCCTCACCATCGCCGGATCGGATTCCGGTGGTGGTGCGGGCATCCAGGCCGACCTGCGCACCTTCTTCGCCAACGGTGTGCACGGGATGGTCGCGCTCACCGCGGTCACCGTGCAGAACTCGCTGGGCGTGCAGGGTTTCAGCGAGATCCCGGTCGACGTCGTCACCGGCCAGATCAAGGCCGTCGCCGTCGACATGGGCGTCGACGCCGCCAAGACCGGGATGCTCGCGACCGCCGAGATCATCAACGCCGTCGCCAAAACGCTCGACGAGGTCCACATCGGACGGAACACTTCGACACCGTTCGTCGTGGACCCTGTCGCCGCGTCGATGACCGGGCACGCGCTGCTGCGCGAGGAGGCGCTGGAGGCGATCCGCACCGAGCTCTTCCCGCGCGCGACGCTGATCACTCCGAACCTCGACGAGGTGCGGCTGCTGACCGGCGTGCGCGTGACCGGTCCGGCGACGCAGCGGGAAGCGGCGGAAGCGCTGCTGGAGTTCGGTTCGGAATGGGTGCTGGTGAAGGGCGGCCATCTCGACGCGGCCCAGGACTGCGTGGACCTGTTGTCCGACGGCACGTCTTGGGTCGAGCTGAGGGGGCCGCGGTTCGACACGCAAAACACCCATGGCGGCGGGGACACGATGGCCTCGGCGATCACTTCCTCGCTGGCGAAGGGTTCCGACGTGCCCACCGCGGTCGCCGAGGGGAAACGGTTCATCGAGCGGTGCGTGGCGGAGTCGTATCCGCTGGGGGCGGGTGTGGGTCCGGTTTCACCCTTTTGGCGGCTCAGCGACGCTTGAGGCGTGCAATGAAGGGGACTTTCATTGCGAAATTTGCAATGAAAGTCCCCTTCATTGCAGCCGTTACCGGGTCGTGAAGCGAGGAGCGTCCACGGCCCAGTACCAGTTGTTGCCCGCCGCGTACAGGCGCCAGGTCAGCTTCACCGACCGAGCCCCCGCGGGCACCTTGACCGAAGCCGACGTCGGCACCGAAAGCACGTCCCCGCCCTTGTTGGCCGTACCCGACTCCGGTCCGTACGCCAGCACGCTCTGCTCGGGACCACCGTCGAACGACGCCGTCAGCGCGCCCCGCTGCGTCCCGTCCTGCCGGTAGTGCGAGACGAACAAAACGTCCACAGTGGACTTACCGGAAACGTCGAGACCGGGCGAGACCAGTGAAGAATCGAAGGTGCCGCTCGAGGCGGGCGAGCCCTTGTCGTCCCACTCGTCCGGGTCGGCGACCGCGAAGACGCCACGCGCCCGGGCGTTCGCCTCGCGCTGCTGGCCGGGAGCGGTGCGGGTCCAGAAGTCGTCGTTCGTGAAGGCCCAGCCCTGCCATTCCGCGACACCCACGGGCATTCCGGACGCGTTCCGCACGGTCCAGCCGCCCGGCGCGTCGTGCGTCCAGCCGAGCACTCCCGCCGGGACACCGGTTTCGTCCTGGCGAGGCTTCAAGGAGGCCGTGTCGAAGACGTCGGAAGGCGCGGCGCCGAGCGGGTAGCCGTCGTAGATCGCCGGGGACGCGGTACCCAGGTGCCGCAGGACGGTCGGCGCGATGTCGACGATCTTCGGTGCCACGGCGGGGGTTCCGGCCGGGACCGCGCCGCCCGCGGCGATCACGAACGTCATCCGTTCCTCGGGGCTGTCGCCGCCGTGACCGCCCGACGGCGTGTGGCCGTGGTCGGCGGAGATCATGATCAGCCAGTCCTCGCCGTCGCGGTTCGCGCGGGCGTCGACGGCGGTCAGCAGGCGGCCGATCAGCGCGTCGTCGGTGCGCAGGGAGGCTTCGTACTGCGGCGAGTCCGCGCCGTGCGCGTGGCCCGCTTCATCCGTCTGTCCGAAGTAGACGAACGACGCGTCGGCCCTGTCCTGCTTGAGGTGTTTCTCCGCGTCGACGGCGACCTGCTCGTCCGTCTTCTCGTAACCGGCGCTGTCACCGTCGAGCACGAACTTGCGGTCCTGGCCGGTACGCAGGATCTTGTCGCCGATCGGCTTCCAGTCGACGGCCGCGTAGGTGTCGAGTGCCGGGTTCGCGGTTTCGGCACGGGCGAGCCAACTCGGGTGCGAGGCGAGGTCGTTGCCGGTGAAGGAGTTGTCCTTCACCTTGTGCTTGTCCGGCCAGACGCCGGTGAGGATCGTGGACCAGCCGGGACCGCTGACCGTCGGCGCCATCCCGCTGCCGTACAGCGAGCTGCGCGAGGCGTACCCGCGCTTCACGAGCGCGTGGACGTTCGGGGTGTCGGCGGCCATCAGCTTGTCGAACCGGGCGCCGTCCAGGCCGATGACCAGCACCTTCGGTGTCTTGGCCGCGGCGGCCGCGACTCCGGTGGTCAGCCCGGCGACGGCCACCAGGGCCGACAGGAGGGAAAGCGTTCTGCGCACGAAAGCCTCCGGATAACTTGTTCGAACCAATTGTTCGTCAAGTTAGTGCGCCGAACTGTCCTCCCGATGAAGTCCGCGTGCCGCCGCGAAGGACTTCAGCCGACGGGCTCCATCACGCGCGAGTCGTAGGCCTTGCGGGATTCCAGGATCCCGTCGAAGTTGCCGACGGACCATTCGCTGACCGCCATCAGCAGGGTGCTCGCGCTCGAACCGCGTTCGGTCAGCGCGTACTCGACGGTCGGCGGCGTGGTCGGGTACACCGTCCGGGTGACCAGGCCGTCGCGTTCGAGGGCACGCAGGTTCTGGGTCAGCATCTTCTGGCTGATCCCGCCGACGGCACGGCGCAGCTCACCGAACCGGTGCGGTCGCCGCGACAGCGCGCCGAGCACCAGCGCGGTCCACTTGTTGGCGAGCAGATCGAGGACGTCTCGGCACGGACAGTTCCGCAGGTAGATGTCCCACGGCGATTCCGGCACTTCACAGGTGGTTTCCATCAGGTACCTAGTTTACCTACAAGTGCCTTCTGGCGAGAAGTGACCAAGCGGCCGAGGATGGTGTCACAAGAACTACTAAGGAGCTTTCGATGCGCGTCGTGACCCAGCAGCGGCTTGGTGGCCCGGAGGTACTGGAGGTGACCGAGACCGGCCGTCCGGTGCCCGGCCCGACCGAGGTCCTCGTGCGGGTGCGGGCCGCGGGCATCAACCCGGTCGACTGGAAGACCCGGGCCTACGGCGTCTTCATGGGCGAGCCGCCGTTCGTCCTCGGCTGGGACGTGTCCGGGGTGGTGGAGGAGCTCGGCGTCGGCACGACGCACTTCGCCGTCGGTGACGAGGTCCTCGGTTTCCCGTGGTTTCCCCGGCAGGCCGGTGGCTACGGCGAATACGTGACCGCGCCCGCCCGCCAGTTCGTGCGCAAACCCGCGAACCTCTCCCACGAGGACGCCGCCGGGCTGCCGCTCGCCGGCCTCACCGCGTGGCAGGGCCTCGTGGACATCGCCGGCGTCCAGCCGGGACAGCGCGTGCTGATCGACGCCGCGGCGGGCGGGGTCGGGCACCTCGCCGTCCAGGTGGCGAAGGCGCGTGGCGCGTACGTCCTGGGCACGGCGAGCGCCGGGAAGCACGGCTTCCTCCGCGAACTCGGCGTCGACGAGCCGATCGACTACCACGACGAGACCGCGACGGCGTCCGATGTCGACGTCGTGTTCGGGCTGGTCGGCGAGCAGAGCGACCTGCGCTGGCTGGACGCGGTGAAGCCGGGTGGCCTGCTCATCGCGGTTCCGGGCGGCGTGAGCGAGGCCGTCGCCGCGAAGGCCGAGAAGCTGGGCGTGCGGACGTCGGGGATGCTCGCCGAACCCGATCAGCTCGGCCTGCTGGCGCTGACCGAACTGATCGAGAAGGGCGAACTGCGCGTCCACGTCGAGCAGACCTTCCCGCTGGAGGACGTCGCCAAGGCCCACGAAGTCGGCGAAGGCGGCCGTGTCACCGGAAAGCTCGTCCTGACGGTGTAGTCAAGCGCGTGGACCTAGCCGCGCGGCAGCACCGTCGGCAGGACGGTGGTCAGCCCCGTCCAGTCCGAGGTGAGCACCGACGCGTGGTTCTTCGCCAGCAGGGCCGCCCGTTCGCTCGCCTGCGCCACGGTGGGGTTACGGGAGTCGATGGCCGGCGCGACGTTGTGCGCGTCGGTCATCACCACGTAGTAGTGGTTGTCGTCGTACCAACCCGGCGCGGTCCGCGTCAGGAACGCGTTCGCGTCGCCGTCGAACACCACGAACCACGGCCGCAGCCCGGCGTCGGCGTACTTCGTCCGCGGATCACCCGGCGCCGCGCCGTGCACCGCCGGGAAGGTCTGCGCCTCGCCGACCCGGCCCGCGTCCTTCAGAGACCGCAGATGGCGCGCGTATTCGACATCGGTCTTGAGCGTGTCCGTCGGATTTCCCTCCTCGACCGTGCCGGGGATGACCTCGATGATCACCTTGCCCCGCAACGCGTCCAGCGACGGCCAGTTGTCCGCTTTGGCCGCGTCGTCGAGCGTCGCGTACCCGCCGAGCAGATCCGCCGGGCGGAAGACCGCACTGCCGAGATGCCCCCGGATGGAGGCGTCGAGTTCGTCCGGGCCGAGGCCGCGGTTGTCCGCGAACCCGGTCTTCATCTCCAGTTTGAGCGTGAGCGGTTTGCTGTCCGGATGCGCGCCCAGCCAGACGCGGATGTCGTCGAGGCAGTGTTCGAGGTTCTTGTTCTTCCCGCCGGTGTACAGCTGCGACGGCGAACTCGCCGCGACGCAGTTGTTGTTGTTCCCCAACGGGTTCGAGTGACTGACCTTCCATTCGCGGGTGATGATGTTCGGCCAGACGTCGAGTTCGATCAGCGAGGTACCCGCGTCCAGCGACCTCGCGAGGTAGTCGTAGGCGCCGGTTTCGTAGGTGTTGTGGACGCCGACGGTGGTCACGTGGGAGACCTTGGCGGCGTCCGCGTTCGCGACCGCTCCGGACAGCGAAGCCGCCACGATCACGCCGATCAGGGACACGGTGGGGACGAGTTTCATTCGGGCCCTTTCGCACGCGGGGAGTGCAATGGCTCACACACTGTGCCACCGTGGTGGACGGTGGCCGAACCGGTGTTGAACCAAAAGGACCAGTCGGGAAAATGAACCCATGAGCGAGAACCCGAGCCCGCCGTCGGCGCTGACCATCGCCGGTTCCGACTCCGGCGGCGCCGCCGGTCTGCAGGCGGACCTGCGCACGTTCCTCACCTGCGGCGTGCACGGCCTGGTCGCGGTGACCGCCGTGACCGTCCAGAACACCCTCGGCGTGCACGACCGGACCGACATCCCGGCGGGGATCGTCGCCGGGCAGATCGAGGCCGTCGCGGCCGACATGGGCGTCAACGCGGCCAAGACCGGGATGCTGGCGTCGGCCGAGATCATCAACGCCGTCGCCGCCGCCTGCGACAAGGCCGAAATCGGCCGCGATCGGAAGGTGCCGTTCGTGGTCGACCCGGTCGCGGCGTCGATGCACGGGCATCCGCTGTTCGACGAGGACGGCCTGGTGGCGCTGCGCGACGAGCTCCTGCCGCGCGCGACGGTCCTCACGCCGAACCTCGACGAGGTCCGGCTGCTGACCGGGATGACCGTGACCACCCGCGAACAGATGCACCAGGCCGCCGTCGTCCTGCACCGGCTCGGCCCGAAGTACGTGCTCGTGAAGAGTGGTCACCTCGTGTCCGACCCGGAATGCGTCGACGTGCTCTTCGACGGTTCCACGTTCGTCGAACTGCCGGGCGAGCGGTTCGCGACGCAGCACACGCACGGCGCCGGGGACACCATGGCGTCGGCGCTGACGGCCGGGCTCGCGAAGGGCATGTCCGTCGTGGAGGCCGCCCGCTACGGCAAGTGGTTCGTCTCACACGCGGTCGAAAACGCCTACCCCATGGGCGCGAAGGTCGGTCCGGTTTCGGCGTTTTGGCGGCTTGCGCCGGAGCACTGAGAACACGGCCGGTTACGATCTGTGCCGTGACCGGACGCGAGCGGGTCGCCAAGGTCGTCGAGGCCCGCGGCTTTCAGAACTTCATCATCGCGGTGATCGTCTTCAACGCCGTCACCCTCGGCCTGGAGACCTCCACGAGAATGCTCGCGGAGTACGGGTCTCTGCTGCACACGGTCGACTACGTCGCGCTCACGATCTTCGTGCTCGAACTCTGCGCGAAGTTCTACGCCTACCGCGCGAAGTTCTTCCGCGACCCGTGGAACATCTTCGACCTGCTCGTCGTCGGCATCGCGGTGATCCCCACGACCGGCCCGTTCGCGGTCCTGCGGGCGTTGCGGGTCCTGCGGGTGCTGCGGCTGATCTCGGTCGTGCCGTCGATGCGGAAGGTCGTCACCGGCCTGCTCGCGGCGATCCCCGGGATGGCGTCGATCGCAGCGCTGCTCGCGCTGATCATCTTCGTCGCGGGTGTGATGGCAACCAAGCTCTTCGGGGCCATCTCGCCGGAGAACTTCGGCGACCTCGGCACCTCGCTGTTCACCCTGTTCCAGGTGATGACGGGCGAGGCGTGGCCGGACATCGCCAAGGAGATCATGAAGGAAGCACCCATGGCCTGGGTGTTCTTCGTGGTCTACATCCTCGTGTCCAGCTTCGCGGTGCTGAACCTCTTCATCGCCGTCGTGGTCAGCGGGATGGAGGACGAGCTTCGTCAGGACATCCGCGAAGAAGAAGCGAAGCAGGCCGAAACCCAGGCCCTGGCGAACAAGGAGATCCTCGACGAGCTCCGGGCTCTTCGCGCCGAAGTCAGCGCTCTTCGTCGGCGATAAGCGCTTCGAGGGCGGGCAGAGCCACCGCGAGCGCCGCCTGGTGCTCCGGGGTCAGCCGCTCGAGGCGCTTGCCCAGTTCGTTCACCCTCGTCGACCGGACGCCGGAAACCAGCCTCTCGCCCTCTTCGGTGGCCTCGGCGAGCCAGGCCCGCCTGTCGATCGGGTCCGATTCACGGCTGACGTAGCCCGCTTCGACCAGCGAAGCGACGATCCGCGACATGGTGGCCGCGGCGACGCCTTCCTTCGCCGCGAGATCCCCCAGCCGGAGCTGGCCGTAGTGCACGAGCGTGGCGAGCGCCGAGATGGCGCCATGGCCCGGTCCGGGTATTCCCGCCTGACGCAGTGACCGGGACAACCTGCCCACCGCCAGGAACAATCTGCCCGAAACATCCTGGACCGCTGACGTGGTCACCACTGGCTCCTCTGGGTACACGGCGGCGGGTGCGCCGCCGGAGAGTGCCGTCAACCATACGGGCTCTCCGTGCAGGGTCGCCGTGAACCGTACAAAAGGGTTATCGGGGCGGGCTCGACGCGTGTGCCCAGAACCGCTGGGGAATCCGCCCCGCGCTCGCGGCCAGCCTTCCGGCGGTGACCGCGAAGCGCATCGCCGACGCCATCCGCTCCGGATCGGCCGCCCTGGTCACGGCGGTGGAGAGCAGGACGGCGTCGCAGCCGAGCTCCATCGCCAGCGTCGCGTCGGAGGCCGTGCCGATCCCGGCGTCGAGGATCACCGGGACCCCCGCGCGCGACACGATCAGCTCGATGTTGTGCGGGTTCCGGATACCGAGACCGGTGCCGATCGGCGCGCCCAGCGGCATCACGGCCGCGCAGCCCGCCTCCTCCAGCCGCAGCGCCAGCACCGGGTCGTCGTTGGTGTACGCGAGCACGGTGAAGCCGTCCGCGGTGAGCCGCTCCGCCGCTTCGAGGGTCTCGAACGGGTCCGGCAGCAGCGTGCGGTCGTCGGCGTGGACTTCCAGCTTGATGAGGTCGGTCTCGAGTGCTTCGCGCGCGAGCTGGGCGGTGAGGATCGCTTCGGCCGCCGTCCGGCAGCCGGCGGTGTTGGGCAGCAGGCGGATACCGAGCCGCCGGAGCAGTTCGAGGACGCCGGAGCCGCCCTCGGCGTCCGCCTTGCGCATCGCGACGGTGGTCAGTTCCGTGCCGGACGCCACCAGCGCGCGTTCCACCACGGCGAGGTTCGCCGCGCCGCCGGTGCCGATGATCAGCCGCGACGAGAGCTTGTGCTCGCCGATGACGAGGTGGTCGCCGTCCATGCCGGACATTTCAGCCTCCTTGGACCGCGGTGAGGATGTCGACGCTGGCGCCCTTGCGCACCACGGCTTCCGGCCAGTCGCCGCGCCGGACGACCACGCCGTCCACCGCGACGGCGACGCCTTGTGCCGCCGTGCCGAGCACCTCGAGCACGCCCTCGACGGTGGTCCCGTCGGGGAACTCGCGCCACTGGCCGTTGACCTGGATCTCCATCACACCCGCTCCTCGCTCCGCCGCGACGGCGTCGCCGCCGTGACCTCTTCCGGCAACGGCCCGCCGTCCAGCCAGGCGACCGCGGCGTCCGCGGTGAGCGGGGCCATCAGCAGACCGTTGCGATGGTGACCTGTCGCGGCGAAGACACCTTCGCCCAGCTCACCGATGAAAGGCATGGTGTCGACGCTGGCCGCGCGCAATCCGGCGGCGGTCTCGACGAGTTCGTATTCGGTGATGCCCGGGAAGACGCGCTCCGCGCCTTCGAGCAGCTCGCGAACACCCCGGACGGTGACGGTCTCGTCGAAACCGGCCTCGTACTGGGTCGCGCCGAGGACGAGCTGGCCGTCTTCACGCGGGACGAGGTAGATCGGGCGGCCCTCGACCATCGCGCGGACGGTCCTCACCGGTGGCGGCAGGCAGCCCCGGCGCGGCCGCAGGCGGAGGATCTCGCCCTTCAGCGGGCGGACCGCGTCGGCGAGCGCCGGGTGGAGACGTCCGGTCCAGGCGCCCGCGGCGAGAACGACGTCGCCTTCGAGGCGTTCGAGATCGGTGACAGTCTCGTCGCGGAACGCGACCTCGTGCTTGTCGCAAGCGTGTTTGAGCGCCAGCAGCAGTCTTCTGTTGTCCACGGCCAGATCCCCGGGCACCAGCAGTCCACTTCGGACAGTGGCGGCGAGACAGGGTTCGACCCGGCGGGCTTCGCGGCCGGTCAGTCTCTCGACCTCGCGGCCGAGTTCGGTGAGGTACGTGGCGAGCATTTCGAGGTTGCCCGCGTCGGCGCCATCGAGCGCGACGACGAGCGTGCCGTGCGGCGAAAGCCCCGGGTCGGCGCCCTCTTCGGCCAGGTCACGGGCGAAATCCGGCCAGCGCCGCAGTGACGCTTCGCCGAGGGTGAGGACGTCTTCCTCGCCGGGCCAGGCCTCGGTGACCGGTGCGAGCATGCCGCCCGCGAGCCACGACGCGCCGCGACCGGGCTCGGGGTCGTACACGGTGACGCGATGGCCGCGCGCGGCCGCGCGCCAAGCGACCGAGAGGCCGATGACCCCGCCGCCGACAACCGAAAGTTCCTTCATGGACGCACGCTCCCTGCGCCGGCATGACCCGGATCAGGTTCCACGGTCGGAGCGGTTTCGGCTCCCTCTCAGCCCGTCCTCGGGCTCCCGTGCGGACCACCCCACCGTAGCGCGCGGGTACCGTCGCCGCCATGCCCACCCTGTCTGATCCGCGGATCCGCGCACGGCTCGCGAACGCCCGCCTGTACCTCTGCACCGACGCCCGGTCCGGCCGCGGCGATCTCGCCGAATTCGCCGACGCGGCACTGGCGGGCGGGGTCGACATCATCCAGCTGAGGGACAAGACCGGCGGTGCCCCGATCGAGGCGAAACACGAGATCGCGGCGCTGGAAGTGCTCGCGGAGGCGTGCGAGAGGCACGGCAAGCTGCTGGCGGTGAACGACCGCGCGGACGTCGCGCTCGCCGTCGGCGCGCACGTGCTGCATCTGGGCCAGGACGACATCCCGGTGCCGCTGGCCCGCGAAATCGTCGGCGACGACGTGGTGATCGGCCGCTCCACCCATTCGGCCGAACAGGCCAAGGCCGCGGCCGAGGAGCCGGGCGTGGACTACTTCTGCACCGGACCGTGCTGGCCGACGCCGACGAAGCCCGGCCGCTCCGCTCCGGGACTCGACCTGGTGCGCGCCACGGCGGGTTTCGGAACGCCGCGGCCGTGGTTCGCGATCGGCGGGATCGACGCCGACCGGCTGCCCGAGGTGCTGGACGCGGGGGCGTCGCGGATCGTCGTCGTCCGGGCGATCACCGAGGCCGAAGACCCCGAAGCGGCCGCTCGCACCCTCCGCTCCTCCCTCGCCTGACCCCTCCACCACCGCAAGTAGTCCTCTAGTTGCGGTAGTTGGCGATACGAACTACCGCAACTAGAGGACGAAACGCGGGACAGGAGTGGGATCAGGGCGCGGGGGTGCCGGAGGCGGGAGCGGACGGGGTGGTCGGGGGCGCCTGGGAGGTCGACGGCGTCGTGGACGGCGTCGTCGGAGGGGCCTGAGTGGTCGTGGGGGCCGTCGGTGTCGTCGACGGGGTCGGCGTGGTCGACGGCGTGTTCCCGGGCTGGTTGTCCTGGGTTTCGGAGGGGGACGTCGCGGGCGGGGTGTCCTGCTTGTCCTGCCGCTCCTGCGCCTGCCCGCCGCCGATGATCTTCCCTATGGTCGTCCCGGTCCCGCCGCCGAAGGTCTTCCCGGTCGCGCCCTCGAAACCGGTGATCGCGACGAGCGCCACCACGAACGCCACCACGCTGACCCCGGCGATCACCGCCCAGCGCGGTTTGAACTTCCGCTCGGAGGGCTCTTCGTCCTCCGCCGGGGTGAGCCGGACGGTCTCCTGCTCCGACGGGTCGAGCACCCGCCGCCGTCCCGGCACGGTCAGCACCACTCGTGCCTTCAGCGCCGCGTCCTTCGTGCGTTGCAGCGAACGCAGGTACAGCTCGCCACCGAGCGTCGTGATCACGCTCGCCAGCCCGGCGCCGGCGACCGTGCCGGCCACGCCGAGCGTGGAACCCAGTAACGCCGCGGTGATCGCGGCCATCGCGGCCGCCGTCACCTGGACGATCCTCCCCTGCTTTTCCGTCTTTTCGGTTTCCTTCTCGGAAGTCTCCTTGGTCATGATCCCGTTCTGCAGCTAGTCGATCCTCACCCGGTCCTAACGAATAAGGCGCATGGGATGCTCCGTTCGTTGTCCACACGTGAGGAGCGCCACGCCGTCTGTCCAAAAAGGACTGTCCAGAGTTCACGATTCCTTGACATAATAAGGCATATGGAATTGGTCTCAATCGAGGAAATCCGTGACGCGGCCAGCCGGATCAAGGGCGCCGCGGTACGCACACCGTTGCTGGAACAGACGTGGGCGCCGTTGTGGCTCAAGCCGGAAAGCCTGCAGCGGATCGGCGCTTTCAAGGTTCGTGGCGCGTACAATGCGATCGCCGCGCTCGACGAAGATCAGCGCGCTCGCGGGGTCGTCGCGTTCTCCAGTGGCAACCACGCGCAAGCGGTCGCCTACTCGGCGAAACGGTTCGGGATTCCCGCGGTGATCATCGTTCCGGACGTCGCCCCGCGCGCGAAGGTCGAAGCCACCAAGGCGCTGGGCGCCGAAGTCATCGAGGTCCCGATCGACCGCCAGCAGTCTTCGGCGCTCGCCGTCGCCGAAGAACGGGACCTCACCCTGATCCCGCCGTTCGACCACCGCGACGTCATCGCCGGCCAGGGCACCGTCGGCCTGGAGATCGCCGAAGACCTGCCGGACGCCGAAGTCGTCCTCGTCCCGCTCAGCGGTGGCGGGCTGGCCTCGGGCGTCGGCACGGCGATCAAGGCGCTGCTCCCCGGCACGAAGGTCATCGGCGTCGAGCCCGAACTCGCGGCCGACACCGCCGAGGGCCTGCGCGCGGGCAGGCGGATCGAATGGCCGATGGACCTGCGGGCGAGGACCATCGCCGACGGTCTGCGCGCCCAGCCGTCGGACCTGACCTTCGCCCACCTCCAGGCGGTACTCGACGACGTCGTCACCGTTTCCGAGGAGGAGATCCGGGAGGCCGTCCGGACGCTGGCGCACCGCGCCCGCCTGATCGCCGAGCCGAGCGGTGCCACCGCGACCGCCGCGTACCTGTTCCACCGTGACGCGTTGCCGCCGGGGAAGACCGTGTCGGTGGTTTCGGGCGGCAACCTGGACCCGGCGACGCTGGCCGAACTCCTGGCTTAGGGCGCCGAGTGCCCGGCGGGACGGACGTGTGTCGGCGGCGAGTCCACCCCGCAGTGGAGGCATTCGCCGGGATGCGGCGACTCGGCGGTGTCGTCGGCTGCCTCGGACGGCGTGTCGAGGACACCGTTGTGGATGCCGAGCGCGATCAGGCCGCCGCCGATCGCCAGCGCCGCGCACACCAGCAGCGCCGTCCGCCAGCCCGCGGTCAGCGCCACCGGATCGGTGTAGGCGGCGCCGGACAGTCCGGCGACGGCGGGCAACACGGCGATCGCGAGCAGCCCGCCGGAGCGGGCGATGGCGTTGTTGACCCCGGAGGCCACGCCCGCGTACCGGTCCGGCGCGGCGGCCAGCACGGTCGCGGTCACCGGCGCGACGACCGTCGCCAGCCCGGCACCGAACACGACGACGGCGGGCAACACCGACCCGAGATACGAAGACCCCGGCTCCACGCGCATCAGCAGGAGCATGCCCACACCGACCAGGATCGGGCCGACGACCAGTTGCGCGCGCGGCCCGATCCGCTGCGCCAGCGCGCCGGACCGGCCGGAGAACAACAGCATGATGACGGTGATCGGCAGTCCGGCGAGCCCGGCCGCGGTCGGTGAATAGCCCAGCGACACCTGCAGCTGCATGACCATCAGCATCATCACGCCGCCGAGTGCCGCGTAGACGACGAAGGTCAGCGCGTTGGCGAGGCTGAACGTCCGGTCGCGGAACAGCTTCGGCGGCACCAGCGGGTCGGCCGAGCGGTGCTGGATCACCAGGAACGCCCCCAGCCCCGCGACCCCGAGCACGATGGCCACCAGGACGACGACGTCCCCGATGCCGCGTCCGGGCGCCTCGACCAGCGCGCCGGTCAGCCCGGCGAGGCCGATCGCGCCGACGGCGGCCGCGGTGAAGTCCGGATGCCCGGTCGCCTCCTCGTCGCGGGACTCGGGCACGTAGCGCCGGGCGAGCAGGACGCAGACGACGGCCAGCGGCAGGTTGATCAGGAACGCCAGCCGCCACGACCACACCTGCACCAGCACGCCGCCGAACAGCGGGCCGATCGCCGCGGCGATCCCGCCGAGCCCGGACCACGCGCCGATCGCGCGGGCCCGGTCGTCGTGGGCGAAGGACGCTTGGAGGATGGCGAGGGAGCCGGGCGTGAGCAAAGCTCCCCCGATCCCTTGGAGGACGCGCGTCGCGACGAGCATCTCGGTCGTCGTCGCGGCGGCGCACAGCCCGGACGCGATCCCGAACCAGACGACGCCGACGATGAACATCCGGCGGCGGCCGTAGCGGTCGCCGAGCGAGCCGGCGACGAGGATCAGCGCGGCGAGTGCGAGCAGGTAGCCGTCGAGGATCCATTGCAGGCCCGCGACGGACGCTTCGAGTTCTTCGCCGATCCTCGGCAACGCGACGTTGATGATCGTCCCGTCGAGCATCGCCATGCCCGAGCCCACGATGGTCGTCGCGAGCACTCCGCGCGCCACCGGCGTCCCCCAGCGAATCCCCACCCCGTCAGTCATGGAACGACTGAATCACGCCCACCCGCACCGAGCCACAGCGGAACAAGCACCACGAACAGAAATACCTGACACGTCAGAGATTCAGCGACCGAACGACCCGAACCGGCGGACCCTGACTACTCGAAGCGCGTCAGCGCGACGAGGAGTCCGCACAGGCGCGCCCCAAGCAATTCAGCGCGCCTCAAGGCAACAGCGTGGTGACGAATTTGTAACGGTCGCCCCGGTAGATCGCCCTCGCGAACTCGACCGGTTTTCCGTCGGTGGCGAAAGAATGCCTCGAAAGGAGCAACATCGGCATTCCGACGTCGGCGCCCAGCATCTCCGCTTCGTGCGGTCCGGCGAGCGCGGTCTCGATCGTTTCCTCGGCCCTTTCCAGCTCGACGCCGTAATGCTCCCTCAGCACGGCGTACAGC
This sequence comes from Amycolatopsis sp. lyj-84, assembly GCF_046549075.1. Classification (NCBI taxonomy): domain Bacteria; kingdom Bacillati; phylum Actinomycetota; class Actinomycetes; order Pseudonocardiales; family Pseudonocardiaceae; genus Amycolatopsis; species Amycolatopsis sp. lyj-84. Next base: position 46,533 of record NZ_JAJPWO010000017.1, read on the forward strand.
GAACCACCTGCGGAAACATGTTTGCGCAAACCGCGGAACCGGCCGAGCGGGAGATGCGTGGTCTCCAGTGCCATCGGCTGTGAATCGGCCAGCCGGAGACGGCGAAGACGAAGGATTTTCGCGCCGACGCGGATTCCCAGCAGTTTCGCCAGATCCGCTTCCACCGGCAGTTCGTCGATCTCCAGCAGCTTCGACGACGGCTTGAGGCCCTGCTTCTGCATGTCCTCGGTGTAGGACGACAACTGCAGCCGTTGCGCGAGTTTCGGCTCGGCGGCAAAGGTGCCCTTGCCCTGGACGCGGTGGAGCCTGCCCTCGGCGGTCAGGTCGGCGAGCGCCTGCCGGACCGTGGTGCGCGAAACGGTGAATTCCCCCGCCAGTGCCCGTTCCGTCGGAATCGGCGAGCCCGGCGGCAACGCGTCGAGCAGATCGAGCAGATGCTGTTTCAGCGCCCAGTACTTGGGTTCGCGCTGCCCGCGCATCCCTGCCGTAGCGCCCGCCTCACTCGCGGTGGTTGTCTCCAACATGACCGACTCCCTAAGCCTTCCCACTCAAACGCGCACCTGCCCCGCTAGGAAACGTACCCTTCACCACAAACGTCCATTCGGGCTAGCATTGGTCTAGACCTACTCGGGGGACGAAGTACGTCCCGGTGGAAGGGAACGAGATGACCGAACAGCGCCCCGGCGAGCACATGGCCGCGGAGATCTCCCAGCAACCCGCCATTCTGGCAGGAATCGTGGAGCGACAGGCCGAAATCGCCGAGGTGGCCGAAGCCATCTCCCAGCGCCCGCCCAGGTTCGCACTGCTCGCCGCCCGCGGCTCCAGTGACCACGCCGCCCTGTATGCGAAGTACCTGATCGAAGTACTCCTCGGTCTCCCCTGCGGTCTCGTCTCGCCCTCCACCGCGACTTTGTACGGCGCCCGTCCCGATCTGCGGGACGTTCTCTTCATCACAGTAAGCCAAAGCGGTGGTTCGCCGGATCTCATCGAGGTCACCGAAACCGCGCGTCGCCAGGGAGCGCTGACCGTCTCGGTCACCAACACCCCGGAGTCGCCGCTGCGTGCCGCCGCCGAACTCGGCGTCGACATCGGCGCGGGACTGGAAAAGGCCGTGGCCGCCACGAAGACCTACTCGGCGACCTTGCTCTCCCTTTATCTGCTGATCGACGCGGTCCGCGGTGGCAAGGGCGAGGACGCGGCGAAGCTGGGCGAACTCGCGCAGCAGACCCTCGACAGCGCCGACGAAGGCGTTCAGCGCGCGGTGGACCGCTACCGCTTCGTCGACCGGGTGCTCACCACCGGCCGCGGCTACTCCTACGCCTCGGCGCTGGAGGGTTCCTTGAAATTGGCGGAAACCAGTTACCTCGCGGCCCGCGCGTACAGCGGCGCGGACCTGTTGCACGGTCCGGTCGCCGCGGTCGACGGCGAGACCGCGGTGCTCGCCGTGACGAGTCAGGGACACGGCGTGGGCGCGATGCAGGAGGTCCTCCAGGCCGTCGGCAAGCGTGGCGCGGACGTGCTCGCGGTCGGCTCGGCTTCCGCCGACGTCCCCGCGGCGCTGCGGATCGGGGTCGCCCCGTCCGCCGAAGAGGTCGCGCCGATCCTGGAGATCCTGCCCATCCAGCGGATCGCGCTCGGCCTTTCGCTGGCGCGCGGCGGTGACCCGGACAGCCCCCGCGGGCTGCTCAAGGTGACCAAGACCCGGTGACCCATGTCGTAGGGGTGGACGCCGGAGGCACGTCGACGCGAGCGATCGCGGTCGACGCCTCCGGCGTCGTTCTCGGCACCGGGCGCGCGGGCGGGGCGAATCCGAACTCCCATCCGCCCGCCGAAGCCGCGGCGCGGATCGCGAGCGCGATCACCGGCGCGCTGGGCGCGCTGGACCCGGCCGCGACGGCGGCGTGCGTCGTCGGCATGGCCGGGGTCAGCAAGCTGAGTGATCCGTCGATCGCGGAGATCTTCGCGACCGCGTGGAAGGACACGGGGATCAGTCCTGTGCGGACGGTCCCCGACGTCGAGGTCGCCTACGCGTCGGCCACTTCCGCGCCGGACGGTTCGGTGCTCGTCGCGGGCACCGGGTCGATCGCCGGGCGGATCCGCGGCAGGCGCATGGTTTCCACCGCCGGCGGCTACGGCTGGTTGCTCGGTGACGAAGGTTCGGCGTACTGGCTCGGCCGCGAAGCCGTTCGCTCCACTTTGGATGTTCTGGGCCGCGGCGGCGAACCCGGCCCGCTCGCGCGCGCCGTCCTCACCGAGGCACTCGGACCGTCCGCAGTGGACGCGTTCGACCCCGAAGCCCGGACGGCGCTGTGGCGCGCGCTCATCACGAGCGCGAACTCCGAAGCGCCGATCCGGCTCGCCAGATTCGCCCCGTTGGTCAGCGAGGCCGACCGCGGCGGCGACCCGGTGGCGGACGGGATCACCACCCGCGCGGCCGCCTTACTGGTGACGAATGTCATGACCACGCGAGAATCCGGCGAAACCACGCCGATCGTCCTCGTGGGCAGTGTGCTGTCACCGGAGGGCCCCGTCGGGGCGAAAGTCCGCGCCGAACTCACCGGCATCGAGGTCCTGACCAGCACCGACGGCGTACTCGGGGCCGCGTGGCTCGCCGCCGTCGAGGCGTACGGGGAAGGGGCGCCGCGACCGGCGCGGACGGCGGAAAACACCAAAAAAGAGCCCTAAAAGACCAAACCATCGACTCCGGACCCGAACTCCGGGTACCGTAGGACCCGGCCCCCGGACCCTCCCCCCTCGCCGGGGGCCGCCTTATGTCCTGGGTAGCCCGTCGGGCTCGGAGCCGGAGGGGTTCTTTCCCGCCGCACCCGCGTCGCCGTCGTCCTCCACGACCCGCAGACCGGGGTGTTCCGGCGGCAGCGTCCGGTAGAGCACCCAGCCGCTCACGGCGACCGTCACCGCGACCAGCGGCCAGGACAGCACCGTCCGCGCGATGCCGAGCGCGACCACCTGCCCGCTCCACCACAGCGAGCCGTAAACGACGACTCGCAGCGTGTACTGCAGGAAGACCCACACCCAGCTCGCCCGTGAATACGCGCGCAGCAGTTCGGGATCACGGCGCCAGCGGGTCTTCTGGCCGATGACGAGCCCGACCACGACACCGAGCAACGGCCACCGGATCACGATGCTGGCCGCCCACAGCAGCGCGCTGGCCACATTGGACAGCAGCTGGATGAGGAAGAAGTCTTCGGCGCGGCCGGTGTGCAGGGCGATCAGCGCGGCGGCGATCACCGCGGCGAGACTCACGACGACGGCGCGGGCCTTGTCACCGCGTGTGACCCGGTACGCACCGAGCAGCACCGCCACCCCGATGGCCGCTCCGGCGCCCCAGGCGATCGACTGGCCCGCGATCAGCCAGCCGACGACGAAGGCCGCCGGCGGGATACTCGCGTCGATGGCGCCACGCCGCCCGCCGAGGATCTGGGCGAGCGACTCGCGCGGGGGTCGGTAGGTCACCCTTACAGCCTGCCGGATCCATGACCCCGGACACCCGGGCGGGGAGACGTTCGCCACACACCCTGTCCGTTTCACACCCACTTGAGGGGAATCTCCGCAGCCCAGGAGTGTACATCCCGGTAATGGGGATGCATGGACGTCCGACAAAATAAGAGACTGTGTCAACGGGCTGAACCACCGGTTTCGCTCAGGTGGGATTGCAGGGGCGCTCTCAGCTGTTAGTTGTGGTGTACAAGTACCAACCGGGGGCACACGGACGGAAGGGGACCCAACGTGTACGGATTCGACAGCTACGTGGCGATCGGTGACAGCTTCACCGAAGGACTCAACGACGATCTGCCCGACGGCACCTTCAGGGGCTGGGCGGACAGGCTCGCGGAGATCCTGGCCGAAGGCAGGCCCGATTTCCAGTACGCGAACCTCGCCCTCCGCGGGAAGATGCTCGACGAGATCCTCGAAGAGCAGTTGCCGATCGCCCTGGCGGTGAAGCCCGACCTGGTCACCCTGTGCGCGGGCGGCAACGACATCATCGTGCCCGGCGCGGACGTGGACGCCGTCGCCGCGCGGCTGGAGGCGGGGGTCGCCAAGCTGCGCGATGCCGGGATCCCGGTGCTCATCTTCAACGGGCCGGACACCAAGTACCTGTCCGTCATGCACGTCCTGCGCGGCAAGGTCGGCATCTACAACGCGCATCTGTGGGCGATCGCCGACCGCCACGGCGCGAAGATGGTCGACATGTGGGCGATGGGCCCGCTGCACGACCGCCGCGCCTGGAGCGACGACAGGCTGCACTTCACCCCCGAGGCCCACCGGCGGATCGCGCTGCGCGCGGCCGAGGTCCTCGGCGTCCCGGTCGCCGACGACTGGCGCGAGCCGTGGCCGGCGTCCGAGCAGCCGAGTACCTGGATCACTTCGCGCCGCTCCGACCTCGAGTGGACGAAGGCGCACCTGCTGCCGTGGATCCGGCGTCAGCTCAAGGGCGAGTCCATGGGCGACGGCCTGTCCCCGAAGCGCCCCGAACTCGCGCCGCTGCTCCCGCTGGAGCAGATCGAGTCCGCGGCCGTCTCCCTCCCGACCGAACAACAGCTGCGAGCGGCGCGGGAGATCCACCACCACGCGAGCTGAACGAGCCGCGGTCTCGCGCCGGTACAGCTGGTCGTGAGGGCCGTGAAGGGCCCCTTGCCTACCTTGACCGTAGTGATGGAGGACTTCACTACCTTCATGATCGCCACGACCGCCACTTTCGCCCCACACGCACCAGCAGCCACAGCGGCCGCGCGTGAAGGCCACCTCCACTGCGCTAGACGCAATGAAGGTGGCCATCACGTACTTCAAAGCGACGTTGTGGCTGGACCCAAGGTGAGCGAAGGCGTGACACGCGTGATTGGGGCCGGATCACGCGTGATCGTCGCCCGAACACGACACGTTCGACCTTCCCCTCGATAGCCCGAAGCGCCACTCACGACCAGCCGCACCGACTCGGCACTCACACCCTCCTCGCCCCGCCGGACCGTTCGATGTCACTCAACAGGGTTATGTCCCGCCTCTCCGTTGACCCCACGCCGGAGGCGGCGCGCCCAGCGGGCACCTCGCCCCGGCCACGCACCCGACACCGCAGGCCAGGGACACGCACCACCTGCTGAAGACGATCGACCGCGGGCGGGCGACACCCCGCGGATTCACCCCAACGGCCGCCTGACACTGCGCCGGACGTTGTAAAACCCGGCTCGCTAACCGGCCGAACCCGGCTTACAGTCCCTTCATGCCCGGTACACGCTGGAGCCGCTTGCTGCCTACAGCGCTGCTGGTCACGCTCGCCTTGACGGCGATTTCCGTCTGGTCGGCCTCGGATGACATCGAGGCCGAGCTTTCGGCGCGCGCGAAGGACGCGCTCGCCGATGTCGGTGTCTCCGGCGGTCAGGTGAGCTTCTCGGGCCGCGACGCGAGCCTCGCCGGTTTCCCGCCGGACAAGGCCGCGCAGGCGATGGACGCCATCCAGCGGATCGACGGGGTCCGCACGGTCGAGATCTCCGGTGACACCGCCCCGCCCACCGGCCCGGTGACCACCAGCGGCGAGCCACCGAGCCCGTCGCCCGCTCCGTCGAGCCCGCCGTCCAGTCCTGCGCCGACGTCGGCCAAGCCGACGGACAAGGCCGGGTTCCAGGCCGAGATCGACCGCCTGCTGGCGGCCACCCCCATCACGTTCGAGCCGGACACCACCGAACTGACCGCGGACGGCGAGCGCGGCGCGCTCGAGATCGCGAAGCTGCTCACGGACGCGCCCGCCGGGGTGCGGTTCCGGATCACCGGGCAGGTGGCGACCGGTTCGGACAGGAAGCTCTCGATGAGCCGGGCACTGACGGTGGAGCGGCTTCTGGAGCGCAACGGGGTCAAACGCGACCAGGCGTACTCCACCCAACGCAGGACCTCCGACGGCGCGAACGGCGAGGGCCGCCGCGTCGACATCACGGCAGAACAGAGGTGATGGCTGAATGCTCTGGCTCTTCGGACAGATCTGGCTCTGGCTGCTCATCTCCTTCGCCCTCGGCTGCGGCGCCACCTGGCTGATGATGCGCGGCGAACGACGTGAGCGCCCGGCTCCCGAACCGGCGGCCCGCGAGCCCGAACGCGCCACCGGGCTCCAGGCCGTGCCCGACCCCGAGCCCGTGCCCGAGCTGCTGTCGACCGAACAGACGCAGTTCATCCCGCCCGCGCGGATCCAAGGCGACGACGAGCCGTACGACCAGGAGGCGGAAGGTCACCGCGAAGGGCAGCTGACCCCGGAACCGGTGCGGGCCTACCGCCCGAAGGAACCGGAACCGGCGGGCCGGAACGGCGACCGCGGCCGCGAACCCGAACCGGTCTGGCCGAGTGACGAGGACTGGCCGCCCGCCGGACGCGCGCCCGAACACCGGCCGGGGCAGGGCGGCTGACACTCGCCTGGTAAATTCGGCTACGCACTGTGAGCGTGACGCCGGGTACGTTTCTTCGATCGAGAGCTCCGGCACACGAAGGAGGCTCCGATTGGCGCTCCCGTATTGGACGCCGCACAACCTGCTGCCTCCGGGCCGCCACCCCGCCGATCTGGCCGACGTCTACGAACGGCTGGTCTTCGACGCACCGCACCAGAACGACCGTGAAATCCTGTTCAGCGCGTTGAACAGTTATCTGGGGGTCGCCCGGCGGATCATGCCGACCGGCCGCGCGTGGATCGGCGGAGATCTGACCGCCAGGACCCCGCACGCGCCGCTCGGGCTCGACGTGGTGCTGATCCCCGACGAATGGGGCGCGCTCAAACGGCTCGACGACACGGGCCGCTCGGCGCTCTACGGGCTGCTGACGTTGCGGGGGGTCATCGTCGGCCAGCCCGCCATGTATCTCGACCAGGTCCAGCCCGTCGGCGGCATGCTCGACGGCTTCCTCTGCCGCCCCGGCGACGAGGAGATCTGGGAAGAAGTGTGGGCATCGGGTGGCAGGGGAATTCCGGAAGTGATCTGGTGAGGAACGAATTCCGGCGTATCGCCGACGAGATCCCCGGCGGCACCTGGCTCGACGACCTCGCCCGCGCGTCGGCGATGGCCGCGTACGCGAAGTTCGAGCGGACGTCCCGTTCGCCGTTGCTTCGCGTATCCGTGATCGGTGAGTCGCATCTCGACGCGTACACCTTCTCCGACATCAGCCGCGCGCTGCAGGACGCGACGGCGAAGATCGGGCACATCATCCGCAACCCGTCGGGTGAGGTGACCATCGTCCAGCCCGCGGACCGGGAGAAGGCCCCGCTGATCCAGCGCGGCCAGGCGGGCAACGCGATCTTCTTCGGCTTCCCCGAGCCGGCACTCGAAGACGCGCTCATCCACGACGGGATCGAGTCCCTGTCCGAGCGCGCGGTCAAGGAACTGTGCGACTTCCTGCCCGCCAACGGCTCCGACGACGGCGCGCTGGACGCGGTGCTGCTGCAGCGCGACACCGTCCGCAACGCGGTCAGCGACATCGTCAACGCGGTCAGCAAGCACGCCGGGATCGGCATGGCGCTGACCCCGACCGCGGGCGAGGAACTGACCCGCAGCATGACCACCGAGCAGGCGAGGATCCTGTCCGGGAGCCTGCGCGAGTCGCGGGAAGCCGTCGGCTACGAGACGGTCAGCGGCAGGCTGGACGGGGTCCGCACCCGGCGCCGGATCTTCTATCTCGAACGCGAGTCGGGCGGCACGATCCAGGGCGCGGTCGCGCCGGATCTGCTCGACGAGATCAAGGAGAACCTGGACCGGCCGGTCACCGCGCGACTGCGCGTCGTGCGCACCACGACCATCGACGGCCGCCGCGGCCGCCCGGTGCACGAACTGCTGGAGATCACCCCGGAAGTCAGTCTGTTCGATCAGTGATCGGGTTTCCGACATTCGGCGATGCCACAATTCTCGTCAGAAAATATCGATAACCGCATGATCATCGTTCAATAATGACTTTTTCCGGCAGGTAACAATTTCGGCCATTGCCCCGAACGATGGGTTAACGTCTTCGGACGGAAGCCTCCGAAAGGGCACGTATGCCGACCGATCCACCTCTCCCGCACCCGCCCGCCACCCGCTACGGCCCGGGGTTCGCCACACACGGGACCCGGCACCGAAAGCCCAAGAACGGCCTGGTCATCGCCGGTTTCCTGGTCGGACTCGCGGCACTCGTGGTCGCCTTCGTCCCGGTCGCCGGGGTCGCCGCCTGGCCGCTCGCCGTAGTCGGAATGATTCTTTCCGTAATCGGTTTGACCAAAATCAAGAAGGGCGAAGCGGACAAGAAGGGAATGGGCGTCGCGGGGCTCGCGCTTTCCCTCGCCGGTTTGCTGGCCGCAACCGGGTTACTGGTCTACACCAACTTCTTTGCTACTGGTCAGTCGGGACTGCACATCCCGGCGGTCTCCGGGGACAAGAACACCGTCGAGTTCGTCGTCAGCGCGTCCGGCGGCGCGACCGTCCGGTTCGGCGCGCTCAACGACCAGCGGACCGAAACGACTCCGGCGAGTACCGACGAATGGCGCGGCACGGCGTCCTTCAACTCGGGCGATTACATGCTCACGGTCACCGCGGACACCCGGAACTCGTCGGTCAGCAACCAGATCGCCTGCACGATCCTCGTGAACGGCAAGAAGGTGGCGGAAAACAAGGGCCAGACCATCGCCCTGTGCACCGCGAGCACCGGCTGATCTCCGCGTTCGGTCCTCTGGATGCGGTACTTGCACGCGCAACCACCGCATCCAGAGGACTGAATGCGGGAAGGCCGCCTGGCGGCCGGCCGGTATCGCCCCCACCTCCACCGGCCGGACCGCCACGAGCCGCTCCTGGCGGCTCTTCAAACGGATCCCGAAGGGTCCGCCCGAGCGCCGATCCCTACCGAATGCCCCTCCCCTAGGGCTCGATCGACGCTGAAACGGACCCTACGCGCGCAAGAGGCGAGGCCACTAAGAATCCGCTAAGGATCACTCACGGACCTTCGCCGAGGTCCGTGAGTTCCGCGCGGACCAGCGCGGCGAGCTTCGGATTGGCGTCGGAGAGGATCTTCAGCGCGATCGCGAACTGCTCGCGGGCACCGTCCACATCCGACCCGGCCCGCAGCACTCTGCCCAGTGTCAGCCTCAGCACGCCCTCCTGGAGGACGAACCGCCTGCTGATCGTCAGGTCGACGGCTTCCCAGACGTATCGCTCGGCGGCGGCGAGTTCGCCGATCCTCATGCTCAGTTCGGCCAGGTTGTTCAGCGAGACGACGACGTAGCTTTCGTCGCCGAGGGTCCGGTCGATCTCCAGCGAGGCGATCTGGTGCCCGATCGCCTCGATGAACCGCCCCGCCCGCTTTTCGGCCTCCGCGCAGTTGTTGAGCGCCTGCCCGCGCAGTTCGAGGTCTCCGGTCCGGTCGGTCTCCTCGACCGCCTGCCGCAGCGTCGCGATGGCCTCGTCGTACCGGGCGAGGAGAGTCAGCGCGCAGCCGAGATGGATGTTCGCCGAGACCATCAGCCGGTTGTCGCCGATCGCGCTCGCGAGTTCCAGCGCGCGTTCGGCGTCGGCGAGGCAGCCCTGCGGCAGTTCGAAGGTGAGCGCGATGGCGCAGCGCGAAATCAGCATCCAGCACCGGCCGAGGACGTCACCGGACCGCTCGGCGGCCTCCAGCCCGATCTCGACCAGCCGCTTCCAGTCGTCCAGCAACGGGTACACCGCGCGATAGGTGTGCGCGACCCTGGCCAGCCGCCAGACGTCGTCGTGGCGCCCGCCGGCACGGGCGGCTTCGAGGACCTCCAGCAGGTTCGCCCATTCCGCGGTGAACCAGTCCTGCGCTTCGGCGAAGGAGTTCAGCGGCGGCATCTGCGCGTCACTCAGCGCGTCGGTGAAGTCGAGGGGGTCGACGATCCGCAGCATCTTCCGCCGCGCCCGGTCGGCGACGGCCTGATAGAACCGCACCGACCGCGACAGCACGTCTTCGCGGTCTTCCTCGTCGAGTTCGTTCTCCGCCAGCTCACGCAGGAAAAGCCGGACGAGGTCGTGCGGCACGAAGGAATCGCGGCCGGTTTCGGCGAGCAGGTTGTGCGCGGCGAGCACCCGCAGATGCCGCCGCGCCTCGCCGACGGTGATGTCGCCGATCGCGGCCGTCAGATGAGAACCGGCCGAGACGACCTGGACCACGCCGAGCCGCAGGAACGTGTTCGCGACGTCGGTGGGAAGCCCCCGGAACGAGACGTCGAACGCCGCGCGGACCCCGTCGTCGGGGCCCTCGACGTCGAGGGCGGCCAGCCGCGTCCGCTCGTTGCCGAGTTCGTCGACCAGGTCCTGCGCGGACCACTGCGCGCTGGCGGCGAGCCGCGCGCCCGCGATCCGCAGCGCGAGCGGGAGATAACCGCAGAGCCGGGCGAGCGCGTGGTTGAGGTCGAATCCGGCCGGCCCGGCGAGTTCCTCGATCAGCCGGACGGCGTCACCGGGCGCGAGCGTGCCGAGGACACGCAGTTTGGCGGCGTTGGACACGGCGAGTCCGTCGAGCCTGGAGCGGCTGGTCACCAGCGTCATCGACCGCGAGCCGGGCGGCAGCAGCGGCCGCACCTGATCGGCCGAACGCGCGTTGTCGAGGATCACCAGCATCCGGCGACCGGCGATCATCGAGCGGTAGAGGGCGATGCGTTCGTGGACCTGCTCGGGGATGCCGTCGGCGGGGACGCCGAGCCCGAACAGGAACTGCGTGAGCAGATCGGCGGGCTCCAGCGGCGGGTGCTGCGGGTCGAAACCCCGCAGCGAGGCGAAAAGGATGCCGTCGGGGAAGCGGCGGGCGGCGCGATGCGCCCACCACACCACCAGGCTGCTCTTGCCGATCCCCGCGGTCCCGGAGACCACGCCGACCGCGGTCTCGCCCGCTTCGGCCCGCTCGGCGAGATCGTCGAGCCAGGCGAGATCGGCCTCGCGCCCGGCCAGGCTCGGCACGGCGGGCGGCAACTGCTGGACGGGATGCGCTTCAGCTTTCGCGTCCTCGACGACCTTGACCGGCAGGTCGTCGTTCAGGACGCGTTCGTGCAGCCAGCGCAGATCCGCGCCGGGTTCGACGCCGAGCGTGCGCAGCGTCGCCCGGGACACCGTGCGATAGAGCTCGAGCGCGTCACCGCGGCGCCCGGCGTGATAGAGCGCGCGCATCAGCTGACCGGCCGTGCGTTCGGCGAGCGGCTTGGCCCGGACCAGCGGGCTGAGCTCGACGATCAGTTCCGCGTGCCTGCCGAGTTCGAGATCCGCGTCGACCCTGGCACCGTGGACGGCGAGCCGCAGGTCCTCCAGTTCGGGGGCGCGGACGGACCCCGGCACTCCGGCCAGCGCCGGTCCCTGCCAGAGCGCGAGGGCCTCGGCGAGCAGCTCGGACGCCTTGTCCGGGTCTTCGGTGGACGCCCGCTCCAGCAGCGACCGGGCACGGTGGACGTCGATCCGGCCGGGTTCGACGGTGAGCTGGTACCCGGGCGGCGCGGTGAGGATCTGGGCGCCGCGCGGATGGTCGCCCTGGATGTCCCGGAGCACGCGCCGCAGGTGGGAGACGTTGCCGTGGACGATCGTGCGGGCGGTGGCGGGCGGGTCGTGCCCCCAGAGCGCGTCGATGATCTCGTCGAGCCCGACGACTTTGTTGACTTTCAGGGCCAGCAGCGCGAGCAGTCCGCGGACGCCGGGACCGCCGACGGGGACCGGCCGTTCGCCATCGAGGAGCCGCACGGGACCGAGGAGTTGGAAGCGGGCAGGGGAACCGCTTTCGCCCATGACAAACCCCCTCCCCCGATCTCTCCCCTTACCGGAGTAGCCAACCTACCGCGCGAAGACGCCGCCAACCAGAAAACGCGAGGGAAGAGAGACATAGCGGGCGGCGACCCCCCATGCCCCCAATGCCACATTGGGGGCTTCGGAATCCCGGACGCTCACGCAACCCGAAGGCAAGTGACCGGCGGACTCGTCTCCCCGGAAGCGCGCCAGCGCGACGGGGAGACTTCACCCCGCGCGCCCTCTTTCGGGCCGAAGGCCCACGAAGACGTTTTGTAGGGCGCCCTGACCACGAAGCCGCAGCTTGACCACCATCTGGCGCCCTGCGAAACGTCTTCGTCAGCGCGCGGAAATAACCTTTGTGACGTCCGCCCAGTCCCTGTATGACCGGTCCGATCACGACAGCCGAACCGCCGGCGACGCGAGGGCTGTGTGGAAATAGGGACGTTGAACGTCCCTATTTCCACACAGCCTCACCCTGGGTAACCTCTCGCGCGCTCAACAGGCAGTTCGCGTGGCCGGCGGTGACAGATCGTGAGCAGTGGCTCGCGGTCCTCCGCGGCCGATGTTCCCAATGTCGCATTTGAGACGCTGAGCGTCTCAAATGCGACATTGGGAACATGAGACTGGGAACAGCGGAGCGGGGTGCCCGGTGGATCGCGCGTACCACACCATCTTTGCCCTACCCGGCAAAAAAATAAGGCCCCGTGCCATCAGTCCCGATCTGATGGCACGGAGCCGGGGGATGTCCGATTTGGGCCGCCTGGGGGCGCGACCCACACCGGACATCGGCGTCCACGTCCGTCCGGGTGGGCTCACCCCGAGCGAAGAACCCGTTCGTCCGTCGACAACACCTACGTGAGCGAGCCCACTGGCCCGCTCACGTAGGCGACAACGTAACAGGGCGCACACCGTCGGCTACAGGCGCCCCGTCATGGCCTTCGCTACCTGCGGGTTCGTCAGCGCGACAGGGGTGTCGAGTCGCGGCCGGCGATGAACGCCGGGCGCGGTTCGATCGCGGCGAACGGCTCCCGCAGCGCGTTCTCGACGCTGTTGAACACGATGAAGATGTTCGACCTCGGGTACGGGGTGATGTTGTTCGACGAACCGTGCATCACATTCGAATCGAACCAGAGCGCCGAACCGGCCTGTCCGGTGAATTGGTCGATTCCGTATTCGGCGGCGAGTTTGGTGATGTCTTCCTCACTGGGAACACCGACCCGCTGCTCTTTCAGCGAACTCTTGTAGTTGTCCTCGGGGGTTTCCCCGGCGCATTGGACGAAGGTCCGCTGTGAACCCGGCATCACCATCAGCCCGCCGTTGAACGGGTAGTTGTCGGTGAGCGCGATGGAGCAGCTGACCGCGCGCGGCGCCGGCATGCCGTCCTCGGCGTGCCAGGTCTCGAAGTCCGAGTGCCAGTAGAACCCGGTGCCCTTGAAGCCGGGCATGTAGTTCACGCGGCTCTGGTGGATGTAGACCTCGGAGCCGAGGATCTGCCGGGCCCGGTCGAGCACGCGGGGATCGCGGACGAGCTCCGCGATCAGCTCGCTGGTCTCGTGGACGTCGAAGATGGAGCGGACCTCACCGGTCTTGGCCTCGGTGATGACGCGCTCGTCGTCGCGGTGGTCCCCCGACGACATGCGGACGAGTTCCTGCCAGTACGTCTGGATCTCGCCAGGCGACAACAGCTGGTCGACGACGGTGTAACCACGGGTTTCGTGGTTGGCGAGCGTGGCCGCGTCGATGGGACCGTCGGCCTCGCCGCCCCAGACGGTGGGGTGCGTCCTGGGCAGGTGTTCGGGCTTGCCCGTGACACGCGTCGGGTAGCTGTCGTCGACTCGGGTGTCGGTCAGCGTCAATGCAGTCGCCTCCTCGAGCGATTTTTAGGGTTCGGTTACGAGCGGGTACACGCCGTTTTCGTCGTGGACCTCGCGGCCGGTGATCGGGGGGTTGAACACGCAGACGCACTTGATCTCGGTCTTGGGCCGGACCTGGTGCTTGTCGTGATCGTTCAGCAGGTACAACGTGCCCGGCTTCAGCTGGAAGATCTCGCCGGTCGCGGTGTTCTCGAGCTCGCCTTCACCGGAGGTGATGAAGACCGCTTCGATGTGGTTCGCGTACCAGAAATCGTTGACCGTCCCGGCGTAAAGCGTGGTCTCGTGCACCGAGAAACCGACGCCCTCCTTGGCGAGCACGATGCGTTTGCTGCGCCAGTTCGGGGTCTTGATGTCGGCGTCGGTGTCGGTGACCTCGTCGAGTGTTCGGACAAGCAACGGAAAACTCCTTCTCGTTCTCGGTTGAGGGCGGTCAGTTCAGGACGGTGGCGATGGACTCGTCGATGATCGACAGGCCCTTCGTGAGTTCTTCGTCGGTGAGCGTCAGCGGCGGCAGCAGCTTCATGACCTCGCCGTCGGGGCCGGAGGTCTCCATCAGCAGCCCGCGCTCGAACGCGGCGGCGCAGACCTTGCCCGCGAGGTCGCCGTTGGCGAACTCGAGGCCCCTGGCGAGGCCGCGGCCCTTCGCGAACAGGTTCGCGTCCGGGTACGCCTCGACGATGCCTTGGAACGCGGCGGCGATGCGCTCGCCCTTGGCCTTGGTCGACTTCTCCAGCTCGTCGTCGCTCCAGTAGACGCGCAGCGCCTCCGTCGCGGTGACGAACGCCGGGCTGATGCCGCGGAAGGTGCCGTTGTGCTCGCCCGGCTCCCAGACGTCGAGGTCCGGGCGGATCAGCGTCAGCGCCATCGGGATGCCGTAGCCGCCGATGGACTTCGAGAGGCAGACGATGTCGGGCTTGATGCCCGCGTCCTCGAAGCTGAAGAACGGGCCGGTGCGGCCGCAGCCCATCTGGACGTCGTCGAGGATCAGCAGGATGCCGTGCTTCTTGCACAGATCATCCAGCGCCTTGAGCCACTCGATGCGCGCGGCGTTGATGCCGCCCTCGCCCTGCACACCTTCGACGATAACGGCCGCGGGCTCGTTCAGGCCGCTTCCGGAGTCTTCGAGAAGTTTCTCGAAATAGAGGAAGTCCGGGATCGAGCCGTCGAAGTAGTTGTCGTACGGCATCGGGGTGGCGTGCACCAGCGGGACACCGGCGCCGCCGCGCTTCATCGAGTTGCCGGTCACCGAGAGGGCGCCCAGCGTCATCCCGTGGAAGGCGTTGGTGAAGTTGATGACGGATTCCTTGCCCGTCACCTTGCGCGCGAGCTTCAGCGCGGCCTCGACCGCGTTCGCGCCACCGGGGCCGGGGAAGACGACCTTGTAGTCGAGTTCGCGCGGCGCGAGGATCTTTTCCTTGAAGGTCTCGAGGAAGTCCCGCTTCGCCACGGTGAACATGTCGAGCGCGTGCGTAACGCCGTCACGGGCGATGTAGTCGATCAGGGCCCGCTTGAGCGCCGGGTTGTTGTGCCCGTAGTTGAGCGCGCCGGCACCGGCGAAGAAGTCGAGGTAGGCCTTGCCGTCCTCGTCGTACAGGTAGCTCCCCTGGGCCCGGTCGAACACCACGGGCCAGCCACGGCTGTAACTGCGTACTTCGGATTCGAGTTCCTCGAAAATGCTCATCACGTTTTCTTTCTCCCTGGGATCCCCGGATTTACGTTCTATTGACTGCTGAGCGGACCGATTCGGTACAGGTCCTCCTGCTCATGCGTTCCGTCCTCGGCCGGGAAATCCTTGGCGGTGAACAGATCCCGGCGTTCCAAAGTGGCGTTCCACCGCTTGGCGAACGAGGCGAACAACCGGATCGAAGCCTCGTTGTCCGGCGTGATCGTGGTTTCGAGGTACCGCACACCCTGGGCGGTGAGCTGACTGAACAGCTCGTCGAGCAGTGCCCCGGCCAGGCCTTTTCCGCGCTGGGACGCGTCGACCGCGACCTGCCAGACGAAGCCGGTGTCCTGCTTCCGATACCCGATCACGAAGCCGACCGGGGTGTCGTCGACTTTCGCGACGACCGAGGTGTCGGCGAAATCGTGACACCACAGCAAATAGGCGTAAGGCGTGTTGAGATCGAGCTTCTTCGAATCGCGGGCGATTCTCCAGAGCGCGGCACCGTCTGCCTTGGTCGGGTTTTCGATCAAGTGCTTTCCGGACATGTCCAAGAAACGTACCGGAGGATTCGGGCGCGGTCAGATCAGCGCGGCGGCGGCAACGCGGCTACCTGCAACAACCCTGAAACACACGTGACAAAGGTAACGGTAACGTTTGAAGCGCAGCACTGGTGGGTAAGGCCGCTTCGTCGCGGTCTCACTGGATGTGACGATACCAACCGTTACCACTCGGTCGCAGGACCAGGCCACAATTCGGCGGTTCAGCGGCGGTGGCGCCGCCGGAATACGGAACCCAGCGGCGTCCAGACGGCGGGCAGCAGAATCAGCAGACAGACCACCAGCCACCAGACCGGCGCCTCGCCGCGCCGCCAGCCCGCGACGACGCCGCCGAGCCAGCCGAACAGCGGATCACGGACCGGTGGCAGGAACGCGGCGAACAGCAGACCCGCTCCCACCAGCACGGCGAGCACCGTGAGCACCATCCGCCACGTTTTGCGCAACGTCATCAGGCTGACCACCAGGAACACGATGGCGCCCGCGGCCACCGGGACGCCGACCCACTGCAGGACGGGCCCGCCCTGGCCGCCGATGACGAACCCGGCCAGCACGGTGATCAGCGCGGCGAGCACGTTCCACGGGGACGGCAGGGTGGCCGCGCCGCGTGTGATCCACCACGCGCTGCGGCTCGCGGCCTTGGCGAAGGTCGCGGCGGGCTGGACCGATTTCGGCACCCTGGTCGCCCCCGCGGCCGCGTTGATCCCGGCGGCACCCGCCTTGACCAGCGTCTTCGTCAGCAGCATCGTCCCGCGTTCGTGGTCGAACCGTTCGCCGGAGACCTGGCACGCCTGAAACGCGCGCTGGGTCTGTTCGTCGGTCTCCGGTTCGTTTTCGATCAGCCTCCGGAACCGTTCCGACGGTTTCCCGTTCCCCTTGGCCGTTTTCGCGTCGTGTCCACAGTGGAGGCCGACACAGGGCAGTTCCTCGCGCGCGATCTGCGCTTGGCGGACCCTGGCGAGCACCATCGCCGTCACCGGCATGCTGATCGGGAGCTCGGTTTCCTTCTCCACGTCACCGAGTTCGCCGTCGAGGCCGAGGAAAGCGAGTTCACCGGCCAGTTGCGCGCGCAACGACTCCGCTTCTTCCTGCGACAGGCCGTCTTCGGTGCCCGGCCGCCGCCATCCGATCTTCTCGAACGTTTCCCGGACCTGCTTGCGGAAGGCCTCCCGCCCGACGACGTCGCGCAGCAGCCGCAGGCGTTTCGGATCGAGCAGGCACTGGATCAGCCAGCCCGCGCCGTCGACCCGGCCCCACATCCAGTCGTTCGCGCGCCACGACGCCTTGTAGAAGGCGCCGAAGTAGTCGGCCTGCATGCCGGTGAGCTTGTCCCACGAACGGCGCCGCTTCATGTCCATCAGCGTCCGCGAATCCGCGCTCACCTGGACGAGGTCGACCCGCTGGTCGACCGAGGGCGCTTGCGCGAGCAGCCCCCGGGTCGCGATGTGCAGGCGCACCAGGCGCGAGGTGACGACCGAGTCGCCGGCGCTGTCGTCGCCGGAGGTGAGCCCGGTCCACGCCAGCAGCGTGGTGACCGTGTCGGCGGCTTCGGTGTCGGGTTTCGCCTGTGCCAGCGGCAAAAGGATCGGCGTCGCCTGACGGAGCGCGGCGACCACGATCGGCCACGCCTCCTTCAGGGTGTCCGACCGGCCCCTTGCGGCCCATTTCTTGGCGAGGCCCTCGATCCAGGCCGCGAGCGTGACCTTGGCGTCCGGCGGATCCTGTTCGGTGACCCAGCCCGCGAGCCGTTCGCCGCGCGCGGCCTTGTGCCGCGCCTCGTGCAGCAGCACGCGGCAGCGGTTGAGCTGCACCGCCTGCTCCGGCGCCGGGTCGAGCCGGAAGCCCGCGTTCACCAGCTGGAGGCCGGTGGCGACCGAATCGTCCAGCGCGGTGGTCCGGAAGGCCACCAGGTCCTGGAGTTCGCAGGTGTCCTTCGGCGGCGCGGTGGGCAGGCCGTCGCGCAGTCCCTCCGCCGCGGCCGCGCGCAGCTGCGCCGCCGTGCCGGACGCCCACTGACGGCCCGGATCCTCCACATCGGACAGTGAGAGCCTGCGGGTCGCCTCGCGGACCAGCGCGGTGGCGTCCTCCTGGACCCGCCGATCGCGGTAGTCGTTCATCAGCCGCTGGTCGACCAGCGCGTCCGGACCGCCGCGAACCCCCATCGAGGCAAGGGAAACGCGAGTTCCCCTGGTTCGGACGACAGCGTCGTTGTGCCGGGTCAGATCCTCGAGCTCGGCGCTGATCGTCTGGCTCAAGACGGTGCCGACGACCTTGCTCATCGCGCTGCCCAGCAGCGGCGGCCGGTCCGGATCGACCTCGACCCGCTCGGCTTCGCGTTCCGCCGTCGGCACCACGTACAGCAGCAGCCGCCGGACGTCGGAATGCGACTGTCGTTCGAAGATCTCCCGCAACGCCGGGCGCAGCGGCTTGTTCAGCAGCACGCCGCCGTCGGTCAGCCAATGCGACCGGGTGACGTCGGTGTACCGGGTCATGTCCGGATGCAGCGGCCCGGTCTTCTCGCCGATCGGCATCCGGGAGAGTTCGAACGCGCCGGGGAACGACGCGGTGGAGCGCGCCGCGAGCGCGAGCGGGCCCACGACATCATCCGTCCACAAAGGACCATCGAAGCGGAAGAGGAGCCGGTGCTCGGTGTCCCGCACCAGGTTCCCGAGCGCGTCGTCGAACCTGGTCGTCTCGCCGTCGATCATCGTGCCGGTGAGCAGCACGGTGATGTCGGGACAGTCCGGTTTGACCGTGGCCTTGTCGGTG
This sequence comes from Amycolatopsis sp. lyj-84, assembly GCF_046549075.1. Taxonomy (NCBI): domain Bacteria; kingdom Bacillati; phylum Actinomycetota; class Actinomycetes; order Pseudonocardiales; family Pseudonocardiaceae; genus Amycolatopsis; species Amycolatopsis sp. lyj-84. The sequence continues at coordinate 65,131 of NZ_JAJPWO010000017.1, forward strand.
ATGCGGTGCAGCGCGTCCTTGAGATCCGCCAGGAGCACCTTGTCGCCGTCGAGCAGCGAGCGCGGTTCCTTCTCGCCGGGGTCGCGGATCAGGTTGTCGAGCGACCCCGTGCTGATCCACGTGTCGCGCAGCACCTGCGGGCTCGACCGGAACGCCTCGGCCAGCCCGAGGCACGCCGCGTTGATGCCGCCCGCGCTCGTGCCGGTGAGCACGTCGAGCGAAACCGTGGCGTTGAGCAGATCGAGCAGGGCGCGGTACGGCCCCTCGGATTCCGGCGTTCTCGACGCGTGCAGCAGATGTGAGGTCTCGGTGGCGACCCCGCCCATCCAGACCGCGAGGCTCGCCCCGCCCACCATGGTCATCGCCAGCCGGATCTCCTGCGGCCACGGGCTCCCCGCGTCGGCCATGTGCGCCCTCCCCAAGGCTTAAGTGCACGAGCACTTTAGACCGGACGGGCGAGTCGGCGTACCGCCGTTGGTGCCGAGCTTCGTTCACCCGTAAGGGCAATTTCACGCCCTCGCAATCAGGTGCCCGATCGCTGCCCCTGGATACACGCCCCTGCCACCGGCGCGTTCAGAAGTACGTGAAGGACCCCTTCCTTGCGTCTAGCGCAGCGAAGGGGTCCTTCCTGTACTTGGGAGGGTGCGAAGGTCGAGTTTCCTCGGCTGAGCCGAGGAAAGGGAGCCTTCACGCGCCGCCGTCGTGACTTGTGAGACCACTGAGGCCAAGGGTGCTGTTCCTCCTCGGGTGAAGGGACCTTCGAGGGACCCAGGGTCCCTTAAGGAGCCCCTCACGACATCGCGACCCCCACCGGCGCGTTCAGTCCTCTGGTTGCGGTAGTTGCACGCGCAAGTACCGCAACCAGAGGACTAAACGCGGGAGGGGAGAAAGGGGCTCAGGCGGCGAAGTGTTCCAGGAGGAGGACTTGCGCCTCTCCGACGGCGAAGCCGAGGACGGCGCCGGTCGCGATCAGGATCCATTCGTCCTGCTGGAACGCCGGCCGCAGCAGACCCTCGAACTCGCGCGGCGACAGTTCCTTCATCTTGGTCACCAGCACGTTCCGGATGTCCATCGCGTCGTTCGCGTAGTCCTCGATGTACCGCATGGTCTCCGGCAGCTTGTCCATGATCTTCTCGGCGATGTTCAGCTTCATGTCCTGGTACCGCCTGCTGCCGACGGCGAACACGACCAGCGGTTTCCCGACGCCGACGCGGCGGCCGAGCTGTTCGTCGAGCTGACGTTGGATGAGCCCGAGCACCCGGTCCGACAGCGGCCCGTGCAGCACCGCCTCGATCACGTTGTGCGGGGTGATGATCTCCTTCGCGATCAGCGCGCCGTACGCCTCCGCGACCTCGCCGCGCCGCTTCAGGAACAGGCCTTGCCAGCGCACGCCGAAGTACCGGCGCTCTTCGATCGGGTAGAAGATCATCCGCAGCGCCAGCCAGTCGGTGAACCAGCCGGTGAACAGGCCGAACAGCGGCATGATCAGCGGGAACTTGAACAGGATCCACGCGATCATCTGGATCACGCCGATCAGCCCGCCGAAGAAGATGCCGGAGCGGGCGATGAACTTGAACTCCTTGTCGCCCGCCTCCTGGAAGATCCGGTTCAGCAGCCGTTTGTCCTTGACCAGGGCGGTGACCACCATGCCCTTGAGGTCGAACACACTGTCCACATCGGACTTGATCAGCTCCAGCACGGCCGCGACCATCTTCGGCGTCTCGGCCTGGACGCGCTGGATCACCAGCCGCTGCATCCCCACCGGCAGCGATTCCCACAGCCCCGGCTGATAGTGACCGGCGACGTCGCGCACGATGTCCTCGACAGCGGCCTGGAGCGGTTTTTCGATCTCCCGCGCGATTCTCTGCGGATCGAGCCTGGCGACGACCTCCGCCGGTTTGATCAGCTGCTCGGTCATCGTGTCGCAGGCGATGCTCGCCATCCGCGCGGCGCGTTTGGGCACGATGCCCTGCCAGCCGAGGAACGGTTTGATCCCGACGAATTCGACCGGCTGGAACATCATCCGGATCGCGACGAGTTTGGTGGTGTAGCCGATCAGCGCGGCGACGATCGGGATCGAGACGTAGATCGGCCAATGCTCGGCGAAGTCGGCGAGGATCCCGTCGAGGAAGGCACCCATGCCGGGGTCAGCCGGCGCTCGGGTCGCAGGCCTGCCAGAACTGGGCGCCGAGCCGGGAAATGTGGACGGTGCGCTTGACGAACTTGGCCCGCTTGACCGACTTCTCCGCCTCGCGGACGGTCTCGTCGGTCAGCAGGATCTCGTACTGCGTCTCCAGCGAGGGCACCTCTTCGTCCAGCTCGACCAGGCCGAGCCCGATCAGCCTGGTGAGGTAGCCGGGCACCTGGTCGGGCAGCGAAACCCCGGCGGCCTTGCCGACGGTGGAGGCGTTGCGGAGCACGAACCGCCCGGCGCCACCGAGGTTGGTCCGCTCGGCGACGTCGACGGCGGGGAACGGCGAGCCGTCGGAAAGCGCGGAGAGGATGCGGGCTTCGTCGGGCGTCAGCTGCCGCAGGATGATCGCGTAGAGGTACTCGCGAGCCCGCTCGCGGCCGAAGCCGATCGAGTGGTTGAGCAGTTCGGCCATCGCGGCGCGGAGCGGTTCGAGCTGGGCACGCGTGTGCACGAGGGCGATGGTCGCTTCGACCGGGCGCGAGCCGTTGGCGTCGGGCCGGTTCATCGCGGACGCGGCGGTGAGCGCGGCGTGGTACGGGTCGTCGACCTCGTCGAGACGGCGGCGCAGCTCCGAAAGCAGCTGCCGCTCACCCTGCTTGATGACCTGTTCCGCGAGGTCGACGCCGGGGAGTTTGCGGGTGAATTCCATGCCCGTGCGGGCGGCCCAGCCCGCCAGCTGCCCCGCGCGTTTGGCGAAAGCGGCCAGGTCGTCACCGGCGGGTCGATCGTTGCTCACGGGCACTCCCCTCGCGTTCGCGCTGATGCTACCTGCGAGTAGGCCGAACGGCCGAAATTGTGATCGACGCGGGTGTTTGGATGCATACATGAGCTTCACGCGCTGGGGTCCGCCGATCGACGTCCTCCCGCTGTTCGCGCGGGAAGAGCAAGCCCTGCTCGACGTCCTCACCGGTCTCGACGCGGAGCAGTGGGCCGCGCCGACGGTCTGCGCGGGCTGGACGGTGCACGATCTCGCCGCCCACATCCTGGGCGGCAAGCTCGGCAGGCTGTCGCGCGATCGCGACGGCTACCGGACGACGGCGCCCCGCGAGCGCGAACACTTCGCGAAGTTCATCGACCGGATCAACGACGAATGGGTGGTCGCGTGCCGTCGGCTGTCCCCCGAAGTGCTGTTCGCGATGCTGGTGGACAGCACCTCGCAGCTCGCCGAGATGTGGGGCCGCGCCGACCTCGACGCGCTCGGCGAGCCGGTGAGCTGGGCCGGGGACGAACCGGCGCCGGTCTGGCTCGACGTCGCCCGCGAGTACACCGAGTTCTGGGTGCACCAGCAGCAGATCCGCGAGGCCGTCGGTGCCCGCACGCTCGACGAGCGGGACTTCCGCGGGCCGGTGGTCGACACCTTCGTCCGGGCACTGCCACACACGCTGCGTGACGTCGAGACGCGGACCGGACGTCAGGTCGTCTACACCGTCACCGGCCAGGGCGGCGGCAAGTGGACGGCGCAGCGGACCTCGGACGGCTGGTCGCTCGATCGCGTCGCGCCGACGTCGCGCGCGCCGCTGGCCTCGGTGACGACGGACGCGGACACCTTCTGGCGGCTGTGCACCCGGAACCCGGCGGACCGGGACCGGGTCACCGCCAAGGGCGACGAAAACGTTTGCGCCACCGTGCTCGGGATGACGTCGATCATCACAACGAGTAGCGGCTGACCTTCTCCGGGTGGATGACGAGCCGGACGAGATCCAGCTCCTGGATCCCGGCGAGTTCGCCGGAGTGTGCCGGGTCGTCGAGGTCCCAATAACGGGCGCCGAGGCGGGCGGCCAGCTCGTGTGCCCCGTCCTGCTCCACGGTGACGCGACCCGCGACGGAGACCCAGCGTTCGCGCTCGCCCACCGGCGCGGCCACGATGATCGAGGCACGGGGATCGCCGGCCAGCCGCCGCACCTTGGGCGAGTCCCGGGGCGTGAACAACTGGACCGTGCCCTCGCCGGTGGCTTCGAACCACACCGGCCGGACCGGCCCGTCGGCCACGGTCAGGAACCCGTGCAGGGGACGGCGGAGGAATTCCAGGTCTTCGGCGGTCAGCATGAGCTCGATTCAACACGGCCCGCTTGGACGTGCCCATAGGCGAAAAGCCGGATCGCCTGTGTATTCGTCTAACGTCGGTGGCGTGGACGTGTTCAGTGACCTGATCCGTGGGGTGCGGTCCCACGGCTCGTTGTTCGGCAGTTCGGCCCTGTCACCGCCCTGGTCGCTGCACTTCGTGGACGGCGCGCCGCTGACCCTGTGCGCCGTCCTCACCGGGGCGGGCTGGGTCGTGCCCGAAGACGCTCCGCCCGAGCCGCTTCGCGCGGGCGAGACGATCATCGTGCGCGGTCCCGGGACTTTCACCTTCGTCGACGAGGTCGGCACCCTCGCCGAGCCGATCGCGTGCGGCGAGCACTGCGCGACGCCCGAACAGGGCGGGACCCGGCACCGCCTCGGCTGGGCCGACGAACCCGGCGGCGAGACGACCTTGATCGTCGGCGCGTATCCGGTCGGCGGCGAGATCGGCCGCCCGCTGCTGGACGCGTTGCCCGTCGTGGTGCGCGTGGACGCCGGGGGCGCGGGCGATCCCGTGCTGGACCACCTCGCCGCCGAGGTCGCCGTCGACGCGCCCGGTCAGCAGGTGGTCCTCGACCGGTTGCTGGACTGGATGCTGGTCTGCTCCCTGCGCGAATGGTTCGACCGGCCCGGCGGCGAGCCCCCGGCGTGGTGGGCGGCCCAGCGGGATCCGGTTGTCGGCGACGCGCTGCGCCTGCTGCACGCGGAGCCGGCGGCGCCGTGGACGGTCGGCTCGCTGGCCGGGCGGACCGGGGTCTCACGGTCGACGCTGGCCAAGCGGTTCGCCGACCTGGTCGGTGAGCCACCGCTGACCTACCTCACCCGCTGGCGGATGACCCTCGCGGCGGATCTCTTGGCGGGCAAGGAATCCACGACCATTTCCGATATCGCCCGCACCGTCGGCTACTCCGACCCGTTCGGCTTCAGCGCGGCGTTCAAACGGGTCCGGGGCGTCAACCCCAGCGAGTTCCGGCGCGGCGCTGTCCTCTAACAGACGTCAGCGGAGCTGATGCCGGGACTTCTTGGCCTGCTTGCGCAACTGCAGGATCCGGGCACCGCCGACGAGCGCGACCACGGCGCCGCCGGCGATCACGGAGAACAGCATCGCGACGGCCAGCGGCATGCTGCCGGACATGCCGAGGAAGTGGACGGTGGCGGTGTCCTGGTTCTGCAGGATGAACACGAGCAGGAACACCAGCAGGATCAGCGCCACGATGACGGCGATCCAGGTGCCGCTCACCCGCGTGCGCTTGAGTTTCGGGCCGGCGTCGAACTTGCCGCTGTGGCGCGCGCCGCCAGCGGCTTCGGGCGGTGAGACGGGCTCGACCGGAACCTCGGCGGCACCCTCCTGCGGCTGAGTCATGCAGGACAGTGTCCGCCGAAGTCGCCTTGATCGCGCTCTCAAGCGTCCGAACGGGTGACCTCGTCCGCCGCGCGCAGGACGCGCAAGGTGTTCTTCCCAGCCAGCTTCGCGCAATCCTCGTCGCTCCAGCCGCGTTCCATCAGCGCGGCGAACAGCACCGGGTACTTCGAAACGTCTTCGAGGCCCTCGGGCAGTGTCGCGACTCCGTCGTAGTCGCCGCCGAGGCCGATGTGGTCGACACCGGCCACTTCACGCGCGTGCTCGATGTGGGCGACGACGTCGTCGATGCCCGCCTTCGGCTTCTCGGGGCCACCGCGCTCCGCGGTGAACTTCGAGCGCTGGTCGATGTTCCGGTAGTCCTTGCCCGCGGCGTCCATGTCCTGGCGCAGCTGGTCGTCCCATTCGGAGACCTTCGGCGAGATGAAGCCCGGCACGAACGTCACCATCGCGACGCCGTCCTTCGCCGCCAGGGTCTCCAGGACGTCGTCGGGGATGTTGCGGGCGTGGTCGTTGATCGCGACGCACGAGGAGTGGCTGAAGATCACCGGCGCGGAACTGACCTCCAGCGCGGCGCGCATCGTGCTCGGCGCGACATGCGAGAGGTCGACCAGCATGCCGATCTCGTTCATCTCGCGGACGACGTCACGGCCGAACTCGGTGAGCCCGCCGTGCGCGGGTTCGTCGGTGGCGGAGTCGGCCCAGGTGGTGTTGTAGTTGTGCGTCAACGTCATGTAGCGGACGCCGAGACGGCGCAGGATCCTCAGCACGCCAAGGGATTCGGCGATGCTGTGGCCGCCTTCGGCGCCGAGCAGCGACGCGATCTTGCCGTCGCGGAAGGCGGCCTCGGCCTGATCGGCGGTGTCGGCGAAGGCCAGCCTGTCCGGGTACCGCTCGATCATCTGGTGCACGATCTCGATCTGTTCGAGAACCGCGGTGACGGCACTGTGCCCTTCGAACTGGCAGGGCACGTAAACGGACCAGAACTGCATCCCGAGCCTGCCTTCGGCGAGCTTCGGGAAATCGGTGTGCAGATGCGGCTGGCGGACCGTGAGATCCGTGCCCGCCACGGCCTGGACCGGATCCGGCCCGGTCGTGACCCGCAGCTCCCATGGCAGGTCGTTGTGCCCGTCCGCGAGGAGCGCCGTTTCGAGCAGGGCCTGGGCCCGGACGAGGTCACCGTTAGTCATCCGCCGATGTTACGTTCGGCTACTTTGCTCTCACCGCTACGGGTTGAGCCACCCCGCGGCCGCGACCAAACCGTTGCCCGTCACCTGGTGACCGCCGGGATGGCGGTGGGCGACGACGTCCGCGGAGCGCTCGCGCAGGTCGCGGACGAGCGCCTCCGCCGACGCCAGCGGCGCCATCGGATCCTGCTCGCCGTTCGACAGGAAGACCCGCGTACCGGACAGATCGTGCCGCGGCGGCGACGGGAGCGGGGACATCGCCGCGAACAGCGCGGCCTCTCCGACGGTGTCCGGGCGCAGCAGGGTCACCGCGGCGGCGATGTTGGCGCCGTTGGAGAACCCGATGGCGACCAGGCGCCGGTCACCGAGGCCGTACCGCTCGCGCGAGGCGACCACGAAGTCGGCCAGCTGGTTCGCGCGGAAGGCGACGTCCTCGTGATCGAAAACGCCTTCCGCCAGCCGCCGGAACCACCGTGCCGCACCGTGTTCCGACACCGGCCCGGCCGGCGCGAGCAGCGCCGAGGCAGGGCTGAGCTGACGGGCGAGCGGCACGAGATCGTCCGGTCCGCCGCCGGTGCCGTGCAGGAGCAGCAGCACCGGCTCGTCCGGCGACCCTTCGACGTACTTGTGGTCCAAGGTGCTCATCACGGGTTGTTCTCGCTCGGGAGGTCCAGCTTCGGCAGCATCGCCTCGATGTCCTCGCGTTTCGGCTCCAGCCACGGCGGCAGCTTCAGCGCGCGGCCGAGTTCGAGCAGCGGCTCGTCGATCGCGAACCCTGGCTCGTCGGTCGCGACTTCGAGCAGGGTGCCGCCCGGCTCGCGGAAGTAGATCGAGCGGAAGTACTGGCGGTCCAAAATGGACGTCACGTTCACGCCGTCGTCGATCAGTTCGTCGCGCCACGCGGCCTGGGTCGCCTCGTCCGGCGCGCGCCAGGCGACGTGGTGAACGGTGCCCGCCGCCACCAGCCCGCGCGGGGCGTCCGGCGTCACGAGGACGTCGACGAGGGCTCCAGGGCCGCCTTCACCGGCGGAGAACCGCAGGCGGTTGCCCTCCTGGTGCTCGAAGGCCAGGCCGAGGCCGTCGGTCAGCATCCCGGCGGTCGCGTCCTCTTTGGACACCGAGAGCGTGACGGAGTGCAGGCCGCGGATGGCGTGCTCGGCGGGGACGAGCTTCGTGTCCCAAGGGTCGCGCGGGTCGCCCTGCGGATGCGCGACGAGCGCCAGCTTCAGTCCGTCCGGGTCGAGGAAGGTGAGCGTCTCCTCGCCGTCGGAGTTGCGGATCTGGCTGGTCTCGATGCGGCTCTCGGCGAGGTGCTGCTTCCACCACCCGAGCGACGCCTCCGGCACGGAGAACGACGTCGTGGTCGCCTGTCCGGTGCCGTGACGGCCCTTCGGCGCGTCCTTCCACGGGAAGAACGTCATCAGCGAGCCGGGCTTGCCGGACTGGTCGCCGTAGTAGAGGTGGTACGTGCCGGGGTCGTCGAAGTTCACGGTGGTCTTCACCAGCCGCAGGCCGAGGGCCCGGGTATAGAAGTCCGCGTTGCGCTGGGGATCGCCACCGATGGCGGTGACGTGGTGCAGGCCCGAAGTCTTGATCGACATGGTGCCCTCCTCCGAGGTCCGGTGAACTCAAGCTAACCCGAAAACCTCTCGCGCGCAAGATATATTCCTGGAAGAGTTCCTGGTGTACCCTCGCCCGCGTGACAACGGAACCGAACGACGACGAAGTGGTCACGTGGTGGGGCCTGGTGATAGAGGGCTACCTGGCCACGCAGAACAAGCTGATGGGCGAGATCGCCGAACGCTTCGGCCTGGCGCCGGCGTCGTTCGACATCCTGCTGCGGCTCGTGCGATCACCGGAGCACCGGATGCCGATGACGCGGCTGGCCGTCGAGGCGGCGTTGTCCAGCGGCGGGTTCACCAAGGTCGCGGACCGGCTGGTGGCCGCGGACCTGATCTGCCGCGTGCCCAGCCCGGACGACCGCCGCGTCACGTTCGCGGCGCTCACCGAACACGGCCTCGACGTCGCGCAGCAGGCCCGGGAGGCGTGCGCGGAGATCCTGCGGCGCATCGTCCTGGCTCCACTGGGTGACGACGCGCCCGGCCTCGCCGAGGCCATGCGCACCCTGCGCACGGTCAACGGGTCTTGAACTCCGGTTCTGGCCTCCGCGTTTCGTCCTCTGGTCGCGGTAGTCGCGCGGGCAAGTACCGCGACTAGAGGACCAAATGCGGTGGGGCGGCGGGCGCCCGGACCTCGTACATGTCCCGCACGAGTTCGCGGATGACGTTGCGCCGGATCTTCCCGGTCGCCGTCTTCGGCAGTTCGCCCAGCTCGACGATGCCTCGCGGCCGTTTGAACGACGCCAGCCCGGACCGGCAGAAGTCGATCAGCTCGTCCGCGTCCAGCCGTTCGCCGGGAACGCCGACCACGCAGGCGACCGGTTTCTCAATGCCGTCGGCGTCGAAGGCGGCCACAACCGCGACCTCGGCGACCGCCGGATGCTGCAGCAGCCTGTCCTCGACCTCGGCGGGAGACACCCAGATCCCGCCGGGTTTCAGCATGTCGTTGAAGCGCCCGAGACAGGTGTAGCTCCCGTCGGCGTTGCGCACGAAACTGTCGCCCGTCCGCAGCCATTCGCCCTGGAAGACCTGCTTCGTCGTCTCGTACCGCGCCCAGTACCCGGTCGCGATCGACGGCCCGGCGACGTACAGCTCACCGGGCTGCCCGTCCGGCACGGGCTCGCCGTGTTCGTCGCGCAGGGCGACCTCGTAGCCGGGCACCGGCACCCCGGTGGTGCCGGCGCGCACCTGACGCGGCCGGTTGGACAGGAAGATGTGCAACGCCTCCGTCGAGCCGATCCCGTCGATGATCTCGACGCCGAACCGGTCGCGGAACCGTTCGTACAGCACGGCGGGCAGTGGTTCCCCCGCCGAAACCGCCTGGCGCACCGAGGCGAACGTGTCGTCCGGGATGTCGCTGGCGAGCAGCGCCGCGTAGAAGGTCGGGACGGCGAAGAACAACGTCGGCCGCTCCGCGCGGGCCCTGGCGGCGATCAGCCCCGGGGTCGGTCTCGCCGGTTCGAGCAGCGCCGTCCCGCCCGCCGCGAGCGGGAAGAACGCCGAATTCCCCAGGCCGTAGGCGAAGAACAGCTTCGGGACGGAAAGGAACCTGTCGTTCGGGCCGGTGTCCAGCACGTCGCGCGCGTACGTCTCGCAGACCGCGCGGATGCCGGCGTGCCGGTGCATCGCGCCCTTCGGCTTGCCCGTCGTCCCCGAGGTGTAGAGCCAGAGTGCGGGCGAATCCTCCCAGGTCGGCGCCGGTTCGAAACCGCTCTCGTCCACTGTGGACAGATCGCTCCAGTCGTGCGCGCGGACCCCGGACGGCAGTTCGGCGGCCTTGGCCCTGTCGAGCACGACGTCGGTGACCTCCGGCGCCAGCCCGAGCGCGATCGTCGCCTGCGCGGCGAACTCGCCGGAAACGCACAGGACCCTGGCCCGCGAATCGGCCAGCACCTTGCCGAGGTCCAGCCCGGTGACCATCGTCGACACCGGAACCGCGACCGCTCCGGCCAGCATCGCGCCGAGGATCCCGGTGAGCAGCTCGACGTCGTCGACCATGCAGAACAGGACCCGCTCCTCGGGGCGGACGCCGATCGCCTTCAGTCCCGCCGCGACCCGGCGGGTCTCGGCCGCGAGCCCGGCGTAGGTGAGACTTCGCCGCGGGGACACGACCGCGGCCTTCGCCCCGTGCCCTTCCGCGAGATGCCGGTCGAGCAGGTAGCTCGCCGCGTTGAACCCGGTAGCGGCAGCGGTCACGGGCGCACCTTCAATCGGCTCAGCTCAGGTAAACGTATTCGTAATCGAACGGTTTCCCATTGATGCCCTGGCGTGGCGGGGCCACCCAGCTCGCGATCTTTCCTCGCTCGTACACCGGGTGCATCAGCGATCGGACGAAGGTCAGGTCTTCGGGAGTGGGCAGCCACCTGCGTTTGCCGGCCAGCCAGGTCCGCTCGTCGACAACGGTGCCGTCGGGCGTCACATGGTGGCCGGAGTTTATGCCGACTTCGCGGTTGAATCCAGGGTGCGGGAGGACGAATCGGAAGTCGATTCCGGCCTCGTCCAGAATCTTGTTCCAGCGGTTGACCCCGGTCTGGCAGTCGGCGCGGTACTCCTCCCGCAGGTCGAGGTTCAGCAGCAGGATGGCCTGCAGTTCGTCGGTCCCCCAGGTGCCGTCGGCCCTCGGCCGGGGCAGCGATCCGGCGGCGTCGGTGAGCTTGTGGTCGTCCTTGCGGCGGGTCTCCTGCCAGCGGCCTTTGAGCCCGGCGGTGTAGTAGTTCGCCGCGTTGGTCGAGGTCTCGCTGCCGAACAGGTCGAGCGAGACGGTGTAGTGGAAGTTGAGGTAACGCTGGATGACCTCCAGCGGGATCCCGCCGTGCCCGGCGATGTCGAAGGTGTCGTGCTCGCGGATCAGTTCGGCACTGCGGGTGACCACCCGGTCGACCCCGGTGGTGCCGACGAACATGTGGTGCGCCTCTTCCTTGAGCATGAATTCACAAGTGCGGGAAAGCGGGTCGAAGCCGCTTTCCTTGAGGGTGCCGAGCTGATATTTGCCATCGCGGTCGGTGAAATAGGTGAACATGTAGAACGCGAGCCAATCCGCGGTCTCTTCGTTGAAGGCGCCGAGGATGCGCGGGGCGTCCGGACTTCCGGAATTCCGGAGCAGGAGACCTTCCGCTTCGTCGCGGCCTTCCCGCCCGAAGTAGGCGTGCAGCAGATACACCATCGCCCACAGGTGACGGCCTTCTTCGACGTTGACCTGGAAGAGGTTCCGCAGATCGTAAAGGCTCGGCGCGGTGAGCCCCAGCAGCTTCTGCTGCTCAACCGACGCGGGTTCGGTGTCGCCCTGGATGACGATGAGCCGCTGCAGGTCGGCGCGGTACTCGCCGGGGACCTGCTGCCAGACCGGTTCACCCTGGTGCTCGCCGAACGTGATCACCCGGTCCGGATCCCGCTCCGCGAGGAAGATCCCCCAGCGGTAGTCGGGCACGTTGACGTGGTCGAAATGCGCCCAGCCGTCCCTGCCGACGCTGACCGCGGTGCGCAGGTACACCCCTTCGGTCCGCAGCGTGGGGCCCATCTCGCCCCACCAGTCCAGGAACTTCGGCTGCCAGCCCTCCAGCGCCCGCTGGAGCCGCCGATCACCGGAAAGATCGACGTTGTTGGGGATCTTGGCGTCGTAATCGATCTTGGTGGACATGGGTTTTCAAACCCGCTTCCTGTCGAAGACGGCCTTCTGACCAGTACCGTAACGACGCAACGCGCCTTCGGGACCGGATGCGTTCGGACGAGTGAAGATCCAGTTCTGCCAGGCGGCCAGGCGGCCGAAGATCTTGCTTTCCAGTGTTTCGGGGCCGACGAACCGGTGGTTCGCCTCCATCCCGCTCAGGGCGTCCGGGCTGAGCGAAGCCCGGCCTTCCAGCGCGATCCGGATCTCGTCCTCCCAATCGAGGTCGTCCGGCGCGTCGGTGACCAGGCCGAGGTCGTTCGCCTCCGCCGGGCTCAGTGGCTTGCCGCGCTCGTCCTCGAGTCTCGTGACGTGGCCCGGGTCGCCGAAGAACCGGGACTCGAGGCGGGACAGGCCGTTGCCCATCGGGAACCGGCCGAAGTTGGCTTCGGACAACATGATCGACGCGCGTTCTTCACTGTCTTCGTCGTCGATCGGCGGGCCGTCCAGGATGTACTGCCGGTCCGCGGCGAGCGCGAGTTCCAGCAGGAGCCCGGCGAAGCAGCTGCCGGGTTCGATGAGCGCGATGAGACTGCGGCTGGTGACGTCGAGCCGCTTCAGCGTCCGCTTCCAGTAGTGGACGATTTCGTTGCTCAGGCAGTCTTTCGCGTCGAACACGGCGCGTTCGTGTTCGAGGACCTTCGCGGGATCGCCCTCGGTGCGGAGCACCCACGTGCCAAGCTCGGGTTCGTTGGTGCGCAGGCGAAGGATCGCGTCGTCCAGTTCACGGGTGACGTCCAGTAGCCAGCCGTCGTCGTCTTCAGGCCCCTTGACGGTGATGGTCGCTTCGGCCGGGCTCAGCGAAATGTCGACGTAGCGATGCGTGAGCGGAGTCAGCTCGACACCTTCGCCGTCGAGCCGCTCGCTCGTCCGCGCGAGTTCCTTGGCCCTGGCCAGGACGGCTTCGCGGAACCCCTGCCGCGGCACGAGTTCGTCGACGAGCCGCCAGTCGACGGCCGTCCGCCCCTTCACCCCGTCGGGACGGGTGGCGAAGACGTCGGCGAGATCCCGCCGGACGCCGCGTTTGTCGACCACCCTGGTGAGCCCGCCGGTGCCGGGGAGGACGCCGAGAAGCGGAACTTCCGGCAGCGCGACGGTCGAGGAGTTGTCGTCGACCAGCAGGATCTTTTCGCAGGCCAGCGCGATCTCGTAGCCGCCGCCGGCACAGGTGCCGTTGACCGCGGCGACGTACAGCTGGCCGGAGTGCGCGGTGGCGTCCTCCATGGCGTTGCGGGTCTCGTTGGTGAACTTGCAGAAGTTCACCTTCCACTCGTGCGACGACGACGCCAGCATGCGGATGTTCGCCCCGGCGCAGAAGACGTTGTCCTTCGCGCTGGTCACGATGACCACGCGGACCTCGGGATGCTCGAACCGCAGGCGTTGCGTCGCGTCGTACAACTCGATGTCGACGCCGAGGTCGTACGAGTTGAGCTTGAGCTCGTAACCCGGTACGAGACCCCCGTCGGCGTCGACATCGAGTTCGAGCCACGCGACGTCGCCGCCGGTGGACAGTTTCCAGTGCCGGTAGCCGCCGGGATGACGTTCGAACGTCACCGTTGTGGTCCGCGTCACCCTTCCGATTGTCTACATTGCACTGATTAACGTCAATGTTGTGTAGAAAGTTGGTCAGGCGTGGTCACCCGGTTGAGCTTCGCCGCCGCCCACGTCACGAAGCCCCACAGCAGCAGCGCCGCCGCGGTGTCGGTGTAGATCGTGGCGAACCAGAAGGCCGGGATCTGCGGCACGGCCACGAGGAAGTGACCGAGACTCGCCAGCCCGGACAGCGAGAAGACCATCAGGAACGCGAGTGCCCGCCAGTAGCGTCCGCGCCGGTAGTCGCGGTAACCGAGCAGGCCGATCGTGGTCAGGACGACGTACGCGACGGCGACCAAAGCGGCGACGACGCCGACCGGGAGGCCCTCGACCTGCGGGTAGTCGGCCGCCCTGATCACGTTGTGCGCGTAGTGCAGCGTGGTGGACAACAGCGTGAAGGCGAGGATCAGCCGCAGCGCGGTGAGTCCCCGGTCCTGAAGAGCTTCCATGTTCGCCCCCTTGCGATTTGATAGATCGCTCTAGCGAGAGAGTAGCTCATGGTGGGTGGGAGCTGAAGGGGACTTTCGTCCCGCTCTGTCGCGCCCGAGACCGGCCCTGCGCGTGCAATGAAAGGCCCGTTACTTGCAAATTTTGCAAGTAACGGGCCTTTCATTGCACGCGCGACGGTGCTGGGTGCGGCGCCCCGTCGGCAAGGGCCTCGGAAATGTCGGTGGGGGCGCGTAGAGAAGGAGGAGTGCCCGAAGCCACCGTGCCCCTGATCGGGGTCGAGAACCTGAAGATGCCCGAGTGGGCCACGCCCGACGAGGCCGTGGCCGACGCGGGGATGGTCAAGGCCATCCGCGCGCTCCCGTCCGCCGTGGCGATCGTGCTGCGGCTGGCCTGGCGGACGTCGGCGCGGCTGACCCTGCTCGCCGGCGTCGTCCACGTTCTTTCCGGTTGTGTCACGGCGTTCGGCCTGCTGGCGACGGCGAACGTGTTCACCGCGCTGCTGGAGAACGGGCCGACCCCGGACAGGGTGTTGGAATCGCTGCCCGCGCTGGCGATCGTCATCGGCTCGTACGCCTTGCGCGCACTGCTGGACACGGCGGTGGCCGCGGTCGAGGGCACGCTCCGGCCGCGGGTCGTGACCTCGGCGGGCGACGAGGTCACCGCAGCCATGGTCCGGGTCCGGTTGCTGGCCTTCGAGGACGCCGATTTCCGGGAGCTGGCCAGGCAGGGCGCGCGGGACGGGGTCCGGTCGATCGAGATGAGCCTGCGCTGGATCGCGGATCTGACGTCGGCGCTGATCTCGCTGATCGCCGCGCTGGTGGCGGCGGGCCTGCTGAATCCGTGGCTCGCGCCGGTGCTGCTGCTCGCGGCGGCGGCCGACGGCTGGGCGGCGGCCAAGGTCGCGCGGCTGAACTACCGGCACTATCTCGACACCGTCGGCCGGAACATCCGGAAGAGGATCGTCGAGGAGGTGGCCACCTGGCGCACCTTCGCCCTCGAACGGCACGCCCTCACGCTGCAGGAGCCGCTGCTGCAGGAGTACCGGCGGATCACCGAAAGCCTGATGCGCAAGGAGGTCCAGCTCGCGCATCGCAGCAACCTGGTCCGGCTGACCGGGCGCGCGGCGGCCGGGCTGGGCACCGCGATCGCGTATCTGGTGCTCGGTCTCCTGCTCTACAGCGGGCAGATGGAACTCGCCCTCGCCGGGACGGCCGCGCTCGCCATGCGGACGGCGTCGAACTCGCTGTCCGTCACGATGCGCGCGGTGA
Source organism: Amycolatopsis sp. lyj-84 (assembly GCF_046549075.1). Lineage (NCBI taxonomy): Bacteria > Bacillati > Actinomycetota > Actinomycetes > Pseudonocardiales > Pseudonocardiaceae > Amycolatopsis > Amycolatopsis sp. lyj-84. The sequence goes on from NZ_JAJPWO010000017.1 coordinate 80,527, forward strand.
ACGCCATGTACGAGGAGTCGTTCTACATCGCCTTCTTCCAGCGGCTGCTTCTGGAATCCGTAAAACGCAGCCCGGTGAAGGACGGGGTCGTCGCACCGCCGGATCCGGCGGAGATCCGGCTGGAGAACGTCAGTTTCACCTACCCCGGCCAGGAAAACCCCGCGCTGCGCGAGGTTTCGCTGACCATCCGGCGCGGCGAGGTGATCGCCCTCGTCGGCGAGAACGGCTCGGGCAAGACCACGCTGGGCAAACTGCTCACCGGGCTGTACCCGCCTTCCGACGGGAAGGTCTTCTGGGACGACGTCGATCTCGCGGACGCCGATCACGAATCGGTGCACGCGAACATCGCCGTGATCGCGCAGGATCCCGCCGAATGGCCGATGACCGCGGAGCACAACGTGACCGTCGGCAGACTGGGCCGGGAAGACCCGGAACGCGCCGCCTGGCACGACGCGATCACCTCCTCCGGCGCCGACGAGGTGATCGAATCCCTGCCCGCCAAGGAGAAAACGGTGCTGTCCAAGAAGTTCAACGACGGCCAGGACCTTTCGGGCGGGCAATGGCAGCGGATGGGCATCGCCCGCGGGATCTACCGTGACGCCGCCGTCCTCGTCGCCGACGAGCCGACGGCCGCACTCGACGCGAAGGCCGAGGCACGGGTCTTCGCCGGACTGCGGCACGCGAGCGCGTCCGGGGCGGGCAGGCGCACGACGATCCTGGTGACCCACCGGCTGGCCAACATCCGCTCGGTGGACCGGATCCTGGTACTGGAGAAAGGGCGGCTGATCGAGCAGGGCACGCACGCCGAACTCATCGAGGAAGGAGGGCTCTACCACGAGCTCTACGAGATCCAGGCTCGCGCGTATCGCGGTGAGTAGTCACACTGTCCTGATGCCGGAGACAATCGCCGAAGTGAACGGCATCGAGCTGTGTCACGAGACGTTCGGTCCGCCGGACGGCAAGCCGTTGCTGATGATCATGGGCCTGGCCTCGCAGATGATCTGGTGGGACGACGAACTCTGCGAGCACCTCGCGGCCGAGGGGTTCTTCGTCATCCGCTACGACAACCGGGACGCCGGCCGCTCCACCCGGATGGCCGGACGCGCGAGCCTGCCACTGGCGTACACCCTGCGCACGGCACCGTACTCACTGAAGGACATGGCGGACGACGCCGCCGGGCTGCTGGACGAACTCGGCATCGAGAGCGCGCACGTCGTGGGCGCGTCGATGGGCGGGATGGTCGCGCAGACCCTCGCCATCGAGCATCCGTCGCGGGTGCGCTCGCTGACGTCGATCATGTCGACCACCGGGAACCGGTTCGTCGGACGGCCGAGCGCCAAGGCGATGGCGATGCTGCTTTCGGCTCCGCCGCGGAATCGCGAGCAGTACGTCGACTACCTGGTGCGCACGTTCCGCGTCATCGGCTCGCCGGGTTATCCCTTCGACGAGGCCCGGATGCGTGAGCGCGCGGAACGGTCCTTCGACCGCGGCGTCAATCCCGGCGGGACCGCCCGGCAGCTGGCCGCGATCCTGTCGAGCCGGGATCGCTTCCGCGCCCTGCGCAAGGTCGAGGTGCCCGCTCTCGTCGTGCACGGCGCGAAGGATCCGCTCGTGCACGTTTCCGGCGGACGGGCGACAGCGCGTGCGCTGCGGGAGTCCGAATCGGACATCGTCCCCGGCATGGGACACGACCTCCCGCGCGCGATCTGGCCGCGGCTGGTGCGCGGTCTGGTCCGGACGGCGGCCCGCGCCGACTTCAAGACCCGGCGAGCGTGATCGAACCCAGATGCGAGAAATGCGCCGCCACCCGTGATCCCGGGCGCAGCTCGACGGCGTCGGTCATCCCTCCGGTGAGCACGATCCAGCCCGGTTCCAGCGCGAGCCCGCGTGCGCCAAGGGTGTTGGCCGCGAGCGCCAGTGCTTCCGCCGGATGCCCCTGCACGGCGGCACCGGTGGCGGTGTCGACGATGGCACCGTCGACCTCCAGAAGCGCCGCCTCCAGCGAAAGATCCACTGTGGACGGATCGACGCCGACGGGACCCAACGTGAAGTACGCGGAGAAACCGTTGTCCGCCACGGCGTCCGGCAGCTTGAAGCGGTAGTCGCGATATCGACTGTCGATGATCTCGACGCCGCCGTACACCCGGTCCACCGCAGCCATCGCGGTCGCCGCGGTCACACCGGGACCCGCGAGTCGTTTACCCAGAACGAAAACCAGCTCGGGCTCGGCGCGCGGGTGGATCAGCGACGGCACCGGGACACCGGCGGGCAGGACCATCGCGTCGGTCAGCCACGCGAGCAACGGCGAGTCGACCCCCATGCTCTGCCGCATCGCCCGCGACGTCATGCCCAGCTTGACGCCGACGACCGTCTCGCCCCGCGCCCGCCGGAGCCGCAACGCCTCGTCCTGGATCGCGTACGCGGTATCGACGTCCAAAGCAGGCCACTCGTCTGTCAGCGGCTCGCGCTCTTCCCCGGACAGCAGCGCTTCCGCCGCCTCCCGCACACCAAGGCTCACGGCCGCTCCTCCCCGGAGAACTTCGCGGTGACACTGCCGAGCCCCGCCATCGTCGCGACGACGGTGTCGCCGGGGCTCACCGGGATCGCGCGCGTCATCGAGCCCGGCAGCACGACATGCCCCGGCTCCAGCGCGACACCGAGCGGCCCGACCGTGTTCGCGAGCCACACCAGCGCGTTCACCGGCGAACCGAGGACGGCGCCGCCGGCTCCGGTGGCCGCGAGCTCGCCGTTCTGGTGCAGGTTGCACCCCACCAGCCGCAGGTCGAGGTCGCCGATGGCGGTCGGCCTGCTGCCGAGGACGACGCCACCGGAGGACGCGTTGTCCGCGATGGTGTCGACGATGCTGATCTTCCAGTCCTGGATGCGGGAATCGACGATCTCCAGCGCCGGGACGACGAAGTCCACCGCCCGCAGCGCGTCCGCCACCGTGACGCCGGGGCCGCGCAACCGCGAGCCGAGCACGAACGCGATCTCCGGTTCGATCTTCGGCTGCAGGAAGTCGCCGATCGGGATCGGCTGGTGTTCGAGGTGAAACATCGAGCCGGTCAAGTGGCCGTAGTCGGGCTGGTCGACGCCCATCTGCCGCTGCATCGCGGCGGACGCGAGACCGACCTTGTGCCCGCGGACGCCGTCGCCGCGTTCGGTCCAGTGGCGGACGAGCCGCTGCTGGATGCGGTACGCGTCCTCGAGGGTCGCGGCCGGATACGTCTCGATCAGGGGCGCGATCGGCTTGCCGGTCTCGTACGCGCTGAGCAGCGCGGCCGCGGCCTCCTGCAGCGTGCTGGCGTCCATGGGCTCCTTCCGACAGCCGAACTCTGCCCCCTCGTCTTGGCCCGCACAAGGCACCCGTTCCACTGGCCGGTACGACCAGATTAGGCCGAAAGTGTCTTGCGCGGCCGCGATCTTCACCTAGCCTGCTCCCATGTCCGATTGGACGCTCTCGCGGGCGAAGACCAGGATCGACCGTCGTGAGGAGCTCGACGAGCTCACCGCGCGCATCCGGTACGAGGTGCGCGTGCACCTCAACGAACCCACATCGCACAACGCGTACGACGAGCTGACCGACATCTTCGCGATCGGGCACGCGGAGTGTTCGGCGCTGCTCAAGCACCGTCGCGTCCTCCCGCTGTGGGAGCGGCTGCTGCTGACGCGCTACACCCGACGCCTCTACGGCAAGGCGATCTCGGCGACCGTCGGTGACCTCCCCGCCGACGCGGGGCCGGCGCCCGCGGCCGCGTTCGGCCCGGAGATCGCGTCCCTGACCCCGGATTCCGGCGACACCGGCGCGAAGTACGACATGCAGGGCCGCGGCCTGGTCAACGTCTTCCGGATCGCCGCCGGGAGGCACGGCGAGAACTGGCCGGATCGCCACGACGTCGCGACGACGTCCGCGCACAGCGTCCTGACCTGTTCCGCGGTCTTCCTCCGCCGCCGCGCCTGGCACGTCGTCTGGCCGGTGTACCGGGTGCGCGGCCTGCGGCTGTGGAAGCTCTAGGAATTCCCGCGCGCCCGGGGTGGTTGAACCCGGTATGACCGATCGCGCCACCGAGATCCTCGCCGGATCGAAGACGATCGCCGTCGTGGGGCTGAGCCGCGATCCGGCCAAGGCCTCGCACGGGGTCGCTGCCGTGCTGCAGGCACACGGCTTCCGGATCATCCCCGTCCACCCTTCGGCCGACGAGCTGCTCGGCGAGAAGGTCTACCGCTCGCTGACCGACATCCCCGAGCCCGTCGACATCGTCGACGTCTTCCGCCCGTCCGCCGACACCCCGCCGATCGCCGAACAGGCCGTCGCGATCGGCGCGAAGGCGCTCTGGCTCCAGCAGGGCATCACCTCCGCCGAGTCCCGCCGGATCGCCGAAGAAGGCGGCTTGGACTACGTCGAAGACCGCTGCACCGCGGTCGTCCGAGCGGTCGCGAACCTCTCGGTCCGTTAGAAACACACTCCGGGCCGAACCCCTCGCCGTCTTTCCGGCGAGGGGTTCTTTCATATCCGTGAATAGAAAAATGGCCCCTGAACTCATACACCCAATCGGAACCGTCGAAGGGATTGGTCCAAACCGGTGATCTTGACCGCAAGGCCCCGAGCTGGGAAAACTTGTCCGGTCGACAGTTTGTTAAGAAACCTTCCCAACGTTGGACCGAACTGTTAACGTCCGAATCCGCTTAGCGGCAACCGGTACCGGCCATCGGTACCCCGGTCCAACGGAGGGCGATGTGGGCACACCACGGGGCCTGGATTCCAGTGGCACACTCGAGCGCGGACTCGCGGTTCTCGAGCATGTAGGCCAGAACCAGGAGATTTCCACCAATGCGATCGCCAGGCAACTGGGTCTCTCCCGGAGCGCCGCCTACCGCATCGTCGGCACCCTCAAGAACCTCGAATACCTCGAAGCCGATCGGGCCACCGGCCGCGTGCGGCTCGGCACCCGGCTGGTCGAACTCGGCGCCCGCGCGATGGCGGCGACCGATCTCCACCGCTGCGCGCCGCGCTATCTCGCGTCGCTCGCCGAGCGGAGCGGCGAGACGACGTACCTCGCCGTCCCGGACAACGACACGATGGTTTACGTCGCCACCGAACGCAGCGCCAACGCCGTCACCCTGGCCTGCCGCCTCGGCACGCGACGCCCGCAGCACGCGACTTCGCTGGGCAAGGCGTGGCTGGCGGCGCTGCCCGAACAGGACCGCGTCGAACGCATCCGCCGGATGAAACTCGACAGCCTCACGCTCAAGACGATCAACGACCCGGCCCGGCTGCTCGACGACCTGGCCAGGACGAGCCGTCGCGGCTGGGCCGTGGACGAGGTCGAAAACGAGCCGGACGTCGGCTGCGTGGCCGCCGCCGTCCGCGACCACACCGGACGGCCGATCGCCGCGATCAGCATCGCGGGCCCCGCGGGCCGCGTGCTCCGCCGCACCGACGAACTGGGCGCGACAGTGGCCGGAACCGCCGCCGCACTGTCGCTCCGGCTGGGGTACGTCCGCGCGCAAAGGGGCTGAAGTGGGCTGGATCCAGGACTACCAGCCGGCGGGCGGGCTGTGGCTGTCCGCGGCGCTGGCGGCGTTGCCGATCATCGTGTTGCTGGTGACGCTGGGCGTCCTGCGCCGATCGGCGCATCTCTCGGCCGCGCTGGCGCTGATCACCGCGCTGCTGGTCGCGGTGCTGCTGTACCGCATGCCCGCCGGGCTCGCCTTCGACTCCGCGGCCATGGGCCTCGTGTTCGGGGTGTGGTCGGTGGCCTGGATCGCGTTCCACGCCGTGTACTTCCACAACGTCACCGTCGCGACCGGACGGTTCGACGACATCAAGGCGGTCCTCGCCGGATTCAGTGAGGACCGCCGCCTCCAAGCGCTGCTGATCGCGTTCGGGTTCGGCGCGCTGCTGGAAGGGATCGCGGGCGGCGGGTCACCGATCGCGATCACCGCGGCGATGATGGCCGCGCTCGGCTTCCCGCCGGTGAAGGCGGTCGTACTGGCGTTGCTGGCGAACACCGCGCCGGTCGCGTTCGGCGGTCTCGGCAACCCGCTCATCGTGCTGGGCAGGCTGACCGCGCCGATCCTCGGCCTGCCACCGGAACAGGCGACGGAACTGTTCTCGTCGATGGTCGGGCGCCAGCTTCCGCTGCTGGCCCTGATCGTCCCCGGCTTCCTGATCGTGGTCCTCGCGGGCTGGAAGCGGATGGCCGAGGTCTGGCCCGCGGTGCTGACGGCGGGCCTGTCGTTCGCGGTCATGCAGTTCGTCACCTCGAACTTCATCAGCCCGAGCCTCGTCGACGTCGTCGCCGCGCTCGCCGCGATGGCCTCGCTGTGGATCCTGACGCGGTTCTGGCAGCCGCGGGCGGTTTGGCGTTTCGACGGCGAAGAGCCGGTGAAGGCCGGGGCGAGTCTCGGCGCGGCGAAGGCCGAACGCGGCGCGATCTACGCGTGGGCCCCGTACATCGTGCTGATCGCGGCGATCTTCCTTTCCCGCGTCGGCACGATCTTCAAGAACCTGCCCGAATGGCTGGACCTGACGAAGTTGCTGCACAGGGCCGACTGGGTGTTCGCGTGGCCGGGGCTGCACAAGGAGGTCGTCCAGCACGCGCCGATCACGCCCAAGGACACCCCGTACGCGGCGACGCTGACCGTCGATTTCCTTTACTCGCCGGGGACCGTCGCCCTGTTCGCGGCGATCGCGGCGGGTTTCGCGATGGGCGCGAAACCGGGTCTGCTGCTGGCCACCTACCGGCGGACGCTGCACCAGATGCGGTGGGCGCTGGCGACGATCTTCATGATCCTCGCGATCGCGTTCGTCATGAACTACTCGGGCGCGACGCAGACCCTCGGCCTCGCACTGGCGACCACCGGGGTGCTGTTCCCGGTGTTCTCCGCCTACATCGGCTGGCTGGGCGTCTTCCTCACCGGTTCGGACGCGTCGACCAACAGTCTCTTCGGGCCGATGCAGGTGATTTCGGCGCAGCAACTGGGTGTCGACCCGATCCTCGCCGGCGCCACGAACACCTCGGGCGGCGTGATGGGCAAGATGATCTCGCCGCAGAACCTGTCCATCGGCGCCACCGCGATCGGGCAGAGCGGGCAGGAAGGCGCACTGCTGCGGCAGACCTTCCTGTGGTCGGTCCTGCTGACCGCCGTGGTCGGGGTGATCTCGCTGCTTCAGGCGACCGTGCTGAGCTTCATGATCCCGGGTCCGTGAGCCGGATCAGGCCCGCCTCGGTCGCCCGGAAACCGCAGGCGTCGAAGTAGAACGGACGCAGTTCCGGCACGAAGTCGACGTGCAGCCATTCACAGCCCGCCGCCCGCGCGTGGAGCACGGCGAGCCGGACGACGGCCGTGGCGATCCCCCGCCGCTGATGGGTCCCGCGGGTCTTCGTGTCGAGCAGGAACGCGTGGTCCCCGCCGTCCCAGGCGACGTTCACGAAGCCGACCAGCGTTCCGGCGGGTTCCCGGGCGGTGACCCAGCCGAGGCTGTGCCGCCGGATGCCGTTCCACCAGCCGGGCACGGGCTCGCCGCCGTGCGAACGGACGAGATCGGACATCTCGTCGTCGGTGACCGGGTCACGCCAGCGGTAGGAGAAGTCGGTCATCCCGCCAGCATCCCGGAAATGATCATTTCGCGCCAGTCATTTGAAGATCTCCGAGAATGTCCATAATGGTCATCCGATCTTTACCGGCGACTGGTCTGGATGGATGAACGGAAGGTTCGTTCACCGGAATGAGAACTACCGTTGTGCCCATGCCCATGACGCTGATAAAAGGTACTTTCCAGCTTGTCGGAGCCTCACCGGACGGCGATTCGGTGCGGTTCTATCCCGACGATCCCCAGGCGACCAAGAAGGCGGGACTGAAGGTCCGGCTGAATTCGCGGGGCGGGATGCAGTTGCGGCTCGACGCGATCGACGCGCTCGAAACGCATTACCAGGCCAGGGGAACCGGCGGGATGTGGCATCAGCCCGCGGAATTCGCCGACGCCGCGGCGGCGAACCTGCTGAAGATCCTCGGCTTCAAAACGGTCGAACGCGATGAACGGGGAAGGGTCAGTTCGTCGACCCCGATCAAGGTAGCGGGTCACATACTGACGCGATTCGCCGACAAATACGGACGAGCGGTGGCGTTTGCCTTTCCCGGACAACGGCCGGGACGGTCGGCGGACCTTTCCAAGGTCCACCTCGACGTCAAAACACTGAAGAACTCCGCGAACTACCGGCAGGTCGCGGACGGACTCGTCTACCCGACGTTCTATTCGCTGCTTTTCCCCGATCTCCGCGACGCGCTGGCCGAGGCCGCCGCCAAAGCGCGTCAAGACGGACTCGGGCTGTGGCCGGACGACGTCACGAACTCCGGGTTCAAGCTCTCGTCACGACGTCAGCTGGCCGACGAACTGGTCATCCTGCCGAAACTGTTCCGCAGGCTCGTCGACTACCTCGCGCTCGACGAAAGCGGCGGGGTCTCGCTGACCGGCTTCTCCGACTTCCTGGACTCCCGCAACGACCGGCTGTTCACCGTCCCGGACGGGCACGCCACCGAATTCGAGACGCTGGTGAGCGTGAAGCGGCAGACCGTGAACCTGGCGGTCGAACCGGAACGGATCGTCTTCATCGAGGCCTGAACACCCCGGTGTGGGCAAAAAGACCGTACCTCCCTCCCCTCCGCCGTGCTCATCTGAAAGGTGGGAGAGGGAGCCGATGCGAGTACACGGTTCGCGGCGGTCCGAGGAGGCCGACGGGCGGATGGAGACAGCTTCGAAACTGGTCGACGCCATCCGCGTCCTGGTCGTGCGCTACTGCCGGGCGCGGATCGGACGACGGTCGGGCACCTACGACACCGCCGACGCGGTCGCGAAGGACAGTTGCCTCGCGATCCTCGCCGGAGCCGAGGGGGTGCCCGCACTTCTCGCGTTCGCCTACGACGTCACGCGCCGCCTGGTCGACGACTTCCACCGGACCGCCGCCGAACTGCCGAACCCGCTTTCGGGGCTGCCGGGGCAGCAGCGCGAGATCATGGTGCTGCGGTCGCTCGTCGGGCTTTCCACCGACGACACCGCGCTGGCGCTCGGCTGCTCCGTGCAGGCCGTCCGGCTGGGCCAGCACCGCGCCCTGACCGCCCTGCGCCCCGCCCCCGCCTGACCCTCGCCGCGGGGAGTTCCCCTAGTGGTCAGGGGGTGCAGTCGGCCGCGCGGTTCAGCAGCAGGGTGCGTTCCCGGTCGTTCCCGGTCATCTCCGCCGCGCGCTCGAACTCGGCGCGGGCCTCGTCGAGACGGCCGAGCTTCGCCAGGAAGTCACCGCGCACGCTCGGCAGCAGGTGATACGACTTCAGCGCGGGCTCCGACGTCAGTTTGTCGACGACCTCGAGCCCCGCCTCCGGCCCGACGGCCATCGACAGCGCCACCGCGCGGTTCAGCTCGATCACCGGCGACGGGTTGAGCTTCCCGAGACCTTCGTAGAGGACCGCGATGCGTCCCCAGTCGGTCTCATCGCCCGTTCGAGCCCGCGCGTGGCAGGCGGCGATGGCGGCCTGTGCCGCGTAGACGCCGAAAGCGCCGTCCGCGAGCGACTCGGCGAGGTCCAGCGCGGCGAGGCCGCGGCCGATCAGGAGCCGGTTCCATTTGGCCCGGTCCTGGTCGAGCAGCAGCACGGGCTCACCGTTCGGCCCGACACGCGCGGCGGACCGCGAAGCCTGGATCTCCATCAACGAGACGAGCCCGTGCACCTCGGGTTCCTTCGGCATGAGCCCCGCGAGGATCCGGCCGAGCCGCAGCGCCTCCTCGCACAACCCCGGCCGCATCCAGTCCTCGCCCGCCGTCGCCGAATAGCCCTCGTTGAAGATCAGGTAGATGACTTCGAGCACCGACGAAAGCCGGGCGACCCGATCCGGCCCCTCGGGCACCTCGAACGGCACCTTGGCGTCGCCCAGCGTCTTCTTCGCGCGGACGATCCGCTGCGCGATGGCGGTTTCCTTGGCGAGGAACGCCCGCGCGATCTCGTGCGTCTGCAGCCCGCCGATCATCTTCAGCGTCAGCGCCACCCTGGCCTCGGTCGAGAGCACCGGGTGACAGGCGGTGAACACCAGCCGCAGCAGATCGTCCTCGATGTGGTCGTCGAGGCCCGCGATGAAGTCGGGTTCCTCCTCGAACTCCTGCTCGCGGCCGATCTCACCGAGTTTCCGGTCGTACCGCTCGTTGCGCCGGAAGGTGTCGACGGCGCGGCGTTTCGCCGTGGTCATGAGCCAGGCGCCCGGATTCCTCGGGACGCCCGACTCAGGCCACTGTTCGAGCGCGGCGACCAGCGCGTCCTGCGCCAGTTCCTCCGCGAGGCCGACGTCGCGCGTCATCCGCGCGAGACCGGCGATGAGGCGGGCCGATTCGATCCGCCACACCGCGTCGATCGCCGACCGTGGGTCTGCTGTTGCCGTCACGCCGACCAATCAACATCGTCGGCGCGACGACCGCAACCCTAGGCCGTGTCCTGCAAGTCTTGTTCGCGGTCTCCGCGCCCAGGCGGCCCCTGACGGCACGGGCGGACGCGGCCGAGTACGACCCGGTACGAGGCCGATCCGCCCGCACCGTCAGGAACCACCTGGATCACGAAGCCCATCGAACAGACTCACAGGACACGACCTTAGTTCCCCTCGGCCTGCTCGCGCAGCTTCTTCTCGGTCTCGATGATCTCCGGGGTCGCGTTGTCGAACTCCTCGAGCTCGAACACCCGGCGGATCTCGATCTCGCCCTCGCGGAACGGCGCGCGCTTCATCCACTCGACGACCTCGGCCCGGTCCTTGACCTGCAGGATCCAGAAACCCGCGATGAGTTCCTTGCTCTCGGCGAAGGGCCCGTCGACGACCCTGGCCTCGGTGGTGCCGGAGTACTGGATGCGGAAACCCTCGGAGCTGGGGTGCAGTCCTTCACCAGCGAGCATGACGCCGGCCTTCACCAGCTCCTCGTTGAACTTCCCCATCTCCTGCAGGTCCTCGGCACTCGGCTGGGTGCCGGCCGCGTCGGTCTTCTCGTCGCTCTTGACAATCACCATGAACCGCATCTCGCGTCTCCGTTCCCGGCGGGGCTCGTCCCTGCCACATCTACGCGTCGAACGGGCATCCCCGGTTTCGACACGGTCCCCAAAACTTTTTCCGCGAGTATTCGAGCAGCCGGAAAACCCCAGGTCAACCGCACATGGTGCCACCTCATCCCCACCACCCACCCTTGAAGGGCGCGCTCCGCGCGGCTGGGCCTATCCTGACCCGTCGTGGCCGCCCTCCCCTCAGATCTCCGCTCCGCCCTAGACGCAGAGCTGGGCCGATACCCCCAGACCAGGCTGACGCAGTCCGTCGAGCGGCTCAGCGCGCGCTACCGGGAGAACAACCCGGCGACGGCTCCGATCCTGTCGACCGACGCGGACATCGCCGCGTACGCGGGCTACCGGATGCCGGCCACCTACGCGGCCGTACACGCCGTTCTCGCCGAAGCGGCCCTCCGCGCTCCCGGGTTCGCTCCGCGCACGCAGATCGACGTCGGCGGCGGCACCGGTGCCGCGATCTGGGCGGCGGCCGACGTCTGGCCGTCGCTGGAGGAGAGCACCGTCGTCGAGCAGGTCCCCGGCGCGATCGCGCTGGGGCAGCGGCTGGCGGGGAACGCCGGTGACAAGGCCGTCCGCGGCTCGACCTGGCGACGCGGGCTGATCGACCCGGCCGCGCCCGCGCCGGACGCCGACCTGGTGACCCTGTCCTACGTCCTCGGCGAACTGCCCGAGGCCCGCCGGGCCGAGGTCGTCCGCTGGCTGTCGGCGAAGGCGGGGATGCTGGTGCTGATCGAACCCGGCACCCCCGCGGGCTACGAACGGATCGTCGAGGCGCGGGATCAGCTCATCGGGCTCGGGCTCTCCCTGGTCGCGCCCTGCCCGCACGAAGGCGACTGCCCGATCCCGCGCGGCAAGGACTGGTGCCATTTCTCCGCCCGCCTCCCGCGCACCGGCCTGCACCGTCAGCTCAAGTCCGGGACGCTCGGCTTCGAGGACGAGAAGTTCTCCTACGTCGTCGCCTCGCGAACGGAACCGGAGCGGGCCGACGGCCGGATCCTGCGGCATCCGGTCAAACGCAAGGGCATGGTCAGCCTCGCCCTCTGCGCCGAAACCGGGCTCACCGAAACGATCGTCACCAAACGGCACGGCACGGCCTACCGCGCGGCCCGCGACGCCGAATGGGGAGACCCCTGGCCATCTCAGTCCACAAGGGACTGACGGCCGCGTCGCGCCAGGTTGCCGATGACGGCGAGCAGCGCGCCGAGCGCCGGATTGTCGTTGCCCCGCCGCCACATCAGTTCGAGTTCCACCGGACGGCCCTCGATCCCGTCCACCGGACGGAGCACGACGCCTTCGAACCGCAGCGCGGCGGCCGCGGCGGGCACCAGCGCGAGACCCAGATCCGCTTTGACCAGCGCGAGCGCCGTGTGCACCTGACTGGGGTACTGCGTGTACACCGGCTGCACCCGCGCCGTGCGGAACACCGCCACGAGCAGGTCGTGGAAGTACCGGCCCTCCGACGGCGAATACATGATGAACGGCTCGCCGCCGAAGTCGCGGACGTCGGGATTCCTCTTGCGCCGCGCCAAAGGATGCCCCGACGGCAGGGCGGCCAGCAGCGGCTCCCGCCACAGCGGCAGGGTCACGATGTCGCCACCGGTGACCGGCGGCCGGACCATGCCGAGATCGATCCCGCCCGCCAGCATCTCCTCCACCTGCGCCGACGTCGCCATTTCCCGCAACACCAGATCGACACCGGGAACCTCCGCGTTGGCCGCGGCGAGAACGCGTTCGAGATACGAATACGCCGCGGTGGCGGTGAAACCGAGCGTGACGACACCGACTTCGCCTTTTTTCGCGCGGCGGACGTACAGCGTCGCCTCTTGCGACGAACGCAGTATTTTCCTTGCCTCGGCGAGAAAAACCCGTCCGGCGGGTGTCAGCCGGACCGTGCGGTGCGTACGGTCGAAAAGTTCGACCCCGAGTTCGCGTTCCAGCAACTGGATCCGCCTGCTCAACGGCGGCTGGGTCATCGAGAGCCGCTCCGCCGCCCGGCCGTAGTGCAGTTCCTCGGCCACCGCGACGAAACTCACGAGCTGCTCCAGGGAAAACACCCATTCATTTTAGGTATCACCGGACGGCGGACAAGCGCCGAACCGGTATCGTTCAGCGCGGGATTTCCACTGTGCGATCGACGATTTCGTCCGCCAGGGCCGGAATCCGGCTTCGGCACCAATGTGATGAGCCGAAGAGTTGAGCGGCGCTCGTCGGAATGGCTCAGGCGGGACCCAATCGTCCGTTCAGCCGGTTCCGGCTCCCCGGTCCGCACCTAGGGTGGCAGTACGACCGCTTGTCCTGGCCCTCGGCAACGGCGCTCGTCGGCGAACTCTGGAGGGGCCATGTGCGTTCGTATTCTCGAAACCCGGACCAAGCGGGAAAATCCGCTCATCCGGCTGTTGATCCGTATTCAGATCAAGGCGTCCTGGCGCTGAGCGCAGGCCCGCAGCCTGCTGATCGCCCGGTGTTTGGTCACCCGCACGCGCGACGACGTCGTACCGAGTGCCGCCGCCGTCTCGTTCGACGTCAGCTGGCCGATCACCCGCATTCCCAGTACTTCCCGGTGCGAGACCGGCAGCATCCGCATCAGCTTGCCGAGCCGGACCCCGAGGTCGTCCCGCAGTGCCCGCTCTTCCGGTTCCTCCGTGGCGACGGCCGGGCGATCCGGGAGTTCACCGGTCAGGACCTGTTTGCTCCGCGCCGCCTTCCGGAAGACGTCGGCGACCTTGTTCGCCGCGATGGCGCGCATGAGGAACAGGAAAGAACCGCCGCGCAGCCCGTGGCCGGGAACCGCGACGAAGACCGCGAGGCAGATCTCCTGCGCGATGTCGGCGGGTTCGAGATAGGTCAGGTCACGACCACCCAGACGGGTTTCCGTGTAGTGCCGCGCCCACGGCATGAGCGCGGCCATGAGGTCGTCCATGCCGTGCGGCTCACCGCCCGCCGCGGCCTTGGCCAGATCGTCCCAGCAGGCAGGGGAAATCCAGGTCTCACCGCCGCCGGTTCTTCGCACCGGAAACCCGTCGCCGTCCATGCCCGCTCCCCACGGATGAGAAAACCCTGCCGCCGGGGTCCAGGACGGAACGCGGACCACGGTAGTCGAGAAATCCGGCCACCTCAATCGACGAAGGTCCGAGACAAATTGTCCGCCCCGGCGTGAAACCGGACAGGTTCCCACCGCTGGTCTAGACATGTTGCGGACCGGGACGTAACTTTCCGTGCTGAGACCCCTCGCCAAGGTCACACCCAGGCCGGGAACGCGCCCCCGGCCGACATCCGCAAGCACCGCCGCGGCGCGTTCGCGCTCCCGCGGCGGGATTCAGCCGAGGAGTGCACTGTGCGCATCCGTCAGAAGATCCGGCGCGTCTTGACCGCGCTGGCGGTCGTTCTCCCCCTGGTCACCGGAGTCTCGGCCCTCGCGGCACCCACCGCGGTCGCCGCCGGTCCCGATCCGCTGCCGCTCACCGTCACCAACAATTCGAACCGCTCCGACGCGGTCTACCTCTACGTGCTCGGCACGAACCTCAACACCGGCAGGCTCGGCTACGTCAACGCCGGCGGCGCCTTCACCCCGTGGCCGCCGGGCGCGAACCCGCCGAGTCCCGCGCCGGACGTCGCGATCGCGGGCCCCGGCAACGGCGGCTCGACCACTCTGCGGATCCCGCGGATGCTCTCGGGCCGCGTCTACCTGTCGTTCGGGCAGAAGATCAAGTTCTTCCTGACCCCGGACGGCCTGGTGCAGCCCGCGCCGTGGGCCGGTGGCGATCCGAACCGGGACATCCTGTTCGACTGGAGCGAGTTCACCTACGACAACGGCGGGCTGTTCATCAACAGCTCGCAGGTGGACATGTTCAGCGTCCCGCACGCCGTCGGGCTGACCAACGGCGCCGGGGTGAACAAGGAAGCCGGGCGGCTCAAGGCGGGCGGCCGCGAGAACATCTTCAACGCCGTCCAAGGGCAGGCCGGTTTCTCGAACCTGGCGTACAACCGGCTGCGGGTCCTCGCTCCGGGCAAGGGTCTCGACGCCGGGAAGTTCAGCGGGAACTACCTCGACGGCTACGTCACGAACGCCTGGAACACCTACAGGTCGACACCGCTGACCGTGGTCCCGTTCGAGGCCGAACCCGGCAAGAAGTTCACCGGCCGGACCGGCGGGGACGACGTCATGCGGTTCACGAACACCTCGGGCGCGACAGTGGCGTCGTTCAGCAAGCCGAGCACCCGCGACGTCTTCAACTGCGACGGGCGGCTGCAGGCGCCGAACGACCAGGTCGTCGGCCCGATCGCGCGGACGCTGTGTGCGGCGCTGCACCGGTCGACCCTCGGTTCCCTGCACACGCAGCCGACGTATGACGCGGGCCAGTTCTACAAGCAGTCCGTGACCGACCACTACTCGCGGATCGTCCACGAGCAGATGGTCGACGGCAAGGCCTACGGGTTCGCGTTCGACGACGTCGGGCACTTCGAGTCGCTGGTGCACGACGGTGACCCGCGTGCCGCGCGGATCGTCCTGACGGCGTTCTAGGGGTTCAGCGCGCCGCACTCCCGATCCGCCAGGCAGACATGCCGATCCCGCTCGGCTTGAGCGAGAACACCGGCGGCTCGGGAGTGCGGGAGCGCTCCAGCTCTCCCGGCGTGTACCGCACGCATTTCCGGTGCCATTCCAGGATTCCGGACATCCATTCCTTCATGTTGTCCGCGTACCGGGTGAGCACGGCGCGGATCTCGTCGTCGAGCCCGAGGTCGTCGCACATCCGCGGCAGGTCCTCGTCCGCGAGCTGCTCGAACTGTTCCATCCGCGCGTTCATCAGCCGGGCGGCGATGTCGCGGGCCTCGATCCGGTCCACGGCGAGGAACCGCTCGACGACGTGGACCAGGTTGTGCACTTCGCCCTCGTATTCGATCTCCTTCTGGTACGAGAACAGGTCGTTGGTGAACGTCGCGTAGTCCTGGGCGGCGGTGTCGAGTTCGTACAGGACCCGGTTCTGGTAGATCTCCGGCGGGACGACGTCACCGAGTTCGAGCCGGGCGAGGCTCTTCGTCAGGTCGGAACCGAAGGTGCGGCGCCGCATCTCCACGTAGTCGACCGGGTCGGGGACGCGGTTCTGCGCCTGGTTCGCCACCTCCCAGACCCAGCTCGCGGTCATGCTCTCGATCGCCCGGCGGAAATCCGCGCGCGCGGGCGGGCGCAACGGCCCCGCGGTGCGGTTCCACAGATCGACGAGCCCGAGTTCGACCGGGTTCGCGGGCTCCGGCACCGGCTCGCCGTCGAGCGGCATGAACAGGGAGAGCCGGTCGCTGCAGAGCTTCGCCGCGACGGGGTCCCGCCGCATCCCGAAGATCAGCGGGAAGTAGTCGTCGCCGTAGGTACCCCAGGCGAGCCAATCCGAAGACACCTTGAGCTGCTCGAGGTCCGAATCGGCGTGGATCATCGCCGCGCAGTGCGGGAAGTCGAAACCGCGGAACCGGCGCTCGTCCCAGATCGCGCCGTGCTCGACGCCCGGCACCGCATCGAACATGCCCATCGCCCGCGCCCAGGTCGGGGCGTATTCCCGCGCGGCGGCGAGATGCGGGCTGGTGCGGATCGGGTACGGCATGCGGAATTCGGGCAGTGGCAGGTGCCCGACCGGCGCGAACGGCGCGGGCGCCTGCTGCCGCGTCCGCTGGACCAGGCCCAGCCGGTTCGGCGAGAGCCGCAGCGAGTCCGTGCCGAGTCCTGCCGGCCCGTTCACGCCGGAGACCGGGCCCTCGTTCATGTACCGGCTCGACTTCGCGTGCCATTCGTGGCCGCCGGACTGCCAGTCCTGCAGGCCCTTGACGTACAGGCCGACCCCGATCTGTTCGGGCAGCGAGACGTCGTGTTCGGCCAGCAACGCGGGCACCTCGACGAGCGCGGTGTTCTCGAACTGCTGCAGCCGCGAGGTCAGCAGGTCGTTGGTGAGCTCGGCGGCATCCTGCGTCGGGCAGTCGAGGAACTTCTCGAAGACGAGGACGGCGTTGGAGTTCTCGCCCTCCTCGCGCACCTCACGTTGGTAGGAAAAGAGGTCGTTGCGAAGGTGGACAGCGTCGGCGAAGGTGTCGCGCAGGACCTCCATCGGCCTGGTCGCCGCGATCTTGTCCGGCACTTCGGCGCCGACGGCGTACTCGATCAGGTTCGCCGACCACGGCGCCCCGCCGACGCGACGGCGCATCTGGATGTACTCGATGGGGTTCGCGATCCGGCCGCGGTCGATGTTGTCCAGTTCCCAGAGCGATTCGACCATCAGATTGTGCGTGCTGGTGACGAAGCGCCGCCGCCACGCTTCCGACATCGAGGGAATGGTGCGCGCCCAAAGATCCTGAAGACCGGCTTCGGCGGGGTTCTCCGGTTCCGGCGACGTTTCCCCCGGCCCGGTCATGAACAGTTCCAGCCGGTCCAAATAAGCCTTGGCGCCTTCGGTGTTGCGGGTGTACTTGAATTGGGCGAGGAAATCGTCGTCGAAGAAGAACACCCAGACGTACCAATCCGTGACCAGATCGAGGGACGGCCCGTCACAGTCCGGATGAGTGTGCGCGCAGAGCAGCGCGTAGTCCATCTTCGCCAGCGCTTCTTCGGTCCAGACGACGTCACCGGACGGGGACGGCGAATCGAGCATTCCCTTTTCCCTGGCCCAGGCCATGCTGTGCGCCCGCGCGGCTTCCAAGTGCGGGTTCATCCGCGCCGGATGCGGAACGTAGAACTCGGGCAAGGTGAATGCCTGCATCTGCGACTGCCTTCCGGACGGACGTCGAATACTTCTCGACAGTTCCAGCCGTCCGCCGCGCCGGGCAACGGCCACCCGAGCGATTCGGCGTACTACGGAGTGAATCAGTTCCAGAGCGACTTCGAGTCGACGTCGTTCTTGGGACGCGGGTAGGCGTCATTTGAGGTGAGGGGTGTGTGGAAATAGGGACGTTGAGTGTCCCTATTTCCACACACCCCTCCGTCTCCTGGCTGCCCGGCGGCCACGACCGGGCCCGACCACGCCTCAGTTCCAGAGCGACTTCGAGTCGACATACGGTGCCAGCAACGCGGTCAAGACCGCGTCCCCGTTCCCGTTCAGTTCGTCCTCGGCGATCCGCCGGGCGACACCGACCAGGAAGTCCGCGACCTGCACCCGCGGATCGGCCCGCGAGTCCACGAACTTCAGCCCGGCGAGACCCGGGCTCGCCTCGATTTCGGCGAGCCGTTCCCCCTTGAGCGACGGCTGTTCGTCGTGGACGAGGAAGACCGGCTCGCCGTCTTCACTCCAGCGTCCGACCGCGCGGAGGATCGCGGGCACCAGCGGATCGAGGACCTTGGCGTCACGCAGCTCGGCGACCTTCGCGCGCAGTTCCCCGGAGTCCCCGGCCAGCGCGAAGAACGATCCCGCCGCCGGATCCCGGCGGTTCCGGGTCCGCAGCACGTCGTTGAACGCGGCCAGGAGCCCGTCGTCCGGCGAGACGTCCAGGCCGAGGAGCCCGCGGAGTTCGTTCGCCAGCAGCAGCTTCTTGTCCACGAGGTACACGTGCGCGCGCCCGCGGACCGGGCCCAGCGACCCGAGGAACCATTCGAGGACCCGCCGGTGCTTCGTGCGGAGCAGGTGGTTGGCCTTGTACTCGACCGCCGGCGAGCGGATCCGGCGCCGCAGCTCGGCCAGGCAGTCCGCGGCCTCTTCGATGCTCAGCCGGACCCCCGCGTGCGCGAACACGTCGGTCTGCCCGCCGATCAGTTTCTCGCCCTCGGACCCGGACTCGTCGCAAGCGATCTCCAGGGGCACGCTGCGGATACTGCCCGACAAGAGCGGCGACGTCGACCTGGTTACGCAGGTTCAGGCAGCGGCGCACCGGTCTCGAGCAGCGTCTTGAGGCTCGACAGGATCGACGGCCAGCCGCCCTTGACCATCTCCAGCGCGGTGCTGCCCTGGTCGAAACCGTCGTGGACCACGGTCAGCTTCACCGTGTCGCCGACCGGTTCGAGGTCGAACGTCACCTTCGACCGCGACTCGGCCCGCAGCTTCGCCGACACGTCGTCGTCGAGCCCCACCGACTTGGCGAACTCCGGGGTGAAGGTGTGCCAGGTGTAGGACAGCCGCCGGTACGGATCGGACTCCAGCACGACCTGTTCGGGATCCTCCAGTTTCTCGCCGAGCTGCTCCCAGGCCATCGTCGACCCCGGCTTCCAGTCCGAAGTGAACTCACAGCCCCAGTACTGCTTGGTGAAGGCCGGATCGGTCAACGCCTTCCAGAGGCGCTCCGGCGTCGTCCTGATGTAGCTGGTGTAGACGAATTCGTTGGTGGTCATGGGTTCTTGCTCCAATGCCAGCTTGAGGTCGGCGAGCGCGTCGACCCGGCCCTGGTGATACCGGTCGATCCAGCGTTCGGCGATCGCGTTGATCGGCTCCGCGTTCACGTAGTGCAACTTCTCGCGGCCACGCCGCACCGTGGTCACCAGATTGGCCGCCTCCAGCACGGCCAGATGCTTGCTGACCGACTGCCGCGCCATGTCCAGCCCCGCGCACAACTCGCGGAGGGTCTGGCCGTTGCGGGCGTTCAGGTCGTCGAGCAACCGGCGGCGGCTGGGGTCGGCCAGCGCCTTGAACACGTCGTCCATGTCGGTCTCCCTGATATGCAGCCTCCCGGCTGCCTTTACAGGTTAGGCAGCCGGGAGGCTGCACGTCAAGGAGCGACCTCACGACGACGAAGGAGCCGGGACGAGGAATGTCCCGGCTCCTTCATCGGCCAAGTTCTCGCCGTCGACGCTCAGACCGGGATGTCTCCCGGCGTACCCCACTGGGTGGTGAACAGGTTGAGGCCGTACCAGGTGCCGTTCGACGGACGCCACACCACGAAGTCCGCCCGAGGGTCACCGCCGAAATTGCCCGCCACCGGAACGTCGCCCGCGGTCCCCCACTGCTGGGTCGCGATACCGAGCACGTACCAAACGCCATTACCCGGCCGCCACACGGCGAAGTCGGCACGCCCGTCCGCGTTGAAATCACCCGCCACCGGAATATCGCCCGCGGTCCCCCACTGCTGGGTCGCGATTCCCCGCACGTACCAAACACCGTCACTGGGGCGCCAGACGGTGAAATCGGCATTGCCGTCCGCGTTGAAATCGCCGGACACCGGGACGTCACCGGACACACCCCACTGCACCGTGGCGATACCGAGTACGTACCAGACGCCGTTGCTCGGGCGCCAGACGGTGAAGTCCGAGCGGCCGTCACCATTGAAATCGCCGGTCAGCGGAATGTCGCCGGGCGTTCCCCATTGCTGGGTCACCACGGCGCCGGTGCTGCTCTGGATGATGTACCAAATACCGTTGCTCGGCCGCCACACGGCGAAGTCGGCCCGGTGGTCGCCGTCGTAATCCGCGGCCACCGGCACGTCACCGGAGACACCCCATTGCTGAGTCGCCACACTGCCGTTGCTGCTACGAATCACATACCAGACACCGGTTCCGGGGCGCCAAACCGCCTTGTCGGCGAATCCGTCGCCGTCGAAATCCGCGGCGGGTTTCTGCGATGCGGGCGAGGCGGTGACGGCGACCTCGGCGCCGGCGACGGTCGGCGCCACGAGCAGACCAGCGAGCAGACCAACCAGCGCCAACGCCGGCCGAATAGTTCTTCGCATTTTCCGGAAACCTTTCCGTTCGATGAATTCACTCTTCCCAGTTCGCTCCGCTTGGCCGAAGATAAGCACCGGGGCAGTTGCAGTCTGACACCGGCGGCACCGCATTGTCAGTCAGGGTTCCACCTGACGGACCGAGGGAGGGGATTTCAATGGAGACAAAGAAAAGACCCAGAAGCGTCCTCGTCGGCGCTTTCACCCTATTGGATGCACTGATACGACATCAAGGTGAAGCAGGATTGACCCAGCTGGCCAATTCCTGCTCACTGCCGAAAGCGACCGTACACCGATTACTCGAGCAATTGACCGAGCTGGAGGTTGTCGAACGCAGCGAGAACCGCTATCGCGTCGGCGTGCAGGCATTCCGGCTCGGCCAGTCGTGGCAGCCGTATCCACGACTGCTGGAGCTCGCCCGCGGTCAGCTCCGAGGACTGGCCGCGGCCACCCGGGCCAGTTCGGTACTCGCCGTACCCTGCGACGGGCGCATCCTGATCGCCGCCGCCAGTCTCATCCGGCCGGAGCACGATCTCCTGCTACGGCCGGGATCGACCGTGCCACAACGGACCGGCCGCTTTTCCCCCGACTGGCAGGCCGAGCACGGCCTCGTCGTCACCGAAGCGTCGGTCAGGTTGCCGACGGGCGGAACGGTCGGTTCGATCGCGGCCGTGATCGCCGTGCCGCGGCCGCCCGGCGGCGTGTCCGACGCCGTCGCCCGCACCGCCCGTACCCTCAGCGCGGCGCTCGTGCACCAGCCCACGCAGGATGACCGGGACCGGCGGAATCCGCTCCTGAGCCGCCAAGGGAGCGCCAGACTGTAGACGTCGTCAGATTCCGGCGACGTCACCGTGCCCGCCCTCGGATTCCCAGCGGGCGAGGGCGTTTTCCGGAACGGGCCGAGCGCCGAACTCGTCGAGCAGTGCCTCCGGGCCGGCCACGTTGTTCTGCCCGGAGGCCGCCACCAGCACTCCCTCGGCGGCGGCCGGGTCCGCCTCCGGCGGGACGACCAGGAGGGTGACCCGGTGCATGTTCCCGCCGGTCACGTGCACGACATGGACGTTCTGCGAGTCGATCCCCTCCAGTTTGACCAGCCGTCCCTGGTAGATCAGCTCGCGGACCGTGACCGCCCAGCCCGACGGCGGGAACGCCACCCGCCATACCGGGCCGATCCGGCCGTCGAGCGCCGTGGCGAGTTCGGGCACCTCTGTCGTCAGGTCACGGGACCGGGGCCACCAGGCGCCGTCGACGAAACCGCTCTCCGAGTTGCGGGGCTTGAGCCTCAGCCGCTCGGCGGTTTCCGGGGTGCGGGCGTCGGCGCGCATATTCGGCTCCGGTCTCCGGCGGGGAAGGCCGGTGTCGGTGAAGAACAGAAAGTGACATCGGTCGTTCTCCGACGCGCGGAATACTCTCGGCGTTTTCATTGTACAGAGGAAATCGCTTGGCAGTGCGGCAATAATTCACCGGCTCCGGATTCCGGCACGGAAATCGGCGTACAGTGGGCTGTATCCGGCCACCCGCGTGAGAAAGAACGAGACTCAGTCCATTGAGGACTGTTCATTTGCGACCAACGGGAAGAAGACGACATGACCGCCGACCGGCAGGACCAGAGCCTGATCGTCGAACGGCTCCGTCTCGGCACCGGATTTTCCGCCTCCGAACACGATTGGGTCGCCGAAAGGCTGGCCGCGCTCGGTTCCAGGCTGCGTTCCTTCCACGAAGGCCAGGTCGATCTCGAAATCAGCGTCAAAGACCGGCACGGCACGGGGCAGCAGCTCACCCTCGAATGCCGGATCCACCGCCTGCCCGGTGTGCACCTGGTGGCCGGTTCGTCCGCACCGGACCTGCCGGTCGCCCTCAACGAGGTCCGCACCGACATGATCCGCCAGGTCGACCACGCGAAAACCCGCACCGAACCCCGCCACAACCGCGCGCTGCGGCAAACCCCGGCCCCGCCCGCCCCGGGAGCGTGACAGCGGGTCACGGCAAAGCGAGACGGAAGATCTTGCGAACGACCGAGCCGAGTTGCTTCGACAGGGAGCCGGTGTTGTAGGGCAGATCGTGCTTCTCGCAGACCGCGCGGACCTCCGCGGCGATCCGCGGATAGCGGCGGGACGGGATGTCCGGGAACAGGTGATGTTCGATCTGGTGACTGAGGTTCCCGGACAGCAGGTGGAACAACGGGCTTCCGGTGATGTTCGCCGAGCCGAGCATCTGGCGCAGGTACCACTGCCCCTTGCTCTCGTTCTCGCTCTCCTCTTCGGTGAAAACCTCGGCACCGTCGGGAAAGTGACCGCAGAAGATGATCGAGAAGGCCCAGAGGTTGCGGATCAGGTTCGCGCTGACGTTCGCCGCCAGGGTCACCGGGAACAGCGGACCGGTCAGCGCGGGGAAGAGCACGTAGTCCTTGCCCGCCTGCCTCGCCACCTTGCGCAGCATCGGTCCGAGCAACGGGCGGACGTCCGCCCAGGACCGGCGACCTTGCACGATCCGGTCCGCTTCGAGGTCGTGCAGCATGATCCCGTACTCGAAGAACAGTGCCTGCGCGGCCGCGTAGAGCGGATTGCCGAGGTAGTAAGGATTCCACTTCTGGTCTTCGGTGATCCGGATGATGCCGTAACCGACGTCGCGATCCTTGTCGAGGATGTTGGTGTAGGTGTGGTGCATGAAGTTGTGCGAGCGGCGCCACTGTTCGCTCGGGCAGACCATGTCCCATTCGAAGGTCCGCGAGTTCAGCGTCGGGTCCTTCATCCAGTCGTACTGACCGTGCAGGACGTTGTGCCCGATCTCCATGTTGTCCAAGATCTTCGACAACGCCAGCGCGCCCACACCGGCGAACCACGCGGGCGGGAACCAGCCCGCGAACAGGAGCACCCGGCCCGAAACCTCGCTGAGCCGTTGCACCGCGACGACCCGGCGGATGTAGTCGGCGTCCTCCGCACCGAGATCCGCCACCATCCGTTGACGCAGCGAATCCAGCTCCTTGCCGATGAGCTCCACCTGGGCTCGATCGAGTTCTCGGGTCGTCGTGGTCACGGGGGATCTCCTTGCCGTAGTTCGGGTTCCCGGTCGAGGCCGGGTTCGGGCGGGCCTCGCTGCGCAAAGACCGGATGGCGGAGTTGAGCACCGCCAAGAGGGGAACGGCCAGCAGCGCCCCGGCGATACCGCCGACGAGCAGCCCGGTCGCGATGGCGAGCACCACCGCGAGCGGATGGAGCCTCACCGCCCGGCCGAGCAGAATCGGTTGCAGCAGATGGCTTTCCAGTTGCTGGACGACGAGAACGACGCCGAGCAGGATCAGCGCCGGGACGAGCCCGTTGGAGACCAGCGCGATCAGGACCGCGACCGTGCCCACCACGACCGAGCCGATGATCGGCACGAACGCGCCGAGGAACACCAGTGCCGACAAGGGAATGGCCAGTGGGACACCCAGTACGGCCATGCCGATACCGATGCCGACCGCGTCCACCGTGGCCACCGCGATCGTCGCGCGTACGTAACTGACGAGCGCGGCCAGGCTTCGCCGCCCGGCGACGTCGGCCCGGGTCCGCGTTCCGGCGGGCACCGCACGCAGCAGGAACGTCCAGATCCCCGGCCCGTCCGCGAGCAGGAAGATCAAGACGAACAACACGAGCAACGCCTGCGCCAGCACGCCGCCGACGGTGGCGGCCGTGGTCAGCGCGCCGGCGGTGAACCCGGTCTGGGAGTTGGTCAGCGTGGTCACCAGCTCGTTGACCGAATCGCGCAGCTGCGCGGCGCTGAGGTGGAGCGGACCGGTGGTGAGCCAGTTCGCCACGGCGTCGACACTCTTCGTCAGCTGGACTCGCAAGGCGGGAAGCCCGTTGACGAAGGTGAGCACCACGAAGGTCAGCAGGCCGCCCAGCACCGCGAGCCCGCCGATCAGGACCATCACGACGGCGAGGCCGCGAGGGATCCGGTGACGGACGAGGAAGGTCACCGCCGGGGCCAGCATCGCGGCCAGCAGGAGGGCGATCGACACCGGCACGACCACCGAGGAGAGGTAGCCGAGGGCCAGCCCGAGCAGGTAAAGGGTCGCGCCGACGACGAGCAGCCGCCACCCCAGCTCCGCGGCCACCCGCAACAGGCGCGGCACCACCGGCCGGGCGTCATCAGGGACTTCCGGCTCGTGCCGGGGATCGGCCATGAGCGGGCCTCTCGTGCGCTGCGGACGGCTTGCCGGCCCTGTCAGCGGAACTCGTCCGAACGCCTCGCGAAAAGTCCACAAAGGACTCAGAGAATCACCGTGTGTACCGACGATCAGCGAGAATGCCCATGACGACTCCTTGGCAGAGCAAGCGATTCGAGCCTGCGACGCCTGGGTCCCGGGCGAAACCGGACACACCACGATCCGTTCCGCGGATTCCGGGCGGCCGGTCGGATGACACTGGCCAGCGTAGCCCCTGAGCCCGGTGCCGGGTCCGCCGATGCGAGACCGGTACCTCCAAGCCGAAAAGCCGGTCCGGGACACGTTCTTTGGCCTGGTCGGCGCGGTAGACTCGCCGACGACAGCGCCGGAGTGCCCAGACACCGCCCTCGCGACGATCGACCGTCACACTGGCCGCATCTGTCCCTCTGCCGTGCGCCCGATCTTCCGCACGACGAGCTTCAGCGATGACGGCCTGGTCTGGAGCCTGGATCGTGAAACTCATAACGCTCGATCTTCGCCGGTCGCATCGCCTGAAGGCGGATCGCGCGCCGCTTGACGCAACCTCGGCAGACAGGACGGACCTCGGTGCCGTTCGCGCGGCCATCGAAGAACCCGACGACGTCCGCGAGGCTCCAGCGCACCGTTCTCCCCCTTTGGCCGTGACGGTGGAACAGCTCGGCCGGGCGGTGGTGCTCGTCGTCGACGGCGACCTGGACCTGCACACCGCCCCCGCGGCACGCCAAGCGATCGAGGCGGCGTTGAGCCACCGGCCGCGACGGTTGATCGTGGACCTGAGCCTCGTCCGGTTCTTGAACTCCACCGGATTGGAGGTCCTCCTCGCCGCCCAGCGGCAAGCCGCCCCGCACACCGACCTCCGGCTGGTCGCCACCACGCGCGCGGTCTGGCGGCCACTGCAGATCACCCGGCTGCACGAACGACTGATCATCCACAGCTCACGCTCGGCGGCCGTCGCCTCGCCTGCCAGAACCGGCGACGAAGACCGCTCACCACCCAGGAAGACCTAGCGGCCCCGCACACCGACCGGACTGGCCGGTTCCCTGGGGGTTCAGGCGCCGAGGCGACTGTAGAGGCGTGCGGCGAGGGTGGCGGCGAGCTGGTTGAGATGCGCGGCGGGGTCGTGGAGGGCGTACTGGCCCAGCAGTTCCGCCACGACGTGGGCCTCGGTCTCCGACAGCAACGCGACACAGCGTTCGCGGCGCCCCTGATCGAGCAGGCGTTTGAGCGCGTCGGCGTACTCGTGGTGGTCGCGCACGCCGGTCAGGCCGAACGGATCCTGCCGCGCGGTCGAGTCGGTCATTCCGGTCTGCCCTTTCGAGTGATGTCGCCCCATCGCCACCCCGCGTTGACCTGCGGATCCGCCGCGCAGACATTCTTCCACGCCGCGGCAAGAGCAAATCTATGGTGGCGGGGGTAGACATTCAACCTCGGGTGTGTGTACTGTCCTCCTCGTACCGAGAAAGACAACGTCAAGCAGGCGCGGGAGATGACGGAACTACCCGCGAAGTGAGACAAGGCGGTCAGGCAGGACGAAGCCAATCAGTGAACAGGTTTCGGCTGGTGACCGGAGAAGTACCGGGATCGAGGAGTGAAGACGTAAGCAGCAAGGCCGATCCCGGCGAAACAGTGCAGTAAGCAGTGGCAAGTGCAGTAATGCAGTGGCAAGTCAGTAGGTGCAGTACCGGTCAGGTGGCCGGAGCCGATCACCGACGGGGCTCCGGGCAGTGACCAGCGGCGTGACGCGTGCTGGGACCGATCAGTGGAAGGGTTCCAGCCGGTGACGCCCCAGGAAATCGCAGTACAGGCAGTACCCGGTAAGAGAGAAACACAGGAAAGAAGGGACAGGGAACATCATTGGATCGCCCGCAGCGGCTGGGCAGCAGTGCCGCGCGGGTACCGCAGGGTCATCGGATTGGAAGGTGGTTCTCGGTTACGAATCAGCGATCTCCGCGTCGTCCGCCTCTCGGACGGACACCGCGGATGCAAGACACCGGCCTCACGGCTGGTAGACAATGGTGAAACCCAACCCCTGGGACCCCGGACGCCGCACTGGCGCCCGGGGTCCCTTGTGATGTGGAGGTGGAATGATTCCTGACCAACGCGAGACCCCCGCCACCGTTTCCGGCGGGGCCGACAAGTTCGACGACGACCACTACCCCGCCTACACGATGGGCCGAGCCGCGGACATGCTGGGCGCCACCCAGAACTTCCTGCGCAGCATCGACGAAGCCGGGCTGATCACACCGCAGCGCTCGGCGGGCGGGCACCGCCGCTACTCCCGCCACCAGCTGCGCATCGCCGCACGCGTGCGGGAACTGGTCGACCAGGGCACCGCCGTGGACGCCGCCTGCCGCATCGTCTCCCTCGAAGACCAGCTCCACGAATCCCAACGCCAGAACACCGAACTCCGCGCCAACGAATAACCCCGCCGGGCCAGGTGTGCCGCCACGACGTCGCGGCACACCCTGATCCGCGGGTTCTCCGCCTCACTGTTCGGCGGCCTAGAAGTTGTGGTCGTCCAATCGCAGGCGATGGGTGAGTGCGTCGCGGGCCATGTCGGTCAGGGAGCGGTCGTGACAGAAGGCGCGTGCGCGCAATCGGGCGAGTGCCTGCTCAGGTGGAATGGCGAGGCCGGCGGCGAGGAAGGCGGCGGCTTGCTGGACCTCTTCCCGATAGCGACGGAGGCCGGAGTCACCGGTGGCCGAGTTCTGCGCGCTCCGCAAGAGCAGGGGCAGCAGCCCTTGCCGGACACGGTGGAAATCCCGAGCTTGCGATGAGGTCATGGCGCCGGAGGTGGCGCGGTAACCGGTAAGGGCTCCGACGGTCCTGCCGCGGGCCCGGAGCGGGGCGGCGATGACGGCTCGGGCCGGGCTCTGCATCGCGGCGGGCAGGAACAACGGCCAGCGGGCCTGGTCGGTGGCGACCAGATCGGGTTCGGTCACCGTGTAGCCGTGCTGGACGGCTTCCAGAGTGGGACCGTCACCGAGGGTGAATTGCAGGTCGTCCAGCTCGGGCCCTGACCCTTCGGCGGGGTCGCACCACACCAATTCCAGGGTTCCGGCGCCGTTGATCAGGTCGATGGTCAGCACATCCAGGCCGAGAAGCACGGCGATGCGCAGGGAGGCAGTGGCGCCGAGATGCTGTCCGTCAGCGGCCGCGCGGTGCAGGTGAGCCAGAACGGTCTCGAGGTCATCGGGCGGTGTCACACCCCCACCACGAGGTCTGCCGTATGAGGCACCGTCGCGGCGGCGGAGCTGGTTTTGGTGTCACGCATCGGAGTCGCCTGTCGAGTGGATTCCTCAACCGCGGTGACGAAGACCCGGTCACCGGCGAGCTCAGGAGCAATTCACCCCGCGGAGGGGCACGTCATGCCCGCTGGCAGGTGCTCGGCTCGCCTCATTTTCGGTGGCCCGCCCAAGGCCACATTCCGACAGGTTCCACACAGTCTGAACGGCCTCACGATACGTGACTCATTGTAGCCCCACCGCCGAAGAGAGCTGACGCGACTACTGCCTCAGGCCCTCGACGGACAGGTCGGCGATCATTTCGAAAGGGAGCCGCCCAGGGGGCTCGAACCCCTGACCTTCTGTTTACAAGACAGATGCTCTACCAGCTGAGCTAGAGCGGCCTTGCCCGGAGTCACCCCCAGGCACACCCAGTATATCGGCGCCCGCTCAGCCGTTCGCAGGGCGCACCCAGGGTTCCCCTGCCACCGTCCGGAAGGCGTGCGCGAACGTCACGGCGGTCGCCGGGTCGCGGCGGTCGGCGACGTAGTACCAGCTCATCCGGACGGCGTCCGGCGTCACTTCGAGGACGCCGGGGCCGTGCGAGTCGAGTTCCACGAAACGCACGTGCGGGTTCAGCGCGCGGATCGCGGCCTCGACCTTCAGGGAGCCGGTCCGCGGCGGGACGCCGAGTTGCTCGTCGATGTTGTCCGAGGTGACCGACGGGCAGACGAACTCGACCGCGACGCTCGTCCCGTCCCGCGGCACGTCGTTCGCCCACGACGAGTGGACGTCGCCGGTCAGGAACACCGTGTTGCCGCGGCCTTGCGCGGCGATGGCGTCCAGCACCCGGCGGCGGTCGGCGGTGTAGCCGTCCCATTGGTCGGTGTTCACCGTGGTCGGCTGGCCGTCGAGGAGGTCGCCGAGCGCGAGTTGTTCGCGGGTGGGCAGCGCGGGGACCTTGATCGGCGTGACCATCACCGAATTCCCGATCACGTTCCACGACGCCGTCCCGCGCGCCAGGCCCTCCAGGAACCACTGCCGCTGCTCGGCGCCGAGGATCGTGCCGTCCGGCTCCTCCGAGGGGCCGGGCTGACGAGTCCGGTAGGTCCGCAGGTCCAGCATGGTGAGGTCGGCCAGCTTCCCGAACTTCAGCCGCCGGTACAGCCGGTCACCGCGATGCCGCACCGGCATCCATTCGAAGTACGCCTGGTGCGCCGCCCGCATCCGGTCGCGCCAACTGCCTTCGGTCGCCGGATCGTGTGACGGCGACCCGCCGGACCAAGCGTTGTCCGCGGCCTCGTGATCATCCCAGGTCGCGACCATCGGGTGGCGGGCGTGCAGCCGCCGGAGGTGGTCGTCGGTCTTGTACATCGCGTGCCGTTGCCGGTAGTCCGCGAGGGTGATCAACTCGTTGGGCGGTACCGAGGGCCGGAGATCGTTCGCAGGATTGGGATTCCCTTCGTAGAGGTAGTCACCCAGGTGAAGGAAGGCGTCAAGATCGTCGCGGTCGGCCAGATAGCCGTAGGGGGCGAAATGACCGACAGCCCAGTTCGCACACGAGACCACGCCGAACCGCAGCCTCGCGACGTCGTCTTCGTGCGCGGGAGCGGTGCGCGTCCGCCCGATCTGCGAGACCTTCCCGCGCGACGTGAACCGGTAGTAGTACGCCGTCGACGCGCACAGCCCGCCCGCCGTCACTTTCACCGTGTGGTCGCGTTCGGGTCCCGTCCGGGCGTGACCGCGAGCGACGACGTGCGCGAATCCGGCGTCCTCGGCCACCTCCCACCGGACGTCCGCCGACGGCCCTTTTCCGGATCCCGGAACGGCCTCGGCCGAGGGCGTGACCCGGGTCCAGAGGAGCACCGAATCGGGCATCGGGTCGCCCGAGGCCACGCCGTGCGCGAAAACCGGGCTCTCCGCCCCGTTAGATGCACCCGAAAGGGTGAACGTGGCCGCTGTTCCGGCCGCTGTCACACCGGCCGCGCGAAGGACGGAACGCCTGCTCACAGAGGACGCCATGGCATGAAGTGTGCCGTAAACCGGCGGAGCCGCGATGATCTTCATCGGACGTGGTGGACGCCACTTCGGGATACCTGCAACGGTCGGGCCGCCGGGCCCGATGGTCCTCGGGAAAGTCCTTTGGAACAACGGACCCGACAGCCCTGCGAACCGAGTGAGGAGGTGGATCGATCATGAAGATCAACGAGCACACCAAGGGGGCCCAGAGCGGCAGACGCGGTGACGACAGGAACCAGGACGAAACACCCGAACGTGGCGAATGGTTACTGGAAGCCCCGCGTCAGCGTGACGGTGAGCGATCGATCCACCAGGCTCGTTCGCACCGGCCGAACCTGTTGCGGCGTCGCGCCTGGCAGATCCTCGAAGCCCCGACGGCCGAGCAGCCCGCCGTCGACGGCGACGAGGCGATGGGCCCGAAGCCGCCCGACGACTCGACGGTCAACTTCGTCCTGGACCTCGCGCTGCGCATCGGCGAGGTCCAGATGTCGAGCGGCGCCGGCGCTTCCGACGTCACGGCGACGATCATCGCGCTGACCTCCGCGCTCGGTCTCCCGCACTGCGAGGTCGACGTGATCTTCACGTCGATCACGGTCACCTGCCACCGCGGCACCGACATGGCGCCGGTGACGGCGCTGCGTGTGGTCCGTTCGCGCAGTCTCGACTACACGCGGCTCACCCAGACGGAGACGCTGGTCCGCAGGATCGTCCGCGGGAACATCGGCGCCGAAGAGGCCCAGCAGGAACTCCAGCGGATCACGACCGCGCCGCACCCGTACCCCCGTTGGGTGGCCACGGCCGCTTGGGGCGGGCTGGCCGGGTTCATCACCCTGATCCTCGGCGGCAGCATCGACGTCGCGCTGGTCGCGATGGTGATCAGTGCCGTCATCGACCGGCTCGGCCGCTTCCTGAACCGCTTCGCGCTGCCGTTCTTCTTCCAGCAGGTGATCGGCGGTCTGGTCGCGACCCTGTCCGCGATGGCGATAGTCAGCAGCAACCTGCTCACCACGAACAAACCCACGTTGGTCGTCGCCGCGGCCGTCACCGTGCTGCTGTCCGGCCTCTCCACGGTTTCCGCCGTGCAGGACGCCATCACCGGCTACTACGTCACGGCGGCCGGGCGCACGATGGAAACCGCGCTGATGAGTGCCGGGCTGATCGCGGGCGTGGTGCTCGCCCTCAAGATCGCCTTGCTGCTCGGCCTGCCGCTGACACCGCTTCCCGAAGTGGTCTCCTCGACGCCGCAACAACTTCCGATCATCGTCATCGGCAGCATCGGCGCGTCCGCCTGCTTCGCGCTCGCGTCGTATTCGACGATGCGCGCGATGATCGTCGCGGGAGCGGCGGGGGCGATCGGCGGCGCGGTGTACGGCGCGCTGATGTTGACCGATTTCGAGGCGGTCAGCTCGTCCGCGATGGCCGCGACGCTGGTGGGTTTCTGCGGCGGCGTGCTCGCCCGGCGGCTCAAGGTGACCCCGCTCGTGGTGGCTGTGTCCGGCATCACGCCCCTCCTTCCCGGTCTCTCCACCTATCGTGGTCTATACCAATTGGGCGTCGAACAGGGCGGGAACATCTCGACGCTGATGACCGCGGTCGCGATCGGGCTTGCCCTGGCAGCGGGTGTGGTTCTCGGCGAGTACCTGGCGCAGCCGGTGCGCACGGGGCTCGGCAGGCTCGAACGCAAGTTCGCCGGGCCGCGGATGGCGGGGCCGATGGAACCCGCCGAGCGACGCTTGGAGTGATCGCGCGACGACCGGCCGTCTCGCGAGCTCGCGATAGGGTCCTTCCCTAGGGCAGCGACCCGCGATTTCGAGGGAGCGGCTGGTGGACGAAGTGAACTCCGAGACGGGCAGAACGGCATCCGCGGATTTCGTGGTGGTGGCGAACCGGCTCCCGGTGGACCTCGAACGGACCGCCGACGGGAGCAGGCGCTGGACGGCGAGCCCCGGCGGGCTGGTGTCGGCGCTCGAGCCGTTCCTGCGGTCCCGCAAGGGCGCCTGGGTCGGCTGGCCGGGCGTGCCCGACGTCGAGGTCGAGGAATTCGACGACGACGGCCTGGTCCTGCACCCGGTCTCCCTGACTTCGGACGACGTCCGCGACTACTACGAGGGCTTCTCCAACGCGACGCTCTGGCCGCTCTACCACGATGTGGTGGCGCGGCCGGTGTTCGACCGGAGCTGGTGGGAGTCCTACGTCCGGGTGAACCGGCGCTTCGCCGAGGCGAGCGCGAAGGTGGCCGCCGAGGGCGCGACCGTCTGGATCCAGGACTACCAGCTCCAGCTGGTCCCGGCGATGCTGCGCGAACTGCGCCCTGATCTCCGGATCGGGTTCTTCCTGCACATCCCGTTTCCCCCGGTCGAGTTGTTCATGCAGATGCCGTGGCGGACCGAGATCGTCCGCGGCCTGGTCGGCGCCGACCTCGTCGGATTCCACCGACCGGGTGGCGCGCAGAACTTCCTCTGGCTGGCCAGGCAGCTGGCCGGTCTCGAATCCAGCCGCGGCGCGGTCGGCATCCGCACCCGTCCCGGCCTGATGCAGGTCGGCGACCGGACGGTGCGGGTCGGCGCGTTCCCGATCTCCATCGACGCCATCGGTCTCGACAAACTCGCCAAGACCAAGGGCGTCGCCGAACGCGCCGCCCAGCTGCGGCGCGATCTGGGCAATCCGAAGAAGGTCCTGCTCGGCGTCGACAGGCTCGACTACACGAAGGGCATCGACCTGCGGCTGCAGGCGCTGCACGAGTTGCTGCACGAAGGCCGCGTCCGACCGGAGGACGTCACGTTCGTCCAGCTGGCCACGCCCAGCCGCGAACGCGTCGAGCACTACCAGCGGATGCGCGGCGACATCGAGCAGATGGTCGGGCGGATCAATGGCGAATTCGCCCGCGTGGGTCACCCGGTCGTGCATTATCTGCATCAGTCCGTGAACCGGACGGAACTGGCCGCGTTCTTCTCCGCGGCCGATGTCATGGTGGTCACTCCCCTGCGTGACGGGATGAACCTCGTCTGCAAGGAGTACGTCGCCTGCCGCCACGACCTCGGCGGCTCGCTCGTGCTGTCCGAGTTCGCCGGCGCCGCGGCCGAGCTGACCAGTGCGCTCCTGGTCAACCCCCATGACCTGGACGGGGTGAAGAACGCCCTGGAGACTGCCATTACGCTCGACCCCGCAGAGGGACGCCGCCGTATGCGCGCCATGCGTCGACAGGTCCTCACGCACGATGTCGACCGATGGGCGCGCTCGTTCCTCCAGGCGCTCGGCGGAGAATCGACGGACTGAGACTTCCCCCATACCCCGCATAGTTCCCGAGGAGAAATCGTTGACCGCCGAGGCACTGCCCGCCGAGCTGCGGCGCGCGATTGTCCAGGTCGCGCGCACCCCGCGGCTGCTGGTCGCCTGCGACTACGACGGCACGCTGGCCCCGATCACGGCCAACCCGGACGAAGCCCGTCCGCTGCCCGAATCGGTGGGTGCGCTCAGGTCGCTGGCCGGCCTGCACGAGACGACCACCGCGGTCATCTCCGGCCGCGCGTTGCGCGATCTCGCCACCCTTTCCCGTCTCCCGGCCGAGGTGAACCTGGTCGGCAGCCACGGGTCCGAGTTCGACATCGGCTTCATCCACGCGCTCGACGAAAAGGCCCGCGAGCTCCACAGACGGCTCGAAGCCGAGTTGGAGAACCTGGTGCTCGACGTGCCGGGTGTTTCGCTCGAGGTCAAGCCCGCGAGCATCGCGGTGCACGTCCGCCGCGCCGAACACGAGGCGGGCCGCCGCGTGCTTCGTGATGTCCACAATGGACCTTCGAAGTGGGAGGGCGTGTCCACCACCGACGGCAAGGAGGTCGTCGAGCTCGCGGTCGTCCAGACGGACAAGGGCCGCGCGCTGGACACCCTGCGCCACCAGGTCGGCGCGACGGCGGCGATCTTCCTCGGCGACGACGTCACCGACGAGAAGGCGTTCGCCCGGATCTCCGGCCCGGACCTCGGTGTGAAGGTCGGCGAGGGCGAAAGCCTCGCGCAGTACCGGGTCCCGGACACCGTCGACGTCGCGATGGCGCTCGCCTTCCTGCTCGAAGAGCGCCGCAACTGGCTCTACGGCGAGCAGGCGCCGCCGATCGAGCGGCTTTCCATGCTGGCCAACGAACGTTCGGTCGCGCTGGTCACGCCGGACGCCCGGCTGACCTGGCTCTGTCACCCCGGCCCCGACGCGCCCGCGGTGTTCGCGGACCTGCTCGGCGGCGCCGGCGCGGGGCACTTCTCGATCAGGCCGCACCGCAACGGCCTGCCGCTCGGGCAGCGCTACCTGCCGAACACGATGACGGTCGAGACCCGCTGGTCCCGGCTGCTCGTCACCGACTACATCGAGCCGGAGAGCCCCGCGCACCGCACGGATCTCGTCCGGGTGATCTCGGGCGAGGCGGCGGCGGAGATCGTGTTCGCGCCCCGGCCCGAATTCGGCGGCGTGCCGGTGAAACTGGTCGCCAACGACGAGGGAATCCTGGTGCAGGGCACCTCGGAGCCGTTCGCACTGCGTTCGCCCGGCGTGGAGTGGGAGATCACTTCCGACGGCATGAACGACACCGCGACCGCGCTCGTCACCCCGTCACCGGAGAACCCGGTGGTGCTGGAACTCCGTTGCGGCACCTCGGATCTCGCCGCGCACGAACTGTCCGAAGTGGAGCGACGGTCCCGCGCTGGCGACTACTGGAGCACCTGGGCGCAGACGCTCAAGCTGCCCAGCGTCCAGACCGACCTCGTCGGCCGCTCGGCGCTGACGCTGCGCGGGCTGGTCAACACCGACACCGGCGGCGTGCTCGCGGCGGCGACGTCGTCGCTGCCGGAGGAGATCGGCGGCGTCCGCAACTGGGACTACCGGTACTGCTGGATCCGCGACGCGGCCATGACCGTGCGCGAACTGGTCCACCTCGGCTCGACCGAGGAGGCCGAAGGCTATCTCCGCTGGCTGCACGGCGTACTGTCCACTTTGGCCGGTCCGGAACGGCTGCACCCGCTGTACACCTTGGCGGGCAGCGTGATCGGTGCCGAAGCGGTCATCGAGTCGCTGCCCGGATACGCCGGTTCGCGGCCGGTCCGCGTCGGCAACCTGGCGAACCACCAGGTGCAGCTGGACGTCTTCGGCCCGGTCGTCGAACTCGTGCAGACCCTGGCGGCGGCGCGCGGCGAACTGCGCGACGAGGACTGGCAGATGGTGCGCGCGATGGCCGAGGCCGTCACGCGGCGCTG
Organism: Amycolatopsis sp. lyj-84; assembly: GCF_046549075.1. Taxonomy (NCBI): domain Bacteria; kingdom Bacillati; phylum Actinomycetota; class Actinomycetes; order Pseudonocardiales; family Pseudonocardiaceae; genus Amycolatopsis; species Amycolatopsis sp. lyj-84. The sequence goes on from NZ_JAJPWO010000017.1 coordinate 115,905, forward strand.
GAACGAGCCGGACCACGGCATCTGGGAAGAGCGGCACGTGCCGCGCCACCGGGTGTACTCGCGGGTGATGTGCTGGGTGACCATCGACAGGGCCATCAAGCTGGGCGAGGTCTACGGCCGTCAGGTGCCGGGCGCGTGGCCTTCGCTGCGCGACGAGATCGCCGCCGACGTGCTGGACAAGGGCTGGAACGAAGAGGTCCAGGCCTTCACCACCGCGTATGACGGAACGGACCTCGACGCCGCGTCGCTGTTCGTCGGGCTGACCGGGCTGATCGATCCGGCCGACCCGCGGTTCCAGTCCACGGTGACCGCGATCGAGGCGGAACTGCGCAGTGGGTCCACTGTGTACCGTTACCGCCGCGACGACGGCCTCCCCGGCGGTGAGGGCGGCTTCCACATCTGCGCGGCTTGGCTCATCGAGGCGTACCTGCTCACCGGGCGGCGCACCGAAGCCGAAGAACTGTTCACGCAGATCGTCGACGCAGCGGGCCCGACCGGCCTGCTGCCCGAGCAGTTCGACCCGATCGCGGAGCGCTCGCTGGGCAACCACCCGCAGGCGTACTCGCACATCGGGCTGATCCGCTGCGCGAACCTGCTTTCCCAGTAGCGCGAACCCCAGGTCAGGAAAGGGGCTTTCAGGACGAATTTCGTCCTGAAAGCCCCTTTCCTGACACTCAGCCGCCCGCGACGGACGGGATGATCTGGACCTCTTCCGCCCCGGCGAGCGAGGTCTTCGCGCCGTCGAGCCGACGGCACTCCTCACCGTCCACGTAGAAGTTCACGTAGCGCCGCAGCGCACCGGTTTCGTTACGCAGACGGCGTTCCAGCGCGGGGAACTCGGCACCGAGCGAGTCGAGTACGGCGTCGAGCGTCGGGGCGTCGACCTCGAACGTCCCCGCTCCGCCCGCGAGCGGCCGCAACATCGCGGGCAGCAGGACCCGGACCACCTAGACCACCTGGGCCCGCACGCACAGCACGTCCGGAAGATGGGCGGCCACCTGATGCCAGGTGTCGCCTTCGTCGGGACTGGCCCACACCTCACCGGACCGCGTGCCGAAGTAGATCCCCGCCTCTTGATCGACGCACATTCCGTCCCGGAGCACACCGGCGTAGAAGTCCTTGTCCGGCAAGCCGGTTCCGAGCCCGGTCCAGGTTTCGCCCGCGTCCTCGCTGCGGTAGACGCGGCAACGGCCGTCCGGCGGGAAACGGAGAACGTCGGCCACCAAAGGGAAGTTGTAGACGGTGTCCGGTTTCGCCGGATGGACGACCATGGCGAACCCGAAGTCGTTCGGCAGGCCGCCGGCGATGGACTTCCAGGTCCTCGTGTCGTCGTCGCTGCGGTAGACACCGCCGTGATTCTGCAGGAAGAACCGCTCGGGGCGAGCCGGATGCATCGCGACCTTGTGCACGCACTGCCCGAACTCGGGCTCCTCGTCCGGCAGGAAGCCCGCGCTGATCCCGCGGTTCGACGCCGTCCAGCTCTTGCCGCCGTCCTCGGTGCGATAGACACCGCCCGTCGACATGGCGACGGTGATCCGCCCGGGATCCGCCGGATGCGGCAGGATCGTGTGGATCATCTGGCCGCCACCGCCGGGAGTCCAGTGTGGACGGTGTTCGTGGTCCCACAGCCCGCGCACGAGTTCGAAGGTCTCGCCGCCGTCCTCGGACCGGAACAGTGCGGACGGCTCGGCACCGGCGTAGACGACGTCACCGGCGACCACGATCTGCCAGATGCCTTCGAGCGCGGTCCCGGTGTCGGCGGGGAAGGCCACCGGCGCGTGATCCGGCTCGGTCCAGGTCTCGCCGAAGTCCTCGGACGTCGCGATCGTCGGCCCGAAATGCTCGTTGACCGCGGCGGCGTAGACCTTGGACGGGGTCAGCGCGACCGCCCGGACGGCCTCCATCGGGAACTTCGGCGCGGAGAGTTCCCAGTGCTTCCTGTCCTCACCGCGGGCGAGGAACAACCCCTTCCTGGTCCCGATCGCCAGCTGGAACTCCACGACGCCGTCCTCCTCGGTCCGATGGTGTGACTGAGGTCACCGTACTACCGAAGCGCGTGAAGGCCCCCTTCCCTGGGCTGAGCCGAGGGAAGGGGGCCTTCACGCGTGGTTGGAGTCGTCGCGCCGGCTGCAGTCCAAGGGGTCGTGGCCTTCGCCTTCTCGGGAGAACGAAGGTCACAGACGAACAGCCGGCGCGACGGGTTCGGGGGCGGGTCAGGTTCCGCTGATCAGGCGCAGCGCCAGGTCGGAGCTGAACTGCCCGGCTTCGACGTTCGGCGCGATCCCGCACTTGCCGTCGGAGTCACCGGGCACCTTGACCCAGAGCAGCATCTCGGCGCCGCCGCCGGTCTGCGAGGGCGTGCCGAGCTTGCGCCCGGCCGGGTTGCACCACTCGGCGCCCTTGGGGCCGTTGCCGTTGCGGCTCGTGTCGATCACGAACGGCTTGGTGTAGCCGTACTTGCTCGACAGCGCGGCGCTGACGGCCTTGCCGTAGTTGGCCGAGTCGGTGGTGGTCTTGTAGTTCGACACGTTGATCGCGAGACCGCGGATCGACTTCACGCCGACGGCGTTGAGCCGGTCGGCCATGGTGGCGGCGGGGATCCAGGTCGAGTTGCCGCCGTCCATGTAGGCCCAGGTGTTCGGGGCCTTCGCGGCGAACTGCTCGGCGGCGAACTTGAGCAGGTCGAGGCGGGTCTGGCGCTCACCGGCCGGCAGGCAGTCGACCTGCGCGAGCGCGTCCGGCTCGATGATGACGACCGCGGGCTTGCCGCCGATGCCGTCGGCGAAGTTCGAGATCCAGGTCCGGTACGCCGCGGGGCTGCCCGCGCCGCCACCGGAGTGCCCGCCGCAGTCGCGGCCGGGGATGTTGTAGGCGACCAGGATCGGCAGCTTGTCCGCCACGTCGGCGGCGTAGGTGTAGCCGTCGACGGCCTTCTTGACGTCGCCGCTCCAGTTGCCGAACCACCGCGCGCCCGCCTTGGTGGAGATGGCGGCCTTGATCTTGTCGGCGGTGCCGCCCGGGTGGTCCTTCACCCAGACGGCGGGGTTGGAGTTCGGGTCGACGTAGAAGCCGTTGGTCTTCTCAAGGGGGTTGCCGTCGGCGGCCTGGGCCGGCGCGGCGATGAGGGCCAGCAGTGAGGCGGCCAGCAGACCGAGCGTCTTGATGCGCATGCTTTCGATCTTCGAACCCGCCCGTACAAGATTCGTACAACCCGCGTTTCGTCCTCTGCTCGCGGTACTTGCACGCGCAAGTACCGCATCGAGAGGACGAAACGCGGGAGGGGGTCAGGCCGAGTAGCCCTTCGGCGGGATCAGGGTGGCGAGCTGGTTGAAGGTGAGCCAGTAGATCTGGTTGCCGCCGAAGTTGGCCGGGTCGGCGATCTTCACCGTCATGTTGTCGCTGTTGTAGCCGATGATCGTGAAGTAGTGGTAGATCGTGTAGTTCGGGTAGCCCGGCGGGTGGTTGTTCGCCGGGGCGACGATGTTCGCGACGAGCGCGTAGCCCTTGTCGACGTCCAGCACGATGTCGCGCCACAGCAGGTCGCGCTGTGCCTGCGTCGGCGGGTCGTTCGGCATCTCCTTGGTCTCGTACCAGCCGCCCGCGACGTGGTTGTTGAGGACGCGGGTGACCTGGCCGATCCAGTCGGTGCCGTTGGTGCTGGTCGGGAGCTCGTTGGCGAGCTGCTGCTGGCTCGGCGGGTTGCCGTTCTTGGCCGAGATGGCGATCCGGGTGGCGGCCGGACCGCACCAGTAGCCGGTCTCCTGGATCTGGTACTGGATGTTGAGCTCCGCGGCCGCCTTGACGCCCTCGACCTTGGCGGGAGGCGCCATCGAGTTCACGAAGCCGGGATCGGTGGACTTCTCTTGGGCGACGGCCACGGCCGGCGCGGTGATCAGTGCGGACACCGCGAGCGCGGCGACTACCGCGGACTTGAGTCTGCGCATGGTAATCCTTCCCCAGTTTCACTTTTTATCGGTGAATAGTGAACAGGATCGTCCCTGCGGCGGCTTTTGTCTTGATCTCCACCTGCGCTTTCCCCGAACGGCCCACGACGAAAGTAGGATCGAATGAACGCTCGAGGGGCCATCGGGCAAGAGCGATCGTGCAGGTGATGAAAAACGATCACGAGCAGACGGGCTCGCGGGGGCTGGACAGGCCGGATCTCGGCGGTCCCGACCCGGCGCCCGTCTTCGGCGTGCTCTTCGACGCTCACGCGGCCCCGTTGCAGCGCTATCTCGCCCGTCGTGTCGGCACCGAAACCGCGCACGACCTCGTCGCCGAGACGTTCCTCGTGGCACTCCGGCGGCGAGAGACGTATCGCCCGGAGGCCGGGACGGCACGGGCGTGGCTCTACGGCATCGCGACGAACCTGCTCCGGCACCACGTCCGCACCGAGACCCGCGCTCTCGCCGCGACGGCCCGGCTCGCGGCCGCCGCGCCCCTGGTCTCGACGGGACACGACGGTCGCGTCGCGGAGCGGGTCGACGCGCAGACCCGCGCGGCCCAGCTGGCGGGCGCGCTGGCCGAACTGAGCGTCGCGGACCGCGACACCCTGCTCCTGGTCTCCTGGGCGGGCCTGGACCCCGGCGAGGCCGCCGAGGCGCTGGGCATTCCCGCGGGAACGGTCAGATCCCGGCTGCACCGGATCCGAAGATGGTTGCGCGCCAACGCGCCGGAGATCACATCTGAGTCCACAAAGGACGGCTCAAGCGGCGAGGAGGATGGCGACAGTGCACGGCGGTAGCATCAGGAAGGTGTGGTCCGACGCCGAACTCGACGAGGCGCTGGCCGACCTCCATTCCGAACCGGACGTCCGTCAGGACGAGCTGGCCCGCGCCAAGGCTTCGCTCCTTCGCGCCGCGGGCGAGGTCGTCCTCCTCCCCGAGGCGGCGCCGCCCGCGGTGAAGAAACGACCGGGCTCGTGGCGGTGGATCGCGGCCGCGGCCGCCGCGGCGCTGGTGTCCGGCGGGGGGATCGTGGCGACGAACGCCTTCGTCGGCGAAGACGGCCAGGACCCCGCCGCCCACTCGACCGTCGCCCCGGACATGGGCCCCCTGAAGGACTTGCGCGGCTCCGACCTCCCCCTGACCGGTAAGCAGTACCGGCTCTCCACCGAGTCGAGCTGGGTGACGTGGGTCGGCAGGAAGAGCGAGGTGATCTACCAGACACACGAGATCACCGAGCGGTGGCTGCCATCGGACTGGGGCTTCAAGCATCTGACGCGGTTCACCAGAACCGGCGAAATCCGCTGGATCAAAGGCGACTACGAGACGGCGAAGGCACAAGGCGAGTCGATCCCCGGCGCGACGGTCTCCACCGCCTGGGAAGGCTCGGGGCAGCGGCCGACGGATGAACCGGCTTCCAGTACGACCACGACGAGCCCACCGCCGAACGGACCCGTCTCGACCCAGCGGGACGAACCTCCGCGAAGCAACTGGATGCTGCTGAACAAGGAATTCCTCGAAGGGCTGCCCACCGACCCGGCGAAGCTGCTCGAACGGCTGCGCCACGAGAGCAAGGACGGCAAGGAGAACACGGCACCCAAGATGTTCGACATGGCCCTCGGCGTCATGCGTTCGTCGCACGGCTACAGCGACCTTCGGGTGGCACTGTGCAAGGCGCTCGCGAACGCTCCGGGCATCACGCTCGAGACGAACGCGACCACCTCCGACAACCGTCCGGCCATCTCGTTCTCCGTCCGGGACACCGACCAGACCAAGACGTTCGTCGTGGACCTGGCGACGGCGCATGTCGCGGGCTACAGCGCCGCACGGAACCGGTCCGATCCCAGTTTTCCGGGGCTGTCGATCCACGAGACGACGGTGACGACGCAGATCACCGACCGCGAGGGTCCCTAGCGAGCGTGTTTGGCGGCGTTGAGCGCGCTTCCGACGTCGCCCACCTCCAGTACCCGGATACCCGGCGGCATCTTGCCGGAGTCCGGCGGCACCAGCGCGTAGGTGAAGCCGAGCCGGGCGGCTTCCGCGAGCCGCCGCCCGACGCTCGGCACCCGCCGGACCTCACCCGACAGCCCGACCTCGCCCATCGCGACGAGCTTGGGCGAGAGCGGGGTGTCCGTCGCCGAAGAGATCAGGGCCAGCACCACCGCCAGGTCGATCCCGGGCTCGGTGATCTTCATCCCGCCGACCGTCGCGACGTAGACGTCCTTGTCGCCGACCTTGAGTCCCGCCCGCTTCTCCACCACGGCCAGGACCATCGCGACGCGTGCCGAATCGAGACCGCTCACCGCGCGCCGGGGCTGCGGGGCCTGTGTCGCCGACACCAGCGCCTGCACCTCGCCCAGCAGCGGCCGTTTGCCCTCCATGGTCACCGTGACGGCGGTGCCCGCGACCGGCTCGGAGGTGTGGCTCAGGAACAGGCCCGACGGGTCGGGCACGCCCACGATGCCTTCCTCGACCAGTTCGAAGCAGCCGATCTCGTCCGCAGCGCCGAAGCGGTTCTTGATCCCGCGCAGCATCCGTAGCGTCGAATGCTTGTCGCCCTCGAACTGCAGGACGACGTCGACCAGGTGCTCCAGCACCCGCGGCCCGGCGACCGAGCCGTCCTTCGTGACGTGACCGACCAGCACGATCGGCAGTCCGCGTTCCTTGGCCAGCGCGACCAGCCCGGCGGTGACCGCGCGGACCTGGGTGACCCCGCCCGGCGCGCCCTCCACCTGTGGTGAGGCCATGGTCTGGACCGAGTCGACGATCAGGACTCCCGGCTTGACCGCGTCGACGTGGCCGAGGATCGCGGAGAGATCGCTCTCGGCCGCGAGGAACATTTCGTCGTGGACGTTGCCGGTGCGCTCGGCACGCAGGCGTACCTGTCCCGCCGACTCCTCGCCCGTGACGTACAGCGCGCGGCCCGCGGTGGCCGCCCATTGATAGGCGACCTCCAGCAGGAGGGTCGACTTGCCGACGCCGGGCTCCCCGGCGAGCAGGATGACCGCGCCCGGCACGAACCCGCCGCCGAGCACGCGGTCCAGTTCGGAGACGCCGGTGGGCTTGGCGCGAGCCGTTTCGACGTCGACCTCGCCGATCGGGCGGGCCGGGGCGCTGGGCGCGCCTGCCGCGACCCTGGCTATCGCCGGGCGGGCGTCGCCGCGTTCCTCGAGCGTTCCCCATGCCTGGCACTCCGGGCAGCGCCCGACCCACTTCGGCGCCTCGTACCCGCATTCACCGCAGCGGTAGGTGCTGCCTTTCTTGACCACTCCGCGAGGCTAGCCGCCACCACCGACAAACCCGGGCAGCACGGGCCGGGGGCTGAAGGGGACTTTCCCCGCATCAGATGCAGCGAAGGGGCCCTTCACCGCGTGTGACGCGGTGAAGGGCCCCTTCAGCTCTCTTTAAGACTAGTGGCCGCCGCCCTTGGCTTCCTTCTCCGGCGCGGGCTCCCGGCTACCCGGGTGCGACGGCGCCGCGACCGGCAGGTCCAGCGTGACCGAACCGGAGTTCTTGAAGACGAAGGTGACCTTGATCGTCTGGCCCGCCCACAGCGGCTGCTTCAGGCCCTGCAGCACGACCGTGGCCTTGCCGACCTCGGTGGGCTGCTCCGGGCCCACGGACGGCGTGACCGTCCCGGCGACGCTCGACGACGGAGCTCCGGACTCGCTGCTCGACGGGGCACCCGAGGAGGACGGGGCACCTGAGGACGACGGGGCGCCCGAAGACGACGGCGCCGAGGAGGGGGCGCTCGTCGGAGCGACCTCCTTGGTCGACTCGACCGCGTCGGACGGGCCGATCACGAGCGCGTGGCTCGCGACGACGGCCTTGGCGCCGGAGATCTTGGCGTCACCGGTGGTGGCTTCGGAGGAGACCGAGATGAGCTCGTCGTCCAGCTTGCCCTGGTTCACGATGGTCAGCGTCAGCGGCACGGCGGCACCCGCCGGGTACGCCTGCCCCTCGGCCGGGAACTGCAGCGCGGCGTTCCGCAGCACGAGGTCCTTGGCCTGCGCGTACGTCCCGTTGACCGCGGGCTGCTGCGAGTCGGTCTGGGTGATCTGACCAGCACCGCAGCCGGCGAGCACGAGCGCGGCGCCGAGCGCCAGCACACCTGCGCCGAACACGCGACGATTCTGCAGCCTCACGTCGGAGTCCTTCCATCTCACGGCCTCTTCACCGCGAAGACTAGCCGGGCGACTTCGCGGCCGGAGAACCCGGTGCGTGTTGACACGCCACCAATGCGGTGACGTGCCCAAGATCAACCGTCCACAAAGGATTTGGAAATCGTTCGCTTCTCACCTGCATGAGCATGGGCAAATTGGGTTTGTCAACCCCTGGGCGGACCATCGTCAGGCCGCTGACCTGCGACGACGATCGCAGGCCGCTAGGTGGGCCTCGTCGGCACGTGCTAAGATGAATTCAGCGAAAGGGGCAGAGGACACATGGTTTTCAAGGTCGGAGAGACCGTCGTCTACCCGCACCACGGTGCCGCACTCATCGAAGCCATCGAGACCCGCGTGATCAAGGGCGAGGAGAAGAAGTACCTCGTCCTCAAAGTCGCGCAAGGGGATCTTACGGTTCGCGTGCCCGCTGACAACGCCGAGATCGTCGGTGTTCGTGATGTCGTCGGGCAAGAAGGACTGGACAAGGTTTTCGACGTTCTGCGTGCTCCGCACACCGAAGAGCCCACTAACTGGTCTCGTCGGTACAAGGCCAACCTCGAGAAGCTCGCCTCCGGCGATGTGAACAAGGTGGCCGAAGTGGTGCGCGACCTCTGGCGACGAGAGAAGGACCGCGGACTTTCAGCCGGCGAGAAGCGCATGCTGGCGAAGGCGCGGCAAATTCTGGTCAGCGAGCTGGCGCTCGCGGAGGGCACCGACGAGGACAAGGCTGAAGTCCTCCTCGACGAAGTTCTGGAAACCGCGGCAGTCTGAATCGGCGGATGTCCCACGCCAGGTGAGGCTGCGGGGGATACCTCTACGATCGCGCACATATGAGCACCGTCCATATGAGCACAATCGTGTTCGTCACTGCCGTTCGACACCATGCCTCCGACGCGGAGCTCGCTCTCGCGCCGGTCAATGGTGAAGCTCTACTCACGCACACTGTGCGGGGGCTGCTCGCGCTGCCGGATCTCGATCTGGTGGTCGTGGCGGCCCCCGAGCGGTGTGCTCATTTGTTTTCGGCCGCTCTGACCGGCTTGGAAGAGCGTTGCCGGATAGTACCCGGATCTTCGCTCAAACATGCTTTCGACACCGTCGAAAAAGAGATCGCCGGGAATCCCGTTTTCCTCGTGCATGACGCGTTGCGCGCATTCACTCCCGCGGACACGGTCCGTACCGTCGCGGACGCGGTCCGTGCGGGCTTCCCCTTCGTGGTTCCCGTACTGCCGATGGCGGACACCGTGAAGGTGACCGACGCGGCGAAGGTGATCACGGGCACCGAAGACCGCGCACACCTGCGTACGGCGCAAACCCCGCTCGGCTTCACTCGTGAGACTTTTCTCTCGTATGTCGACAAACCGTCTCTCGACGGCGCGCACACCGTCGCCGGGCATCCCGATGCGATGCGCGTCACCACTTCGTTCGAACTGAAACTGGCCGAGGCGATCGCTGTGGCCGGAGAAGAAGAGGAAACCCTGTGAGGATCGGCAACGGCGTTGACGTCCACCCCGTCGAGGCAGGCCGCGAATGCTGGGTCGCCGGTCTTCTCTGGCCCGGCGTCGACGGCTGCGCGGGGCATTCCGACGGCGACGTCGCCGCGCACGCGTTGTGCGACGCGCTGCTGTCCGCGGCCGGGCTCGGTGATCTCGGCGCGGTGTTCGGCACCGGTGATCCGAAGTGGGCGGGCAAGCACGGCGTCGAGTTCCTCGCCGAGGCCCGGCGCCTCGTCGAGGCGGGCGGCTGGACCGTCGGGAACGCGACCGTCCAGATCGTCGGCAACGCGCCGCGCGTCGGGAAGCGCCGCGAAGAGGCGCAGAAGGTGCTGAGCGAGGCCGTCGGCGGGCCGGTGAGCGTCTCCGGGACGACGACCGACGGGCTCGGCCTGACCGGCCGCGGCGAAGGCATCGCGGCGTTCGCGACGGCGTTGCTCCTGCCCTCGCAGGAATAGCCCGCGCCAGGAGCCGGTTCGGGCAGTCATGGCAGTCACACTTCCCGAACCGGTCCGTGAACTGGTGGACGGCAAGAACTTCGCGACCGTGGCCACGCTGGACGCCGACGGCGGGCCGCAGACCTCGGTCATCTGGGTGGGCCTCGACGACGGCGATCTGGTCTTCAGCGCCACCGAGGACAGGCTGAAGGTGCGGAACCTCCGACGCGACCCTCGCGCGAGCGTGTCGATCACCGACGCGGAGAACCCGTACCGGCACACGCAACTGCGGGGCACGGTCACGATCACACCGGACCCCGGGAAGACGTTGCCGAAGACGCTCAGCCACAAGTACCTCGGCCAGGACCCGCCACCGGAAGGCCCGGAGGTCGAACGGGTGATCGTCCGGCTGCGAGTCGACCGGATCGCCGGGAACGTTCGTTGATTAGGCTCTCGCCATGGGTGTGACTTTCAACGATGAGACCAAGAAACTCCTCGACGGCAACAACTTCCCGGTCCTCGCGACCCTCAACGCCGACGGCTCCGCGCAGACGTCCGTGCTGTGGGCGAAGCGGGACGGCGACACGGTGATCTTCGCGACCGTCCGCGGCCGTCTCAAGGAGCGGAACATGGCCAGGGACCCGCGGGTGTCCGTGTCGGTGTTCGACCAGGAGAACCCGTACAACTACGTCGAGATCCGCGGCACCGTGGAGATGACCGACGAGGGCGGGCGCGAGCTGATCAACGAGCTCTCGCACAAGTACCTGGACAAGGACTACCCGGAGGAGCCGGCGGACGTCGTCCGCGTGCTGGTCCGGATCACGCCCACCAAGATCACCGGTAACGCCGCCTGACAAGCGCTATGAAAGGCCCGTTACTTGCAAAATTTGCAAGTAACGGGCCTTTCATGTCACACGCGGGGAGCGGCGAAGACCCCACGATCGTGGCTAGGGTGGGGTTCGTGACCTATCGCGCTGTGTTGTTCGACTTCTCCGGCACGGTCTTCCGGCTCGAGCAGGATGAGACCTGGCTCGCCGACCTCACCGATCACGAGGGCGAAAACCTCGACCTCGAGGCCCAGACCGAACTGATGCGCCGGATGACCGCGCCGGTCGGCCAGGTCGTCGACCTCGACGAGGAGCACCTGCACGCCTGGCACCACCGCGACCGCGACCCGGTGCTGCACCGGAAGGTGTACCTCGAGGTCCTCAAGCAGTCCGGGGTCCCGCACGCCGACCAGGCCGTCGCGCTCTACACCCGGCTGATCGATCCCACCCAGTGGACGCCGTACCCGGACACCGAGGCCGTGCTCAAGGGCGTCGCGGGCAAGGGCGTCAAGGTCGGGGTCCTGAGCAACATCGCCTTCGACATCCGTCCCGCCTTCGGCCGCCGCGGCTGGGACGCCTTCGTCGACGAGTTCATCCTGTCCTTCGAGGTCGGGGCCGTGAAGCCGGAGCCGGAGATCTTCCGGACGGCCGTCGAGCGGCTCGGGGTCGACCCCGCGGAGACGCTGATGGTCGGCGACAGCGAGGAGGCCGACGGCGCCGCACGCGAGATCGGCTGCGCGTTCGCGCTGGTAGAGCCGCTGCCGACGACCGAGCGGCCGGACGCCCTACTTGGCGTCATGCGCACCCATAACGTGCTGTAATACGGTCACTGCGACGCCGCTCACGCGCACCCCGTACCCTTTTAGGGTGGCACTACACCTCTATGACACCGCGACCCGGAGCGTGCGGGAATTCCATCCCGCCCGTAGCGGAACGGCGTCCATGTACGTGTGTGGTGCCACCGTGCAGGGCATCCCCCACATCGGCCACGTCCGCGGCGCGCTGAACTACGACGTCCTGCGTCGCTGGCTCGTCCACAGTGGACTCGACGTGCTGATGGTCCGCAACGTCACCGACATCGACGACAAGATCCTCACCAAGGCCGCCGCGGCGGATCGCCCCTGGTGGGAGTGGGCGGCCACGCACGAGCGCGCCTTCGAGACGGCGTACGAGTCGCTGGGCTGCCTGCCCGCTTCGATCTCCCCCCGGGCGACGGGGCACGTCACGCAGATGGTCGGGCTGATGCAGCGGCTGATCGACGGCGGGCACGCCTACGCCTCCGGCGGCGACGTGTACTTCTCGGTCAAGGCGTTCGACGGCTACGGCGACCTGTCCGGCCAGAAGCCCGACGAGGTCCAGCAGGGCGAGAGCCTCGGCGAGGGCAAGCGCGACCCGCGCGACTTCACCCTGTGGAAGGCCTCGAAGCCGGGCGAACCGTCGTGGCCGACGCCGTGGGGTGACGGCCGTCCCGGCTGGCACCTGGAGTGCTCCGCGATGGCGACGACGTACCTCGGCCCCGAGTTCGACATCCACGGCGGCGGCATCGACCTGGTGTTCCCGCACCACGAGAACGAACGCGCCCAGTCCAACGCGGCGGGCGACTCGTTCGCGCGGTTCTGGCTGCACAACGCCTGGGTGACCATGTCCGGCGAGAAGATGTCGAAGTCGCTGGGCAACACGGTGTCGATCCCGGAGATGATCAAGAACTACCGGGCGCCCGAACTGCGGTACTACCTGATCCAGCCGCATTACCGGTCGACGATCGAGTACTCCGACGGCGCGCTCACCGAAGCCGCGCAGGGCTACCGGAGGATCGAGCAGTTCCTGCGGCGTACCGCCGGCATCGCCGGTGACGTCCACCTCGGCGAGGTCCCCCAGGAGTTCGCCGCCGCGCTCGACGACGATCTGGCCACCCCGCAGGCGTTCGCAGTGCTGCACAACACGGTCCGCGACGGTAACGCCGCCCTCGACGAGGCCGACACTTCCAAGGCACTCGAATTCGCCGCCTCCGTGCGCGCGATGACCGACGTGCTCGGCCTCGACCCGCTCTCCGCGCGCTGGTCCGAGGCGGGCGGCAACGAAACGCCCACCCGGCAGGCACTGTCCGACCTCGTGGAAGGGCTGCTCACCGAACGGCAGCAGGCCCGCGCCGAGAAGGACTTCGCCCGTGCGGACGCCGCGCGTGACCGCCTCCAGCAGGCGGGCATCGTGGTGGAAGACACCCCGAACGGTCCACAGTGGACCGTCAAGGAAGTCTGACACTTACTCGCTTTTCTAGCTCAAGGATTCTCACTGATGGCAGGCAACTCCCGGCGCCAGGGCGCTATTCGCAAGCCCGGCACGAAGAAGGGTCAGGTCGTCGGCTCCGGCGGCCAGCGCCGGAAGGGCCTGGAAGGCAAGGGCCCGACCCCCAAGGCCGAGGACCGGCCCGGGCACAAGGCGTACCGCATGTCGAACGCGCGTGACCGCAAGGAACAGGCGCGCCAGAAGAAGGCCGACAAGCCGGAACTGATCGCCGGCCGCAACCCGGTGGTCGAGGCGCTGCGCGCCGACGTGCCCGCCACCGCGCTGTACGTCGCGATCAACATCGAGATCGACGACCGCGTCAACGAGGCCGTCCGCCTGGCGGGCGACAAGGGCATCTCGATCCTGGAGGTCCCGCGCGAGGAGCTCGACCGCAAGACCAACCGGGCCATGCACCAGGGCCTCGGCCTGCAGGTCCCGCCGTTCGAGTACGCCGACCCGCGTGACCTGATGGCGGTCGCGAAGAACTCGGGGCAGACCCCGCTGTTCGTCGCGCTCGACGGCGTCACCGACCCGCGCAACCTCGGCGCGGTGATCCGTTCGGCCGCCGCGTTCGGCGCGCAGGGTGTCCTCCTGCCGGAGCGGCGCAGCGCGGGCATGACCGCGGTCGCGTGGCGGACCTCCGCCGGCACCGCCGCCAAGCTGCCGATCGCCGTCGCGACCAACCTCACCCGCCAGCTGAAGGCGTGGAAGGACGACGGCCTGATGGTCGTCGGCCTCGACGCGGACGGCTCGGTCGACATCGACGAACTGGACCTCGCGGCGGACCCGCTCGTCATCGTGCTCGGCTCGGAAGGCCGCGGCCTCTCCCGGCTCGTGCGCGAGACCTGCGACGCGACCGTGTCGATCCCGATGGCCGCCGGTGTCGAGTCGCTCAACGCGTCCGTCGCGGCCGGAGTGCTGCTGGCCGAGGTGGCGCGCCGCCGCCGTCTCACGGGACGTGTCTGACCCCGCACTTCGCCGACACGCAGTTCATCGACATCGGGCGGGGGCCTCAGGCTAAGGTCACCAGCGGATAACGCGTAACCGCCCTGGGGGACCCCGCACCGATGTCGTTCATTTCGCCGCTGTTCCTGTGGTACTTCATGCCGGCGGTACTGCTCGCCGTGCTGGTGTGCCCGCGCAGCTGGCGGAACGGGATCGTCGCCGCGGGCAGCCTGATCTTCTACGCCACCGGCGCCGGGCCGTACACGCTGGTGCTGATCGGCTGCATGGTCGTCAACTTCCTGGCCGGGCCCGCGCTGGAACCGAACGCGTGGGATCTGCAGAACAGGCGGCGCAAGCGGCTGCTGCTCGGGGTCATCGGCCTCAACGTCGGCATGCTGCTGATCTGGAAGTACGCGGGATTCGCGACCCAGCAGATCGCGGCCGTGACGCACTGGTTCGGCGGCGGTTTCCCGGTGGCCGACCTGGTCATCCCGATCGGCATTTCGTTCTACACGTTCCACCACATCTCGTACGTGGTGGACATCTACCGCGGTGAACGCCGCGCGCTGCGCAACCCGGTGTCGTTCGCCGCGTACATCGCGATGTTCCCGCAGCTGGTGGCCGGGCCGATCGTGCGCTACCGCGAGATCGCCGACCAGCTGCCTCAGCAGCGCTCGCACCGCCTCGACGACATCGCCGCCGGTTTCCCGCGCTTCGCGCTCGGGCTGTGCAAGAAGACGATCATCGCGGACTCGCTCAGCCCGATGGTGGACGCCTGCTTCAACACTCCCCCGGATCAGATGACCTTCGCGATCGCCTGGCTCGGCGCGATCGGCTACACCCTTCAGCTGTTCTTCGACTTCTCCGGGTACTCCGACATGGCGATCGGGCTCGGCCGCATGCTCGGCTTCCGGCTCCCGGAGAACTTCGCGAGGCCGTACTCGTCGGTGACCATCACCGAGTTCTGGCGGCGCTGGCACATGTCGCTGTCGCGCTGGTTCCGCGACTACGTCTACATCCCGCTGGGCGGCAACCGCACCGGCGCGGGCCACACGTACCGGAACCTGTGCATCGTCTTCGTGCTGACCGGGTTCTGGCACGGCGCGCAATGGACGTTCCTGATCTGGGGCGTCTACCACGGCGCGCTGCTGATCGTGGAACGCGCTTTCGGCTACGACGCCACCCCGAAGACCCAGGCCGCCCGCATCGGCCGCCGCGCGCTGACGCTCGTTCTCGTGGTCTTCGGCTGGGTGTTCTTCCGCGCCAAGGACCTGCCGCACGCGCTCGGCATGATCGGGCACATGGTGCTGCCGGACTTCACCGGCCTCACCGACGTCGTGGAGAGCGCGGTGACCAACCAGCGGCTGATCATCCTGCTGTGCGCGCTGGCGATCGTGTTCCTGCCGGCGCATCCGGTGACCGGGCCGCTGCTGGAGTCTTCGCGGAGCCGCCCGGCGACGGCGCTGCGGATCGGCGTGATGACCGTGGGGCTGATCTACGCGGCGATCCTGATCGCGACCGGGACGTTCAGCCCGTTCCTCTACTACCAGTTCTGATGGAGCACCGAGAATGACCGATCTGGCCTCGCAGCCCGGCGTGATCCCCTACGTCGACAACCACGACGGTCAGCGTCGGCTGCTCGTCGTCGACATACCTCCCTTCAGCGCCAACGCGGTGCGCCACTACGCGCCGTTCGCGAGCATCGACGGCAGGCAGTACGTGGTCTCGTGGGGCTCGGTCACGTTCGAAATCCCCGCGGACCGGAACGTGCACGTCAGCGTGCATCTGCAGACCAACTACGCGACCGGGGTGACCTCGACCCCGTTCGCGTCGATCGTCCTGGCCCCGCACCCGGCACCGGTCCGGCTGGCCATGCAGTTCACGACCAACGCCGAAGGCTCGCTCATCCCGGTCGGCTAGCTTGACTCATGACCGGCGACTGGAAACGGGATCGGGTCGGCTCGGCACTGCGTGGCGAGAACCCGACGGTGCTGCGACGGCTGGACGCGGGATTCGCGGTGATCGGCGATACGCAGTTCCTGCCGGGCTACTGCGTCCTGCTGACGGATTCCCCCACCGTCGGCAGGCTGACCGATCTGCCGAGGACGCGGCGGCTGGAGTTCCTGTCCGACATGGAGGTACTCGGCGAAGCCGTCGAGAACGTCTGTGCCCGACGGGACCCTGGCTTCCGTCGCGTCAACTTGGAGATCCTCGGGAACACGGACCCGATCCTGCACGCACACGTCTGGCCGCGCTACGACTGGGAACCGGCGGACCTCGTCGGGCGGCCGGTCTGGCTCTACCCGGCGGATCGCTGGCGGACCGCGGAACATGCGTTGGGCCCTCGACACGACTCACTGCGTGAGGCGCTGGCACAGGAGATCACCAGGCTTCGGGCCACGGCCTGACGTAGCCCCGGGAATCCCCGCCGCCGGTCGGTGGCGGGGATTCCCGGGGCACTGGATCAGCCGAGAGCGGTCAGCAGGTCGGCGAAGACCCGTGGCCGGCTGAAGTAGCCGACGTGCGACGAGGCCAGGGTGTGCACCTCGAACGGGTTGTGCGGAGTCAGTTCGTCGGCCTTGCGGATCATGTAGTCCTGGACCGCCGGGGTGATGCTGAGATCCGAAGCGAGACGGACGTAGGTGTGCGGGACCCGCCCCCATCCGTCGGCCTGGACCAACGCCCCCGGTTCGAGCACCGCGTAGCTCTCGTCCGGGTCCAGAGAGTCCAGCAACAGCCGGAACTGGTGGTCGGTGGAGTCGGCCATGATGGCGGCCTTCAACTCGGCGAACAACGCCGGGTCGCCGTGGGCGCTACGCCAGTTCAGCCGGGCCACACCGGGTTCGTCCACGTCCGGCACGGTGATCCGCGCCGCCAGGGCGTCCAGCAGGTTGTCGTCGACCACGTCCCACGGCTCGGTGAGCATGGCCGGGTCGCCGAGGCAGAGCGCGGAGAGGTAGACGACACGGTCGAGCAGTTCCGGCGCGGCGTTGGCGACGGCGCTGATCGTCAGCCCTCCGAGGCTGTTGCCGACCAGGACGACCGGTGCCCCGCCGTCGAGCCCTCGCAGGGTGTCCACGACGTGCTTCACGTTGTCCTGCAACGTGATTCCGCGCAGCGGAGAAGGAGCGGCCGCCAGCGCCGCGAGGTCCTGGGGTTGCCGATAGTAAGCGGCCGGGCTGTCCGCACGGTCGCCGTGACCGGGTAGGTCGACGGCGTGCGAACGGTAGCCGAGCAGAGCCAGTTCGTTCTGCAACGGGCCCCAGGCCCGCGCGTTACTGGAGCCGCCGTGAACGAAGACGAAAATGGGGCGCGAAGATGCGCGCATGGTGAAGATCCTTGTCATCCCTTGGCGAACGGTGGACGTGGACCTTGGCGTCGGCGAGGGCCGGAACCAGGGTCAGCGCGTCGACCGGAGGCGCATGGCCTGCCAGGTGTGGATGACGGAACACATGGTGATCATCCTAGCGAGGGGCGCAGCCGGGCGCCCCTGATTTAACGGACGGCAGGCCGCGGGCCGCGTCGAGCACCAGCCGGGAGAACTCCTCGCCGCGCGCCATCGGCAGGTAGTGCCCCGCCTTCGGGACGGTGATCAGCCTGCCGTCGGCGCAGGCGTCGAGGAAGCGGCGCTCGTGGCGGCGGAAGTGGTCGCGGGAGCCGTTGATCAGCCAGGTCGGCCCCGGGTAGGACGCGAGTTCCGCGAGCACGTCGAAGTCGGCGAAGGCCTTGGCGACGTCCGGGATCACCTCGGTCGCGATGCCGCCGCCGATCACGGCCTCGGCGAGCTTCGGTGGCAGCGCACTCCGGAACTGCCGCCGGCTGAGTCCTTCTCCCCGGTCCGGGAGCCGCATGAGCAGGCGGTGCGCGATGCGGAAGGGCGCCTCCAGCGTCCTGCCGGGCAGGTAGGTCGAATCCGCGACGACGAGGCGCGCGACCCGGTCCGGATGCCTCGCGGCCGCGGCGATGGCGACGTAGCCGCCCAGCGAGTGTCCGACGACCAGAGCGGGCTCCTCGATCCCGCCGACGACGGCGTCCACCGCGCCGGCCAGGGTGAACCGCTCACCTCGACGGGTTCCGTGCCCGGGCAGGTCGATCGCTCGCGCGGAAGCACCGGAGTGTTCGAGCTGCCCGGCCCACGCGGCACCGCTGAGCCGGATGCCGTGGACGAAGACGACGGGGACCATGGTTTGCCTCCTGAATGCAACGCACCGTTGCGTTGCAAAGTACTGGCGATCGCCATGCAACGCAACGGTGCGTTGTATTGTGCTCCGGTGAGCATCCAAAGCGGCCCCCGCAAGGCCGAGGCGATCTTCGCCGCCACCCTCGAACTCCTGGCTGAGCACGGTTACGAGAAGCTCGCCATCGAGGCCGTCGCCGCCCGGTCCGGCGTCAACAAGACGACGCTGTACCGGTGGTGGCCGTCGAAGGACGCGCTCCTGGCCGCGGCGCTGCGCGATTCGGGACTGTTCGCCGTCGACATCCCGGACACCGGCAGCCTCCGCGGCGATCTCCTCGCCGTGGCGACGCAAATCCACCGGCTGCTGACTTCGGAGCACACCGCGCCGGTCGTCACGGCGACGCTGACGGCGGGTCCGCGCCGCCCGGAACTGGGCGAAGTGTCGCGAAGTTTCTTCGCCGACCGCATGGCGCGCGAAGAGCCGATCTTCGAACGCGCCACCGCGAGGGGCGAATTGAGGTCCGGCGCCGATCCTGTCGTCGTGATGGATCTGCTCGCGGGGGCGATCTGGTTCCGGCTGTTGTTGCGCGGCGGCGAAGCCGGTCCGAAATTTCTCGAAGAAGCCGTCGACACAGTACTGAACGGGGCCGCGTGAAAATCACTTTGAAGATCGAATCCGAGCGGCTCGAAGATTATCTCGTCGCGGACGCGGTCATCGATCACGATCATCCGCTGATCCGCGAAACGGCTGACGCGCTGTCACCGACCGGCGGCACCGAAGCCGACGTGATTCGTTCGATGTTTCACTACGTGCGCGACGAGATCGCCCATACGGTGGACGCAGCCGATTCCCGCGTCACTCTTATGGCCTCCGAGGTTCTGCGCGAACGGGTCGGCCTCTGCTACGCGAAGGCCCACTTGCTGGCCGCTTTGCTTCGCAGCCAAGGCATCCCGGCCGGGTTCTGCTATCAGCGGATCGGCGTGCTGCACGGGCTCAACGCCGTGTATCTCACCGGCCCGGACCGGTGGATCCGGCTCGATCCGAGGGGCAACAAAAACGGTGCGGACGCCCACTTTCCTTTCTTACGAACAGATTCCCCGGAAGTGGAGCGGCTCGCGTGGAAGCTGGATCCCACCAGGGGCGAGATCGACTTCCCCACGGTGTACGCCACTCCGTCTTCGGCCGTTGTCGAAACATTGTCGTCCGCGAAGCCCGGACCCGCTTGGTACGAAGGCATCCTTCCCCACGCTCCGTGAGCGGTTTTTCCGCGTTTCGACGAAACCCCGGCAGCGAATAAGGTATAGCCGTGCGTTACATTCGCTGTTGGTATCTTTCCCCCGAATTTCTTATTTCGGCATGGTCACGAGGCGCGTAGAGTAACTCCCCGCACTCGAACAGATACGCAATGCGTTCGTCCGTTCGGGTGCGGATCAAGGAGGTGACCCCCGTGCCCGCGGAAGCCGACCGGCTCCGCCGTACCCCATTGCAAGAGATCTTCTGGACCAGGACGAGCCTGCTGCTCACGGTACTGGTCGTCATCGCGGGCCTCAGCCTGTGGATCTCCAGCATGATGGATCCCGGCGCCGGTAAAACGCTGCTCACTTCACTGGGCACCGGCACCCTGATCTCCGCGGTGGTCGGCTTCGGCCAGACCCTGATCACCGCCGCCGCGTCACAGCGCGCGATGGTGACCCCGGTGATCGAGGAAAGCCGGCGCGCGCTGGAAGCGCTCAGCGCCGAATACCGTTCGCTCAACAAGGAATTCTTCCCCACCCACGTCTTCGAGGCGACGGCCGATCCGGATCCGTTGTTCAACCGGGTCATGACCGAAGACCTAGACGTGGCCCGGCACTACTTCTTCCGCGGGTTCTCCGGCAGGCACGCCGCGGCCCGATTGCTGTTGTCCCGCACCGAAAGGGAGCTGCGCGTGGTCATCGCCGACCCGCGCGACGAGGGCGCCATCAGCGGCAGGGCGCGGTATCTCCTGCGCAGCGAAGAAGCGGGCATGGACTACGAGACGATCCAGAAACGTCTCGACGACGAGATCAGTATCGGCCTGGTCGGGCTGTTCCTGGCCCGCAGCCGGTGCTCACTGGTGGACATCACCGTCGTCGCCGACCCGCCGCTGGACCGGCTCGAAGTCTTCGACGAGAGCGTTTGGGTGACCTTGTACAGCGACATCCGCGGCGCGACCACGCTGTATCCGCGCACGCTGCGGTTCAGCGAGGGTTCCTTTCTGTACAACAAGGAACGCTCCGAGTTCCTGCGTGTTTCCCAATCCCGTTCCGGACGCCACTTCCGTATCTCCACCACGACGACGAGGGCGGATTTCCTCGCCCTGTACGAAAAGATCACCGGTTCTCCCCTGTCCGAAGAGAACTTCCTCGAACTGGAAGGGAAATTCCACGCCTTCCGGAAGGAGTTCACCACACTCGCCGAGCTGAACCCCTGATTTCTCGGCGCCGAAGAGCACTAGAACTGAGGAGCTTGAGTTGCTCACTCGCTTGTCCCCCCTCACCCAGCTGGCCGCGCTGCTCCGCACGACGGATCTGCCGCTGGCACAGCATTGGCAAGTCGTCGACGAGATCTTCCGGGACTGGACGTCGAGACCGGACCTGCGCACCGATCTCCGGCGGCACCTGGACTCGCTGAGTCCGGACGAGGCGAGCGCGGTTCTCTGCCGATCCCGTGAGACGACCACCCATTTCGCCTGGTGCCTGCTCGACTCCCCGACGGATCCGTTTTCGATCTGGCTCCACGAGTACAAGGCACCGGAGGACTGGCGTGAGGGCTACGCCGATTCCGTGCACAATCACAGATATCACTTCTGCACCACGCTCCTCCGTGGCAACTATGTCCACGAGCGGTACTCGACCCTGCGCGACCAGCTTTCCGGATTGATCACATCGGTTCGGTTACGACGTAGCACACTGTGTCAGGCGGGGGCGGTAGGCGTCATGTACGCGGACGAGTTCCATCGGATTCCCGAAGCCACCGAAGGGACTATGACGTTTTTGGTGAAGTCACGCCCGGTAAGCGATTCCAGTCTCTCCTATGACCCGAAGACCGGAATCGGGCATCGTCACGTTCCGGTGGAGGTCCGATTGGGGGACCTGGCCGGGCGCATCTAACTACACACCGCCGTCGAAGGCGCATACCATTACTCCACCCGTCTGTAAACGGGATCGGAGAGGTGTATGCGCGCGCGAAAGAACACGATTTCTTCCCAGACCATCGACGCCGTCGAACATCGCGTCCGGCAACTGTGCTGGCGCTATGCGGACAAACTGCAGTTCCACGGCTGGCATCACGTGAGTTTCGTCCGGGCCAAGGCCGCGGGATTCGCCGAGCACAACGGTGCGGATCGCACCGTCGTCGAGGTGGCGGCGCTGGTGCACGACGTGAACTACATCGTGCTCCGGAACTCCCCCGCGGCCGCCGGGCGAGATCTCCGGTTGGGCATCCTGCGGGAGTGCGGTGTCGAGGACACCGTGGCCCGGTGGATCGACGAGATCATCGACGAGGCCGAGATGGCCACCAGAGGGCGGCACATCTCGCTCGAGGCCCAAGCGTTGAGCGACGCCGACACGCTGTTCAAGGCACTGCCGGTGACGCCCGTCGTGCTCGCCCACCGTTATCTGCGGGAGAACGGGTTGAGCCTCCGCGAACTGGCGGACAAGATCGTCGGCGAGCAACGCGACGTCCACGACAGCGGCTATTACTTCTACAACCCCAAGGCCGCGGAGAGCTACTCCCGATGGGCGTTGGCGAATCTCCAGTTGTGGCAGTGCATCAAGGAAGCCGTCGACGATCCGACGGTCGTCGAACTCCTCGACGCGGTGCACGCCGTGGACTACGAGGCCGAGCCCGCGGCTTCTTAGGACGCGGGCCTAGCGTTGCCCGTAGCCGCGGAGTTTCTCCACGACGTGGTCGATCTCGGCGGGCGGGAGCAGATTCGGTGTTCCCGCCGCCCGCGCCGTCAGCCAGACCTGGCAGACCCATTCGAGCTGCTGCGCCCGGCTGTACGCGGAGCCGAGACTGTCGCCGAAGGTCGTGGTGCCGTGATTGGCCAGGATGCACCCCCGGCGGCCTTCCAGAGCCTCCAACATGGCTTTGGCGAGTTCCTCGGTGCCGTACGTCGCGTAGGACGCGACGCGGGCCGTCGGGCCGATCGCGGCGAGCATGTAGTGGATCGGCGGCACCTCGGTGACGAGGGTGGAGACGGCCGTGGCGTGCACGGAGTGCGTGTGCACCACGGCTGAGATCGCCTTGCCGTCCGGATCCGCCGCCTCCCGGTACACCGTGAGATGCATCGGGAGTTCGCTGGTGGGTTCGAGGGCGCCGTCGACGATTTCGCCGTCGAGGCCCACCACCGGGATGTCTTCCGGCCGCAGCCCGGCGTAGTCGACCCCGGTCGGGGTCACCGCGACCAGCTCGCCCTGCCTCGCGGAGACGTTGCCGGACGTACCGACCACGAGCCCGTCGGTGGTCATCCGGCGGGCGAATTCGCAGACCGCCGCGCGTTCCTCGGCCAGGATCATCGTCGCGGTTGAGGCGTCGGTACAGCTGGTCGTGAGTGGCGATTCGGGTTAGAACACGAATCGCCACTCACGACCAGGGTGACCGTCCTACGGCGTCGCGCGATCAGGGCGGGGGCCGTTGGTCTTGGCGGGACTCGGCTTCGGCGCCGCTTCTTTGGGTGCTTCGGCCTTGGGAGAGCCGGCGGCGGCGTCGGGAGCGGGAGCCAGCAGCTTGATGGCCTCCTGGACGGCGACGTCCGTGGCGGAAAGCCGTTCGGCGACCTTGGACCGGAGTTCCAGCGCGAGCTTCCGAGCCTGCTGAGCCTCGGACTGCTGGGTCTTCGCGTCGGTGAGGGCCTCCGCGACCTGCTCCTGCTTCGCGGCGATGTCCTCCGCCGAGATCCGCTCGGCTTCGGAGCGCTTGCCCGCCGACACCCGGTCGGCTTCCGCGATCTTGTCCGCGGACGCCTTCTCCGCCTCGGCGCGACGAGCCGCCGAAGCCTCCTCGGCCTTCTTGTCCGCGGCGGCGCGAGTCCGGACGCTCTCCATGTCCAGTTCCTTGCGCTTCTGCGCCGCCTCGGAGTTCAGCCGCTCGATCTCGGCCTTGGCGTCCGCCAGCAGCTTCTCTCGCTCGGCCTGCGCGTCCTTCGCCGCCTTGTCGCTCGCGCGCTGCGTCTCGTGGGCGTACCGGTCCGCTTCGGCGCGGGTCGACTTGGCGTCGGCCTCCGCCGCGGCCTTGAGGTCGGCGATCTCCTCCTCGGCGAGCTGCATCATCATGCGGACGCGTTCGGCCATCGCGCCGGCGCCGGACGGGCTCGCGCTCATCCGCACGAGGGCGGCCTTGGTCTCGTCCAGTTCCTTCTGGGCGTGCCCGAGCGCCTTGGTGAGTTCACCGGCGGTCGCCACGGCCTCGTCGCGGTTGCGCGAGGTCTTCTTGAGTTCGGTCGACAGTTCGGCGAGCCGCTCGTCGACCTGACGCTTGTCGTATCCGCGGACGGCGCCCGCGAACTGGGGCGATTTCGCTGAGGGCGCCTGAGGCGCCGTCTTCTCAGGAGCGACCATGGCGGACACCTTAATGAGCCTGGGCCCGTCGGGTAGTACCGCCAAACGGCTGCACTCGGTCCGCGACGGGCCGATCACATGGCATCCTCCATTGTTGACAGGTCGTAAGCAGGGGGAGGCCCGGTTGAACATTTCGGCGATCCTCGACGACATCAGGGAGCACTGGCACGTCTACGCCACGATGCCCTTCATCGCCGCGCTCATCGGCTACATCACGAAACGCGTCGCCATCGAGATGATGTTCCGGCCGCTGGAGTTCGTCGGGATCAAGCCGTTCCTCGGCTGGCAGGGGGTCATCCCGGCCAACACGCGCCGGATGGCGACCACCGCCGTCGACCTGCTGACCAAGAACCTCGTCGATCCGCAGGAGATCTTCTCCCGGCTCGATCCCGACGAGGTGGTCAAGGAGCTGGAGGAGCCGCTTCTCAAGGCCGTCGAGGACGTGACCCGCGAGGTGATGGAGCAGTACCAGCCCAGGTTGTGGGAACTGCTGCCGACGCGGGCGCAGCGGATGCTGGTCGACCAGGTCCGGGCGCAGGCGCCGAAGGTCGTCGCGCGGCTGATGCGCGAGGTGTCGACGAACATCGACGAGGTCCTCGACGTCAACGAGATGCTGATCAACGCGATGGTCCGGGACAAATCGCTGACCTGCCGCCTGATCAAGGAGGTCGCTACCCCGGAACTCCGCTTCATCGCCCGGTCCGGGATCTACTTCGGCTTCGTCATCGGCCTGATCCAGTTCGTCGCGTGGGCGCTGACGAAACAGCCCTTGATCATGCCGATCTTCGGGTTCGTCACCGGGTTCGTCACGGACTGGCTGGCCCTGAAAATGATCTTCTACCCGCGTGAGCCGCGCCGGTTCCTGTTCTTCAGCTGGCAGGGCATGTTCCAGAAACGCCGCCAGGCGGTCGCTCGCGACTACGGCGCGCTGATCGCGGACGAGGTCCTCACCGTGCGGAACGTGATGGAGGCCGTGCTCACCGGGCCGAAGTCGGACAAGCTGTTCTCGATGATCACGCGCGAGGTGCAGCGGACCATCGACGCGCAGGCGAGCATCGCGAAACCGTTGGTGGCACTGACCGTCGGCGGCGTGCAGTACCAGGAGATGAAGAAGGCCGCGGCGGAGAAGGCGATCGCGTACCTCCCCGAAACGGTGAAACACGTGGAGAGTTACGCCACTGACGCGCTCGACGTCCGCAACACGATCGTCGTGAAGATGCAGCAGCTGACCCCGCTCGAGTTCGAAGGGATCCTGCGACCCGCCTTCCAGCAGGACGAATGGAAGCTGATCGCGGTCGGCGCGGTGATCGGCGGGCTCGTGGGTGAACTTCAGGTCCTGCTACTCCTCCACTGAGGACAGGCGGCTAGGTTCCCCTCAAGCGCGACGCGGGAGGGGCTTCGAGTGGACGCCGTCATCGCCGACCTCGGCGAGCACTGGCCGGTGTACGTCACCATGCCGTTCATCGCGGCGCTGATCGGGTACGTCACCAAACGCGTCGCCATCGAGATGATGTTCAAACCGGTGGAATTCGTCGGCGTCAAGCCGTTCCTCGGCTGGCAGGGCGTGCTGCCGGCGAACGCCGAGCGGATGGCCTCCACCGCCACCGAGATGCTGACGAACAACCTCGTGGACCCGAAGGAGATCTTCGCCAGGCTCGATCCGGCGCAGGTGGCGAAGGAGATCGAACAGCCGCTTCTGCGGATCGTCGAGGACGTCACGCGCGAGGTGATGGAGCAGTACCAGCCCAGACTCTGGGAAGTGCTGCCGAACACCGCCCAGCAGATGCTGCTGAAACGCGTGCAGGCCGAGGCGCCGCGCGCGATCGAAAAGATCATGCGGGAGATCGCGGAGAACATCGAGGACGTCCTCGACCTCAAGCACATGGTCGTGACGAACCTGGTGCGCGACAAGGCCTTGCTGAACCGGCTGATCCGCGACATCTCGCGGCCGGAGATGCGGTTCATCGCGCGGTCGGGGATCGTGTTCGGCTTCTCCCTCGGCTGTGTGCAGCTGCTCGTGTGGGCGCTGACGAAGTCGCCGATCGTGCTGCCGCTGTTCGGTGTCGGCATCGGCTGGTTCACCGACTGGATCGCCCTGAAGATGATCTTCCTGCCGCGTGAGCCGAAGCGGTTCTTCGGCTTCTACACCTGGCAAGGCGTGTTCCAGAAACGCAAGGACCAGGTGGCCGCGGACTACGGCGACATGATCGCGCGCGAGATCATCACCATCCCGAACCTGCTCGAAGCCGTGTTGAGCGGGCCGAAGTCGGACAAGCTGTTCACGATGATCACCCGCGAGGTGCAGCGGACCATCGACACGCAGGCGAGCGTCGTGAAGCCGTTCGTCGCGATGGCCGTCGGGAGCAGGAAGTTCCAGGAGATGAAGCAGACCGCGGCGGCGAAGGCCGCGGCACGGATCCCGGAGACGATCCGGCACGCCGAGGGGTACGCGGTCAACGCGCTCGACGTCCGGAACACCATTGTGGACAGAATGCGGCAACTGAACCCGCTCGAATTCGAGCAGCTGCTACGCCCGGCGTTCCGGCAGGACGAGTGGAAGCTGATCGCGGTCGGCGCGGTGATCGGCGGCCTTGTCGGTGAACTTCAGGTGCTTCTGCTGCTTCACTGACGCGCACCGGATACCGTTTCCCATCCCACGAGCGAGGAGGTCGGAGTGGACGCCGTCCTGGACGACCTCGCCCGGCACTGGTGGCTGTACGCCGCGATCCCGTTCATCGCCGCGCTGATCGGCTACGTCACCAAACGCGTCGCCATCGAGATGATGTTCAAACCGCTGGAGTTCGTCGGGATCAAGCCGTTCCTCGGCTGGCAGGGCGTGGTGCCCAAACACGGCGGGCGGATGGCCGCCGTCGCGACGGAGCTGCTGACGTCGAACCTGTTGGACGTCAAGGAGGTCTTCCGGCGGATCGATCCGGCGATCATCACACGCGAAATCGAGCAACCGCTGCTGCGGGCCGTGGACGAGGTCGCCCGCGAAGTGCTCGAGAAGCACCATCCCAGGCTCTGGGAGGTCATGCCGACGATGGCGCAGGAGCTGCTGATCAAGCAGGTCCAGGCCTCGACGCCGCGGCTGGTGCGCGAGTTCATGGCGGAGATGACCGAGAACCTCGACGAGGTCCTCGACTTCCAGCACATGACCGTGCAGCGGCTCACCAGGGACAAGAAGCTGCTCGTCCGGCTGATCCGCGAGACGTCACGGCCGGAGATGGCGTTCATCGCGCGCACGGGGATCTACTTCGGCTTCGGGCTCGGTGTCGTGCAGGCGTTCGTGTGGGCGCTGACGAAGGAGCCTTGGGTGCTGCCGATCTTCGGCGGCTGCATCGGGTTGTTCACCGACTGGCTGGCGATCAAGCTGATCTTCGTGCCGCGCGAGCCGGTGCGGGTCGGCCGGGTGATCCTGCAGGGCAAGTTCCAGCGGCGGCGGGCCGAGGTCGCGCGTCAGTACGGCGAGATGATCGCGAACGAGATCCTGACCGTGCCGAACCTGCTCGACGCCGTCCTGCGCGGGCCGCGGTCGGACCGGCTGTACGCGCTGGTCGAGCGGCTCGTGGCGCAGGCCGTCGACGAGCAGGCGAGTGTCGCGAAACCGATGGTCGCGATGGCCGTCGGCGGGCAACGCCTGCGCGAGATCAAGCAGGCGGCCGCGCGGCAGGCGCTGGAGCGGCTGCCGCCGACGATCCGCCATGCCGAGGGCTACCTGACCGAGGCGATGGACGTCGCGAAGATCGTCGAGCGGCGGATGCTCGGGCTGACGCCGCTGGAGTTCGAGGGGCTGCTGCGGCCGGCGTTCCGGCAGGACGAGTGGAAGCTCATCGCGGTCGGCGGGCTCATCGGCTTCCTGGTCGGGGAGCTCCAAGTCCTGCTCATGCTCCACTGACGCCGGATCGCGTTTAGCCCGCTAAACGCGACCCGGCCCGCCGGGGCGCGCCCCGGCGGAGAAGCGTGCCCCCAATGTGGCATTGGAGGCGCTGAGCGTCTCCAATGCCACATTGGGGACACCAACCCGGGACCGCCGACCTGCGTTTAGCGGGCTAAACGCGCTTTGGGGGCGGTTCTCACCTGCGCGAGACACGGGGTGATTACGGTGGTGGGGTGGCGTCCGAACCCCAGCAACTGCCAGCCGTCCACGAGGCGTGGCTTCCGCGTGAGCACGCGCTGCACCGCCCCCGCCACGGTGGCAGGCAGCTGACCGCGCTGATCAGCGCGCTTCTGTTCTTCACCACCCCCGCCCTGCTGTGGGTGTTCGGCGTGCGGCCCGGCGAGATCGAGAACCACAAGCTCGCGAGCTTCCCCGGTCTGGACAAGGGCTGGGCCTTCTTCACCGACCTGCCGACCTGGGCCATCGACCAGCTGTCGTTCCGGCCGGGCGCGATCGCCGCCGCGGACGCGATCAGCCGCGGGGTCTTCGGCGAGGGCGCCCCGCTCGACCAGCCGCCACCGCAGCAGCAGGCGGGCCCGATCCCGGCGCCGCCCGCGCCCACCCCGTCCAAGACCGCGCCCACGCAGGGCCCGACGCCGAACGCCGCGTCCGGCTATCGCCGCGTCGTGCAGGGCCGGGACGGCTGGCTGTACTACGGCTACGACGCCGACGCGAAATGCGATCCGTCCCGTCCGCTGCCCGAGACCATCGCCAAGATCAACGAGCTGCGGCGCGCGGTCGAACAGTCCGGGAGGCGGTTCGAACTCGTCGTCGCACCGGACAAGTCGACGATGGTCCCGCAATTCCTGCCTGACACCTACCCCGGCAAGGACTGCTCGCAGTCGGCCGAGGCGGCCACCTGGCACCGGATGCTCAAGGACGCCCGCGCGATCGACCTGCGGCCCGAGCTGCGCGCGTCCGAGGGCCGGGTGCAGCGGCCGGTCTACCCGCCGAACGACACCCACTGGGCCGACGAGGGCGCGCTGGTGATGACGCGCGCCATCGCGAACGCGATCAAACCGGGTGTCACGCAGACCTGGGTCAGCGTTCCCGTCGGCCAGTACGACACGGTCGCCGACCTGCCGCCGCTGATCAGCAAGCAGGGCACGAAGACGAACACGCTCTACAGCCTCCGCCCGGACGGCTTGGTCGAGCGCGCGGGCGAGCCGAACGGCGACATCGACAGGCCGGTCTACCGCACCGCGAGTCCGCTGATCGGGACCGTGGACGAGAAGATCCTGATCTACGGCGACTCGTTCACGAAGGCGTCTTCGCGGTATCTCTCGGGCGCGTTCACGAACCTGACGATGCTGGCGCACTTCACGCAGAAGACGTCGCAGGCCGAGGCCGTCGACGCTTTCGTGAACGCGAACGTCGTGGTCCTGGAGGCCGTCGAGCGCAGTGTGGCCGGTGGTCAGCTCGCGTTCATCGACCCCGGTTTCCTCACGGCGGTCAAGAAGGCGCTCGCCGAGCACCCGATCCGCTAGCGCAAGGCGGGCTGCGGCGCCGCCGTCGGTTCGACGCGGACCCGCGAGCTCCTGTCGCGCAGCCACGCGATGAGGCGGCAGACCAGGTAGATCACGAACGAGATCGTCGTGACGAACGCGCTCACCGGCTTCCCGGGCGCGAGCGAAAGGATGATCCCGCCGAGTGCGGCGACCTCCGCGAACACGATCGACAGCACGGTCGCCTTCCACGGGCTCGCCGTGACCCGGGCGGCCGCCGCGGCCGGGGTCACCATGAGCGAGACCACCAGCAGCGCGCCGACGATCTGGACGCCGAGCGCGCTCGAAATCCCGACCAGCACCGCGAAGATCAGCGACAGGAGCTTCACCGGCACGCCGCGCGCCGTCGCGACCGCGGGGTCGACCGTGGCGAACAGCAGCGGCCGGTAGATCACCGCGAGCACCACCAGGACGACGACCGACGCGCCGACGAGCAGGTTCAGGTTGGTGGAGTCGATGGTGATGATCTGCCCGACGAGGATGCCGAACTTGTTGGCGCTGCGGCCTTCGTAGAACGACAGCAGCAGGACGCCCATGCCGAGTCCGAAGGCGAGGATCACGCCGATCACCGAGTCGCGTTCGGACTCGCGGCCGCCGAGGATCCCGATCAGCAGGGCCGCGATGACCGCGCCCGCGAGGCCGCCGAGTTCGACGCCGACGCCGAGCAGCAGCGCGCCCGCCGCGCCGGTGAAGGCCAGTTCGGCGGTGCCGTGCACGGCGAACGACATCCGCCGCATGACGACCAGCGGGCCGAGTACGCCCGCCACCAGCCCGAGGACGGCGGCCGCGAGCAGCGCCGTCTGCACGAAGTCGAGACCGAGAAGTTCGCCGGTGAGGGCGAAGTCGAACATCTTGTCCACGGTGCTTACCCGAGAACCCGCGGTCGCGATCGCGTCGCCAGGGCGCGATTCCGCGTCATCGCTCGCGTTGATTCACCCAGGCGCCCTGCCGCCCCGATCGCGGGGCCTCCGGCCGGGGCGGGTTCCGCGTGTGGTCCAAGCCGCACGAATAACCTCACTTCGTCTGCCACCTGCGCTAGCTGACCTGTTCGTCGATGTGGTGCGGTTCGTCCTCGCACAGCGAGCTCTGCGCCCCGGCGACGTGGATCTGCCCGCCGACCTTGAGCACCTCGATTCGCGTGCCGTACAGCTCGGACAGTGTCTCCGAGTTCATC
The DNA here is from genome assembly GCF_046549075.1 of Amycolatopsis sp. lyj-84. NCBI lineage: Bacteria > Bacillati > Actinomycetota > Actinomycetes > Pseudonocardiales > Pseudonocardiaceae > Amycolatopsis > Amycolatopsis sp. lyj-84. The sequence continues at coordinate 146,376 of NZ_JAJPWO010000017.1, forward strand.
ACCTCGTCCGGCTTGCCGACCCGGAACTGGCCGTTCACCAGATAGAGCACCCTGTCCACATAGGACAGGATCGGGTTGATCTCGTGGGTGACGAACAGGACGGCGGTGTCGGCCGAACGCCGTCGCTCGTCGATCAGCTCGCTGACCGCGCGCTGGTGGGCGAGGTCGAGCGAGAGCAGCGGCTCGTCGCACAGCAGCACCTCGGGGTCGCCGACCAGCGATTGCGCGACACGGAGCCGCTGTTGCTCGCCACCGGAAAGCCGCCCCACCGGCTGTTTCGCGTACGCCTGGGCGCCGACGGACTCGATCGCCCGCGCCACCAGCTGCCGCCGTTTCGCGATCCCGAAGAGCCCGGTCCCCCACCGGTGCCCGTCCAGGCCGAGGCCGACCAGATCCACCCCGCGCATCGTCAGGCCCTCGTCGAGGGCGCGCTGCTGCGGGATGTAACCGATCCGCCGGTTCTGCCCGCCGGGGCGCCGCCCCGCGATCTCGACCGTGCCCTCGGGCAATCCCTGCTGACCGAGCAGCACCTTGAGCAGGCTGCTCTTCCCGGAGCCGTTCGGCCCGAGGATCGCGAGGAACTCACCGGGCTCGACGTCGAGGTCGAGCCCGGACCAGAGGGTCCTGGTGCCGAACGCGAGGCTCGCCCCGCGGACACGGACGCACGCACGCGCCTCGGCAGGTACGGAGGTCACTACTTCAGTGCCCCCGCCAGCGCGTCCACCGACTTCGTCATCCATGCAATGTAGTCGGTCACACCCTGGGGAAGTGTTTCGGTGACGTCGACGACCGCGATCCCGGCGCTCTTGGCGTCGCCGACGACCTGCTGGGTGACCGGGGTGGTGGTCTGCGCGTTGTTGATCAGCGCCTTGACCTGCTTGCCGGAAATCAGCTGCTTGACCTGGTTGAGCGCGGCGGCGGGCACGTCCTGCTCGGCTTCCACGGCCTCGGCGAAGGCGGGCGGCGTCGCGTCGGTGACCTTCGCGCTGTCGAGCAGGTAGTGCGCGACGGGCTCGGTCGCGACGACCTTGCCGCCCGAGGCTCCCAGCCCGGTGACCTTCTTCAGCAGTTCCTGGGTCTTGCCCTTGAACGCGGTCGCGTTGGCGGTGAAGGCGTCCTTCGACGCGGGCTGGATCTCGCCGAGCTTCGCGGCGACCTGGTCGGCGATCTTCTCGACGCCGGGCAGGCTGTACCAGACGTGCTCGTTCTCGTTGCCGGTCGCGGCGATGTCGACGGCGACGAGCTTCTGCGCGCCGGCGGCCTGGTCCGCGAGCTTCGAGAAGAACTCGTCGTAGCCGCCGCCGTTGGACAGGGTCAGCTTCGCGTTCTTCGCGGCGATGGCGTCGCTCGCGGTGGTCTCGTAGGAGTGCGGGTCGGCCGAGGGGTCGTGGATGATCGAGGTGACCTCGACCTTGTCGCCGCCGACGGCGGTCACGACGCTGCCCCAGACGTCGGTCGAGGCGACGACCTTGATCTTCTCGCCGCCACCCGGGTTCGCGGCGGCGGCGTTCTGCGAACCGGACGCCGTCGACGCCTTGTCGCCGGACGCGCAAGCCGTCGCGCCGAGCGCGAGGACGGCCAGGGCCGACACGGCCGCGAAAACACTCTTAGTACGGCGGGAATTCATTTACTGCACTCCTGCGGATGCCCAGGCCAGGTGTCCCAGATGCCGGGTAATGGAAACCGTTGTCAGATTCAACTGTACCCCATCCGGCTGATGGCGCCCCCTGTCCAGGTACGAGCTGTACCCAGGGTCACTCTGAATCGAGACCTGCCACACGTCGGGTGATGCTTCTGCAAAACGTTCTGAACCGTTACGGTTTGCGGATGGGCCGTCCTATCCGCACCAGGAGGCAGGCGACACTGGCGTCGTTGGCCGCAGAGCTCGGTGTGTCGAGGACCACCGTCTCCAATGCCTACAACCGACCGGACCAGTTGTCCCCTGAGCTGCGCCGACGCGTCCTCGAGACCGCGCGCCGCCTCGGCTACCCGGGCCCGGACCCGGTGGCCCGATCACTGCGAACGCGCAAGGCGGGTGCTGTCGGTCTTTTACTCACCGAGAACCTCTCCTACGCTTTCCGCGACCCGGCCGCCATCGGCGTGCTCGAAGGGCTCGCGCTGGCGTGCGAGGACGCGGGCGTCGGCCTGCACCTGGTCCCGGCCAGCCCGGGCCGCGAGGACGTCGCGGCCGTGCACCGCGCGGGCGTCGACGGCTTCGTCGTCTATTCCGTGCCCGACGACGACCCGCATCTGGGCGCCGTGCTGGAGCGCCCGGTGCCGACGGTGATCGTCGACCAGCCGCGAGTGGACGGCGTCGACCGGGTCGGCCCGGACGACGCGGCCGCGGTCACCGCCATGGCGCAGCACCTCATCTCGCTGGGCCACCGGCAGATCGGCGTGCTGTGCATGCGGCTGGGCCGCGAGCGCAACGACGACTTCGTCTCCATCCAGCGGCAGAGCGCCGCGCACTTCCACGTGCAGCGGATCCGGCTGGAGGCGCTGGCCGCCGCGTTCTCCGCGGCCGGTGTCGACTGGTCGACCGTGCCGGTGGTCGAACGCTTCGACCACACCGTGGACGACGGCGCGTCGGCCGCGCGCCAGCTGCTCGACGCGTATCCGCAGGTCACCGCCGTGATCTGCACTTCGGACATCCTCGCGCTCGGCGCGCTGGCCGAGGCGGAACGCCGTGGACTGCGGGTGCCGCAGGATCTGACGGTCACCGGTTTCGACGGCATCACCGAGGCCGAGCGATCCGGGCTCACCACGGTCCACCAGCCGGTACTCGAGAAGGGCAAGGCGGCGGGCAAGCTGCTGCTCAGCTCGGCCGACCGGGTCGGGCCGAAGGTGATCACCCTGCAGACCGAACTGCGGGTCGGCCGCACGTCGGCGCCGCCACGAACGGCCGAAGAACGCTGGTTCGGGCCGTGATGTAGCCCGTAAAGCGTTGCTCTCACCGAGCGTGTCCGTTCAAATGGTCGTGTGACCTCAATAGACGTACTTCTCAAGCGAAACCAGGAGCTGGGCGACGTCACTCCTGGTGACCGTTCGTCCCCGAGGCCCTCACTCCAGGTGGCGGTTCTGACCTGCATGGACGCCCGTATCCGGGTGTTCGAGATCTTCGGCCTGCTCCAGGGCGAATCCCACGTCCTGCGCAACGCCGGCGGTGTCGTCACCGACGACATGATCCGTTCGCTCGCGCTGAGCCAGCGGAAACTGGGCACGCGCGAGGTGCTGATCGTCCAGCACACCGAATGCGGCCTGTCCATGGTCACCGAAGACGACTTCAAGGACGAGCTCGAAGAGAGCACCGGACTGCGCCCGACCTGGGCCGTCGAGGCGTTCCGCGAGGTCGAGGACAGCGTGCGCCGGTCGGTGCAGCGCGTCCGGCGCAGCGACTTCCTTCCGCACCGGGACAACGTCCGCGGTTTCGTCTACGACGTGAAGACAGGGCGGTTGTCCGAGGTCGCGTGAGCTGAAGGGGACTTTCACCGCATGCGACGCGGTGAAAGCGCCCTTCACCACGTGAGACGAAGGGAAAGGCCCCTTCAGCCCCAAGGGTGGCCGCGCGGGCTCACCTTTTAAGCTGGCAGGGTGGGCGTCGACGCGGATGTGCTGACCGGATGGTTCGACGAAGTGGGGCGCGATCTGCCCTGGCGTGAGCCGGAATGCACCGCCTGGGGTGTGCTCGTCAGCGAGATCATGTTGCAGCAGACGCCGGTCGCGCGGGTCCAGCCGATCTGGCTCGAATGGATGGCGCGCTGGCCGGTGCCGTCGGCGCTGGCGGCGTCGTCCCAGGGCGAGGTCGTGCGCGCCTGGGGCAAACTCGGCTATCCGCGCCGCGCGTTGCGGCTGCACGCGGCGGCGGCCGTCATCGCCGCCGAACACGGTGACGTCGTTCCGTCCGATGTGGACACTCTGCTCGCGTTGCCCGGTATCGGCGCGTACACCGCGCGCGCGGTCGCGGCCTTCGCCTACGGCAAGCGGGCACCGGTGGTGGACACGAACGTCCGGCGCGTGGTGGCGAGAGCGGTGCACGGCGCGGGTGACGCCGGGCCGCCGTCGAACACCCGCGACATGGCCGACGTCGAGGCCCTGCTGCCGAAGGAAGACGCGCCCGCCGCGAAACTCTCGGCGGCGCTGATGGAACTCGGCGCGCTCGTCTGCACGGCCCGCTCGCCGCGTTGCGCGGACTGCCCGATCTACGACGACTGCGCCTGGCAGCACGCGGGCAAACCCGCCTACGCCGGACCCGCGAAGCAGGTCCAGAAGTTCGCGGGGACCGATCGCCAGGTGCGGGGGCTGTTGCTCGACGTCCTGCGCGGAACCGAAGGCCCGGTCGAGAAGGCGCGGCTCGATCTCGTCTGGGACGAATCCGGGCAGCGCGACCGTTGCCTCGACTCCCTGCTGGTCGACGGCCTGCTCGAACAGACCGGCGACGGCCTGTTCGCCCTCCCCGGGGAACACTAACGCATTACGACAAAAGTTGGTCAATGGTTGTCAACGACGCGATGGCGGGTTAGTTTTCCGGCCAACGCGCATGATGGGAGCTACGCCCGTGGCCGACTTCGACCGACGTACCGCGCTCAAGGGCGGCCTGACGGTAAGTGCCGTCGGGCTACTGGGGACGACAACGTTTTCCGCCGCCGCCGTCGCGGCGCCTGGGGCAGCAGAACCGAAGATCCATGACACGGCGGCCTGGGGCGCCCGGCCGCCGAACGGGACGATCGAGGTGCAGAACCACAAGCCGACGTACATCGTCGTGCACCACACGGTCGATCCCGGCAACGTCACCGACTATTCGCTCGAACACGCCTTCTGGGCGTCACGGGCGATCCAGAACTTCCACATGGACACCCGCGGCTGGGTGGACAGCGGCCAGCAGTTCACGAACAGCCGCGGCGGGCACATCACCGAAGGCCGCCACCGCAGCCTGGAAGTGCTGCGCGGCGGCACGAAGCACGTGCTGGGCGCGAACGTGGGCAACAACAACAGCACCTGCATCGGGATCGAGAACGAAGGCCTCTACAGCACCGAGAACGTCACACCGGCGCTCTGGGACTCGCTGGTGAAGATGGTCGCGTACATCGCGTCGCAGTACGGGATCTCGCCGCAGTTCATCAAGGGGCACCGGGACTTCAACTCGACCGAATGCCCGGGAACCGTGCTGTACAACCGGCTTCCGGAGCTGCGCACCGCCGTCGGCGGCCTGCTGGGCTCGGCGTCGCCGAAGGCCGACCTGCCAGAGTGGCCGTTGCTCAAACCCGGCGACACCGGACCGCGGGTGCGGGTGGCCCAGGAACTCCTGCGGGCACGTGGTTTCGCCGTCCCCACCGACGGCCTGTTCGGACAGTCCACAAAGGACGCGGTCAGCACGCTGGCGGCGAAGCACGGGCTGGAGCGCGACCTCTGCGGCGCGACGGCGGCGACCGACGAGACCGGGTTCCTCGGCTCCGACGTCTGGCCGCTCATCGTAGGGCCCGGGACCGATCTGCGGGCGCTGAAAGCACGACTCGCCGGCTGAACGCCAGCGGCAAGAGGATCACGAAGGCGGCGACCCAAGGGAGCGACGACGTTCCCAGTGGCAGCAGCAGACCGCCGATGAGCGCGCCCCCGGCGACGGCGCCGTTCCAGGCCGCGATGGTGAGCGACTGGGCGGCGTCGGCCGTGGGGCCCGCGATCAGCGCGGTCACCGCCTGGAACGCGGTGGGCGCGCCGCCGAACGCCAGCCCCCACAGCGCGGCGGCGGTCAGCACGAGGCCGTGGACACCGTCGCTGATCCCCAGCAGGACGATGGCCGCGGCCGTCGCGCCGGTGCAGAACATCAGCACGGCCCGCGGATGGCGGTCGAGCGCGGTACCCACCACGATCAGCCCGCCGACCGTCGCGCAGCCGAACACCAGCAGCGCCACGCCCAGCATCCCCGCCACGCCCAGCCCGGCGAGAACCGGGCCGATGTAGGTGTAGGCCACGTTGTGCCCCAAGGAGAACAGCGCCACCGTCGCCAGCACGGGCCGCATTCCGGGCAGTCTGGACGCGGCCAGCGGCCGGGTGGACGCCGCCGGATCCGCGGGGACGGCGGGCACCACGGCCATCACCCACGCCATCAGCGGCACGGTGATCAGCGCCATCGCGGCGAAGGCCCAGCGCCAGTCGGCCAGTTCGCCGAGCGCGGTACCGGCGGGCACGCCGAGGGCGAACCCGATCGGGGTGCCGGACATGGCCACGGCCAGCGCACGCCCGGTGAGTCCCGGCGGGGCGAGACGCATCGCGTAACCGGCGACGAGAGACCACATCACCCCGGTCAGCGCGCCGGAGAAGATCCTCGCGGCCAGGATCAGCGGATACGACGAGGACACGGCGATCAGCAGGTTGGTCACCAGGAAACCGGCGATCAACAGCAGGAGCAACCGTTTGCGCGGGACCCGGAGTGTCGCGCTGGTGAGCGGGATGGCGGTCAGCGCGGTGGTGATCGCGTACACCGTCACCAGCTGCCCGGTCGCCGACGGGGAAACGCCCAGGTCTTCGGACATGCCCAGCAGCAGCCCGGCGGGCAGCACTTCGGTGAGGCAGCCGAGGAAGACCGTCGTCGTCAGCGCGAGCAGCGCGGGGATGGGCAGCATGCCCCGACGATCTCTTCCCCGGTGCGGCGCGGGGTAGTCCCGGGCGGATATGCCGTGGGGTTATCGGCCGGGATAACCCCGTGGCATGCCCGGCTGACAGTGCCGCGCGCGGCGCGGGCGCACGCACGATGGCCGGGCATCCTCCCCCGTAGAGAGAAGGCTCGTTCATGACCGTGCGGATTCGGTGGCAGGAGCCCTTGTGCACCGCGCTGCTCGCCACCACGATGATCGGCACCTGCCAGGCTCCGGCCGCGGCTCAGCCGGCACCCGGCAGTGACGGGTACGTGCACGTTTCACCCGACGGTACCGTCCTCGGCGCCGATCCTTACTACCCGAAGGACGGCAACGGCGGTTACGACGTCGACAAGTACGCGCTCGCGCTGGACTACTCGCCGTACTCGATGCTGTTGAACGGCAAGGCGACGATCACCGCGACGGCCACCCAGGACCTCAGCCGGTTCGACCTCGACCTGCGCGGCCTCACCGTGCGCTCGGTGACCGTCGACGGGGTGCCCGCCGCGTTCCGGCGGGCGGGTGAACACGAGCTGGTGATCACCCCGCGGACCCCGCTGGCCGAAGGCACCCGGTTCACCGTGGTGGTCGGTTACGACGGGCGCCCGGAGCCGATCGGCACGGCGCGTGGCCGCGTCGGCTGGCTGGGCACCCCCGGCGATTCCGCCGTCGCCACCGGCCAGCCGCGTTCGGCGATGACCTGGTTCCCCGTCAACGGCACCGAGGTCGACAAAGCGACCTTGCGTGTCTCCGTCACCATCCTGGACGAATTCTCCGTGCTGGGCAACGGTTTACCGGTCTCAGACGTGCCCGCCGGCTTCGGACGGCACACCGTCACCTGGTCGGAGGACACCGCACTGGCGCCGAGCACGGCGATGCTCGGCATCGGGCGCTGGGAGGTCGAGCGGATCACGCTTCCCGGTGGCCGGACCGCGATCAACGCCTACCACCCGTGCGCCGTCGACAAACGGAAGATCGGCGGACAGCTGCCTGAGGTGCTGGAGTTCCTCACCGGGAAGTTCGGCGACTACCCGCAATCGGCGGCGGGCGGACTGTTCCTCGACCGTTCTCTCGGTTACACGCACGGCGCCCAGACCCGGCCGGTATACGGCCGCACGGCCACCATCGCCGATCTGGTGTACGCCACCGCGTACCAGTGGTGGGGAGCCGGGGTGAGCGGCAAGATGTGGCGCGACACGCTGATGCCCGAGTCGATCGCGCAGTACGCGGTGTGGCTGTGGGACGAGGCCAAGAACGGCGTCGACCTCGACCGGCGCTACCGCGAAATGGTCGCCAAGGTGAGCGGTGACACCGGTTTCTGGGCGCCCAAGATCACCGATCCGGGCAAGGGAACCGAATTCGCGCCCACGACCAAGGCCGTGCTGATGGTGCACGCGCTGCGCCGCACGATCGGCGACGACGGGTTCTTCCAGATCATGGCGGGCTTCCCGATGATCAACCCGCAGGGCAACCAGAACTGGCACGACTTCGAGCTCTACGTCTCCGCGATGACCCAGCTCGATCTCGGCGCGTTCAACCACGCGTGGCTGGACGGCACGGTGCGGCCGCCGGACGAGCTCCTCTATCCCGGGCCGCTGCGCCCCTCGCGATGAGAACCCCCGCCCGGACGACGTGACCCGATCATCCGTCGTCCGGGCGGGTCCCCAAGTCACCGTGGGACTCCAGGTATCCGGCGTAAACCGGGGCCGTCCTCGCCTCGGCCCAGTACGTTTCGACCACGGCGGCGAGCAGTTCCTCCCGTCGCCCCGCCACGAAGGTCTCCCGGTTCCAGGCGAGAACATGCCTGCGCGGCAACACATCCCCGAGCAGAGGCCGGGTCACGACGCCGAGGTTCCGCGGATCGCAGATCGGCTGTGACAGGCCGATCGCGCCCGCCCGGACGACCATGAGCGCCACCTGCTGCGAGGTCACCTGATGGGCGACCGACGGGCTGAAGCCGTACCGCGCGCAGGTGTCGGCGAAGTACTTGGTGAACGTGGCCGCCGAGGAATCCGACACCATCACCCAGGATTCGTCCCGCAGCGCACGCAGGTCGACGACCTCCTCGCGGGCCAGCGGATGTCCTTCCGGCAGCAGGACGAAGGTCGGCTCGGTCACCACCACCGCGGTGTCCACACTCGCGGGGATTTCGAGCTCGTATCCCGGATATTCCTTGACCAGCCCCAATTCCGCGCGCCGCTGGGCCAGCAACGGCAGCAGCCGCTCGGGATGGTCATCGTGCACGACCTGCACCTCGGAGACCTCGGGCCACAACCGGTGCACCAGCGACGGCAGATGCGCGACCAGCGCGCTGGCCACGGACGCCACCCGGACGACGTCGGGCGGGCCGCTGGGACAGACGCGCTGCTCGATGTCTTCGAGCAGTTTGTCCAGCTGTGGCAGCAAAGCGGCGGTCCGCCGCAACAGCAGCTCGCCCATCGGCGTCGGTGTCACGCTGCCTTCCCGCCGATCGAACAACTGATAGCCCAGCATGTTCTCCAAACGTTTGAGCTGCGCGGAAACGGCGGGCTGGGTGACGCCGAGAGCGATCGCGGCACGGGAAAGGCTGCCCGTGTCCGCGATCGCCCGGATCACCCGCAGGTGGTGAACATCAAGCTGTACGACGTCGAACTCCTTTGTCACGTACGGGTTTTCGCCCCGTCGGAAGAAGTCATCGCCACGGAACCGCCCGTGACCCTGGTCCGTCTGCCCAGAAGAACATACAGGAGAAAGGCGCCGAAAACGGAATTCACCGTGGGAATTCCCCACGGCAGCCAGGCACCCACCGCGGCACCGGCCACCCAGCAGATCAGCGCGACGGGAACCCAGGACGGGCAAGACGACGGCAGTTCCCCGGACGCGCGAGTGGCGTCCAGATCCGGTTTCCAGCGCCGGACCACGTAGTACTCGGCGATCACCACTCCGGCCACCGGTGGCGTGAGCACGCCGACCCAGGTCAGGAAAGTGGTGAAATGGTCGAGGATGCCGATCGCGGAGAGCACCGTGCCGAGACCGCCGAGCAGCAGGGTCGCGGTGGTGCGGTCGAGCCGCCGGGACAGCAGCACCTGCACGGTGTTCACCAGCCCGAGCGAGGAGGAGTAGAGGTTCCAGTCGTTGATCTTCAGGATCGCGGTGACCAGGATCAGCGTGCCGAGCACCCCGGACGACGAGGTGATGATCCCGACCACGTCGGCGCTTTTCGCCGCGTGCGCGAGCAGAACCCCGATCAGGCCGATCAGGTACTGGCCGAGGGTGATGCTGACCAAGGTCTGTTTCACCACGTCGGACGCGGTCCGGTTGAACCGGGTCATGTCCGGGGTCATGATCGCGCCCATGATGAACGCGCCCGCCACCAGCGTGGTGCCCTGCGCCAGCGACATGGCGGGCCCCGGCGGCGGCTCGGCCATCAACGCGGGCAGCGAATGGTCGTCGAGTGCGGTGACGATCGAATACCCTGCCAGCGCGAGGAAAGCGGGCACCGTCAGGTACGCCGTCCAGGCCATCGCGTGGAAGCCGAACACGACGATCGCGGTGACCAGCGCGCCGCCCGCGAGCGCCCACACCCAGACCGGCGGGCCGCCCATCAAGGCGTGGAGGCCGTGGGCGAACACGTCGTTCTGCACCCCGAACCAGCCTGCCAGGCTCAGCGTCATGAGCAGCCCGACCAGCGAGGACCCGCCGGTGCCGAATCCGGTCCAGCGCGCGAGCACCGACGTGGACAGCCCTTCCCGGGTGCCGGCGATGCCCATCAGGATGGTGATGATCTCCAGCAGCACCGAACCGATCGTGATGGCCAGTACCGCGTTCCAGAAGGTCATGCCGAACCCGAGTACCGCCCCGAGCAGGAACTGGTGGAACGAGGAGACCTGCCCGAACCGTTGCAGCGCGACGGAAACCCAGGAGTAACGGCGTTCGGCGGGTACCCGGCGCAGGGAGAAGTCGTCGTGTTCCACGGTCACTCCGCCCGTTCCGGGACGGCTTGTTCGAGGACGACGAATCCCTGACCCGGCAGTGGCCGCCAGGAGAGTTCGCCGCGGTACAGCCGTTCGAGGAACCCGACCCGCTGGTGGTAGGCGAAAACGGAGCTTTCGACCCCGGCGACCGCGACGGTGCCGACGAACATCGGCAACTCGGCCAGGAAGTACCGGACCGCGCTGCGCAGCTGGTCATGGCTGGGGTGTTCGCCTTCGGGCAGCCGCCGGTCCAGCACCCAGCCGGTGGCGCCGAGGCACTGCTCGGAGAACTCCGGGTCGGTGGCGAACCGCTGGTGTGCCTCGGAAAGCAGGCCGAGGTACGCGCGATCGGTTTCGAGCACCGCGGCGTCCAGGATCAGGGTGTGCGGATCCGACGGGCAGACCTGCTGCAACGCCCGGACGATCTTGTTGCGCGTGTAGTTGCCTTGCCGCTGCGCCTTCTGCGCCGCGCGAACCGGGTCGTAGCCGAGGGCTTCGAGGGTGAACGCGGACGGCCCGTCCGGGACGAAGAAATGAAAGCCCTGAAAGGCCGACATGGCCCAGCGGGCGAGATCGGCGATCCGGTCCACGGTGAAATAGCTGTTGAACGGGCTGACGCCGATGCAAACGTGCTCGGCGCGCGCCAGCGGATCGGTACAATGCTCGGTGAGCGGCTGTGGTCGCAGCAAGACGGCTCCTGATTCGCGTGATATGCGCCGGAGTTGAGGCGTCGACCGAACGTAGCCACGGCGGGTAATCCGCGGTATTGCCGATCGTGGCTGTCATCGCGTTATAGGAATTCGACGATCTTTCGTGCCTGCGGGACAACGGTTGAATCGCCGCGACCTTCGGGGGTGCCGGACGCGGGCGGAGCGCGGTATACGAAGTCATGGAGATTCAGGTTCGGCATCTTCGCGTGATCTGTGAAATCGCTTCCTCGGGCAGTCTCAACCGTGCCGCGGCCGGGCTGGGGCTCGGGCAGCCTGCGCTCAGCCACCAGTTGCGCCGGATCGAGCGGATGGTCGGCGGCTCACTGTTCCACCGCGACCAGCACGGGGTGCGGCCGACCGAACTCGGTTCCCTGATCCTGCGGCGGGCGCGCGCGATCGTGCTCACCTTCGACGAACTGGAGCTCGACTTCCACCGCCAGGAACCGGAAGTCGGCGAATCGGTCAGAATCGGCTGGAACGACAGCGCCATCACGGGTTCGCTGCTCGGCGGGCTGCGCGACCTGCGTCCGGGTGAACCGTTCCGCACGCGCGCGGACACCTCCCGCACCCGGCTGCTCGCGCAGGTCGCGAACCGCGGCATCGACCTCGCGCTGATCATGATCTGCGGCGGGCGTGGGCTGCCGGTGCCGCCGGAGGTGCGGACCATGACCCTGGTCAGGGAACCGTCGTTCGTCGCGGTCCCGTCCGGGCATCCGCTCGCCGACGCCGAGGAGATCGAACTCACCGAACTGGCGGGCGAGGACTGGATCGTGTCGAGCGGGGGCGACGGCTGCCGGGTCGTGTTCCGCGAAATGTGTCTCGCGCACGGTTTCGACCCCAGGATCACCCACGACGTGGACATCGACACCGCGCGGGAAGACCTGGTCAGCGGCGGCTACGGCGTCGGACTGGTCCAGCCGACCCGGCCGCCGTCGGACGGCCTGGTCATCCGGCCGCTGGCGGGGGCGCCGATGTGCGTGCGGCACGTGCTGGCCTGGCGGGAGGACGGCCCGTGCGCGCCCCGCGTCCAGGAACTCGCGGGCGAGGCGACGGCGGGGTACTGGCAGCTGGCCGAACGGACGGCGCCGTACCGGACCTGGCTGCACCGGCACGGGCGGCTGGCCGCCGGCTGACGGCCGCGGCGCCCGGCTGGCGGGGCGCGTTCTGGTCGCGGGTGGCGTGCTCCGTGAAGGCCTCCTTGCCTACCTTGAGGGTAGGGAAGGAGGCCTTCACGGACCTTCGCGATCGCCCATCGCGCAGGTCCCTCCGGTCGATAACCCTCCGGCATGTCGAGGCGGCACTAGAGCGCGTCCCGGTAGACGGCCGACGATGGGAATCGTCAATCACGGTCGTGAAGAGAAGGGGCACCATGCTGCCGTTGATCTCTCGTACGGAACTGCTCTCCCGAATGGAGGCCGGGTCTGTGGTGGTGGTCGACACGATGCCGGCCGCCTATTTCGAAAAGGAGCATCTCCCGGAAGCGCGCAACATTCCGGGATTCCCGTACGAACAGGCCGCCGAATTCACCGATCACCTGGCACCGACGGTGCTCCCGGACAAGACCGCCGCGATCGTCGTCTATTGCGCGAACACGCCGTGCCGCAACAGTGAATTCGTCGGACGGCGGCTGCTGGAGCTCGGGTACACGAACGTCCGCAAGTACCGCGAAGGCATCGAAGACTGGGTCTCGAACGGTTTGCCGACCGGTTCTTCGTCCTGAGTGGACACACCCCGCATCTAAGGAGAACGTCTTGTCCAAATGCAAACGGTTCGTCTGCGTGCTGGCCGGCGTGCTGGCGCTCATCACCGGTTTCGGTTCCGGCGTCGCTTCGGCCGCGCCGTCACCGATGGCCGAGAACGTGATGGTGGTGACGTCGGCGAACTACGCCGAGGTCATGAACATCTCGAAGCAGAAGCTGGTCATCATGGACTTCGGCGCGACCTGGTGCCCGCCGTGCCGCCAGATGAAGCCGGTCATCGAACGGCTCGCCGGTGAGTACGGCGGCAAGTTCCTGCTCGGCGAGGTCGACGTCGACCGCAGCCGGGACCTCTCCAGCCGGTACAACATCCAGTATCTCCCGACGCTGGTCGGGGTCCGCAACAGCGCGGAACTGCCGTCCTCCCGGAACATCGGCTACCCCGGCGAAGCGAAGCTGCGCGCCTGGATCAACGCTCAGTTGGCGAAGGGCTGAGCGTGTGGCTCCGGGGCCTACCCGATGACGTCGGAGAGAAACGCTTCGACGGCACCGAGGTAGGTCTCCGGGGCCTCTTCGTGCACGACGTGCCCGGCGCCCTCGACGACGATGTGCCGGCCGAGGCCGCCGGGCACGCGGGCCGCGAGTTCGGCCTGCTGCCCGTGCGGCATCGCCGTCCGTTCGCCTTCGATCGCCAGCAGCGGGCATCGGAGGCGTTCGACGTACTCCCAGAAATCCCGCCGTCCCCATTCCGCCGCGATCTCGTACAGATCGGGGAGCGAGGCGATCAGGTGATAACCGTCTTCGCGTTCTTCGACGCATTCGATGAAATAGTCGCCGGTGTCGCCGAAGAATTCGCGCACGTGGGCCAGTGACCGGAACGGGACCGGCCAGGATTCGAAGTGGCCGCGCCAGTCGTCGACGGTCCGCCCGCGCTGGTCCGGCGCGAAATCCTCGCAGACCACCGCGCGGACGAGGCCGGGATGCGTCGCCGCGGTGACCCACGCGTGCAGGCCGCCCATCGAATGTCCGATCAGGACCGCGGGCTCGTCGAAGGTCTTCAGGACCGCGGCGACGTCGTCGGCGAACCGCTCGGTGCGCCAGGGGCCACCGCGCGGTCCGCGTCCGTGCCCGCGCGCGTCGAGACCGTGGACACGCCCGTACGGTTCGAGCCTTCGCGCGACCCGCCACCACGTCGTGGCCCTGCCCATCAGCCCGTGCAGGAGGACGATCGGCGGCCCGTCACCGCCGAAAGTGATCAACCCGTCGCGCTGAATCACCACTAAGCTCCCCTCCATGCGCAGCCGTGTCCCCGCCGCCGGTCTGGTCCTGGGGGTCATCTGCGCCCTGATTATCGGGTGCAGTGCCGATCCTCCCCCGGCGGCGCCCCCACCACCGCCGCCGATGAACCCGGCGCCGGGTGCCGCGGGCGCGGGTGATCCGTACTACCCGATGGACGGAAACGGCGGTTACGACGCGGTCGAATACCAGGTCGGAATCACTTACGACCCCGCGAAAGGGCGTCTCGACGGCGACACCACGGTGACCGCGAAAGCGACCCAAGACCTCAATCGGTACAACTTGGACTTACGCGGCTTGACTGTCCAATCCGTTGAAGTGGAGGGAAAACCGGCGAAGTTCGCCCGGGAGGGCGAATTCGAGCTGGTGGTGACGCCCGCCGAACCGATCCGGAACGGGACCACTTTCCGCACGAAGGTCGTCTACGGCGGCGACCCTTCGGCGACCCCCAAGGCGGGCGGCAGCGAGAACGGCTGGCAGAAGTCGAAGGACGGCGGCGCGTTCATCGTCGGCGAGCCGCATTCGGCGTCGTTCTGGTATCCCGTCAACGAAACCCCGCGCGACAAGGCGATGTTCAACCTCACCGCCCGGGTGCCGGACGGCTGGACCGTCATCTCGAACGGCCGCGAGATCCAGAAGACCTCGGCGAACGGCTGGTCCACGACGTCCTGGCAGGAGCGCACGCCCGTGGCGGCCTACCTGACCACGGTGGCGATCGACAAGTTCACCGTCGACCGGATGTCGCTCCCGGACGGGACGCCGCTGGTCAACGCGTACGCGCCGGGCGCGGAGGACCGGCGCGACACCGGCAGGCGGCTGCCGGAGATCATCGGCTTCCTGACCTCGAAGTTCGGGCCGTACCCGGTGGACGCGGCGGGCGGGATCTACCTCGACGAGGACATCCACTTCTCGCTGGAGACCCAGACCAGGCCGACCTACGCGAAATGGGCCGACCTGATCACCGTGGTGCACGAAACCGCACACCAGTGGTTCGGCGATTCGGTGACGCTGAATTCGTGGTCCGACATCTGCCTGAACGAATGTCTCGCGTCGTACGCGCAATGGCTGTGGCAGGAATCGCGGGACGGCCAGAACCTCGACGACCGCTATCGCGCCGCCCTCGAGATCATGCGGGGCAGCCCGGATTTCTGGACGCCGAAGCTGGTCGGCATGGGGGCGGGAAAGGAATTCCACGGCGTCTACGACAAGGGGATCCTCGCCATCCACGCGCTCCGGCGCAAGATCGGCGAAGGCGCGTTCGCACGGCTGCTGAAGGAATGGCCGGCGGCGTACCGGAACGCCAACGCGTCCTGGGCGGACTTCGAGGCGTTCACGATCAAGCTCTCGGAGCAGGATCTGCGGCCGTTCTTCGACGCCTGGTTCCACGGCACGGTGATCCCGCCGGACGCCGAACTGCTGCCGGGCACCCTGCGGGGCTAGGCACCTGTCGCAAGTAGTCCTCTAGTGGCGGTAGTCGGGCAGGTCGATCCCGTTCACCACGTCCCGCATCTTCCGTGACGCCAGCGCGGCGACCGGTTTGAGCCGCATCGCCCGCATCATCAGGTACCTCGTCCGCAGGGCCGTCCGCGACTTCGCGAAGATCGTCTCGGCGTTGGCCCGCCCCATCGCCTGCGTGTTCTCGACGAACTCGCGCATCACCGACTCGTACCGTTTGAGGCCGGTGTCGAGGTCGGCGGCGAGTTCCCCGGCGAGGACGTACGCGCCGACGAACGCCAGGCTCGTGCCCTGTCCGGAGAGCGGCGACGGGCAGAACGCGGCGTCGCCCAGCAGCCCGATCCGGCCGCGCGACCACGATTCCATGACCACCTGGGCACACGAGTCGAAGTAGAAGTCGGGGGCGTCGTCCAGCCGTTCCAGCAGCCAGGGCGCCTCCCATTCCATCCCGGCGGCGAACCCGCGGACCAGCGCCTTCTGCGCCTCGATGTCGCGGTGGTCGTAGTCGACCTTCTCCGAGGCGAACCCGAAGTAGGCCATCGCCTCGCCACCGTCGCGAATCGCGCGGATCCCGGCGGACCGGCCGACGTCGTCGAAGCCGATCGCCCAGTTCCGCAGGCCCAGCCGGTTCGGCACGGTGAAGAACGCCAGGTACGAGCCCAGATGCCGGACGAACCGGGACTCTTCGCCGAAGGCCAGCGCCCGCACTCCGGAGTGCAGCCCGTCCGCCCCGATGACCACGTCGAACGTCCTCCGCGTGCCACTGGCGAAGGTGACATCGACGCCGTCGGCCCGCTCGTCCAGCGCGGTGATCCGGTCGCCGAAGACGTATTCCGTCTGCTCCCTGGTCGCCTCGTACAGCACTTCGGTCAGGTCGCCGCGGAGGATCTCGATCTCGGCGAGGACCCCGTCGCCGCCGAAGTCGTCGGCGCGGAGGGTGGCCTTCGTCCGGTTCTTCCGGTCGACGAGCGTCTCGCCAACGGTGTCCGTGCACGCCGCGCGGATGCGGTCGTCCAGGCCCATGCGGCGGGCGACCTCCCTGGCCGTTCCGCGCAGGTCGACGGCCTGACCGCCGGGGCGCGGCGAAGGCGCGCGCTCCACGATGGTCACGTCGAATCCGTACCGCGTCAGCCAGAACGCCAGCGCGGGGCCCGCGACGCTCGCGCCGGAGATGAGGATCTTCGTGTCGGCCATTCCCCGGAAGGTCCCACGCATCACATCGCGGCGCAAAAGAGTTTCACCGTAGGGTGGACGGCATGGCTGTCGTGAAGATCAACGCGATCGAGGTCCCCGAGGGCGCAGGCCCCGAGCTGGAGAAGCGGTTCGCCGCACGGCTGCACGCCGTCGACAACCAGCCCGGCTTCCTCGGCTTCGAACTGCTCCGCCCGGTCTCCGGCGAAAGCCGCTACTTCGTCTACACGAAGTGGGAGTCCGAAGAGGCGTACCAGGCGTGGGCGTCCGGCCCGGCACGTGAGGCGCACGCGGGCGAGCGCGCGAAGCCGGTCTCCAGCGGGGCGAACCTGCTGGAATTCGAGGTCGTCCAGGCTTCGAAGCCGGGTGAGTGAGCTCGAACGAGCCGCGGAACTGATCGACGGCGCCGGCGCGCTGCTCGTCTGCGCCGGCGCCGGCATGGGCGTCGACTCCGGCCTGCCCGATTTCCGGGGCGACGAGGGTTTCTGGAAGGCGTATCCGCCGTACGAGCGGCTGGGGATCAGCTTCGTCGAACTCGCCGACCCGCGGCATTTCGCCGAAGATCCCGAGCTGGCCTGGGGTTTCTACGGGCACCGGCTCGCGCTGTACCGCGCCACCGTCCCGCACGAGGGATTCCGGCTGCTGGCGTCCTGGGGCTCGCGCAAACCCGGCGGCGTGCGCGCGTTCACGTCCAATGTGGACGGTCAGTTCCAGAAGGCCGGCTTTCCGCACGTGGCCGAGGCGCACGGGTCGATCCATCACCTGCAGTGCCTTTCCCGGTGCACCAACGAGATCTGGCCGTCGGACGACGTCGAGGTCCCGGTCGACGAGGATACGATGCGCGCCCCGGCCCCGCTGCCGTCGTGCCCGCGCTGCGGTGGCCTCGCGCGCCCCAACATCCTGATGTTCGGCGACTACGACTGGCTCGGGCAGCGCAGCCAGGCCCAGCTCGACGAGCTGACCGCGTGGCGCCGCGCGCATCGCGATCTCGTGGTGGTGGAACTCGGCGCCGGGCAGGCCGTGCCGACCGTGCGGCGCTACTCGGAGCTGGCCAGCGCCGCGACCGGCGCCCTGGTCCGGATCAACCCGCGCGAACCTCAGATCCGGCACGGCCGCGGCGTCTCACTCGCGAGCAAGGGCCTCGAGACCCTCAAGGCGCTGGACGCCCTGCTCAGCTAGGCCGGATCCACAGATCCCGGTTGCTCGCCAGCAGCACCCGCCCGTCTTCGAGGGTCACCGCGGTGGTGATCCCCTCGGCCGGGCAGCCCAGCTCACCTCGCTGCCAGCCGCCGCCGGACGCCCACACCACCGCACAGGACCGGTTCGACGTCTGGGACCGGTTCCACTCGGTCCGGTCCCCGAAGAGCACCGCCTTGCCCGCCTTGTCGGCCGTCCCGCCGAGGATCCGGCCCTCGCCGAGCGAAACGGGCTCCCAGGCGCCGGGTCCACCGGTCATGACCAGTGCTCCGGCCGAGGAACCCCCGGCCAGCAGCCATTTCCCGTCCACCCGGAGCACGGTGGAGAGCCAGGGGTCGCCCGAGCGCACCGGGACCGGCGACACCGTCCAGGTCGCGCCCGCGTCACCGGAGGCCCACACCCGCACGTCCGCGCCGAGGGCACCGGCGACGAGAACCTGATCGCCGTCGGCCGCGATCGCCCTCGGCGCCCAGTACCCCGGCCTGTCCTGCGGCAACACGACCTCACGCGCGCCACGCCCCTCGTCCGCGGACACCCAGGCGACCGGAACCGCCCGTTCCTCGCCGGTGTACTCCCGGTACCCGACACCGATGACGTTCCGGCCCGCCTTGGCCAGCGCCACCGGTGTCCGGTCGGTACCCGGCCGGAACAGCCGTTCGATCTCGACGGCGGGGTCCTGACGGGCGAGGGACGGTCCCTCGCCGGGCCGGGCGGCGAAGCCCAGCGCGCCGGCCGGATCACCCGGCGGCAGCTGTCCCGGCACACAGGCCGCGACCGGCAGCAGCGCGAGAAGTCCCCAGAGCTTCCTCATGAGCGGGGAGCTTTCCAGCGGGAGGTCACTTTCCGGGCAGCACGACCTCGGCGTACACGGCATCGTGATCGCTGCCGGGCGTCTCCAGCACCTTGAAGTCCGCGATGGCCGCCCGTTTGTCCGCCAGCACGTGGTCGATCGGCACCGGCGGCACCGCCCCGTTCGTCCAGGTCCCCTGCAGCGCCTTCCCCAGCTGATCGGCCGCGTCCACGTATCCCCTGGTCAGCAGCTCACGGAAGACCGAGTGGTCGAGGCTGGCGTTGAAGTCGCCCGCCAGGATCCGGATGTCGTGCTCCGCGTCGGCGTACGGCAGGTCCTTGGCCTCGTCGACCCACGCGTGCCTGTCCCACATCGGCGCCGCCGGATGGACCGCGACGACCTCGATCCGGACACCGTCGCCGAGGTCCACGCCCGCGCTCGGTTGTTTGTAGGTCGAGTCGCCGCTCAGCGTCAGCGGCGTCAGCGGGTACTTCGACACCAGCCCGGAGCCGGACGCCCACTCCGCCGGATGCAGCACGTGGAACGGCAGGAGCCGGAACAACCCGGCCCGGTCGAGCCCGGTGATCGCCTCGGGCGTCAGCTCGGTCAGGCTCAGGACGTCGACCTGGTGTTCCTTCACGTAGCCGACGATCCTGGCCGGATCCGCCTGTCCGCCGAGCATGTTCGACGCGAGCACGCGGACGTGCTTCCCGCCGAGCGCCTTCTGCTCGTTCGCGAACGCGCGGGGCAGCACCAGCGCGGCGATCGTGAAGGTCAGGACCAGGGCGACGGCCGCGACCCACCAGCGGCGGAGTCCCAGCGCGAGAACGGCGAGCACCAGCGTCGCGATCCCGGCGTACGGCGTCAGCGCGAGCGCCGCGATCGTGTACGTGTTGCCGTCGTAGCCCACCAGCCGCATCGCCGTCAGCACCGCGAACGGCACGACCGCCCCGATGAGCAGCCCGCTGACCAGCTTCCCCCGGGCACTCCCGCGGGTCCGGGGAACCGCCCGTTCTTCGATCACCATGACATCGAGTATGCCGATCGACGCCCGATGTGGCGGCGGTCTCCACAACACCTCCACAACCTCCTCACGCCGCGGCTACCAGCGCTTATCAGGTTTTGCCAGCCGCTGTCAGCCCGCTGTGCGCGGCCTGCCAGGCGGAGCGGGCACCTTTGTCCGCGGGGCGAGATCCACAGGAGGAAACATGACGCACGCGATCAGGGCCGAGGGCCTGGTCAAGCACTATGGGGAGACGAAGGCACTCGACGGGGTCGATCTGGAGGTCCCGGCGGGCAAGGTGGTCGGGGTGCTGGGGCCGAACGGCGCGGGGAAGACGACCGCCGTCCGGATCCTGGCCACCTTGATCCGGCCGGACCGCGGCCACGCGAGCGTCTTCGGTCACGACGTCGTCAAGAACCCGATGGCGGTCCGCAGCATGATCGGGCTGACCGGGCAGTACGCGTCGGTCGACGAGGATCTCTCCGGCACGGAGAACCTCGTGCTGATCGGCAGGCTGCTGGAGTTCTCCAGGGCGGACGCGAAGAAGCGCGCGGCCGATCTGCTGGAGCGGTTCGAGCTGACCGACGCCGCCGGACGCGCGATCAAGACCTACTCGGGCGGGATGCGACGGCGGCTCGACCTCGCCGCGAGCCTGGTCGGCCGTCCGAAGGTGCTCTACCTGGACGAGCCGACCACCGGACTCGACCCGCACGCCCGCAACGAGGTCTGGGCCGTGGTCCGGACGCTGGTCGCGGACGGGACGACGGTGCTGCTCACCACGCAGTACCTGGAGGAGGCCGACCAGCTGGCCGACACGATCACCGTGTTCGACCGCGGGCTGGTCGTGGCGAACGGGCGGGCCGACGAGCTCAAGCGCCGGACCGGCGGCCAGACGCTGCAAGTCCGGCCGACCGCGCTCGCGGATCTCGACGCCGTCGAGCGCATCCTGGCCGCGCTCACCGGGGTCAAGCCGAACCGGGACAACGACACCGGGCTGCTCACCGCGCCCGTCGCCGACCCCGTCCTGCTGTCCACCTTGGTCCGCAAACTGGACGAAGCCGGGATCACCGCGGACGAACTGGCGCTGCGGCTGCCCAGCCTCGACGAGGTGTTCCTCGCGCTCACCGGCAAGCGGCCCGAAGAGTCCACAAAGGACACGACTCCGGAAGGGAGCCTGGTATGACGACCATCGCAGTGCCCGCGGCACCACGGCACGTTTCCCTCTCCAGCAGCGTCCAGCACGGGCTTTCCCTTGCCTGGCGCGGCATCCTGAAGATCCGCAAGAACCCGGAACAGCTGGCCGACGTCACCATCGCGCCGATCATCTTCCTGGTCATGTTCGTCTACCTGTTCGGTGGCGCGATCATGGGCAGCACCGAGGGCTACCTCCAGATGATCGTGCCCGGCATCATGGTGTTCAACATCCTGCAGGCCAGCATGACCGTCGGCGTCCAGCTCAACACCGACGTCACGAAGGGCGTGTTCGACCGGTTCCGGGCGATGCCGATCGCCCGGTCCGCGCCACTGATCGGCGCCGTGCTGGCCGACGTCGTGCGGTACCTGGTGTGCATCACCGTGCTGATGATCGTCGCGACGATCATGGGCTACCGGATCCAGACCGGTCCGGCGGAGTTCGCGCTGGCCGTCGTGCTGGCGATCGCGTTCGCGCTGGCGTTCTGCTGGGCGTCGGTGTTCGTCGGGATGCTGGTGAAGAGCCCCGGCGCGGTGCAGGGCCTGATGTTCGTGGTGCTCATGCCGCTGACCTTCGGCAGCAACGTCTTCGTCCCGACCGGCACCATGCCCGGCTGGCTGAAGGCGTGGGCCGACATCAGCCCGGTGACGCAGATGTCCGACGTCCTCCGCGGCCTGATGAACGGCGGGGCGATCGCCGGGCCGCTGACCGGCTCGCTGATCTGGATGGCGGCCGCGATCGCGGTCTTCTTCCCGCTCGCCACTTGGGCTTACCGCAAGCGCGTCTGACGGGGGTCAGGGGGAACGCGCGTGAAGGACTCCTTCTCCCGCCGGGAGGAGGAGTTCTTCATGTGCCCACTTCCTGGATGATCCAGGAGATCAGTTCGGCTCGGGACAGGCCCGCGTCCTGGACGAGCAGCGCTTCGTAGCGCTCCTCGCCGAAGTGCTCGCGGAGGTCGTCGACCAGCCTCCGGATGTCGGGCTCACCGAGGTCCATCCTGCCGCGGAGGAGCTTTCCCGCGCCGAGTAGCCGGACAGCGGTCTCGGGCTGCCCCTGCCGGAACCGGATCAGGCCCGCGACCTCGACGATCCGCCCCAGGTCGGGCATGTCGCCGCGCTCCGCGGTGGACCTGACGACGATCGCTGCACCGCGTTCGGCCTCGTCCAGGTCTCCGGCGGCCAGCGCCACGCCTGTCTCGATGAGCCCGCCGAACTCTTCGCCGAACATGCCCGGCAGCGGCACCTTGGCCATCAGCTCGCGGAACCGGGCGGCGATCTCGCGCGCCTCTTCGATCCGGCCGAGGCGGCCGTACAGATCGGCCTTCCCCACCAGCACCATCACCGCGAGCTGATCGTTGCCCGTGTCGACCGCGTAGCGCTCCGCCTCGCGTATCTCGTGCAGCGCCGTTTCGAGGTCGCCTGCCCTCGCGTACTCCGTCGCGAGCCGCCAGCGCTGCTGGATCACGTCGTCCTGCGAACCCAGTTCGAGCGCGAGGGCGAGCCCTTGCCGGTACAGCGAAAGCGCGGCCTCGTGGTCGCCCGACATCGAGATGTCGCTCGCCTTCATGCCCACCGCCATCGCGGTGCCCCAGCGGTCGCCCACCGCCAGGAATCCTTCGTAAGCCTTGTCCCTGGCCCTGTCCGCGCCTTCGGTGTCACCGTCGTCGGTGAGGATGAAACTCTGCGCCCACGACCCCGCCGACCTGGCCCACGGGTCCGGGCTCGACAGCGCCCTCTCCACCTCGCGGTGGGCGAGTTCCTTGCTCTGACTGAAGAAGGCCAGCATGGGCAGGCCGATGGCCAGCCCGGCGAACCGGTTGTGCGCGTTCGTCCGCACGCATTCGTCGATGAGCGCGTGCGTGGCTTCGGGGTCGCCGACCCCGGGGACCATCGCGGTGATTTCGCGCATCGCCCGGAACGCGGCCGCGAAGTCCTCTTCCAGGCGGTCGCCGAAAGCGAGCACCTCGGAGACGAAGGACTCGACCCTGGCGCTGTCCCCCTTGATCAGCCAGTACCAGAAGACGCCGCCGAACAGGTGCATCGCCATGTCCGCGTCGCCGACGTCGATGGCCTGACGGAGCGCCGTCACGATGTTGCCGTGCTCGGCGTCGTACCGCGAGATGGCGACGAGCTGGTCGCGCGTCCGCAGCAACGGCTCCAGCCGCTCGGCGAGTTCGGCGTAGTAGCGGTGATACGCCTTCGTCAGCAGTTCTCGTTCTTCGGCCTCGTCGAGACGTTCCGCCGCGTACGCCCGGATCGTCTCCAGCATGCGGTAGCGCGGCTCGCCGTGATCGCCCGCGATCGCGTCCACAATGGACTTCTCGACCAGCGAACCGAGGACGTACAGGACGTCTTCGACGGGCAAGCCTTCCCCGGCACAGACACTTTCGATCGCTTCGACCTCGGCACCGGCCCCGAACACCGAGAGCCGCCTGGCGAGAACGTGTTCGGCGTCGTCGAGCAGATCCCAGCTCCACTCGACGACGGCGCGCAGCGTCCGCTGCCTGGGCAAGGCCGTCCGGCTGCCCGAGGTCAGCAGGCGGAACCGGTCGTCGAGGCGTTGCGAGATCTGCGCGACGGTCATCGAACGCAGCCGTGCGGCGGCCAGTTCCAGGGCCAGCGGCATCCCGTCCAGCCGACGGCAGATCTGCGCGACTTCGTCCACGGTGGACTCGTCCAGGACGAAGTCCGGGCGCACGGCCAGCGCACGGTCGACGAACAGCCGGATCGCGCCAGCCTCGGCGGCCTCCGGAACGGTCGGCCTCCCGTCCGGGACGGACAACGGGCCGAGCGGGCACAGCGTCTCGCCGTCGATGGCCAGCGCCTCGCGGCTCGTCGCGAGGATCCGCAGGGTGGGCACGCGGCGCAGCAGGGTGTTCGTCAGCTCCGCGGCCGTGTCGACCAGATGCTCGCAGTTGTCCAGCACCAGCACCGATTCGCCGGCGCCGAGCGTTTCCACGACGCGGGCCAGCGCGTCCACCGGGCGGCGCATCGGGTCTGCTCCGTGCGAGAGACCGAGGTCCCACAGCTCCAGCGCCGCGAAGACCGCGCCGGGCAGATCACCCGGATCGCGGACACCGGCGAGCGGCACGAACCAGACGCGCCCCCGCGCGTGCGCCGGATGCCGCGTCGCGACCTCGGTGGCCAGCCGCGTCTTCCCGGCACCGCCGGGACCGACCAGTGTCACCAGCCGCGCGCCGGACAGGAGCTCGGCGACCAGCTTCAACTCGTCGTCGCGACCGACGAAGCTGGTGAGCCGGACCGGGAGCCGGTCGGCGGCCGCGGGCGGCGGGCCGAGTTCGCCGCGCAACGCGGCGAGGTGGAGCTCCCGGAGTTCGGCCGAGGGGTCGACCCCCAGCTGATCGGCCAGGGCCGCCCGGACCTCCTCGTAGACGGCGAGGGCGTCGGACTGCCGGTCCGCGGCGCACAACGCCCGGATCCACAGCCCGGCGAGCCGTTCGCGCAGCGGATTCCGCGCGGCCGCCTCCTTGAGGTCCGCGAGGACCTCGTCGTGCCCGCCGAGCCGGATCTCCGCCTCGAAGCGATCTTCGGCGGCCTCAAGCCGTTGATCCTCCAGCCGGGTCGCCGGTGCCTGCGCGAAAGGTGCCTCGAGCACATCGGACAGCGCTTGACCACGCCAGAGGCCGAGCGCTTCGGCGAGGACGGCTGCCGCACCGGCGTCCCGGCCCGCCGCCAGCTCGGCACGGCCCTGGGCGGCCAGCCGTTCGAAGCGGAACACGTCGACGTCCTCGCGGGCGACGTCCAGCCGGTAACCGCCAGGGCCCGAGTCGAGACCGACGTCGTCGGCACGCAGGACCTTGCGCAGGCGCGAGACCAGGGATTGCAGCGCGTTCGCCGCGTCGGCGGGCGGTTCCGCGCCCCAGAGACCGTCGATGAGGGCTGTCGCCGGGACACCGCGGCCGGGGTCCAGCGCGAGCCTGGCCAAGAGCATGCGGAGGCGGACACCGCCGATGTCGACCGGGGTGCCGTCAGCGGCCTCCGCTCCGACCGGGCCCAGCAGCGTCACACGCACGGACCCCAGCTTTCCAGAACCCGCAAACGCTTGGCTCTACTAGGCGACGGAAGTGGGGATTATCCGGGCACCGGGGAGCTTTCCGGGCGGACGGCCGAGGTCGCGGCGTTACGTTCTTGGCCAAGCGACAGCCGATCGACTGGGAGCGTGAATGAGGTACCGGAGTGCGGCCGTCATCGCCGCCGTTCTGGCCGCGAGTGTCCTCGGCGGTGGGACCGCCGTCGCCGGCATCGGGAAACCCGGTGCCGACGGGGCGGGCGACAGCTACTACCCGCAGGACGGCAACGGCGGCTACGAGGTCGGCGACTACAACCTGAAAATCGGCTACGAGCCCGCCACCAAGCAGCTCACCGGCCTGCAGACGATCACCGGCCGGGCGACACAGGCGCTGAGCTCGTTCAACCTCGACCTGCGCGGACTGACCGTCGACTCGGTCAAGGTCAACGGGCGGAAGGCGGCGTTCACACGGACCGGTGACCACGAACTGGTGATCACCCCGGCCCGTTCGCTGCGGAACCACGAGCGGTTCACCACCGAGGTCGCCTACCACGGCGTCCCGCAGGCGATCGAAGATCCGCTGCTGGGCGAGAACGGCTGGCAGTACGCGAAATCCGGCGGCGCGTTCGTCGCGGGCGAGCCGAAGTCCGCGACGACCTGGTATCCGGTCAACGACACCCCGCGGGACAAGGCGACCTTCCACCTGGCGGTCACCGTGCCGTCGGAATGGAGCGTCATCGCGGTCGGCCAGGAGCGCGGGCAGGTCGAGAACGGCGGGAAGACCACCTACACCTGGGCCGAAGAGACCCCGGCCGTGCCGTACATGACGACGGTCGCGATCGACAAATGGGAGTTCGAGCGGACGAAGCTGTCCGACGGCACCCCGGTCGTCAACGCCTACGCCCCCGGCACGCCCGCCTCGACCAAGCAGGCCGAAGCGCGACTGCCGGAGATCATCGACTTCCTGGCGTCGAAGTTCGGGCGGTACCCGGTGGACGCGGCGGGCGGCATCTTCCTCGCCGAGCCGATCGGGTTCTCGCTGGAGACGCTGAGCAGGCCGATCTACTCGGGCGCGGCGGGCAACGTCCCGACGATCGTGCACGAGAACGCCCACCAGTGGTGGGGCGACTCGGTCGCCGTCGACAAGTGGAAGGACGTCTGCCTCAACGAATGCTTCGCCTCCTACGCGGAGTGGCTGTGGTCCGAGGCGAAGTCGGGCCAGGACCTCAAGGCGCGCTACCTGACCGCCGTGCAGAGGGCGACGGACCGGTTCTGGGCGGGAAAGCTGTACGACATGGGCCCCGGCAACGAGTTCACGTACGTGTACTCGAAGGGCCCGGTGGCACTGCACGCGCTGAAGAACTACATCGGCGCGGCGCCCTTCGACCGCATCCTGCGGACGTGGCCGGCCCTGCACCGCGACGGCAACGCGAGCCTGCCGGAGTTCCAGAAGTTCGCCGAGCGCATCGCGCACCGGAACCTCCAGGGCTTCTTCGACGCGTGGTTCTACGGCAACACCAAACCGGCGCCCGAGTTCCTGTACCCGGGGGACCTCAAGCCGGCCGCCTGACCTCGCCCCTCGTGAGTGGCTAGGCAACATCGGATCGCAGGTCCGTGAAGGCCTCCTTCCCTACTCTCAAGGTAGGGAAGGAGGCCTTCACGTACTTCCGGACCGCATGGGTCGCCTCGCGTCACACGTTAGGGTGAGTGGCATGACGTCAGTGCTCCTCACCGGTTTCGAACCGTTCGGCGGTGAGCGGGTGAACCCGTCGTGGCAGGCGGTTTCCCTGCTCACCGGCCGGCGGCGTGACGCGGTGGCCGTCGAACTGCCGTGCGTGTTCTCGCGGTCGCTGGTCACCTTGCGCGACGCGATCGACGAGTACCGGCCGGAACTGGTGATCTGTGTCGGCCAAGCGGGCGGCCGCCCCGGCGTGACCCCGGAGCGGGTCGCGATCAACCTGATCGACGCCCGCATCCCGGACAACGCGGGCTCGCAGCCCGTCGACGTCCCGGTGATCCCCGGCGGCCCCAACGCGTACTTCACGACCCTGCCGGTGAAGGCGTGTGTCGCGGGGATCAAGGACGCGGGACTTCCGGCGTCGGTCTCGTATTCGGCCGGGACCTACGTGTGCAACCAGGTCTTCTACGGGCTGATGCACTTGCTGGACAACGACTTCCCCGGCGTGCGAGGCGGTTTCGTGCACGTTCCCTACACGCCGGAGCAGGCCGCGCGGACGACGGCGCCGAGCCTGGCCGTGCACCGGGCGGCGGAAGCGCTGGGGATCATCGTGGACACCGCGCTTTCGGTGACCGAGGATCTTTCGACACCGGCGGGCACGCTGCACTGAGTCAGTACAGGTTCTGCCGGTAGTCCACGGAGATCGCGGCGCGCATCATCCGCTCGCCCGCCGCCTTCCGCAGGAGTTTCGCGGCGATGCCCGCGGTCTCGTTGAGCTTGACGTGGTCGGTCCAGATCGCGGCGGGTTTGGGCAGTTCTTCCGGGTCGACGTGCGACTCGGCGTCCCAGAGACGCGCATCGCGGATCGCCGCGCTGTGCGTGAGCCGCGTGTGTTCCACCTCGACCAGCAACACCGCCTTGGGAGTGCGGCCGCGTTCGGCCATCGGCTCGCGAAGATCGGCGTCGGCGCTGATGCTCGCGGTGCCGGTGAGTTCGAGGACGCGGTCGTCGCCGGGGGCGAGGGCCACGATCGCCACGTGCGGTCGTTCGAGCACGTTGTGGAACGTGTCGGTGCGCCGGTTTCCGGGCCGGTCGGCGATCGCGACGGTCTTCGGCCCGACCTGCCGGATGACGCCGGGAGGATCGCCCTTGGGACTGGCGTCGGCCTGGCCGTCGCCGTCCCGTGAGGTGATCACCGCGAGCGGCGCGGTGCCCAGGAAGGCGGCCGCCGCGGGGCCGAGTCCGGGACCGTCCTCGGTGTCGGTGATCTCGGACGCCGTCGCCGGGCCCCAGACGCCGGAGCGGATCACGGCCTTGCCGCAGTGCAGGAAAGCCTCCTCGACGACGAGGGCGCCGTCGTCCACCGTTCCGTTGATCCGCAACGTCTCGCGCCAGCCGGGAAGCAGGACGAGCAACGCGGCGCCGGTGCCCGACACGGCGTCCGGCGGAATCGGCAGCCGCAAGCGCCGGGGGCCTTCCGGGACCGCGAACCCGGGAGCGCCACCCACCACCGCGGCCCTCGGCCCGGCCCCGGTGTAGCCGAGGACGGCCACGGGAGCACGGCCGAGCAGCGCGACGCAGTGAGGGTCGAGCCTGTCGATGGATTTCATCATCACCGGCAGCTGCCTGCTCCCCACGACCCGCTCCAGTTCGGCCAGGTCACAGATGGCTTCCATGGGGTCAGGCTACCTAAATCAGGGTTTGAGCTGCGCGGTGAAGAAGTCGACCATCTCCTGGGTCGTCCGCGCCGTACCGTCGCGACGGGTCGAGACGAGCATCGCGCTCAACGGCGCGTCCTCGGTCCCGAAGAGCACGATGCCGCTTCGCTTGCCCACGCCCGCCAGGTAGCGCCCGCGCAGGCCGTCGGTCGCCCAGGTGCCCTCGACGGGCTTGCCCTTGGTCATCTGCCGCCGGGCGTCGTCCTCCAGGCCGGTCATCGCGACGCCCTGGTAGTAGTTGATCGCGTTCGACACCTCGTCGTTCTTGAACACGCAGGTGACCGCGGAAGCCGCCCCCATCGCGGCGGCCGCGTCCGGGGCGTCCCGGCACTCGTCCCGCTGCGGGATGACGGCGGCGATCCGGCGGAGGCAGTCCGTGAATCCCTGCGCGTCCTTCACTCCCGGCTGATCGCAAGCCGGCTTCGGTGCTGGAGCCGGAGCGGCGACCGGTTCGTCCTTACCGCCGCTGAGCAGGACGATCGTCGTCACGATCGCCGCGAGGGCGAGCACGATGACGCCGTACGTCGTGGGCTTCTGCCAGCTCCGGCCCGGCGGAGGCGGGGGCGGCGTCCAGCGCGGAGGCTGCGGACGCCGAGGTGGCTGCTGCTGAACCGGCTGCTGGACGGGTGGCTGCCGCACCGGCGGCGCGACCGGCGCGAACGCGGGCACGGTCAGCTGCGAATCCTCGCCGCCCGCGGGCACGTGGTGCAGCCCGAACGCGACCGCCGTCTCCGGCTGGTCCTGCGTCGTCGGCGTGATCCTGAGCTGGTTCGCCAGCAGGCTCGCCAGCAACGGCATCCGGCTCGGCCCGCCGACGAGGTAGACCCCGCCGAGATGGGCCGGGCCGAGTCCGGCGCGGTGGATGGTGGCGGCCAGCAGCTCGGCACTGCGCAGGAAACTCGGCCGGACGAGCGCCTCGAGCTCCATCCGCGACACCCGCACGTCGCCGAACGGCTCGGGCATCGGGATCTCGGTCTGCTGATGCCGGGACAGGCTTTCCTTGGCGTCACGGACATCCTGCAGCAACGAACGGCGCGTCCGGCGGTCGCTGACCGCCTGCGGGCGCAGGATTCGCTGCCACTGCGCGGGATCGGAATGCGAAACCTCGCGGCCGATGTGCACCAGCAGCGCTTGGTCGATGTCCAGACTGCCGAGATCGGGCAGGCCGTCCTCGGCCAGCACTGCGAACCCGTGGGCGCTGACACCGACGACGGCGCAGTCGAAAGTGCCAGCCCCGAGGTCGTACACCGCGATCGGACCCGGCGGCCGGTGACCGTGGTTCAGGGAGGCGTAGTGCGCCGCGGCGGCGACCGGCTCGGGGATGAGCAGCGTCGTGCCGAAACCGGCCTTGAGCGCGGCGTCGCGGAGGACCTGCTTGCGATCGGGACCCCAGCCCGCGGGATGGGAGATGCGCACCTGCGCGGGCGGGCGCTGGAGCAGCAGCTCCGCCTCCTCGCCGACGCGGCGCAGGACCGCGGCGAAGGCGTCCGCGATGGGCAGCGTGACATCACCGAGCTGGAGGGCGCCCTCGTCGATGCGCCGCTTCGGATTCGCTTCGAACCGGCTCGGATCCAGTCTGGCCCGGCGTTCGGCGTCGCGGCCGACGAAGACGGTTCCGTCCTTGTCGACGTAGATCGCGGACGACATCGTCACCGACCCGTCGATCTCGACGACCTGCGTCCCCCTGCCGTGGATCGAGAGCACCCCGACCGTGCTGGAGGTACCGAAATCGATCGCCAGAACGTCCACCTGACCCCCTCCCGGACCCGAGGGCATCGTCTCACGCGGAGATCGCGCGGCCGGGAGCGGTCAGACGGCGGTGGAGATGGTCACGTCATGATCGTCGAAATCGGCGACCACTCGCATGCGGCCGCCCAAGGCGACGATGTACCTGCGGAGGGTGTCCAATTCCATCTGGCTCGGATCGCCCTGCTCGAGCTGGCTGATCCGCGGCTGGCTCACTCCCATTCGCTTGGCGACCTCGGCCTGACTCAGCCCGACGTCCTCGCGAAGTTTCGACAGCCGAAAGCCGAGAATATAAGCCTGCGTGGCTTCCTTCGCCTCGACCCGAGCGGCTTCGACATCTCGGCCTGCCTCGCGATCAGCAGCGAGCTTTTCGGCCTTGACCTCTTTCCAGGACCGACTCATTTCAGCTCCTCCATCGCGTCCAGATGCCGCCGGTATCGCTCCTCCGCGATCGGGATGTTGACGTCGTACCACCGTTTCCAGTTCCCGGCTTTGTCACCGGCCACCAGGAGCACGGCTTTCCGCGCCGGATCGAAGACGAACAAGATCCTGATCTCGGTACGCCCGGCCGACGCCGGACGCAGCTCTTTCAAGTTGTGTCTCCGCGAACCGCTGATCCGGTCGACCAACGGCCGACCGAGCTGCGGCCCCTCACTCGCCAGCATGTCGATCGCCTCCTCGACGCGATCGGCCGAACCCGGATCTTCCCGGCACAGCGCTCCGAACCAGCGATCCACTTCGTCGTGAAGTTCGATCTCCCACTTCATCAGGCGACCATAATGTAGACCTTATATCGATTGGTGCGCCAAGACCAGGGTTCCCACGAAAGCGCGCTTTCCGTCGCCGGACACCAACGGGTGGTTCACGAGGTATCGGTCCAGGTGGTCGCGAGTGGCGATTCGGGTTAGATCGGGCCAGCATTCGCCTGACTACGCCTGACCAGCGTGAACGTGACGTGGCAGGGGCGGCACCGTCGAGCGTGAAGGAATCGGGACGTTGAGTGTCCCAATTCGTTCATCGTCGAGGAGTGCTCCGGTCTCGAAGCTCCGGCACTCTGGTCGCCCCCCCCGCACGCGAAAGTGCCCGCCGCGGCAAACCCGCGACGGGCACTTCCGGACCACCGAGACTTACTCCGCCTCGGCTTCACCGTTCTCTTCGCTCGTACCGGCACCGATGCTGACCGGCGGGGCGTCCGGGACCGACGAGGGACGTGCTTCGCCACGGAAGACGAAGTGCGCCTTGTCGTCCTTCTCGCCCTCTTCGTCGTTCCAGCCCTCGACGTCGACCAGGATGATCTGGCCCGCCTGGACCTCGCCGAACAGGATCTTCTCCGACAGCTGGTCCTCGATCTCGCGCTGGATCGTGCGACGCAGCGGCCGCGCGCCCAGCACCGGGTCGAAGCCTCGCTTGGCGAGCAGCGCCTTGGCCTTGGGCGTGAGCTCGAGCTCCATGTCCTTGGCCTTGAGCTGCTTCTCGACCCGGGCGATCATCAGATCGACCATCTGGATGATCTGGTCCTTGGTCAGCTGGTGGAAGACGATGATGTCGTCGATCCGGTTCAGGAACTCGGGCCGGAAATGCTTCTTCATTTCCTCGTTGACCTTTTGCTTCATCTTCTCGTACCGGTTCGCGGTGTCCCCGCCCTGGGAGAAACCGAGCGAGACGGACTTGGAGATGTCCGAGGTACCCAGGTTCGAGGTGAAGATGAGCACGGTGTTCTTGAAGTCGACCGTACGACCCTGACCGTCGGTGAGACGGCCGTCTTCGAGGACCTGCAGGAGCGTGTTGTAGATCTCCTGGTGGGCCTTCTCGATCTCGTCGAACAGCACCACCGAGAACGGCTTGCGCCGCACCTTCTCGGTCAGCTGACCGCCCTCTTCGTAGCCGACGTAGCCCGGAGGGGCACCGAAGAGCCGCGAAGCGGTGTAGCGGTCGTGGAACTCACCCATGTCGATCTGGATGAGCGCGTCGTCCTCGCCGAAGAGGAACGCCGCCAGCGCCTTGGACAGCTCGGTCTTACCGACACCGGACGGGCCGGCGAAGATGAACGAGCCGGAGGGGCGCTTCGGGTCCTTCAGACCGGCGCGGGTACGGCGGATCGCCTGGGAGACGGCCTTGACCGCGTCCTCCTGGCCGATGATCCGCTTGTGCAGCTCGTCCTCCATGCGGAGCAGACGCGTGGTCTCCTCCTCGGTGAGCTTGAACACCGGGATGCCGGTCCAGTTGGCGAGGACCTCGGCGATCTGCTCCTCGTCGACCTCGGCGACGACGTCGAGGTCGCCGTCCTTCCACTGCTTCTCCCGCTCACCCTTCTGGCCGAGGAGGGTCTTCTCCTCGTCACGGAGGCGGGCGGCGCGCTCGAAGTCCTGCGCGTCTATCGCGGACTCCTTGTCCCTGCGCACGTCGGCGATCTTCTCGTCGAACTCGCGCAGGTCCGGCGGCGCGGTCATCCGGCGGATGCGCATCCGGGCGCCGGCCTCGTCGATCAGGTCGATCGCCTTGTCCGGCAGGAACCGGTCGTTGATGTAGCGGTCCGCCAGGGTGGCGGCCTGCACCAGCGCGCCGTCGGTGATCGAGACGCGGTGGTGCGCCTCGTACCGGTCGCGCAGACCCTTGAGGATCTCGATCGTGTGCTCGAGCGACGGCTCGCCGACCTGGATCGGCTGGAAGCGTCGTTCCAGCGCGGCGTCCTTCTCGATGTACTTGCGGTACTCCTCGAGCGTGGTCGCGCCGATCGTCTGCAGCTCGCCACGGGCCAGCATCGGCTTCAGGATCGACGCGGCGTCGATCGCGCCCTCGGCGGCACCCGCGCCGACGAGCGTGTGCAGCTCGTCGATGAACAGGATGATGTCGCCGCGGGTCTTGATCTCCTTGAGCACCTTCTTGAGGCGCTCTTCGAAGTCACCGCGGTACCGGGAACCGGCGACCAGGGAGCCGAGGTCGAGGGTGTAGAGCTGCTTGTCCTTCAGCGTCTCGGGCACCTCGCCCTTGACGATGTTCTGCGCGAGCCCCTCGACGACGGCGGTCTTGCCGACGCCGGGCTCACCGATCAGGACCGGGTTGTTCTTGGTGCGCCGCGACAGCACCTGCATGACCCGCTCGATTTCCTTGCCACGGCCGATGACCGGGTCGAGCTTGCCTTCGCGGGCCTGGACGGTCAGGTTGCGGCCGAACTGGTCGAGCACCAGCGACGACGACGGGGTGCCTTCAC
Organism: Amycolatopsis sp. lyj-84; assembly: GCF_046549075.1. Lineage (NCBI taxonomy): Bacteria > Bacillati > Actinomycetota > Actinomycetes > Pseudonocardiales > Pseudonocardiaceae > Amycolatopsis > Amycolatopsis sp. lyj-84. Next base: position 179,874 of record NZ_JAJPWO010000017.1, read on the forward strand.
CGCGTCCGGAGCCGGTCTCGGTCGACTCCTTGCCACCCTGGTAGCCCGACAGCAGCTGCAGGACCTGCTGACGCACCCGGTTGAGGTCCGCGCCGAGCTTGACGAGCACCTGTGCGGCGACGCCTTCTCCTTCGCGGATCAGCCCGAGCAGGATGTGCTCGGTGCCGATGTAGTTGTGGCCGAGCTGCAGCGCTTCGCGCAGCGACAGCTCAAGCACCTTCTTGGCCCGCGGGGTGAAGGGGATGTGCCCGCTCGGGGCCTGCTGCCCCTGGCCGATGATCTCCTCGACCTGCTGGCGGACGCCCTCCAGCGCGATGCCCAGCGATTCCAGCGCCTTGGCGGCGACACCTTCACCCTCGTGGATCAGACCCAGGAGGATGTGCTCGGTGCCGATGTAGTTGTGGTTGAGCATCCTGGCCTCTTCTTGGGCCAGGACGACCACCCGCCTCGCGCGGTCGGTGAACCTCTCAAACATGTGCACTCCCTCGACTGCTGCGACGGCGGCCCGTTTCCATCGTGCTTTCACCGCGATGGATTCAGCACCGTGAGACCACTCTAGTAGCCATGCGGTCGCGCTGGCGTACCACTACGGCTGATTGCGGCCCGTTCGCGCCCGTGCCGTTCTCCGGCCGTGCGCTGTTTCATCTTCCGGTTGCCCTGCACCTTTACGTCAAGCCCAACGTGCGAACGGCCGTCCGGATTCCGTCGGATGCGCGTTGTCCGCTGAGCGCGAACACAACGCGCGGGCAGAGACTGCCCAGAGGGTGGACACCCGTCCGGAGTAGTCACGGACCGTGTGTAAGGTTAGGCATACCTAATGACAGCCGGGCTCGCCGGCACCCCGGCGGCCGAGGGCGCCGGGGTGCCGGGGTCGCGGACGCCGCGAGTGGACGAGAAACCGCGGAACGGGTCAGGAACGCCAGTCCGGATTCCTTCCAGTGGCGCCCAAGGCGCGCTCGAAAGTCGTTGCGCCGTCTGCAACGACGACTTCTTCGCCGTACACCTTCATCGCCCGGGCCTGATCACCCATCGCCGAGGCGGACGTGAACACGGCCTCGGCCGCTTCGGGCGCGACGTCGACGGTGCGACCGGTCGCGCGGGCCAGATCCCAGCCGTGGAGGACGAACTCGCCGAGCACCATGTCGCCGATGATCGAGGCGGGCATCTCCGCCGTGCCGAGCGCCGTCATGCCCTGCCACGCTTCGGGCGCCCCGAAGACGTCCACGAGCCGTGCGGCCTGCTTCTCGACGGCGTCGAGCCAATCGGCGCCGACGAGACCTGCCTCCGCCTCGCCCGTGGCCACCTCGGGCGGCGGCGTCTTGCGCCCGGCGGCTTCGAGCCAAGGGCCCCAGTAGAGAAGGTGGTTCAGCAGCGCGCGGACGTCGTAATCGGCGCACGGGGTGCGGGCGGCGAGTTCGGTCTCGCCGATCCCGCGCAGGATTCCGGCGAATTCCGCGGCGGCGGGGGCGATCAGGGCAGCGTGTTCGGACATGGGGGCATGAGTTCACGGGAAGGGTTGCGCCGTCTTGAAGAAACACGACAGGTTTCAGGACAGGGCTAAGTTGAACCGGTGAGTGGGCACCGGATCCCCGCGGGGATCGTCAACGCGCGGGAGGCGAGCGCGAAGTTCGGCCTCGTGCGGCATCGGCCGTCGCCGGAACTGAGGCCGTTCGTCGATCATCACTGGGTGCTGCGCTGGGATCTGAGCGGCCGTCCGGCCCACGAACAAGTGGTACTGCCCAATCTCGCGGTCAACGTCACCTTCTTCCGCGACGCGGCGGGCGCGTCCGGGCCCGGGAAACGGCCTTTCCGCTACCTCGTCGAGGGCAAGGACCACGGTATCGGCGTTCGATTCAGGCCCGGGGCTTTCCGGGCATTCCTCACCGGGCCGGTCACGATGATCTCCGGCCGTTCCGTTCCACTCACCGATCTCTTCCCGGAAGCCGCGGGAGTGACGGAATCGGTACGCAATGCGACGGACGACTTCGAAATGGTCCGCCGATGCGAGGAACTGCTCCTCGCGAAACACCCCGTGCTCACCGCCGCGGCCAGGACGGCCATCGAAGCGGTGGAAACAATCGCGGCCGAACCGGCCATTACCAGGGTCGGGGAGCTGTCAAGCCGAACAGGCCTGTCTCAGCGAAGTCTGCAACGCCTGTTCGCCGAACATGTCGGCACCGCCCCCAAATGGGCGATTCAGGTATACCGGTTGAACGAAGCGGCGGCACGGATCGCGGCCGAGGAACGACCGGACTACGCGGAACTGGCGACGGCACTGGGCTATAGCGACCAAGCGCACTTCATCCGGGATTTCCGCTCCGTGACCGGATGGGCGCCCACCGAGTACGCCCGCTTGAACCGTGTACAAGAACAAGAAAGCCGCCGGGAAAGGTTTCCCGGCGGCTCGAAGGTCTGAAAGACCTCAGTTCTTCTTGTGGTAGGCCTCCACGACCTCGGACGGGATACGTCCACGGTCGGAAACCTGGAAGCCGTTCTTGCGGGCCCAGGCGCGAATGGCCTGGTTCTGCTCGCGGTCCACGGTCGCGGGGCGGGCGGCGGCCTTCACGCCTGCGACCGGACGAATGGCGGTGCGCTTACGGCCACCCGCGCGGCGGGCGTGCTCCACATACTGGGCCAACGCGTCACGAAGCTCTTCCGCGTTTTCCGCGGAAAGGTCGATCTGGTAGCTGACACCGTCCAAACCGAACTCGACGGTCTCTTCCGCCTCAGTGCCGTCGAGGTCGTCGACGAGCGAGACGAGCACCTTCTGTGCCATCTGTTTCCTCCTGCTGGGGGCTTACACGAATGATCTGGTACGGGGCATGCCCCGGACAGAAGACTTTGTCTAGCGACATTAATACCCGCTACCGAGACATAACGCAAATCTTGTTTACGAGAACGATCGAGGTATCTGTCACGCGGACGGGTTATTCAGGTCGGACGAGCGGGAACAGGATGGTCTCCCGGATACCAAGGCCGGTCAGCGCCATCAGCAACCGGTCGATCCCCATTCCGACACCACCGCTCGGCGGCATTCCGTACTCCAGCGCACGGAGGAAATCCTCATCCAGGTTCATGGCCTCACTATCGCCCTGCGCACCCAGCCGAGCCTGTTCCACCAGACGCTGACGCTCTACCACGGGATCCACCAGCTCGGAGTATCCGGTGGCCAGTTCGAATCCGCGTACGTACAGATCCCACTTCTCGGCCACCCCCGGCTTGCTGCGGTGTTGCCTGGTCAGCGGGGATGTCTCGACCGGAAAATCACGGACAAAAGTAGGTTCGTGGAGATGATCGCCGACGAGGTGTTCCCAAAGTTCTTCGATGAGTTTGCCGTGCCCTAACTTTGGGTCGAGCTCCAGCTCTCGCCCTTCGGCATAGGAACGCAGCTTGTCCGCCGATGTCTCGGGAGTGACCTCTTCCGACAACGCCTCGGACAACGACTCGTACATTCCGAGTGTGGTCCACTCGCCGGACAGGTCGTACTCCGAACCGTCGACGAGAGTGACCACCTGAGTACCGAGAACGTTCTGCGCCGCCTCCTGGATGAGCTGACGCGTCATCACCGCGTTGGAGTCGTAGGTCGCATACGCTTCGTAGTACTCGAGCATGGCGAACTCGGGCGAGTGGGACGAGTCGCTGCCTTCGTTCCGGAAGTTCCGGTTGATCTCGAAGACCTTCTCGATACCGCCGACCACGCAACGCTTGAGGTACAGCTCAGGCGCGATCCTCAGGTACAGATCGAGGTCGAAGGCATTCGAATGCGTGACGAATGGCCGTGCCGCCGCGCCGCCGTGGAGCGTCTGCAGCATCGGGGTCTCGACCTCGAGGAATCCCCGGCCGTGAAACGAGTCACGCAGGGAACGCAGCACACCGGCACGGGTACGGACCACGTCCCGGGCCTTGGGACGCACGATCAGATCGACATAACGCTGCCGGATCCGCGTTTCCTCGGCGAGGTCTTTGTACATCACCGGCAACGGGCGCAATGCTTTCGACGTGATCCGCCAAGAGTCGGCCATCACGGAAAGCTCACCGCGCTTGGAGGTGATGACCTCGCCCTCGACGAATACGTGATCACCGAGATCGACATCGGACTTCCACGCCGCGAGCGCGCCTTCACCCACCTTCGCGAGGCTGATCATCGCCTGCAACTCGGTGCCGTCGCCTTCACGGAGACTCGCGAAACACAGTTTGCCGGTATTGCGCATGAACATGACCCGGCCGGTGATGCCCACGATGTCGCCCGTGGCGGTGTCGACCGGAAGGCCGGAATGCTTCGCTCGCACTTCGGCCAGTGAGTGCGTCCGGGGAACCTCGACCGGATACGGATCGATACCCTCCGCGATTATCCGGTCGCGCTTGTCCCGGCGCACCCGCATCTGTTCCGGCAGGTCTTCGTCGGGGCCAGCGCCCTCGGATGCGGGGATTTCAGTCATGGCGCACAGCGTACGAACCCGCTCCTTCCCTACGCCAACCGGATTACCTTTTCCGGCACTCGGGACCGGCCGGTTTTCTCTCCATTAACCTCCGGTCGCGTGAACGCATCCACTCCTGGCATCGAACCGGAACTGCACGCACGCCGCGCCGCCTCGTTCGGCGCCAAGGCCGCCGCCTATGCCGCACATCGGCCGGACTATCCGGAAAAGGCACTGGCCTGGGGGCTGGCGGGTGCCGAGGAAAGGCCGGCGGAGGTCCTCGATCTCGCCGCGGGTACCGGCAAGGTCAGCGAAGGGCTCCTCGCGCTGGGTGTCACGGTCACCGCGGTCGAACCGGACGCCAAGATGCTCGAAGAGCTCACCAAGACCTTCCCTTCCGTGACCCCGCTCATCGGGACGGCCGAGCGGATCCCGCTGCCGGACGCCTCCGTGGACGCCGTGGTCGCGGGCCAGGCCTTCCACTGGTTCGACCTCGACCGGGCCTATCCGGAGATGGCCAGGGTGCTGAAGCCGGGCGGGATCGTCGCCGCGCTGTGGAACCACGACGACGAGTCGACGGGCTGGCTGGCGGAGCTCAACACGCTGATCAAGACCTCGGCGAGCAGGCGCTGGCTGAGCGACTACGAATCGCTTCCGGAACACGAGGCCTTCGAGCCGTTCGAGAAGAAGACTTTCGGTCACAAACAACCCAGGACGGCCGAAACCCTGGTGGCGACTCTCGCCACCCATTCGCACATGCTGGTGGCGGAGACGGAGGAACGCGAAGCCAAACTTCGCACGGCACGGGAATTCCTCGACCGGAACCCGGAAACCGCCTCGGGGGAATTCGACCTGCCGATCACCACCACCGTCTTCCGGGCGCGCCGCCGGTGAACGCCGACTGGAAGGCCACGTTCACCGCGACGTTCGGCGCGCCGGCCTCCGCGGTGTCCGCGCGGATCTGGACCGAGGTGTACGGCGACGAGTACCCCGCCGAGCTCGACACCTACAGCTTCGTCACCCGCACCGACCTGCACCGCATTGCGGAGGAAGCCCGGCTGAAGCCGGGCGGGCGGCTGGCCGACCTCGGCTGCGGACGCGGCGGGCCGGGCCTGTGGGTCGCCGCCCGCACCTACGCGACGCTCACCGGCATCGACATCGCGGAGACGGCACTGGCTTCGGCGCGGCGTCGCGCCGAGGCTCTGCCCCTCTCGGACGTCGAAGCGACCGATTTCCGGGTCGGCACCTTCGCGGACACCGGTCTGGACGACGCGTCGTCCGAGGCGGTGATGAGCGTCGACGCGTTGCTGTTCGCGCCCGACAAGGCACTCGCCTGCGCGGAGTTCGCGCGGATCCTCGTGCCGGGCGGGCGGCTGGTCGTCACGACCTGGGACTTCGACGGACAGCCCCAGAACCGGCCGCCGCAGGTCGCCGACCACCGGCCGCTGCTGGAATCGGCCGGATTCGACGTTCTCTCCTACGAAGAGACGCCGGACTGGCGGGCGCGGCAGCAGCGGACCATGGAACTGTCGCTGGAGCGTGTGGAGGACCTGGCTGCGGAGTCGGGCGAGGATCCGTCCAGGCTGCGCGCGAGCCTCGAGCAGGCGCTGCGGAACCAGGACCTGATGACGCGGCGGGTACTCATGGTCGCTTCACGCCGCTAACACCCCGCCGCTCCCCTCTCCTCCGCCTCCGTCTCCGTGCCGCGCGTGCAATGAAAGGCCCGTTACTTGCAAATTTTGCAAGTAACGGGCCTTTCATTGCACGCCGCGCCCCAGGGAAACCGCATTTAGAGGACTAAACGCGGGAGTGGTGGTTGCGCTCGTAGACCAGCCGCAGGCCCAGCAGCGTCAGATCCGGCGCGTGCTCGGTGATCGTCTCCGACTCCTCCAGCACCAGGGGCGCGAGGCCGCCGGTCGCGATCACCGCGACCGGATCCGTCCCGCCCGGCGAAAGCTCGCGTTTGATCCGCTTCACCAGGCCGTCGACCTGGCCCGCGAAGCCGTAGAGGATGCCGGACTGCAGGCATTCCACGGTGTTCTTCCCGATCACCGACCGCGGCGGCACCAGCTCGACCTTGCGCAGCGCCGCGGCCCGCGCGGCCAGCGCGTCGACCGAGATCTCGATACCGGGCGCGAACGCGCCGCCGAGGAACTCGCCCTTCGCGGAGATGGCGTCCACATTGGTCGAAGTCCCGAAATCCACCACCACACAGGCGGTGGTGGGGTGCAGATGGTGCGCGGCCAGGGTGTTCACCAGCCTGTCCGCGCCCACCTCCTTGGGGTTGTCGACCAGGAGCGGCACCCCGGTGCGCACTCCCGGCTCGATGACGATCTTCGGCAACCGCCCGTAATACCGCGTGAGCATGACGCGCAGCTCCCGCAGGACGGCGGGCACCGTGGACAGCGCGCTGATCCCGGTGATCGCGTCCGCGTGCGGGCCGAGGAGCCCGCGCATGGTGAGCGCGAGCTCGTCGGCGGTGATCCGCGCGTCGGTGCGCATGCGCCAGTCACCCACCAGCTGTTGCCCGTTGTAGAGACCGAGCACGATGTTGGTGTTGCCGACGTCGACCGTGAGCAGCAAGGGCTCAGCTTTCGGCGTGCAGCAGCGCGTCGAGACGGCGGGCGTCGGCGGTTTCGGCGACCGGGAAGGTCATCGTGTCGTCGTCGGCCAGTGTCACGGTGCCGCTCATCAGCCCGGAGCCCTCCGGCGCGTGCCCCGGGTTGCCGCCCTTTTCGACGATCCGGTTGTCCGCGTCGACGAAGACGACCCGCGGCCGGAACGAGGCCGCTTCGGCGTTCTCCATCTGCGCGTACGAAATCAGGATCACCAGATCGCCGGGGTGCACCAGATGCGCGGCGGCGCCGTTGATGCCGAGCACCCCGCTGCCGCGTTCGCCCGCGATCACGTACGTCTCGAGGCGCGCGCCGTTGGTGACGTCCACAATGGACACCTGTTCGCCCGGCAGCAGATCCGCCGCGTCCATCAGATCTTCGTCGACCGTCACCGAACCGACGTAGTGCAGATCCGCCTGGGTCACCGTGGCCCGGTGGATCTTCGATTTCAGCATCGTGCGGTACATCGTGGACTCTCCCTATTCCCCTGCGTCCAGCGCGTGCCGGGGATGGTCCGCGGCAGCGCCGAGCACCACACCCACGTTGTCGATCAGCCGGGTACTCCCCACCCTGGCCGCGATCAGCAACCGCGCTTCACCGTCGACGGGCGCGGGCCCGAGGTCGGTTCCCCTCAACTCCAGATAGTCGATCTCGACCGCGGGCCGCGCGGCGAGGGTCTTCCTGGCGGTCGCCAGCACGGCGTCCGCGCCGTCGCGCCCGACGAAGGCACCCGCGGTGAGTGCCGCCGACAACACGATCGCGTCCTCACGCTGTTCAGGAGTCAGGTAGACGTTGCGCGAGGACAACGCCAGCCCGTCGCGTTCCCTGACCGTCGGCACCCCGATGACCCGGGTTTCGATGTTCAGGTCACGCACCATCTTCTTGATCAGCACCAGCTGCTGGTAGTCCTTCTCCCCGAAGAAGGCGTAGTCCGGCCGCACGATGTTGAACAGTTTCGCCACCACGGTGAGCACGCCGGCGAAATGCCCCGGCCGCACCGCTCCTTCGAGCTCGTCGCCGAGCGGGCCGGGGTGCACCGTGACGGTGGCCCCGTCGGGGTACAGATCCGACGCCTTGGGCAGGAAGCCCAGTTCGACGCCGTCCTCCTTCAGCACCTCGAGATCCTTGTCCAGCGGACGCGGGTACGCCTCGAAGTCCTCGCCCTCCCCGAACTGCAGGGGGTTCACGAAGATCGACGTCGCGACGACCGTGTTCGGCAGCCGCTTCGCCCGGCGGATCAGCTCGCGGTGCCCCGCGTGCAGGGCGCCCATGGTGGGCACCAGCGCGACCTTGCGGCCGACCCCGTGCAGGGCACGCGTCACCTGGCTCACCTGCTCCGGCGGCTGGAAGGTGTGCAGCGTGCCTCGGGCGAATTTGGGTGTGGTCACTGGTTTTGCTGCCCTTCGGCGGGGTCTGCGGGATCTGCGGGATCACTGAGGAGTTCGGTGAGTTCGGCGGCGGCCGAGGGGTCCAGGAGCCCGGCGGCGTCGCCGCGTGCCAGCGTGCGCTTGGCCAGCGCGCGATAGCTCGGGGCGATGTCGGGGCCACGTTCGGCCAGCACCGCGAGGTGCTTACGCACGGTGCCGAGATCACCACGGGCCACCGGCCCGGTCAGTGCCCGGTCCCCGTGTCGCAGAACATTATCCAACGCCGCCGACAGCAACGGAGCCACCAGGCGTTCGGGCTGGCCGATTCCCGCTTCCCGCAACAATTCCGCGCAGTCGGCGACCAGGGTCATCAGGTGGTTCGCGCCATGCGCCAACGCCGCGTGATAGAGCGCTCGCGCCTCGTCAGGGACCCGGACGGGCTCCGCGCCCATCTCCACGGTCAGCGCCTCGCCGACGTTCCACGCCGCTTCGTCACCCTCTGTGGCGGTGACGCCGACGCTGCAGGTGGCCAGTCTGTCGAGGTCCTCCGTGCGGCCGGTGAAGGTCATCACGGGGTGCAGGGCCAGCGGCAGCGCGCCCGCCTCGGCGGCGGGCGCGAGGACGTCGATGCCGTGCGACCCGGAGGTGTGCACGACGATCTGACCCGGTCGCAGGGAACCGGTCGCGACGAAACCGCGCACCATCCCGGCGAGCGCGTCGTCCGGCAGGGCAAGCAGGACCAGATCGGCGCGGCGGGCGACCTCGTCGGGCGGCAGGAGGGGCACGTCGGGGAGCAGTTGCTCCGCCCGGCGTACCGAAGCGTTGGAAAGGCCCGAAGCGGCGACGACCGTGTGCCCGGCCCTCGCGAGTGCGGCGCCGACGACACTGCCTACCCGGCCGGCGGAAACGACGCCCACGGCCAAGCGAGCGGGCCTCATCATGGCGTGCGCCTGTGGACGCTCATGGTCGAAAACTCCTCAATTCGTTCCAGTCCCGCTCTGTGGTCGCGGGTACCGGACGACGGCGCGAGGGTAACCCTCGGGCGCGCGTCCGAACCGGTCCTCGTGACCAGCTTCACCTGATACGGGTCACCCGCGCGGAGCACCGTCCGCCAGCCGCACGGCGTCGGCGCGCGACGTCTTGAGCACCTGCAGCAGTTCACGCTGCCGCTGTTTGCCCTCGTCGGTGAGCTTCCTGCCGCGTCGCAGGAACGCCAGCTCGGTCACGCTGGCCTGATAGCGGCCTACGGCCTTCGCCGCGTCCCGTCCCGATTGCTTCCGCGCCTGTTTCCGCCAGGAGCGCCGCCCCGACAGGCTGGCCAGCAGCGTCACCTCGGACGGCGCGATCCAGCGCGCGTCGACCATCATCGGCAACGCGGCCGCGACGATCCGCTGCTCGCGGCGCCGCTGCATGACCACCACCGAGAAGACGCCGATGAACAACGGCACCATGATCAGGAAGTAGACGTTCAGGAAGGTCTTGGCCCCGCCGAGCAGCGCGGCGCCGTTCCACAGCGCGTGCAGCAGCACGGCGACGACGTAGCCGCCGATCGGCGCCAGGATCCGCAATGAGCGCACTTTGCTGCTCGCGGCGACGCCGAGCCCGATTCCGGTCATCACGGCGAACAGCGGATGCGTGAACGGCGAAAGCACGCCGCGGAGGAAGAACGCCGCGAGCACGCCGGCGCTGGTGCCGTCGCCGAAGCCGTGTTCGGCGAAGGCACGGCCGAAGTAATAGATGTTCTCGGTGAACGCGAACCCGGCCGCGGTGAACCCGGCGTAGACGATGCCGTCCACGACGCCGTCGAACTCGCTCGGGCGGCGCCACCACAGCAGCAGGATGAACGCGGCCTTCGCGGCCTCCTCGACCAGCGGTGCGGAGACCAGGCCACTGATCTTGCCGCCGCCGCCACTGCCGAGCAGCAGGTCACCGACAGCCTCGGCACCGCTGTTGAGCAGCAGCGCGATGATCGTCGCGACGCACGCGCCCCAGACGAAGGACAGCAGCAGGAGCTTCGGGGGTTCCGGTTCCCAGCGGTCGACCCACAGGAACGCGGTGACCACCACGCCGACCGGCACGAGGGCCGCGAGCACGCCGATCGTCACCGCGGGCAGGCCGACCTTCTCGGTCACCGTGCCGAAGACGAACAGCCCGCACAACGCGACGGCGATCAGCCCGAGCACCGGCAGCAGCACGGTGATCGACCGAGACCGGCGGGCCCGGTCGGGACCGGGCGCCGGGGAGGAAGGCTCGCTCACAGCGGGTCACCCTACCGTCGGTACGGGACAGGAGCGGGACGTGGAGCTGAAGTTCGAGACAGGACGGGCCACACGTGTGAACCCGCCCGGCCGAAGGCCCCGCCATCGCGGTGACAGGGCGCCCAGCCTCGAGAACGCGACCGAATCGACCCACCAGCGCCCTTCCGACGTCGATCGCGGTCGCGGGCTCACCTGGTCGGACGCGACTCAATCCTCCGCACGCCGCCTGCGCCGCGGAGTGGACTCGTTCGCGCCGTTGGCCGCGAGCAGGTCCATCACCGACCGGCCGGACGCGTGGGAGCCGGCGGCGGGGGTCTCCGGACGGCTGTGCGACGACCCGTTGCGGGACGGCGCCTCTTCCTCCGGCTTCGCCCGCCTGCCGCCGTGACGGCCGCCTGACGACTCCTGGCCCTGCCAAGCCGGGGGCTCGCCGTCCGGACGGCGGCGACGGCCGCCACCGGTGGGCTCCGGGACGTTGGGGGCCGGGGTGAGCGACACCGAGGAGTCCTCGGCCGCCCGGCGACGGCGTCCGCCGCTCCCGTTCTGCGTCATGCGGACCTCTTCGGGCAGCGTCGGGTTCACCGCGGGCGGCTCCTCGACGGGTGGGCTGTGCCGCGACGGCGCCTCGGCGGCCGGACGGCGCACCGGTTCGGGCTCCGGCGGCCGGACGGGCTCGGCACGGCGGGGAGGCTCGGACACGACCGGGATCGACAGCGGGGTCGGGGGCTCCGGATCACGACGAGGCTGAGGGCTGGACTGGGGCCGCGGCAGGGAGGCCGACTGCTGGGGCTTCGACGGCGGCGCGGGGCGCAGCCGGTCCTGGAAGTCGTCCTTCCGGGGGAACGCGGCGCTCAGGTCGGAGACCGGGCGCTCCTGCGTCCACGACGGCTTCCACTCGCCGGTGGCCTCCATCGGCTCCGGCGTGGCGGCGGGCTTGTTCGCGGGCGGCGGCGTGCCACCGGCCGGACGAGGCCGTTCGACCGGCTTCATCCCGGGCCGGGTCAGGCCGAGCTCGCGGTTCGGCCGGGGACGGTCCGGCTCGACCTTCTTGACCGGCTTCGCCTGAGCCGCGGGCTTCACCGGCGGCGTCTGCTTGCGGGTCTGCTCCTCCGGCCGTGGCGCGGGCGGGCGCTGCACGGTGCCGGCGTCGAGGCGCTGCTGCAGCGAAGGCTGCTGCGGACGGCGGGGCGGTTCGTTGCGCTGGGGCTCCGGGCGCTGCGGTTCCTGACGCGGCGGCTCCGGGCGCTGGGGCTGCCGGGCGACGGCGGGCATCGACGGCTGCGAGACCTCGGCGCGCGAGATCCCCGGCATGGACGGGCGGGACACCTCGGCCGGGGTCACCGGCGGCGGGGTCTTGCGCTTGGGGTCGACCCTCGGCATCGGCCGGGAGACCTCGGCGGGCGACATCCCGGGGTTGGACATTTCGAGCCGCTCGCGGCGGGCGGCTTCGGCGGCGAGCGCCTCGGCCGCCTTCGACGCGCGGGCGTCCGCCTTGCGCATGCTGCGGCGAGTCGACTCGTCGACCGGCTTCGGCCGCGGGACCTGATTGCTCTGGCCGTAGCCGTTGGTGCCGTTGACCTGGCCGTTCGCCGGTTTTCGCCGGGCGGCGGGCGGGGCACCGGCCCGCACCGACGCCGGTTCGAGGACGCGGTCGATCATCTCTGTCGGGCGTTCCCGCCCGTGTTCACGCTCGTCGACGTCGATCGTGGTGCTCTTGGCCGCCATGAGCTGGGGTTTGCCGTTGCCGTTCTCGGACCCCGCGCTCATCAGCTGCTTGTTGTCGAGGGACCGCATCCGGGTGGCCTGCGCGGTGAGCGCGACACGTTCGAGGAGGACCTCGCCACCGCCGAAGAGCGACTGGAGGCTCTCACGCAGGGCGGTGACCTCAGCCCTGAGCGCTTCGAGCTCCTCTTGGGAACGGCTGTCGGCGGCCTGCCGGGTCTCCGCTTCCATCTCCAGCTCGAACTCGCGGCGGGCGGCGATCTCGCGTTCCAGCTCCAGCTCGTAGACGGCCTGCGCCTCGGCGACGGCTTCTTCGCTCTGTGACACGTGCTTGCGCGAGCGGACCGCCAGGAACGCGCCGATCAAGGCGGCCCACAGCGCCGCGACGATTCCCAGCCGCAAGTAGCGGAGGTCGTCGGAAAGCACCAATGCGAGAGTCGCGCCGACGGCGAGAACCAAGCCGACGACAAGCCACGGCCTACCCGCAAGGCGGCCGCGCGAGTCGTCACCCACCCCGGTCATGCCCAACACCGTACCTTCTAGTAATCCGAACGAGACCTAGTCGGTACTTCGAGCGGTGGCTCTCGAGCGTTAACCGGTCGGCTCGGGATCGCGCTCCCGATCGCTGCCTTCGGGGGTCCGGCAGCAGTGTTCGAGCCACAAAGCCGCAGCTACCAGCGCCACCGAGCTGACGATCCCGACCGTCGCCGAGCGGAGGTCACCGCTCGCCGCGAGGAGTTCGTCACGTCGCGGAAAAAGATACGCGAAAGCCGCCAGCCAGACCCCCGTCATGACGGATCCGGCGAGTGACGACGCCTTGGCGAGAGCCACCGATCGGGCGACGGAGATCGCGGACAGCACCCGCCCTTCTTTGATCCGCGAACGGACGATGAAGGCGAGCACGGTCTCGCAGAGCGCGAGGACGAGCAGCGTGATCCCGGCGAAGAGCGGGAGCGCGGGGAAGGATCCGTAGGCGACCTGGAAGAGCAGATAGGCCAGGACCAAACCCAGGAGGCCGGCCACTGCCAGCTCACGTGGCCGGGTGAAGTGCATGGTCCAACGCTACCTGGGAGGCTTGACTCTCCACCAACTGGAGAGTCGACGATGAAGCACATGGGCACCGCAGCGGTTTTCACCATCGGGGAGCTGGCCAAACGGACCGGCCTGCCGGTGAAGACCATCCGCTTCTACTCCGACGAAGGGCTCCTTCCGCCGACCGACCGCACCGATTCCGGCTACCGCCTCTACGACGCCACCGCGATGGCGCGCCTGGAGCTGGTCCGGACGCTGCGGGAGCTCGGGCTGGGTCTCGCGGACGTGGAGCGGGCGCTGACCAGGGAAGCGACCATCGGGGACCTCGCGGTCCAGCACGTCGCCGCCCTGGACGAGCAGATCCGGCGGCTGGAGCTGCGCCGCGCGGTCCTGCGAGCGGTGGCCAAACGGGACTCACCACTGGAGGAGGTCGAACTGATGAACAAACTCGCGTCGATGTCGGACGAAGACCGCAAACGCTTGCTCGACGAGTTCTGGCAGGACATGGTCGAAGGGCTGGAGCTGGACCCGCAGTTCTACGAGCGGATGCGCTCGGCGAAACCGGAACTGCCCGACGACCCGACGCCCGAGCAACTGGAGGCGTGGATCGAGTTCGCCGAGCTCGTGCAGGACGACGAGTTCCGCGCGTCCATCCGCCGGATGAGCGAGTGGCACTCGAAGCTCCGGAAGCAGGACGGGGCGGACTTCGGCTCACAGCAGCAAGAACTGTGGATGGCCTGGAGCGCGAAGGCGTCCGAAGCGCTCGAAGCCGGCCTTGCGCCGGACTCGGCCGAGGGCCGGGAACTGGCGGAGACGATCTTCGCGGAGTCTTCGCGGAACGGGCGGGACGCGGCCGACCCGGCTTGGCGGAGGCGGCTGACCGACGGGATGGCGGTCAGCTCCGACCCGCGCGCCGAGCACTACTGGGTGCTGCTGGGGAGGATGAACGGCTGGCCGTCGTTCCCCTCGCAGATGCCGCAGGCCGAGTGGATCATCGCCGCGATGCGCTCCGCCCTGGGATAGCAAGGGACCTTTGCTATCGCGCCCGCCCCTCCCGCGTTTCGTCCTCTGGTGCGGTGGTTCGCACCACGCACTACCGCAACCAGTCCTCTAGATGCTGGGGGTGCTTGGGGGACTGAGCGCCGGGGGTGGCGGGTGAGGGGGCGGGCGGGGTGGTCGTGAGTGGCGATTCGGGTTCTAACCCGAATCGCCACTCACGACCACGGTGA
>NZ_JAJPWO010000018.1:0-193053 GCF_046549075.1 Amycolatopsis sp. lyj-84
ACGACCCACCCGACCCACAGCCTCGTGAGCGGCAAAGACGGTTCTAACCGCCCTTACCACTCACGAGATCCGCAGGCGGTCCTCGCACGTGGCCCTGGCCCGCGGGAAGTACATGAAGGCCCCCTTCACTGCGTCTAACGCAAGGAAGGGAGCCTTCACGTACTTCCGACTAGACCGAAAGGGCCCCTTCGGCCCACCGACAGCGGAAACGACACCCTCGCGCGCAGCCTCGTGAGTGGCGATTCGTGTTCTAACCCGAAACGCCACTCACGACCACCCTGGCCCAACGGTCACCGCAGCCCCGGGCCTCGTGAGTGGTAAGGACGGTTCTAACCGCCTTTACCGCTCACGAGGGGCGGGGCGGCGCAGGTGGTAGATGTCCATGATCCAGCCCTTCCGCGAGCGCGCCGAAGCGCGGACGGAGCGGATCTCCGCGGCGAGATCGGCGGTCAGGGGACCGGAGAGCAGGAGCTCGTCGGGAGTCCCGAGGTACGCGCCCCAGTAGATCTCCAAGCCCGCATCCACGAACTTCGTGAACGTGCACCCCGCGTCCAGCATCACGAACACGTCGTCGACGTCCGCGGGCCAGCCCGCCTCGAGCCGGCGGCCGGTCGTGATCAGCACCGGCCGTCCGATCTGGTTCATCGTGGTCCGGTGCCGGGACGTCAGCGCGGCGACACTGCTCACCCCGGGGACGACCTCGTACTCGAACTCGACGTTGCCCCGTTCCAGTACGGCGTCCAGCAGGGTCAGGGTCGAGTCGTACAGCGCCGGGTCGCCCCAGACGAGGAACGCGCCCCGCTCGTCGGGACCCAGGGAACCGATCATGGTCTCGTAGACGTCGGTGCGGAGCCGGTGCCAGTCGGCGACGGCCTTCCGGTAGTCGTCCGGACTACGGTCGCGTTCGGGGTCCGGTGCCCGCACGACGCGGTACCCGGGCCGCTCGACGAACCGGTCGAGGATCTCCTGGCGCAGGCCCACCAGGTCCTGCTTCTCTGAACCCTTGTCGAGGACGAAGAACACATCGGTCTCGTTCAGCAGCCGGACGGCCTGGACGGTCAGGTGTTCCGGGTCGCCGGCGCCGATGCCGATGGCGGAGATCTTCCTCATCGCCGCAGTGTGCCCGCCCCCTCGATGCACACCCCTACCCCCATGGGGTATAAAGGAGGTGATCGCTTCGCCAGTCCTGTAGAGGAGTTCGTACCGATGGCCGAAACCACCTACACCGTCAAGGGCATGTCCTGCGGGCACTGCGCCTCCTCCGTCACCGAGGAGGTCAGCGGCATCGCGGGCGTCAGCGCCGTGAACGTGGACGTGGCCAGTGGCAAAGTAACCGTCACCAGCGATACCGCGCTCGATGTCCACACTGTGGACGCGGCCGTCACCGAGGCCGGTTACCAGCTCGTCTCGTGAGTACCGCCGTCAAGGTGTCGGCGTTCGCCGCGGCTCTGGTCGCGGTGTTCGTCGTCGCCTGGGCGATCGGTTCGGCCGTCGGGCCACTGGACGAGGCGCCGGCGCCGGTCCCGCCCGCGCCGACCAGCGTGCACGAAGGGCATCACGAGGGCCACACGGGAGGCACGCCGTGAGCGTCGAGACATCGCAGCGCGTCGAGCTGGTCATCGGGGGGATGACTTGCGCTTCCTGCGCGGCCCGGGTCGAACGCAAGCTGAACAAGGTCGACGGCGTCTCCGCCACGGTCAATTACGCCACCGAGAAGGCGCAGGTCGACTTCCCGGCCGCGGTGTCGGTCGACGACCTCGTCGGTGTCGTCGAGTCCGCGGGGTACACGGCCGAACCGCCGAAACCCGAGCCTGACGAAGACAGCACGGACAACACAGACGGTCTCCGTCGGCGGCTCTGGGTTTCCGCCGCGCTCGCTGTTCCGGTGATCGTGCTGGCGATGGTCCCGGCCTGGCAGTTCACCTACTGGCAGTGGGTCTCACTCGTTCTGGCCGCGCCCGTCGTCACCTGGGGCGCGTGGCCGTTCCATCGCCCCGCCTGGACGAACTTCCGCCATGGCGCCGCCACCATGGACACCCTGATCTCCCTCGGCGTCGTCGCCGCCACGCTCTGGTCGTTGTACGCGCTGCTCTTCGGTACCGCCGGGGTGCCCGGCATGCGTCACGGCTTCGAGCTGACCATGGAGCGCGGCTCCGGCTCCGGCAACCTCTATCTCGAGGTCGCCGCCGGGGTCACCACCTTCCTGCTGGCGGGCCGCTACTTCGAGGCCCGGTCCAAGCGCCGCTCCGGCGCCGCCCTCCGCGCGCTGCTCGAACTCGGCGCGAAGGACGTCGCCGTCCTCAGAAGCGGGGTCGAGAGCCGTGTCCCGATCGGTGAGCTGAAGACCGGTGACGAGTTCGTCGTGCGCCCGGGGGAGAAGATCGCCACCGACGGCGTCGTGACCGACGGTGGATCGGCGGTCGACCTGAGCATGTTGACGGGGGAAGCCGTCCCGGTCGAGGTGACCATCGGCGACGCCGTCGTCGGCGGGACGGTCAACGCGGGCGGCAGGCTCGTCGTCCGCGCCACCCGGATCGGCGCCGGCACTCAGCTCGCGCGTATGGCGCGGCTGGTCGAGGACGCGCAGAACGGCAAGGCGCGGGTCCAGCGGCTCGCGGACCGCGTCTCCGCCGTGTTCGTCCCGGTGGTGATCGCGCTCGCGGTCGGCACGCTCGGCTTCTGGCTCGGGGCGGGCAGCGGGGCGGACGCCGCCTTCACCGCCGCCGTCGCGGTGCTGATCATCGCCTGTCCGTGCGCGCTCGGCCTGGCCACGCCGACGGCGCTGCTCGTCGGCACCGGCCGCGGCGCGCAACTGGGCATCCTCATCAAGGGTCCCGAGGTGCTCGAGTCCACTCGCGCGGTCGACACCGTCGTCCTGGACAAGACCGGGACGGTGACCGCCGGGAAGATGAGCCTCACCGACCTCCACGGCGCCGACGAGGTCCTCCGGCTCGCCGCCGCGGTCGAGCACGCTTCCGAACATCCGATCGCCCGCGCGATCGTCGCGGCCGCCGAAGAGCGGCTGGGCGAGCTGCCGCCGGTGGAAGGGTTCCGCAACGTCGAGGGCCTGGGTGTTGTCGGCGAGGTCGAAGGCAAGACGGTCTTGGCGGGCCGCACGGCCCTCCTCGAGCAGCGCGACATCACCGTCGGAGACGAGTTCGCGCAGGTCAAAGCCGCTGCTGAAGAGCGTGGCGCGACAGCGATCGTGGTCGCCTGGGACGGCGAGGCGCGCGGTGTGCTCGTGGTCGCCGACACGGTCAAGCCGACCTCGAAGCAGGCCGTGAAGGAGCTCCGGGCGCTCGGGCTCCGGCCGGTTCTGCTGACCGGCGACAACACCGGATCCGCGAACGCCGTCGCCGCCGAAGTGGGAATCGACGAGGTCGTCGCCGAGGTGCTGCCCGCGGACAAGGTCGACGTCGTCAAGCGGCTGCAGGCCGAGGGCCGGGTGGTCGCCATGGTCGGTGACGGCGTCAACGACGCGGCCGCACTCGCGCAGGCCGATCTCGGCCTGTCGATGGGCACCGGGACGGACGCCGCGATCGAAGCGGGCGACCTGACCCTGGTGCGCGGTGACCTGCGCTCGGCCGTGGACGCCATCCGCCTTTCGCGCCGGACGCTCGGCACGATCAAGGGCAACCTGTTCTGGGCGTTCGCCTACAACGTCGCCGCGCTGCCACTGGCCGCGCTCGGCCTGCTCAACCCCATGATCGCCGGGGCCGCGATGGCGTTCTCCTCGGTCTTCGTCGTCTCCAACAGCCTGAGGCTGCGCGGGTTCCGCGGGATCGCTTAGGAGCGGACCAGCCGGGCGATGGCGTCGGAGGCCTCCCGGACCTTGAGGTCGGCCTCTTCACCGCCCGCGGCGGCGGCCTGGACCACGCAGGTGGCGAGGTGCTCGTCCAGCAGTTCGAGGGAGAACGACTGCAGCGCCTTGGTGGCCGCGGACACCTGCGTGAGGATGTCGATGCAGTACTTGTCCTCTTCGACCATCCGCTGCAACCCGCGGATCTGCCCCTCGATCCGGCGCAGGCGCTTGAGGTAGGCCTCCCGCTCGCTGCCGTAGCCCGTCATTCCGCACCCGTTCTCTCGTCGTTCCCCAGCCGTCGCCGAGTATACCCTCCCCACGTATCCGCCCCGGGCGGGCGAAATTCGCGGGTGCCAGGATGTCGAGGACGATCCGGCGGCTCCGACTCAAGCGTGAACGGCCGGGCACCCGGCCGGACGACCAGGAGGAACACCGATGAAGTACATGATCATGATCACGATGAACCCCACCGCGTGGGACGCCCTGCCCGAGGCCGAGCGCGACGAGGTGGTCGCCCGCATCGACCCTTTCATGAAGAAGCTGACCGAGAGCGGCGAGCTGCTCGGGACGCAGGCGCTGGGGGAGCCGAAGGAGAGCACGGTGGTCCGGGTGCGTGACGGCGTCCCGGTGGTCACCGATGGCCCGTTCGCGGAGTCGAAGGAGTACCTGGCGGGCTTCTACCTGGTCGAATGCGACAGCAAGGAGCGCGCGATCGAGATCGCGGGCCAGATCCCGGACGCGCACATCAACGCGATGGAGATCCGGCCGGTGGTCTATTCGTCGGGGGACAACGCTTAAGTGGCGGCCGCTTCGGTGCCGGCGCGGGTCTCTGACCTGCTCCGGCGCTGAACGGGCACTTCCGGTTTCGGGTCGACGGTGATCGCCAGGACCGTATCGGCCTCGGTGAGCAGTTCGCGGCAGCCGACCAACTGTTTCAGCACGTCAGCGCGCAGGCCGAGGGCCACATCGGCCTGCTGGCGCGCTTCGGCGACCAGGCGCTCGCCCTCTTCGGCGGCGTCTTCGAGCAGCTTTCGTGCTCTCGCTTGCGCGGCTTCGTCCTGTGCGGCGAGGGCGCGCATCGCCTCCGCCCGGCGCAGCGTCATGGCGCGTTCGAAGTCTTCGGTGATCCGCTTCCGCTCCGCCTCGGCCTCGGCGGCCTTCTCGGTGGCGCGCGCGGTGATGTCGTCGGCTTCTTCGCGGGTGAGTTCGAGCATCCGGCGCGATCGCTCCTGCAGCGCGTCCGGTGCGATCGGCACGCGGCTGATCCGGTCGACGCTGGCCTTCAGCTCGCGGTTTTCTTCTTGTGCGGCGGTGAGTCTGGCGGCGAGAGCCTCCCCGCGGCGAATCGCTTCGTCGCGCTCGGCGGCCACGCGCCGTAGCTCGGTTTCCACCTCGCGAACGAATTCCCGGACCTGGGCACGGTTGAAACCACGCCACGCCAGATCGAAGCCGGGCATTTCCATTGGTCACCTCCACGGTGGGCGATCCGTCACCGGTGCGCGACTTCTTGCGAACGGCAGAGTCGTTGCAGCACGGGGCTTTCCCCGACCAGTGTGCCTGAAGCCGCGTCGACACGCGTCACTGGTGGGTGATCTTTGCGCCGAGCGGTCCGCGCAAGCGGGAAGAAGGGTGATCCTGGAACCGGTGGGAGAATGGACGATCATCGCTAGACGCCCCATGGAGGTGGCCGCGTGACGAGTAGCCGAATTCGGGTCCCTGGCTGGAATACGGCGACCGCGGCCGAAGGGTATCGGCAGGTCAGAGAGAACATCGCGATCTTGCTCACCGATCACGCGGGCGCGGGCGGCCGTACCGTCCCGGCTTGTCCACAGTGGACCGTGCGGGACCTGCTCGCGCATCTGACCGAAATCTGCGATCGGGTGATCACCCGGTTCGGGGGAGAACCGTGCCCGGTCCCGGAGCGGGCGTCGGCGGCCGAGTTGCTGCGGCTCTGGCTCGAACGCGGACCCGAGGCCGACGCCCTCCTCGCCGCGGACGGTGAAGGAAAGAGCCGCGGCGACATCATGGTGATGGACGCCTTCACCCACGAACTCGATCTCCGGTACGCGCTCGGCGTTCCGCCGCCGGAGGCGCACGCGGCCTGGCTTCGTGGTTTCGAAGTGCTCGTCAGCGGCCTCGCCTCTTCGCTGGGGAGCCACGGGCTGCCCGGGATGCGGATCGAGATCGAGGGCGCGACCTGGATCGCGGGCACCGAACCGGTCGCCGCGGTGCTCTCGGGGCCGCCCGTGGACCTGTACCGGACGCTCGCCGGGCGCCGGAGCCCGGCCCAGATCGCCGCCTTGGACTGGCTGGGCGATCCGGAACCGTGGCTCCGGGCCTTCACCTGGGGGCCGTTCGTCCCGCCGGACGAGGCTGTCGAGTCGGTCGAGCGCTGATCAGCCGGTCGGGGACATCGACGACAGCGCCGCGGCCAGCGCGAGCACCACGGCCACGATGAGCACCTCGACGCCGACGCTGACCCGCAGTTTCCGCAGGTCGGCGGTCACGACGCCGGTGCCTCCGCGACCGGCGATCCCGCGGCGCACCGCGTTGCGGCTCAGGTTCGCCACCAGCAGCAACGCGGCGAATCCGGTCAGTTTCAGCAGGAAGACGATGCCGTAGGCCGACGTCCAGAGCGCCTCCACCGACGGCACGAGCCGGAAGCCCAGATAGGCGCCGCTGACCACCATGATCACGATCGACCAGGTGGCGATCGGGTGGAACCGCGCCAACGCCGGTTCGGCCTCGTCCGCCGGGTACTTGCCGCGCAGGAGCACGGCCAGCTGGATCAGCCCGCCCACCCAGACGGCCATCGCGCCGAAGTGCGCGAGGTCGGCGCTGACCGAGAGGAACATGATCTTGTCGGCCACCGCGTGCCCGGTCGCGGAGAAGCTCAGCATCACGATGAACGCGGCCGCCATGCCGAAGTTCTCGTACCGCGATCGGAGACGTTCCGGCTGGTCGGCGGCCAGCAGCTTCCGCGCGATCACGGCGAGTGCGACGATCGCGGCCAGGCGCAGGAGCAGCAGCTTCCCGTACGCCACCCGCAGGGTCGCCTCGATCAGCGCGGGGTCGAAGACCGCGCCGACGCCCCGGCCCGCGACGTACGGGCCCTGCAGCAGGAACCCGGCCACGGCCGTCACGGCGGAGAGCCACACACCCGTGGTGATCAGCTTCCGCGCCGCCGGGTCGGCCCGGCCGGCCGGACGGCAGACCAGCACGAACACCAGGCCGCCGAGCAGGGCGACACCGCCGAAGGAGCCCCAGCGGAAGGTGGTGAACAGCGCGTCGGTCACCGGATCGGTCCCGGTGGACGCGGACACCGCGCCCGCCGAGGTGATGAGCGGCCCGGTTCCGATCACGAACGCGATCGTGCCGCGAACGGGATGCGAGTCCGTCGAGACGAAGGCGTACTCGACGAGGTAACTGCCGTCGGGGAGATCGGGCTCGAGTTTGACGGCGACCTGCTCGGCGATGTCACCGGGCTGGAACACCGGTCCGCTGACGACGTTCGTACCCTGCTGGTCGACGACCTTGATCGAGTTCGGCTGGATGCCGATGTTCTCCGACAGGGTGACCGAGACCAGTGCGGGCGCCGAGGTGAGCCGGGCGCCGTCGGCGGGGTTCGAGGCGAGGAGTTCGACGTGGGCCGAGGCAGGGGCCGCGGCGAGCACCGCGACCCCGAACCACGCGGCCACCAGGGCCAGGAGTGCGAAGAGTCTCCTGGTCACGAGGCCGTAGATGCCAGCTCACGCCGGCTTTCGGGCGCGCACATACAGCCCGTCAGCTGCCGTTCGACGGCGGAGGCCTTCCGGTGCACGAGCATCGCGATGATCATCGGGATGGTGACGATCGTGTTGTAGAACAGGTGCAGTTCCACCCGTGGGATGAACAGCTGGATGATGCTGCTCGGCGCGGTGCCGCCGCCGAGGCGCCAGCCGGTCTGCGCCTGGATCAGCAGGAGCAGATGCTCGATGTGGTGCCAGAACTGCAGGCCGAGCGCCAGGTTCCACCACTGCCGCGAGCGGCCGGCGAAGCCCTTGCGCAGGGCGAACAGCGCGATCAGCATGACGATGGCGTAGCCGTAGTGCAGCCATTCGGAGCTGATCAGCTTGGGGAACGGGATGCCGAGCACGCCGCGGGCGTCCGGGGTCTTCCAGCCCAGGACGTAGATCTGGAACGCCTGCACGAGGTGCTCCGCCCAGTGCGCCAGCACGACGAGCGCGAAGACGTTGAGCGCCGCGCGGTGGTATTTCCCGTTGAGCGAGGCGAGTAGGCCTGGACGTGGCGAATCGAGTGAGGCCATGAAGAGGCTCCTAGGGCGAAAAGGCCGGCCGGTGACGGATATCGACGATATCTCGCGAACCGGCCGTTTCCGTTACTCCGGATTGCTGATCTGACCTGTGGTGTTACGCCGTTCGGTCGCGGGTAACCACGAATGGCTCAGTGAAAAGCACTGTGGGTCACGGAATGGCTTCCCGGTTGGTCAGTGGATGACGATTCCGTGAGACACCTGAGGCGCGGCGGGAATGTGGAACAGCCGGGTGAACAGTTCCAGGTATTCGAAGGCGCCGTCGATCCTGATCTTGCCGGTCCGGACCGCGTCGGCGGCACTGAGTTCTCCGCTGAGCAGATCCTTGATGAACGGTCCGAGCGGCTCGATCGTCGCGTCGGCGCCGGGGTGCGCGCCGTCCGCCACCTTGAGCGCGCCGTCCTCGATGATCGCGTGCAGGACCATTTCGCCCGGATAGCGCAGTTCGTAGGTGGCGTGAGTGCCCTTGGCCTGCTCGCTCTGGAAGGTCGTGTACAGCGAGAGGATCGCCGCGTCCAGGGTGAAGACGTCCTCGGGGGCGGGCTGCCCGAGCGACCGCGCGCCCCACAGGCCGAGGTCCAGCACGATCTGGTCGAGTTCACTGCCGTACTCGGTGAGTTCGTAGACCACCGCGGCGTCGAGCTGGGGGAGCAGGCGGCGGCGCAGCACCCCGGACTGCTCGAGTTCGTTGAGCCGCGCGGACAGCGTGCTCGCCGGGATCTTGGGCAGGCCCGCCTGCAGTTCGGTGAACCGCTTCGGGCCGAGGACGAGGTCACGGACGATCAGCAGTGACCAGCGTTCGCCGATGATCTCCAGTGCCCTGGCGAGACCACAGAACTGTCCATAGGTGCGAGTGCTCATCCGTCGATCCTCACTTTGCGTTTCTCGTGGCAGGAGCCGGTCTTCACGCGGGTTCACCCTCGGAGAGCAGGTCATGGTGCAGGATCTGCAGCTCGTCGCAGGGTTCCACGCCCAGTTCATTGTTGAGCCTCGCGCGCACCTGGCGGTAGGTCGCGAGCGCGTCGGAGCGCCGCCCGCTGCGGCCGAGTACGCGGATGAGCTGGCCGTGCAGGGCTTCGTCCAGCGGGTTCGCGGTGACCAGGGAACGCAGTTCGCCGATCAGCTCGTGCCGCATCCCGGCCGCGATGTCCGCCTCGATCCGCAGGTGCAGGGTGCTGCGCCGCTGCTCGACGAGGTCGACGGCGTACGCCGACAACACCGGTCCACAATGGACGTTCGCCAGCGGCGGGCCCGCCCACAGGTCCAGCGCCTCCCGGAAGGACTTCGCCGCTTCGGCGTGCTCGCCGCGTAGCTGCAGCTCCCGGCCCTTCTTCTGCAGTGCCTGGAACTCGAAGACGTCCACCTGCTCGCGGTCGATCCGGAACACGTAACCCGGCGGTTTCGTCGCCAGCATGGTCTCGCCGTACGGGGCGAGGTCGTTCTCGTCGATGCACTTGCGCAGCTGGTAGACGTAGGTGTGCATCGTGGTGCGCACACTGCGCGGCGGGTCGTTCGCCCACAGTTCCTGGACGATCGTGTCGATGTGCACGATCTTGCCCGGGCTCATCACCAGCATGGCGAGCACCTGCAGCAGCTTCGGTGTCGTCGGCGCGTAGTCGATCCCGTCCCGCAGGAGTTCGAGCGGGCCGAGGAGCGTGAAGCGGACTGGACTTGCGGACAGCGTCTGAATCGGGTTGGGTGCCGAGCCGTGGTGCGTGTCCGATACTCGTGATCCGGGGTACATCGCAAGCGCCCTCCAGCTCGATACGCGTCGTGTCGTTTTCCCAGTGCACCGACAGTGACAGAGCGCCCTGTCACCGGGCCAGTGAGCCGTCCACCAGGTCCCGCGTGCGTGTCTCCCGGGAAAACATGGGTTTTTCACATCCGAGCCGTGAATCGCGCACTGGCCGGTATGTGCTCTCTGGCAGCAGGATTCGGTGACCACACCGACCTAGGGGGGTTCCCATGCACGAGACCGTGTTGAACGGGTCCGGCTCCATCACCGGCGGTCTGGGATTCAAACGGCATCTACGTGCGGAAATCAGCGAGGGCAACGGCGCCTACCTGTTCTCGGAGCAGGGGGTGATCGCGATGCGCGGCGCGCAGGTCGCTTCGGTGGCGGCCCTGCTCGACGGCACCCGTGACCTCGACGCCGTCCTGTCCGCCTGCCCGGCGGGGATGAGCGCCGAGCAGGTCACCGGGGTGCTGGCGCGCCTGGTGGAAGCGGGTCTGGTCACCGTCCGGGTCCCGGACGAGCTCAGCGGGGACGAGCGCGCGCTCGCGTACTGGGACGCGTGCGGCCTCGACGCGTCCGCGGTGGCTTCCCGGCAGAAGCCCGCGACGGCGAGCCTGACCGCGATCGGCCGCGGTGTGGACACCTCCCAGGTGGAGAACGCGCTCCTCGCGAGCGGTATCGAGGTGGTCGGCACCGCCTCCGAACTGGCCATCGTGCTGTGCGACGACTACCTCGACCCGAGGCTGGCCGAGATCGACGCCGAGCACCGGCGCACCGGCAGGCCCTGGTTGCTGGCCCGGCCGTCGGGGTCGCAGGTGTGGATCGGCCCGATCATGCAGCCCGGCCGGTCCGGCTGCTGGCACTGCCTGACCAACCGGCTGTGGGGGCACCGGCACGCGGAAGCCTGTGTGCAGGAGGTGCTCGGGCACGACGGTCCCGCCTCGTTCCCGATGCCCGCCGTGCCGCCGCTGACCGCGGCCGCGTCGCATCTGATCTCCCTCGAAGCGTCCAAATGGCTGGCGGGACACCGGTATCCGGGTCAGCAGGCCGTCTGGATCCTCGACACCCTCGATCTGCAGGGGCGGCTGCACGAACTGCGGCGGCGCCCGCAGTGCCCGGAATGCGGTGACGAAGGGATCGTCGCCGCGCAGACGGCCGAGCCGATCGTGCTGCGGGAAGCCAAGAAGGCGACGTCGGGCGGTGGCGGGCACCGGACGCTCACCCCGGTCGAGGTGCTCGACCGCTACGGCCACCTGGTCAGCCCGGTCACCGGCATCATCAAGGAGGTCGCCCGCGACCCGAGGGCGCCGGCGTTCGTGAACGCCTACCGGTCCGGGCTCAACGTCGCACGCCGCGTGCGCGGTGAGGCGGGGCTGCAGGCCGGGCTGCGCGGGGACAACGGTGGCAAGGGCGCGAGCCCGCTCGACGCCGAGGTCGGCGCGCTGTGCGAAGCGATCGAGCGGTTCTCGGCGAACTACCAGGGCGACGAACTGCGGATCCGCGACACCTTCCGCGCGCTCGGCGAGGAAGCCGTCCACCCGAACTCGTGCATGCTCTTCGACGAGCGTCAATACGCCGCTCGCGACGAATGGAACGCCAAGCA
The DNA here is from genome assembly GCF_046549075.1 of Amycolatopsis sp. lyj-84. Classification (NCBI taxonomy): domain Bacteria; kingdom Bacillati; phylum Actinomycetota; class Actinomycetes; order Pseudonocardiales; family Pseudonocardiaceae; genus Amycolatopsis; species Amycolatopsis sp. lyj-84. Next base: position 11,453 of record NZ_JAJPWO010000018.1, read on the forward strand.
CGCGATCTTCCAGCACGTCCCCGAACGCTTCGACGAATCGGCCGCCGTCGACTGGACGCCACTGTGGTCGCTTTCGCAGCAGCGCCGGAAGCTGATGCCGACGGCGTACCTCTACTACGGCGTGCCGCCGGAGTGCGGGATCACCGGGATGCGCGCGGACTCCAACGGCTGCGCGGCGGGCAGCAGCCTCGAAGACGCGATCCTGCAAGGACTTCTCGAGCTCGTCGAACGCGACGCCGTCGCGATGTGGTGGTACAACCGGCTTCCCATGCCCGGCGTCGACATCGCCTCGTTCGACGACCCGTGGGCCGAGGAGATGGTCGGCCAGTACGCGCGGGCGGGCCGGGAACTGTGGGTCCTCGACCTGACCGCGGACCTCGGTGTCCCGGTGATGGTCGCGCTGTCCAGGAGTATCGCCGGGCCGCGCGAGAACGTCATGATGGGATTCGGCGCCCACCTGGACCCCAGGACGGCGCTGCGGAGGGCGGTCAGCGAGCTCAACCAGATGATCCCGGCGGTGCTCGCGAACGACGTCGAACTCGACGATCCCGACGCGGCGCAGTGGCTCCGGCACGCTACGGTCGCCAACCAGCCGTATCTGCTGCCGGCGCCTGGACGGTCGGCCAGACGGGCCGCGGACTTCAAGTTCGTCCGGCGGCCCGACGTACGGGACGACGTGGAATCACTGGTACGCAAGCTGTCCGCGCTGGGGATGGAGACGCTGGTGCTCGATCAGACCAGACCCGACATCGACCTTCCGGTGGTCAGAGTGGTCGTCCCGGGGCTGCGGCCCTTCTGGAGCCGCTTCGCCCCCGGGCGGCTGTTCGACGTGCCGGTGCGGCTCGGCAGGCTCGCCGAACCCACGTCGTACGACCGGCTGAACCCCTTCCCCATGTTCTTGTAGATCCGCTGGAGCAACTGGTGTCGACTGATCCCCCCACCGGCGTGGCCGAGACGATCCCCTTGTGGTCGCTCACCGACGACAGCCTTGTCGAGATCGGTGAGGACGGCTCACTGGTGGTCGTCACCCGGTGGGGGGAGTACGACTTCGACCGTGCGGAGCCGCTGGTCCGGGAATCGTTGCGGCGGATGGCTTTGGGGCCGGTCTCCCTGGCGAACGTGACGTCGTCGTGGGAGCCGGTCGAGCGTGAGCCCGATCTCGAAGGCGAGCTGAGCTGGACGGCCGAGGGCGCCGACGCGCTGCGCCAGGCGCTCAAGGAACTCGGCGGTTCGGTGGTGCACTCGCTCGGTCTCGCCGACGGGAAGGGCCCGCTGCTGTCGGTGATCCCGGTGGCGCTCGCGCCCGTGTTCGAGCCGGCGGGGATCCCGGCCGCGCGCCCGATCCGCTTGTCCCGCTTCTGTTCCCTGCGCTCCGACGCCGAAGGGATGGGGCTGGAGTCACCGTCCGCGCGGTACCGCGTCGTGCTGTACCAACCGTGGGCGGTGCACGTCGCCGCGACCTTGGCGACGGCGAAGTCGACGGGGGAGATCGTCACCATGACGGGGATCGAGCCCGGGGTGGTCGGCGCGATCGTGTCCTATCTGGTCGCGGCGGGTGTCGTCCAGCTCGCCGGGGAGCAAGGCCGGTTCGCCGAGGACGAGGACCCCGAGCTGAGCCTGTGGTCCCCGGACGAACTGTTGTTCCACACCACGAGCCGGACCTGGCGGCCCGGTGGCCCGGCCGATCTTCCCGGGCTCGGAAAACCGCCGGTGGTCAAGGCCGCCAACGGCGAGGGACCGGTGTACGCGCTCTACCGGCCGGATCTGGCCGACCGCGCGGAAACCGATCCGACGCTGACGGCGTTGCTGGAGAACGACCACACCTGCCCCGAATTCACCGAAAGCGTGGTGTCCGCGGAACAGCTCGGCGAGTTCCTGTTCCGCGGCGCGCGGATCCGGTCGATCGGGCCGGCCCACATGCCCAACGGGCCCAGCCACAGTGCTTCGCAGCGGCCGTACTTCAGCGTCGCCTGCCTGTACGAGCTCGAGCTGTACGTCTCGGTGAACCGCTGTTCGGGGCTGGATCGCGGGATCTACCACTACGATCCGCTCGACCACCGGCTCAGCCTGGTCAACGACGACGAGGCCGATCTCGACGCGATGCTCGACATGGCGATGATCGGCGGCGGCAACCACCGGCGTCCCTCGGCGCTGATCACGGTGACCGCACGGATGCCGCGGATGGCGTCGGTACTCGGCGGTGGCGCGTACGCCACGACCCTCGCGCACGTCGGCGCGTTGCAACAGACGCTCTATCTCGTCGCCCGCGCCATGGGGCTGGCCGCGCACGCCGTCCCGGTGGACGCCGGCGACCGCGTCGACCGTGCCCTCAAACTCGAATGGCCCGCCGAAGTGGGCGTCGGGGAGTGCGCGCTCGATCTCCCCGCTTGATCGCGCGGAGCCGGATAACGCCTGGACAGACCCTATCTCGATCGCGTGTCGAGTGCTCCGAAATCGGTGACGCGTTTGCTGACCACAGAGGAAAAGCGACGGCGAATCCGAGGTTGGTCTGATGCAGCTACGAACAGTCGCCACGGCGGCGAACGAGAAAGGCGTCATCGAATCCGGTCGGCTCATCGAGCCGGCGTCCCCCTTGCAACCCGCGGTGCTGCAGGCCATCTCAGCGATGCACGCGAGGTATTTCGACCCGATCACCTTGGGTGACCTGGCATCCGAAGTCTTCGTCAGCCCGTTCCACTTCTCGCGGATCTTCACCAAGGCGACCGGGGTGACCCCCGGCCGGTACCTCACCGCGATCCGGCTCTTCGAAGCGAAACGACTGTTGCTGACGACCTCGCTGACGGTGTCGGACATCGTGTGCAGCGTCGGCTACAGCAGTGTCGGCACGTTCACCAGCCGCTTCACCCGTGCGGTCGGGATGACCCCGACCCAGTACCGCGACCCCGAGGTCGGCAAGCTGCTCGTGGCGCTGGCCCCGCATTTCCAGCGCCTCCCCACCCTGGAGGCGTTGCACAGCGCCGGAATGGGCTGCGCCACGATGCGCAGCGGTACCGGCACGATCAGCGTGCGCGTCGAGACCCCGCGCGGGGCGGGCCCGGCGAGTGTCCTCATCGGACTGTTCGCCGAGTCGATCCCGCAGTGCGGCCCGGTCGCGTTCGGCGGCAGGGCCAACGTCCTGTCCGCGGACATCGAGATCCAGAACGTCCCTGAAGGCCGGTGGACCGTCATCGCGGTCGCCGAGCACGCCGCGGGGACGGCGGCCTCTTCGTTCTCCGTCGGCACCCTTCCCGCTCGCGTCGACATCACCCGATTCGGCCGGGTCCACCTGCGGATGCCGATGCGCACCCCGCTGCCGACCGACGCCCCGATGGCGATCACCCTGGCGGGCGGGCCCGCTTCGTCCGGCAACCGGATGACCATGCCCGCTCCCGGCTACCTCCGTGCGGTGGCCTGACCGAACGCTTTGTTCCCGCGTTCTCCCGGTCACGCAAAACGGGAGAACGCGGGCGCAACCGTGGAGTAGCTGCTCCATCGCCGCACATGTGAGCCTTTAACCAGTCCTTTTTGAATCCGAATCCACCCGATAGGGGGAGAGTGCGTTGGGCAATGGTTGGCGCACGTTCAGACGTCGCATGATCACACCGGATGTCTCCGAGACGTCGCTGGACAAGCGGGGTTTCCACAAGAAAAGCCCAGCCGCTCAAGAATTGCTGGAGACCGTCGGTGAGAAATTCCTGCTCGGCTACGCGCACGCTGTCGAAGCGCGCACCGTCGAGCAGGCGGAAGAATGGCTCGAAAGTATTCCGGTGAAATACCGCGGCTTCGCCTACGAGGGCGCGGGAATGGGGTACGGAATGCTGGACGGGCTGCCGGGAGGCGGCCGCGGGCACATCGCGGACTTCCTCGCCGGTCCCGGCGAGAAGCACGACTACATCATCTACGTCGGTGTCGGCTGGGCGATGGCGCGGCTGCCGCGTTTCCGCTGGCCGTCCGCCGAGGACTTCGACCCGTTGCTGCGCTGGCTGGTGCTCGACGGGTACGGCTTCCACCAGGCCTACTTCAAGACCGCCAAGTACATCGACGGCCAGTTCCAGGACCCGGACTTCAACTGGCCCGCCGGCAACAACGGGTATTCGCTGCGGGCGATCGACCAGGGCATCGGCCGGGCGCTGTGGTTCATCTGCGGTACCGACGTCGATCTGGTCACCGAGGCGATCGCGAGATTCCCCGAGCGGCGTCACGGGGATCTCTACGCCGGTGTCGGGCTCGCCTCGACCTACGCGTGCGGTGTCACCTCCGACGAGCTGCTGAAGCTGGCCGAGTTCGCCGGTGAACACCGGGGGAACCTGGCACAGGGCAGCGCTTTCGCCGCCGAGGCCCGCGTCCGGGCCGGGCTGCTGATCCCCGAGACCGAGGTCGCCACGCAGGCGATCTGCGGGCTGCCGGCCGAACGCGCCGCGGCCATCACCCAGGAAGTTCGCCCCGCCGTGGTCCGCGACGGTGAGCTCCCGCATTTCGAAACCTGGCGACAGCACATCGCCGCCGAGGTACTCACTTCTGGAGGTGCAGGCAAATGAGGTCGACCCTGGGCTGGCTCCGCAAGCAGCTTGCGGGCATCGTGGCGCTCTTGCTGATGGCGGGACTCTTCGTGGTGGCGCAGCTGCCGACGGTCTCCACCGCCGAGGCGGACACCATGGCCTCCAAGTACGCGTTCGAACCCTTGACGATCGCCCTGCCGGAAGCGGCGAAGAGCCAGTCGATCCGCACGGTGAACAAGGAATACGAACACATCCGAGCCTGGATCTCGTCGGTCGGCGCCGCGATCGCGGTCAACGATCTCGACGGGGACAAGCTCGCCAACGACCTGTGCTTCGTGGACCCGCGCAGCGACCAGGTGGTCGTCACCCCGACGCCGGGCAAGGGCGGCGACCGGTACGCGCCGTTCGCGCTCGACGCGGCGCCGCTGCCGATGGGCAAGTACATCGCCCCGATGGGCTGTGTGCCGGGCGACTTCAACGAGGACGGCCGGGTCGACCTGCTGGCCTACTACTGGGGCCGCACGCCGATCGTGTTCCTCGCCAAGCCGTCCGCGACCACGCTCGCCACCAAGTCCTACGTGCCGGTGGAACTGGTGCCGGGCAACAACGTCAAGAACGGCGAGTACTCCGGTCCACTGTGGAACACCAACGCCGCGACCGTCGGTGACTTCGACGGCGACGGCCACCAGGACATCTTCATCGGCAACTACTTCCCCGACAGCGCGGTCCTCGACGACCGGGTCGAGGGCGGGGTCGAGATGAACAAGTCCATGTCGCACGCCGACAACGCGGGCGGCAAGTACATCTTCCGCTTCACCGGCGCCGCCCCGAAGGGCGACCAGCCCTCGGTCACCTTCGAATGCGACGACCAGGCCATCCCGGCCGACGCCCGCGGTGGCTGGGCACTGGCCGTCAGCGCGACCGACGTCGACGGGGACAACCTGCCGGAGCTCTACATCGGCAACGACTTCGGTCACGACCGCCTGCTGTACAACAAGTCCACGGCGGGCAAGACCTCCTTCGCCGAAGTGAAGGGCGTCCGCGGCGCCACCGAACCCAAGTCGAAGGTGGTCGGCAACGACTCCTTCAAGGGCATGGGCGTCGACTTCGGCGACCTGAACCACGACGGCCTCTACGACATGTACGTCAGCAACATCACGACGTCTTGGGGCATCGAGGAAAGCCACTTCCAGTTCATGAACACCGCCAAGGACACCGCGGATCTGCGCGGCCGTCTGCAGGGCGGCGAGGCGCCGTGGGTGGACCGCAGCGCACAGGCGGGCACCGCGTGGTCCGGCTGGGGCTGGGACGTCAAGATCGCCGACTACAACAACAGCGGCGAATCGGTGATCACCCAGGCGACCGGCTTCGTCAAGGGCGACGTCAACCGCTGGCCGCAGCTGCAGGAACTGGCGACGTCCAACGACGAACTGCTCAAGCACCCCACCTTCTGGCCGAACATGCGGGCCGGTGACGACGTCGGCGGCGACCACACCCTGCACTTCTGGGCCAAGAGCTCCGACGGCCGCTACACCGACCTGGCCCCGCGCCTCGGTCTCGCGGTCCCGGTGCCCACCCGCGGTATCGCCACCGGCGACGCCGACGGTGACGGCAAGCTCGACTTCGCCGTGGCCCGCCAGTGGGAGCAGCCGATCTTCTACCACAACGTCAGCCCCGACTCGGGTTCGTACCTGAACCTGAAGCTGCTGCACGACATCCCCGCCGCGGCGGGCGCGCTGAAGGCGGGTGGCACCGCGGCCATCGGCGCCCAGGTCACCGTCATCACCCCCGACGGCAAGAAGTACATCGACCGCGTCGACGGCGGCAGCGGCCACTCCGGCAAGCGCAGCCACGAGGTGCAGATCGGCCTCGGCAAGGTCACCGGGCCGGTGAAGGTCTGCGTGCAGTGGCGCGACCTGACCGGGCAGATCCGCATGCAGGAGATCCAGCTGGCCCCGGGTAGCCACACGCTGCAGCTCGGCTCCCAGGTGAAGGAGAAATGACCGTCATGGCTGAGCAGACACTCACCGCACCGAAGAGCAACAAGACGATCACGGCCCTTCGCCGGTTCGCGATCTCGATCTCGATCTTCAACATCATCGGCTACACCGTGCTCGGTTTCGAGCAGCCGTGGGTCTATCCGTTCATCGCCCTCGGCACCGCCTACACCACGGAAATCCTGCTGGAGATCATCGGCGCACGAGTACAGGGCCGTGACGTCCGCTTCCGCGGCAACGGGTTCAAGGGACTGGTGGAGTTCCTGTTCCCCGCGCACATCACCGGTCTCGCGCTGAACATGCTGACCTACGTCAACGACCAGGTCTTCGTGATGATCTTCGGCGTGGTGGTGGCCGTCGGCGCCAAGTGGGTCCTCCAGGCCCCGGTGCGCGGCAGGCTCCGGCACTACATGAACCCGTCGAACTTCGGCATCACGATCATCCTGCTGGTGTTCCCCTGGGCGAGCATCGCGCCGCCCTACCACTTCACCGAGCAGGTCGACTCGTGGGTCGGCTGGCTGATCGTCGGCATCATCATGATCTCGGGCACCGTGCTCAACGCGATGCTGACCCAGCGGATGTGGCTGATCGGCGCCTGGCTGATCACGTTCGCGCTGCAGGCGATCATCCGTGGCCTGGTGTTCGACACCGCGATCCCCGGCGCGCTCGGGATGATGACCGGGGTGGCGTTCGTGCTCTACACGAACTACATGGTCACCGACCCCGGTACGACGCCGTCGAAGCCCGCGTCGCAGGTCCTGTTCGGTTCGGGTGTGGCGCTGGCCTACGGGTTCTTCATGATCGTCCACGTCTCGTACGGCCTGTTCCTCGCCACCGCGGGGGTCTGCCTGATCCGCGGCCTGTTCCTGTGGGGCCTGCACTTCTCGCAGAAGGCCACCGCGAAGTGGGAGGCCGAGCAGGCGAAGTCGGCCGAGGTCACGAGCCTGCCCAAGCCGGCCGAAAAGCCGGAAACCGAAGAAACCGGGGCCGTGGCGGCATGACCACCGGTGCGGAAACCACCCGGGGGGCGCGTCTCGCGCCCCCCGGGCCGCCGCGCCGGGCGACCTTCGGTCTGCTGAAGAAGCTCTTCACCGACCGGCTGGCGCTCATGTCGGACTCGGCGGGGAACTACGGCGACGTCGTCCGGATCGCGATCGGTCCCAAGACGATGTACCTGGTGAACCACCCCGAGCTGGCGAAACACGTGCTCGCGGACAACGCGGCCAACTACCACAAGGGAATCGGCCTCCAAGAGGCGCGGCGGGCCCTCGGCGACGGGCTGCTCACCAGCGACGGCGACGTCTGGAAGAAGCAGCGCCGGACGATCCAGCCGGTGTTCCAGCCCAAGCGGATCGCGCGGCAGGCCTCGGTCGTCGCGAACGAGGTCGAAGGTCTCGTGAAACACCTGCGGGACACCAAGGGACCGGTGGAGATCCTGCACGAGATGACCGGGCTGACGCTCGGGGTGCTCGGCAAGACACTGCTCGACGCGGACCTCGGCGGGTTCACCTCGCTGGGGCACTCGTTCGAAGCCGTGCAGGACCAGGCGATGTTCGAAGCGGTGACCCTGAGCATGGTCCCGCAGTGGGCCCCGCTGAAGAAACAACTGCGGTTCAAGGAATCGCGGAACGATCTCCGCCGGATCGCCGAGGAACTCGTCGAGCAGCGGCTGGCGAATCCGGTCGAAGGCGGTGAGGACGTGCTTTCGCGTCTCATCGCCACCGACGGGACCCTCGAGCAGATGCGCGACGAGCTCATCACCCTGCTGCTGGCCGGGCACGAGACGACGGCGAGCACGCTGGGCTGGGCGTTCCACCTGCTCGACGAACATCCCGACGTCGCGGCGAAACTGCGCGCCGAGGCGGACGAGGTCCTCGGCGACCAGTTGCCGACGCATGACGACCTGCACCGGTTGCCCTACACGGCACGGGTGGTCGAGGAGGTCATGCGGCTGTACCCGCCGGTGTGGCTGCTGCCGCGGGTGGCGCAGGCCGACGACGAGATCGGCGGCTATCACATCCCCGCCGGCTCCGACGTCGTCGTCGTGCCCTACACGCTGCACCGCCACCCGGACTTCTGGCCGGACCCCGAGAAGTTCGACCCGGACCGGTTCGATCCGGACCGGCCGAGCGGGCGGCCCCGGTACGCCTACATCCCGTTCGGCGCCGGGCCGCGGTTCTGCATCGGCAACAGCCTCGGCGTGATGGAGGCCGTTTTCGTGCTGACGATGGTCTTGCGGGACCTCGAGCTCAAGAAGCTGCCGGGTTACGAAGTCGTACCCGAGGCGATGCTGTCGTTGCGGGTGCGCGGCGGCCTGCCGATGACCGTGCACACCAGGAACAGGAGGTAGGTTCCGTGGATTCGGACGAACAGGTCAAGGTGTCCACTTTGGAGGCCTACGCGGACACGATCGTGCCGGGGGAGAAGCGGTTCCCCGACGACCACGCGATCGCCGGCGCTTCGGCGGGGGCGGGCGCGGTCGTCGCGGGCGCGCTCGAACTGCTGCACACCGAGGCGACCGGGGTGACCGTCGGACTGCCCTACCTGGCGCAGGCCCTCAACGATCACGCGAAGGTCTACGCCAAGGAACACGACCTCAGCCTGGACGAGACGCTGCCGTCGTTCGTCGCACTGTCCTTCGTGGACAGGACGGCGCTGGTGCGGTCGCTGACCGCGCCGGGCCATCCGGAGAAGGACGGCTGGGTCAGCCTCGCGTTGTTCTGCAACATGTCCTTCGACAGCGCGGCGCACAAGCACACCGCCGAAGCCATCGCCGAAGGCCACCCCGGCCTGCTGGCGATGGGGTACACCGCCCCCGACGAGGACGGCCTGTGGCGGTTCCCGAAGTTCTCCTACCGCCGTGAACTCGCGCAACTCCACCCCGACACCACGCCCTCCGGGAGCCCCGCATGAACGCGTACGACAAGACCGACGTCGTCATCGTCGGCAGCGGGTTCGGTGGCTCCATCCCCGCCTACCACTTGGCCGCGGGCGGGGCCAAGGTCACCGTGCTGGAACGTGGTCCGTGGCTGGAGACGAAGGATTTCGAGCACGACTACCTGCTCGGTTCGTCCTACACCCGCGCGTTCGACTTCGTCGTCGGCGACGGGATGAGCGTGCTGGGCGGGAACTGCGTCGGCGGCGGCAGCGTGGTGTACTTCGCCGCGATGCCGCGGGCACCGAAGTTCGTCTTCGAGCGGCACGGCAGCATCGGCAGGCGCATGTGGCCGTCGGCGCTGACGAGGGACTCGCTGGAACCTTGGTACGACCGGGTTTCGGATTCGCTCCCGGTGTCCAAACAGGACTGGAACGACGTCTCGTACGCAGGCGGCCTGTGGGCCGCGTTCTGCGACCACTCGGGGCGGACCGCCAACCCGGCGCCGGTCGCGGTGGACAACGACCGCTGTGTGAACTGCAACTTCATGATGGCAGGCTGCCGGTTCGACGCGAAACGCTCGCTGCTGACCAACTACCTGCCCGCCGCGCTCGCGCACGGCGCGAAGATCCGGCCGCTGCACGAGGTCCAGCGGATCGAGCGGATCGACGACGGCGACTACCGCGTGCACTTCAACATCGTCGACGACACGGACTACCGGGCGCAGACCGGCAGCGGGACGATCGACGCGAAGGTCGTCATCATCGCGGCGGGCGCCGGGGCGACCCCGGTGATCCTGCAGCGTTCCGAGTCGGCGCTGGGCACCATGCCGCACGCGGTCGGCCGGTACTTCTCGGGCAACGGTGAGCGGCTCAACACCGCGATCATCGACGAGGAGCGGGTCCGCGAGGTGCTCGGCCTGTCCCGTGAGGACGGGAAGGTCTACGAGGCCAACCACATCGGCAAGGGCCCGACCGTGGCGAACTGGGACAAACTCGACGGTTCGCTGCCGGAGTACGAGCGGTACTCGCTGGAGCAGCTGTACTTCCCGCCCGGGCTCGGCACGATCCTCGCGCAGGTGCCGGACGGTGACGAACCGCGCTGGTTCGGTACGCAGAAGAAGGAGATCCTCAAGCAGTGGGCCTCCTGGCTGACCATCTTCCTGATGACCGAGGACGACAACGAGGGCGTCTTCGGCGCGCCGCCGCCCACCGGCAACGCCTATCGCATCTCACAGCAGATGCTCGGCCGCGGCCCGCTGAAGTACGACCCGACGCCGAACACCCTGCACGGCTGGGCACTGGCCGACGCGGAGTGCAAGGAGATTCTCGAGAAGGACGGCCTGGCGAAGGTGGCGCCGTGGACCAACGACGTCGTCGGCGCGTACACCGTGCACCCGCTGGCGTCCTGCCGGATCGGTGACGACCCGGAGACCTCGGCGCTGCACCCGAACCACGAACTCCGCAATCACCCCGGGATCTTCGTGACCGACAGCGCTTCCGTGCCGGGCGCGCTGACGGTGAACCCGGCGATGACGATCGCGGCGCTGGCCGAACGTTCGGTGCCGGGCATCGTGCGGGCACTGCAGGCTCGCGGCGTCGACGTCACCTACGGCGCCCCGGCCCCGGACGGTTCCATCACCGGGCGGCGAGCGGTCAGCAAGCTGTCGCTGGTCGCCGGGAGCTGATCATGACACCGAAAGTGGTGCAACTCGCCTTGAGGCGGTCTCTGCGCGAGGTCCGGCACGTCCGGCCGGTTCCGGCCGGCCGGGCGACCGGGCTCGTGCGCGACGTCTACCGCCAGGTGGAACGGGACTTCGGCATGCTGGCGCCGCCGGTCGCGCTGCATTCGCCGTCCCCTCCCGTGCTCGCGGCCGTCTGGTCGATGCTGCGGGAATCACTGGTGGCGGACGGGGCGACGAGCCGGGCGGACCGGGAGATCGTCGCGACCCTGGTGTCGCAGGGGAATTCGTGTCCCTACTGCGTCGAAGTCCACGGGATGGCGCTGGACTCGCTCGGGCGGTCTTCGGTGACCGAGGCGATCGAGGCGGGCCGCCCGGTGGCGGATCCGCGGGCCACGGCGTCCTCCGCCGCGGCCCGGGCCGAGCTGACCGCGGTCGCGTTCTCGTTCCACTACCTGAACCGGGTGGTGAGCGTGTTCCTCGGGCCGTCGCCGCTGCCTCCGTCCGTGCCGGATTCCGCGCGTTCCAAAGCGAAGTCCGTGCTCGGCCGGTTCCTGAAGCCGGTCTCGGGGGCTTCTCCGGGACTCTCTTTGGACTTCCTGCCCGCCGGGTCGCAGGATTTCGCCTGGGCCGCGGGAAATCCGGTCGTCGCGGATGCGTTCTCGCGTGCCTCGTCGGCCTTCGCATCGTTGACGATCTCTCCTGCCGTGCGGGATGTCGTCCTCCGGGAGCTGTCCACTTGGGACGGTTCGCCGCCGGGGCTGAGCCGGTCTTGGGTGGATTCCGTCGATGATCCGGTCGCCCGGCTGGCCCTGGTGGTCGCGAAGGCGGCCTATCAGGTGGACGACGCCTTGGTCGCCGCCGCGGGCCTGGCCGATCGAGAGCTGATCGAGCTCGTGGGGTGGTCGGCATTCGCCGCCGCGCAACGATGCGTCGCCGTCTCCGCGCAAGTAGTCGACTGATCGCGCGGGTTCAGGAGAAGACCGCGTGCACCATCGCGGGCGATCCTGAGTGGACGGATCGAGCACCGAAGGAAGCGAGCCGGGAGCACCTGCGTCGCCCGGAGCCGGCTTCCAGGCGCACGAAACGGTCCGGACGATCACGGCGGCCGTCACGGGGAGCAGATTCCCGTGGCGGCCGCCGGATTCGTTGGCCCGGCTTCAACAACATGAGAGAAGACTGCCGGCCCCGCTCAGGGTCATGCTTGACGGGACTGCAGATGCGGGCGGCACCCGCGTTTCTGGGGACAGAGCGGGCGCCGAGACCGGATTCCGTGACTTGAGTGGTTGAGAGCTAGGGGAGTGCGGTGGCATGAGCGTTGAGCGGATTTCGATTGTCGGTATCGGTCTTCGATACCCGGACGCCGGGTCCCCGGATGAACTGTGGGAGAACGTCCTCGCCGGCCGCCGGGCGTTCCGGAGACTGCCCGACGAGCGGATGAACCGCGAGGACTACTACTCGCCGGACCCTGAGGCTTCGGACCGTTTCTACGCCCAGAAGGCCGCGGTCCTCCGCGACTACGAGTTCGACCGGATCAAGTACAAGGTCGCGGGCAGCACGTTCCGTTCGACCGACACCACGCACTGGCTCGCCCTCGACGTCGCCGCGCAGGCCTTGGCGGACGCGGGTTTCCCGGAGGGTGACGGGCTGCCGAGGCCCGCGACCGGCGTGGTCATCGGCAACAGTCTCACCGGTGAGTTCTCGCGCGCCAACATCATGCGGCTGCGCTGGCCGTACGTGCGCCGCACGGTCGCGGCGGCGCTCGCCGAGCGTGGCTGGGCCGAGGGTGACACCGCGGAGTTCCTCCACGACCTCGAGGCGCAGTACAAGGCGCCGTTCCCCGAGATCGACGAGGATTCGCTCGCGGGCGGGCTGGCGAACACGATCGCCGGCCGCGTCTGCAACTTCTTCGACTTCGGCGGTGGCGGATTCACCGTGGACGGCGCTTGCTCGTCGTCGCTGCTTTCCGTGGTCACCGCGGCGAACGCGCTCTCGGAAGGCGACCTCGACGTCGCCATCGCGGGCGGGGTCGACTTGTCGATCGACCCGTTCGAGGTGATCGGTTTCGCCAAGACCGGCGCGCTCGCCAAACGCGAGATGAAGGTCTACGACGCCGACTCCAACGGTTTCTGGCCCGGTGAGGGCTCCGGCATGCTCGTCCTGATGCGCGAGGACGACGCGATCGCGCAGGGCAAGCGGATCTACGCCTCGATCGGCGGCTGGGGTGTCTCGTCCGACGGCAAGGGCGGCATCACCCGACCCGAGGCGTCGGGTCACCGCCTCGCGTTGAAGCGGGCTTATGACAAGGCCGGCTACGGCGTCGAGACCGTCTCCTACTTCGAGGGCCACGGCACCGGCACCGCTTTGGGCGACGCCACCGAGATCGAGGCGCTCTCCACCGCCCGCCGCGACGCCGACCCGCTCGCCGACCGTGCCGCGCTGAGCACGATCAAGGGCAACATCGGCCACACCAAGGCCGCGGCCGGGGTCGCCGGGCTGATCAAGGCCACCCTGGCGGTCTACCACCAGGTCATCCCGCCCGCCACCGGCCACTTCGACCCGCACGAGTCGCTCGTCGGCGACTCCGCGCGGATGTACGTCCCGGCCGAGGCCGGGCTGTGGCCCTCGGACCACCCGGTCCGCGCGGGTGTCTCGGCGATGGGCTTCGGCGGGATCAACTCGCACGTCACCGTCACCGAGGCCCCCGGCGCCGCGCGCCGCAAGGAACTCGACGAGAAGACCCGGTCGCTGGTCGCCGGACGGCAGGACAGCGAACTGCTGCTGCTCGACGCCGACGACGCGGCCTCGCTGCGCGGTCAGGTGACCGGGCTGCTGGAGGTCGTGCCCAAGCTTTCACTCGCCGAGCTCGCGGACCTCGCCGGCACGCTTTCCGCGGAACTGTCCGGAAAGCCCGTGCGAGCCGCGATCGTCGCGACCAACCCGGAGGACGCCGAGCGCAAGCTCTCGAAACTCCTCGACCTTCTCGGCGAGGGTGAGCCGGAAGTATTTTCCTCAAGCGAGGGCATCTTCGCGAGCTCGCGCTCCAAGGGGCCGAAGATCGGCTTCCTGTTCCCCGGTCAGGGTTCCGGGCAGGGCACGGTCGGCGCGGTGCGCAAACGCTTCGCCCACGCCGACGACATCTACCGCGCCGCGGGCCTGTCCACCGGCGCCGACCAGGTCGCCACCGACGTCGCCCAGCCCCGGATCGTCACCGGTTCTCTCGCCGGGCTCCGGGTCCTGAAGAGCCTCGGCATCGAGGCCCAGACCGTCGCGGGCCACAGCCTCGGAGAGCTCACCTCGCTGCACTGGGGCGGCGCGCTCACCGAACGCGAAGTCCTCGCGCTGGCCAAGATCCGCGGCAGGGTGATGGCGACCGCGAGCGACGGAAACGGTGCCATGGCGGCGATCTCCGCCACACCGGGTGTCGCCGAGCGGCTCGCGGAGGGCGAAGAGGTCGTCATCGCGGGCTACAACGCGCCCGAACAGACCGTCCTTTCCGGACCGGCGGAGGCGATCGACCGGGTGGTCGCCCGCGCTCGCGCCGAGGGTGTCACCGCCGCTCGCATCAACGTCTCGCACGCGTTCCACTCACCCGCGGTCGTCCCGGCCGCCGCGGCGATGACCGAGGAACTCGCCGCGTTCGACTTCACCAGGCTCGACCGGCCCGTCGTCTCCACGGTGACCGGTGACGTCCTGCACGCCGCCGAAGACCTGCGCGATCTGCTGCGCGACCAGGTGGTCCTGCCGGTCCGCTTCCGTGAGGCGGCCGCGAAGGTCGCCGAGCGCAGCGACCTGGTGATCGAGGTCGGTCCCGGCCGGGTGCTCACCGGTCTGTTCCGCCAGATCGCGCCCGGCACCCCGGTGCTCCCGCTCGACACCGACAGCCCGACGCTGGCCGCGGTGCTCAAGGTCGCCGGTGCCGCGTTCGCCTTCGGCGCCCCGCTGGAGACCTCCGCGCTCTTCGCCGGCCGCGTCGTCCGGGCACTGCCCGCCGACGGTGTCTTCAACTTCCTGGCCAGCCCGTGCGAGGCGGCGCCGTCCATCGGCGCGGTACTGACTCGCGACCGCGTCGCCGCGCCGGAAGAGGCGGCACCGGCGGGGGAGGCCTCCGAAAGCGGCGGCAGCAGCACGCTCGACCTGTTGCGCAAGCTCGCTTCCGAACGCGTCGAACTGCCGCTCGAAGCGGTCACCGCCGACACGCACCCGCTCGACGACCTGCACCTTTCGTCGATCACCGTCGGCCAGCTGGTCAACGACGTGACCCGCGCGCTCGGCCGCCCGGCACTCGAGGGCATGCCGAACTTCGCCACCGTCTGTCTCGGCGAACTCGCCGAGATGATCGACGAACTGGCACAGACCGCCAAACCCGCCGACAGCAACCAGGCCGAGGTCGCCGGGGTCGGCCCGTGGGTCCGGCCGTTCGCGGTCGAGTACGTCGTCGCGCCGAAGCCGGCGCCCGACTTCACCCCGGGCATCTCCACCGCCGGTCTCGCCAGGGCGGAGTGGACGGCGTTCGCCCCGGACGGCCATCCGCTGGCGGAGCCGCTGCGCGCGGCGCTGTCCACCGCGGGTGTCGGCGACGGTGTCCTCCTCTGCTTGAACGAAGACAGCGACGCGGACGACGTCGGGTTGTTCCTGGACGCGGGCCGCGCGGTGCTGGCCGCGCCCAACGGCACGCGGTTCGTCGTGGTGCAGCACGGACTCGGCGCCTCCGGCCTGGCGAAGACGCTTCGCCTGGAGGACCCGTCCGCGCGGACCACGATCGTCGATCTCGCCGACGTGAACCCGGTCGACCCCGAGGCCCTCGGCATCGCGGTGTCCACCGTGGTCACCGAAGTCGCGGCGACCAACGACTTCAGCGAAGTCCGCTACGACCCGGCCGGCGTCCGCACGGTGCCGAAACTGGGCGCCCTCAAACCGTCCGAGGCCGAGGGGACTCCGCTGGGCACCGAAGACGTCCTGCTCGTCACCGGTGGCGGCAAGGGCATCACCGCGGAAAGCGCTTTGGCGCTGGCCAAGGATTCCGGTGCGAAGCTGGCGTTGCTGGGCCGGAGCGATCCCGCCGACGACGCCGAACTTTCGGAGAACCTCAGGCGGATGGCGGCGGCGGGTATCGACTACCGCTACGAGCGCGCCGACGTCACCGCGGCCCAGCAGGTGGCGGACGCCATCGGCCGGATCCAGGCCGAGTTCGGCCCGGTCACCGCGGTCCTGCACGGCGCGGGCCGCAACGAGCCCGCCGCGCTGTTCTCCTTGACCGAGGAGACCTTCCGCAAGACGCTGGCGCCGAAGATCGGCGGCCTCAACGCCGTCCTCGACGCCGTCGACCAGGACAAGATCAAGCTGCTGGTCACCTTCGGCAGCATCATCGGACGGGCGGGCCTGCGCGGTGAGGCGCACTACGCCACGGCCAACGACTGGATGACCGAACTGACCGTGCGGTTCGGCCGCGAACACCCCCGAGCGCGGGCGATCGCACTCGAATGGTCGGTCTGGTCCGGGACCGGGATGGGCGAAAAGCTCGGTGTGGTCAGCGCTTTGATGCGCGACGGCATCACCCCGATCCCGACCGAGGAGGGCATCGAGATCCTCCGCCAGGTCGTCGGCGATCCGGCCGCCCCGTCGGTACTGGTCGTCTGCGGCCGTACCGCGGGGCTGGCCACCCTGCCGGTGGAGAAGCGCGAACTGCCGCTGACCCGCTTCGTCGACCGCGCCGTCGTGCACTATCCGGGGGTCGAGCTGATCACCGAGGCCGACCTTTCGGCGGGCAGCGACCCGTATCTGGCCGACCACCTGCTCGACGGTCAGCTGCTGTTCCCCGCGGTGATCGGCATGGAGGCGATGACCCAGGTCGCCAAGGCCGCGCTGGCCGTGGAAAGCCTGCCGGCACCGGTGTTCTCCGACGTCGAGTTCCTGCGCCCGATCATCGTCTCGCCGGGCGGGTCGACCACGATCCGGCTCGCCGCGCTGGCCAGGGACGCCGAAACGGTGGACGTGGTGCTGCGCAGCGGGGAGACCGGGTTCAGCGCCGACCACTTCCGCGCCAGGCTGCGGTTCTCCCGGCCGGATCCGCTCGGCGAGACGGTGCTCCGCGACGTCGCGCTGCCGCCGGTCCCGGTCGACCCGACGACCGAGCTGTACGGCACGGTTCTCTTCCAGGGCAAGCGATTCCAGCGCGTCACCGGATACCGGCGGGCCAGCGCGCGGCACGCGGTCGCGGAGATCGCGACCGGCGCCGAGGTCGACTGGTTCGCGCCGTTCCTCCCGCAGGAACAGCTCCTGGCCGACCCGGGCACCCGCGACGCGATGATGCACGCCATCCAGTGCTGTGTCCCGGACGCGACCCTGCTGCCGCAAGGAATCGAGCGGCTGTACCTCGCCGAGCCCGGCGAGCAGGACCCGGAGTACGTGCTCCTCGACGCCCGCGAGCGTTCGCAGGACGGCGACAGCTACGTCTACGACCTCGACGTCCGCAACCCGGACGGGACGCTCGTCGAGCGGTGGGAAGGGCTGAAGCTGCGCGCGGTGCGCAAGCGTGACGGTGAAGGGCCTTGGGTCCCGTCGATGCTCGGGTCCTATTTGGAGCGTTCCGTCGAACGGCTGCTCGGCTCGTCCCGCGCGATCGTCGTCGAACCGGATCCGGTGGGCGTTTCCGTGGAGACCACGCCCGAACGGCGGGCGCAGACGGCCTTGGCCGCCGGCCGCGCCGTCGACGCCCCGCTCGAGATCCGCTACCGCCCGGACGGGAAACCGGAGGCCGACGGGGTCGAGGTGAGCGCGTCGCACAGCGCCGACCTCACCCTGGCGATCGCGGGCTCCGGCCAGGTCGCGTGCGACGTCGAGACGGCGATCGAACGGACACCCGAGGACTGGGCCGGTCTGCTCGGCGAGGATCTGCTCGCGGTGGGCGAACTGCTCGCCGCGGACGCCCGCGAGCCGCTTTCGGTCGCGCACACCCGGGTCTGGAGCGCGCTGGAATGCGTGCGCAAGACCGGGGACATGACACAGGCGCTCACCGTGCACCGGGTCGATCCGGACGGCTGGGCGGTGCTTTCCCACGGCAGTGCCCGCATCGCCACCTGGGTGACGACCGTCAACGACCGGACCGATCCCGTCGTCTTCGCGGTGCTCCAGGGAGAGGAAAACTGACATGGCCGACTACTACGAGATCCTCCATACGGTCGGGTTCGAAGAGACCAACCTGGTGGGCAACGTCTACTACGTGAACTACGTGCGCTGGCAGGGCCGGTGCCGCGAGATGTTCCTGAAGGACAAGGCCCCCGCGGTGCTCGAAGAGGTCCGCCACGACCTCAAGCTGTTCACGCTCAAGGTGGATTGCGAGTTCTACGCGGAGATCACCGCGTTCGACGAGCTGTCCATCCGGCTGCGGCTGGAAGAGCTGACCCAGACCCAGATCCAGTTCACCTTCGACTACGTCCACCTCACCGACGAGGGGGAACGGCTGGTCGCGCGGGGACGCCAGCGGATCGCGTGCATGCGCGGGCCCAACACGGCGACGGTGCCCAGCCGGGTCCCGGAGCAGTTGCGTGAGGCGCTGGCCCCGTACACGGTCAACGGCAAGGGGGAGTGACGTGGGCGCTGTGGACCCTGCGGTGGGATCTCAGGAACCCGCGCGGCCGGTGCTGAAACGCCTGCCGACGCCCGCGACACGACGCCGGTTGTCCGCGCAGGCCGGACTGCGGGAGGTGATGGGCCAGTTCGCCACCGGGGTCACCGTGCTGACCGCCGGCGGCGAACGGGCCCACGGGATGACCGCCAACGCGGTCACCTCGGTGTCCCTCGAACCGCCGATGGTGCTGTGCTGCGTTTCCCGCGCGGCCCGGATGCACGAGGCGATCGTGACGGCGGGCTCGTACGCGGTCACGGTGCTGGCGTCGGACCAGAAGGACCTGGCGAAGTACTTCGCGGATTGGCGACGGCCCGCCGGGCTCGCGCAATTCGACTCGGTGGACTGGACGGCGGGTCCGCAGACCGGCGCCCCGCTGCTCAACGGCGCGCTGGCGTGGCTGGAATGCGAGCTCGCCGAGGTCTACGAAGGCGGTGACCACTCGATCTTCCTCGGCAAGGTGGTCGCCTCGAGCCGCGGCACCGGCCAGGACTCGCTGGTCTTCTACGGCGGCGGCTACCACCAGATCGACGGCAGGGTCCGTGCATCCGCCTGAGAGAAAGGAATCGTCATGACCATCAACGAATCCGCCACCGTCCGGCCGGACGGGACGCCCGCCCCGGCGCCCCGTCCGCCGGTGGTGACCACGATGCCTCGGCTCGGACGGGGGGTGTGCTGGCGCGACATCGCGCGCGAGATCGAACTCGACGAGCTCGAGCGTGAAGCCCGCACGAAGGAGGCGGCGTGACCCTGCAAGGTGATCCGGGCGCTCAGCGCACGGAGGACTCCGAGGTGGTGCCGCTGCCGGAAGACCGGCTGCGGCGCCCGCGGATCCCGAGGGGGAAGGACGGGCAGGTGATCCCGCTCGCCCGCGGCGCCGAACCGGTGCACCCGCCGGAACCGACGATGCCGTTGCTGCGCACCCAGCGCGACGAACTGCGCGAGCACATCGTCGACGGACGGCTCGACGGCGTCCGGCGGCAGCACTCGCTCGGCAAGCACACCGCGCGCGAGCGGCTGGATCTGTTGCTGGATCCCGATTCCTTCACTGAGGTCGAGCTGTACCGGCGGCATCAGGCGAGCGGACTCGGGCTGGCGGAGAACCGGCCGTACACCGACGGCGTCATCGCGGGTTCGGGCACCATCGACGGCAGGCGCGTGTTCGTCTACGCGCAGGACTTCACCGTCTTCGGCGGTTCGCTCGGCGAGGCGCACGCGGCGAAGATCCACAAGGTGATGGATCTGGCGATCGCCACCGGTTCACCGCTGATCGGGCTCAACGACAGCGGCGGAGCGCGGATCCAGGAAGGCGTCATGGCACTCAACGGCTACGGCGGCATCTTCCGCCGCCAGGTCGAAGCGTCCGGCGTCATCCCGCAGATCAGTGTGGTGCTGGGGCCGTGCGCCGGCGGAGCGGCGTATTCGCCCGCGCTGGCGGACTTCGTCTTCATGGTGCGCGACACCGCCCGCATGTACCTGACCGGGCCGGACGTCGTCGAGACCGTGACCGGGGAACGCGTCAGCCACGACGAACTCGGTGGCGCGGACGTGCACGGCGCGTCGTCCGGCGTGGCGACCGTGGTGCACGACGACGAGGAGAGCTGCCTCGCCGACGTCCGCTACCTGGTGTCGCTGCTGCCGTCGAACTACCTGGAGCCCGCGCCCGGCGAGCCGTCGCGGGACGCGGGCAAGGACCGGCGGCCCCGGTTCGCCGAACTCGTTCCTGTGGAGCCGAACAAGCCTTACGACATGCGGGACGTGTTCGCCGAACTCACCGACGACGGCGAATTCTTCGAGCTGCACGAGCGGTGGGCGCAGAACGTGCTGTGCGCGCTCGCGCGGATCGACGGGCGCGTGGTCGGCCTGGTCGGCAACCAGCCGGTGGTGTTCGCCGGCGTCCTCGACGGCCCGGCCTCGCAGAAGGCGGCGCGGTTCGTGCGGTTCTGCGACGCGTTCAGCATCCCGCTGGTGACGCTCGTGGACGTTCCCGGCTTCCTGCCCGGGGTCGAACAGGAGCACTCCGGGATCATCCGGCACGGGGCGCAGCTGCTGCACGCCTACTGCGAGGCGACCGTGCCGCGGATCCAGGTCATCCTGCGCAAGGCCTACGGCGGCGCGTACATCGTGATGGACTCGCGGTCCATCGGGACCGACCTGTCGCTGGCCTGGCCGACCAACCAGATCGCCGTGATGGGCGCCGAGGGCGCGGTCAACGTGCTGTTCCGCAAGGATCTCGCCGCCGCTCCCGACCCGGACGCGTTGCGCGCCCACCTGGTCGCCGAGTACACCGAGGAGTTCATGAACCCGCAGTACGCCGCCGAACGGGGGCTCGTCGACGACATCATCGACCCGGCCGACACCCGCTCCGCCGTCGCCAGGGCACTGGCCATGCTGCAGGACAAGCGGAAGGCGGCGCCCCAGCGCAAGCACGGCAACCACCCGATCTGAACGGGGGAACCATGTCACCGTCCGAAAAGGACAGTGCGCCGGTCTTCCGGGTCCTGCGGGGGGATCCGGAAGACGCCGAACTGGCGGCGCTCGTCGCCGTCTTCACCGCGCTCGCGTCGGCGGCGCCCCCGCCCGCCGCTCCCGCGCGGTCGGCCTGGTCGCCCCGGACCCCGTCGACCTGGCGCACGTCGATCCTGCGCTGAACCCCGCGGTTCCCTGTCGGCTTGGGCCCGTGAGTGTTCGTGGGCAGGTCAGTGTTGGAGTGAAGGCTCCTTTCGCCGAGTCCGATGCGGTGAAGGGAGCCTTTCGCTGCGCGAACCCGGACCGCCGACGAGAGTCATCGGAGACGGATCACGTGTGCTTGGAGCCGGATCTCGCGTGATCGGGCGGCCCTCGCTCACCATGGGTTCAGCCACCGACACCTTTGCCCGGGGCGTCGCGAAAGCCACTTTCGGGACCTCGGACGTCCCGAAAGTGGCTTTCGCGACACGGCCCACGGCGCCGACGCGATTCCCCGTCGGCCCGTGACTGTTCACGCGGCGGTCGTCGTGTTCGCGAGCCGGAGCGCCGCCTCGGTGTCCCGCCACGGGGGATACGTGCTGTGGCGCGTGTGCACGGCGACGTAGCGGACCTCGCCGTCGATCACGGTCTCCAGCCCCGTTCGCTCCTCCGGCGCGAACGGGCCCCCGCAGGCCGCGCAGGTCCGCTGACGATCCGCGGCGCTCATGGCCGGTCCCGTTGCTCCGGGACGGCCGGCTCGGACCACGACAGGCCAAGCAGGTCGACGTCCAGTTCGTCGTCGGCGTAGATCTCGTACGGGTCGAGGCGTTCGGTCATGGCGCGCTCCTTGGATTTCCGGGTACCACAAGAGCACTACCGGTACCCCCTCACCGGCGACTCGTTATTTGCTCATCGGGAGCTCCAGCCACCTTCGAGCGCACCACGATCGGCTTCCGACCGGAGG
The DNA here is from genome assembly GCF_046549075.1 of Amycolatopsis sp. lyj-84. Lineage (NCBI taxonomy): Bacteria > Bacillati > Actinomycetota > Actinomycetes > Pseudonocardiales > Pseudonocardiaceae > Amycolatopsis > Amycolatopsis sp. lyj-84. The sequence goes on from NZ_JAJPWO010000018.1 coordinate 33,544, forward strand.
GGTCCATCCTGGGTTTGTCAAGTGAGCTCTTCATCCCGGCCCAGGAGGAACGTCATGACGGCACAGGTGCGAATTTGGGTCGCGACCGATGATTCCGACCCGCGCGGGAGCGTCGAGAACGAGGACACGGTGTTCGTTCCGGAGCAGAGACGGCCCGTCGAAAACGATTTCGCGGCCGAGCACATCATCCTCGGTTACAACTGAAGAACATGAGCCGCGACCAGCGTGGACAGCACGGACAGAGAAGACCACCGGGTATCGCGCGCGGGAGAATGAAGATCGTCCGCGACCCGGCAAGACCTCGAGGAGGCCTTCGGATGGCTATGCGCCTCCAGCTCACGTCGGGTTTGCAGGTGCTCGAAGAATGGGCGGTGAACGCACCGCAGGCCGACCGCAATGTTATCTACGAAGCCCTCTTCGCGGTAGCCGATGGATCCGCCTTTCTCATCTACGACATTTTCGGAGATGGCCGGGATCCGCATCAGTTCATCATTCTGGTGAAACACGACCTCGTCATCAAAATAGGGCTCCGGCGTACCGATTCCTCATTCGAGATCGTCTATATCGGCGCACTGGAGCAGGGTACGCCCGCCGCGGCTTGGGCCGAGGACTCCGACAGCCCCTGACCTGGCAAGCGGGTGCGTGAGGCCCGAGATTCCAGGATTCATACCGCCGAACGGACCAGTGCCGAGACCGGCGGTGGCGGCCTTTCGCACCAGTGGATCATGCTTTCCTCATCTTGACATCGTCCACTTGGGCATGAAATTCTTCGGGTGTTTGCGGATTAAGAATTTCTGTGGGCGAAATTGCGGTTGTCGAGGTCTGGAGGCGGGAAAGATGTCATCACCCGAATTTCCGGGATTGGACGTTTCCACGCGGGTACGCGCGCGTGACATTCAGATGGCCGGGGTGGCCGACGTCCGTCGCCGGGTGCTGATGATCTCCGGTGCGATCGACACCACCGAGCACGACGTTTCGGTCAGTGTCAACCTGCCGGAGCCGGGCCGCTGGCAGGTGATCAAGTCCGAGACCAACCTGACCGACAAGACCTGGGTCGCGATGCAGGTCGTCACCGACGAGGACTCGACCTTCGTCGACGACGCCGAGACCCTCGTGCTCTCCCGTCAGTTCTCGAAGTCCTTCATGACGCCGGACCTGCGCCGCCTCACCTTCTACGACGGTGAAGTCCGGCCCGGCGAGGCCGTGCTGAAGGTGTACTCGCTGGACGCGGGCGGGCGGAAGCCGACCTACTCGTACTCCCGGTACAGCCCGATCGCGACCGACACCGCCGAGAAGTCCCGGCAGACGCTGGACGAGCTGATCAGCAACGGGATGCGGCAGCGCCCGGTGATCGAGCTGATCGTCCCGGTGACCGTGATCGGCTGAGTACGCCGGTGATCACCTTCGTCCCCGAACCCCATCTGCTCGAATCGCCGCGCGGACGGGAGTGGCCGGTCCTGCCCGCCACCCGCTCGGCCGTCACCCCCGAACCGCCGTCCGGTGCCGACGTGGTCATCGTCGGCGCCGGCCCCGCCGGGCTCGCGGTCGCCTCCGCGCTGTGGCACCACGGCGTCCGGGACCTCGTCATCGTCGACCGCGACGGCCGCCCCTGCGGCCGGTTCTTCGACCGCGTCGACCTCCTCGGCCAGCGCGTGCTGCGTTCGCCGTACGAACACCACCCCGGCGTCGAGGGGTACCGCGACTGCGAACTGCTGGACTTCGCCCGGCTGCACTGGTCGGTGCTGACCCCGGTGGAGCGCCGCGAGATCCGCATGGCGCAGGCGGGGCACCGCTCGGTCGTCCCCGTCGACGTCTTCGAGGCCTACTGCCGTCATCTGGCCGCGAGCCATCACGTCACCGAACGGACCTGGCGCGGTTCGGTCCGTGAGGTGCTGCCGACGTCGGACGCGGTCACCGTGCGAGCCGACCGGTTCTCCGTCACCGCGCGCCACGCGGTCCTGTGCCTCGGCGAGGAACGCCGGTCCGCCCCGGACACCTGGTGGGGCGGGGGCTATCCGCCGCGCGGCGTGAGCTACTGGGACGAACCCGTTCCCACCGGTGGAAAACGGCTCGCCGTCGTCGGCGCGGGCCTCACCGCCGCCCATCTGATCTCCACCGGGCTCGCCCAGGGCCGCGAGGTGCATTGGGTGGTCCGCGAAGCAGGCGAGCGCTACCAATGCGCCGACGTCAACTCGTCGTTCTTCCGTCCCGAGGGCCGTGCCCGCTTCGACGGCGTGAGCTGGTCCGACAGGCTCGAACTGATGGGCCGTTTCCGGCGCGCGTCGATCATGTTCGAGTTCCGGCCGATGCTCGAGGCGGCCGAAGCCGAAGGGCGCCTGATCGTGCATCGAGGCAAGGCGATCACGAAGGTGACGCCGGGGGTCGGCCTCCACCTCGAAGACGGTTCGCGCGTCTCCGTGGACCACGCCGTACTGGCGCTCGGCACGACACCCTCGATCGGCGACGGCCTGATGCCGGACGACGCCGTACTAGACCAGGGCGGCTGGCCTCGGCTGGACGAGCGCACCTTCGCCTACGTCGGCGCGCCCCGCGTCTTCGCCGTCGGCGCGGCCGCGGGGATGGCGCTGGGCCCGGCCGCCCGCAACATCGACGGCCACCGTGTCGCCACCGCGCGGGTCGCGGCCGCCGTCGCCGAGAACCTGCGCCGGGACGCCCCGCTGCGGGCGACGGCGAAGGATGTCGCCCGTGTCTGAGCCCTACGACTCGCGGTTCACCCTGCCCTCGATCGACGACGCCCCGGCGACCGAGGCCGGGGTGATCCTGATGGGACTCGACGCCGGACGGCTGCTCGCCGGTGTCGGGCTCGCGCGGATCGCCGACGAGCCCGCGCTGGTCGCCCTCGCCGTGGACCAGGCCCGGCACGACGCGCTCGACCTGGACACCGACGCGCTGATCGAAGCCGGTATCGCCCGCTGGCGCGCGGTCCGCCCGCTGATCGAAGCCGGTCAGGAGATGACGGCGGCCGGTTCCCTGCGCAAAGAATGGGAACACACCACCAAGCGGGTCACCGCCACGGTGACCGGGCTCGGACCGGCGTCGGTGGCCTGCCTCGCGGCGTGCTGGCTGCGCCGCGACGACATCGACGAGTTCGCCGAACACGGGCGGACGCCGGAAAAGGGGAGTGGCACGCACGATGTCCTATCTCGGGTCTTTGCCGACTGACGCCACCTTGCTGCAGGTCTTCCAGAAGTTCCCCGCCCCGGCGTCGAAGCTGCTGGACTTCCACGAACTCGTCATGCGGGCGCCGTCGGCGTTCGGCCCCGGTGAGCGGGAACTGATCGCGGCCTACGTCTCCGGTGTCAACGATTGCCAGTACTGCCACGGCGTCCACACCGTCACCGCGGAGGCTTTCGGCGTGCCGGAGGGGCTTCTGACGGCCGCGCTCACCGATCTGGACTCCTCACCCGTGGAAGACCGGATGAAGCCCGTGCTGGCCTACGTGGGCAAGCTGACGCGGACGCCGTCCCGGGTGACCGAGGAGGACGCCGCGGCCGTCTTCGCGGCGGGCTGGGACGAGGCGGCGCTGCACGACGCCGTTCTCGTGTGCGCCTTGTTCAACTTCATGAACCGGATGGTCGAGGGACTCGGGATCCGGGCGGACGCCGGTTACGCGAAGACCTCGGGCGAACGGCTCAAGGAGGGCGGCTACGCCGGTCTGGCGCGGCTGCTCGAATCCTGACACCGCCGGCCGTCCACTCCGGACACTGTCTCCGATGGTGACCGGCCTGTCGCGCTCCGCGCCCGGAACCGCCTCGCTTGCTCCATCCGGTAGCCGCGATCGCCGAAGTGGAGCAGTCGAGGAGAACCTTCCGGCGTAGGCGAAAAGCACATCCGTGCGATGATGCCTGGCACTGGTTGCGCACCCACCCCTGGCAGCAGGATTTCCTCATCGAAGGAAACCACTGAAACGCCTGGGAGACATGCGATGCAGAACGCTGTGCTCGACAACGTCCGTTCGCTCTTCGCCGTCAGGGGAATCGACACCGGCGTCGCCGGCGATCAGGTCGACCTGGTGATCGACCGGTTCGACAACTGGACCAATCGGCCGGGTGGTCAGGTTTTCGACTGTTTCACCGGCGCCTGTTGTACGGCTCCGCCCATGGCCGAGGCGAGTTGAGTGCATTCTCGACGGCCGCCTCTCGCATCCGGACGCGAGGGGCGGCCGGTTCGCGTGACGGGTTCCCGGCGGTGACGGCGGAAAGTCACTTACCGGTTACCGGATTTGTAGCCTCGTAACGCTTTTGTCGGCGGGCCACCGCGGCGTCCCCACCGGCCTCACCACTCGAACGGTGGAACGCGTTCCGCCCGGGCGTGTTTATCTTGTGGGCACGGGGGCGGTGCGTGGGGGGCGGTGCGATGGTGATCAGGGTTCTGGTGGCCGAAGACATGCACATCGTCAGAGGTGCGCTCGTGGCGTTGCTGCGGTTGGAGCCGGACATCGAAGTGGTGTCGGAAGTGGCGTCCGGCGATGAGATCCTCCCCGCCGCGCGGACTTCGCGCGCCCAGGTCGCCATCATCGACATCGATCTGCCGGGCAAGGACGGACTCACCGCGGCGACCGAACTGCACGAGCAGCTTCCCGAGGTCAGGACGCTCATCTTGACCAGCCTCGGCAGACCGGGCACGCTCCGCCGGGCCTTGGCGGCCAAAGTGAACGGCTTCATGCTGAAGGACGCCCCGGCGGAGAAACTCGCCAACGCCGTCCGCGGCGTGGCGGCCGGACGGCGGATGGTCGACGGCGATCTGGCGCTCGCCGCCTGGGACACCGCGGACTGCCCGCTGACCCCGCGCCAGATCGACGTCCTGCGGCTGACCGCGGAAGGCCGCGACACCCTGGAGGTCGCGGCGAAGGCCTTTCTCTCCACCGGAACCGTCCGGAACTACCTGACCACCATCGTTTCGAAGCTCAACGCGCGCAACCGGGTCGACGCGATCCGCATCGCCAAAGAAGCGGGCTGGATCTAGAACACGCTCTAGACCGGGACCACGGCGCGCAGCCGGAACCGCCCGTCGGGTTCGACACCGGCGGTCAGTTCGCCGCCGAGCCCGGCGACGCGGTCGGACATGTTCGTGATGCCACTGCCCGGCGCCTCGACCCTCACCGGTTTCTCCGCCCGCGGCGGCCGCCCGTTTTCGACGCCGTCGTTGACGATGTCCAGCGCGACACCGTTGCCGATCCGCCGCACGGCGATCTCGCAGCGTTCGACCCTGCTGTGCCGCAACACATTCGTCACGCCCTCACGCAGCACCACGGCCAGCACCGTGCGCACCGTCGCCGGCAGGTCCTCGTGCTCGATCTCCAGCCGCACCTGGACGTCGGCGGCCACCAGTACCGCCTGCGCCGACCGGGACTCCTGATCCAGCGACAGTTCCCGGTAGCCGCTCGCGACCGACCGGACGTCGCCCAGCGCCTGCCGGGTCAGCCCGAGGATCTCCAGCAGCTCGTCTGAGGCCCTGTTCGTGTCGATGTCCATGATCCGGCTGGTCAGCTCGCTCTTCAGCGCGATCGCGGACAGGCTCATGCCGAGCAGGTCGTGCAGATCGCGGGCGAACCGCAGCCGCTCCTCCGCGACCGCGACCTCGGCGAGGCGTTTCCTGGTCTCGCCGAGTTCGGTCACCAGCCGGAGCAGCCAGATGAGGCCGAACACCATCAGCCCGGTGTTCAGGATGGACGCGAAGCTGTAGAAGCCGCCGATGAAGTCGGTGCCGTACCCGATCCGGATCAGCACCACGCCGACGGCGGTCGCGGCGAACGCCGTCCACCCCGCCAGCGGCGGCAGCACCAGCAAGGCGGTGCCGGCGAACAGGCTGGGCAGGCTCACCCAGGCGTGCCCGAGCGGGATCAGCGGCAGGAAGATCAGGCAGGCCTGGACGACCAGCAACGCGAGACTCTGCCGCGAGCGCAGCCGGACGTTCGGGCGGGCGAAATAGGACAGTTGCAGCGTGATCAGCGCGGTGAGGTAGCCGGCGATGAGCGCGATGTACCAGCCGTCGTCGGTCAGCATGAAGGCCCGGGTCATCGCGGAGAGGCCGAAGAGAATGAAGACCACCGTCAGCGTCCATTGGACGTTCCTGGCGTCGATCACGGACCAGTGGCCCGGCCCCTGCTCCAGCGCCGTGTCGGCGGGTTCGACCTGGTCGGGTACCGGGAGTTCGGCGTGCAGCCGCCACTTGCCCGCCGCTTCGGGGCCGGCGCTCAGCGTGCCGCCGTGCCTGGAGACCTCCGCGGTGACCTCACGCAGGCTCTCGGCCGTTTCCTCCGGGACGTCCTCGTGCGCCGTTCCGTCGTGGACGATCTCCAGCGCGACCCGGCCTTCGTTCGCGCGCACGGTGATCTCGCAGTGCTCGACGCCGGTGTAGCGGAGCACGTTCGTGACACCCTCCCGCAGCACCTTCGCCAGCAGGGTGCGCAGCTTCACCGGCAGCTCGACCTGTTCGAGGTCGACCCGCACCGCGACGTTCGACGCCGAGAGCAGCGAGACCGCGGTCCGTGATTCCTTGTCGAGCGACAGCTCCCGGTAGCCCCTGGCGACCGATCGCACGTCGGACAGCGTCCGCTGGGCGATCCCGGTGATCTCGGCGAGTTCTTCGCGTGCCCGGTCCAGCGACTTGCGCAGCAGCCGGTGCACCAGTTCGCCCTTGAGCGCGATCGCGGAAAGGCTGAGCCCGAGCAGGTCGTGCAGGTCCCTCGCGAAGGCCAGCCGCTGCTCGGCCACGGCACGCCGGGCCAGTTCGGTCCTGGCCTGGTGCAGTTCGGTCACCAGCCGCGCGAGCCACGTCAGCAGGTACACGACCAGCGCGTAGAAGATCGCGGTGATGCTGTCGAACAGCGCTCCGAGCCGGGTGTCGTCGTAGGTCCACAGGATCCATGTCGTGGCCGCCATGAAGACGGTGAACACCGTCCAGCCCGTCCGCGGCCGGAAGAGCAGCAGCGCGCTGCCCGCCGCGAGGGTGGTCAGCGAGGTCAGCGCGGCGTCGAAGTGCAGGGTCGGCAGGTAGGCGAGGCAGGCCTGGACGACCAGGACGCCCTTGGCCAGCCGGGTGTCCAGGCGGACCGCCGGACGGGAGAAGTACAGCAGCTGGATCGCCAGCACGGGCCCGACGTACAGCACCGCCAGCACGCCCTGCCAGAAGTCCACCCCAGGCTGCAACAGGACCGCGAGAAGACCGAAGAGACATGAGTTGACGAAGACGACCGTGATGATCAGCCCGGCGAGGAACAGTGCCCGCCGGGGCCGCCGGTCGATCCCCGCTGGTTCGGCGGTCACCGCGAGCTGGTCCGGCACAGGCACCCCAGTGGTAACAGAAGAAGTCTCTTTTCGGTTGTGCTTCGCCCTCGCGACGGTCGGGTCCGGGCGTCGCACCACCCTCCATTGCGGTATATTCGGATCCTATCCCATGCGTGTTACCCGCATTGGTCTTCGAGGATAAGGGATACCTGCCCGGCAGGTGACGTTTTCCCGGCCGGAGACAGGAAAACCCCGCCGCTCACCCTCGCGGGTGTCGGTCGTTCGCACCACGCCGGGGCGGGCTCTCGCGGCGCGGTGGCGCCGGTGGCCCTAAGCTCTGCGCATGGCCAGGTATTTCGACGTACATCCGGAAAATCCGCAACGGCGCGCGATCGGACAGGTCGTCGACATCCTGCGCGAAGACGGTCTCATCGCGTACCCGACGGACTCCTGCTTCGCCCTCGGCTGCCAGCTGGGGAACAAACAGGGCATCGACCGCATCCGGAGCATCCGCAAGCTGGACGACCGCCACCATTTCACCCTGGTCTGCCAGGATTTCGCCCAGCTGGGCCAGTTCGTGCACGTGGACAACGCGGTCTTCCGCGCGGTCAAAGCGTCCACTCCGGGCAGTTACACGTTCATCCTCCCGGCCACGAAGGAGGTTCCGCGCCGTCTGCTGCACGCCAAGAAGAAGACGGTCGGCGTGCGCATCCCGGACCACGTGGTCACGCAGGCGCTGCTGGGCGAGCTCGGTGAACCGCTGCTGTCGAGCACGCTGCTGCTGCCGGACCAGGAGGAGCCGATGACCCAGGGCTGGGACATCAAGGAGCGGCTCGAGCACGTGGTGGACGCGGTGATCGACTCCGGCGAGTGCGGGGTCGAGCCCACCACGGTCATCGATTTCTCGTCGGGGGAGCCGGAGATCGTCCGGCGTGGCGCCGGCGACACCACCCGCTTCGAATGACGCGATTCGGCACCTGCTCCTGCTAGTCGCACGCGAGGAACGCAAGCAGATGCCGAATCGCGAGGCCGTCTTCAGTGCGTGACGAGCCCTTCGGCCTTCGAGGGGGCCGAGGGGATGTGGAACAGCCGCGTGAACAGCTCCAGCCGCGCCGGGTCGCCCTTGACGGCCACCGCGCCGCAGGTGAGCGCGTTCGCCGCGGCCAGCTCGCCGTTCAGCAGCTTGAGCATGACCGGGCCGCGCGGCTCGATGACGATGTCCGGATCCGGATGCGGGCCCTCGCCCGCCGTCATCGCGCCGTCCTCGACCACCGCGTGGACGATCATCTGGTCGCCGTAATGCAGTTCGAACGAGCACTGGACGCCGCGGGCCGCGTCCGGCTGGAACGTCGTGTACAGCGACAGGATGGCCGCGTCCAGGGTGAACAGGTCGTCCGCCGCCGGATCGGTGAGCGAACGGGCGCCCCACAGGCCCAGCTGCAGCAGGATCTGGTCGAGGTCGTTGCCGTATTCGGTCAGCTCGTAGACCACCCCGGCGTCGAGCTGCGAGAGCACCCGGCGCTGGACGACGCCGTGCCGTTCGAGTTCGTTGAGCCGGGTCGAAAGGATGCTCGTCGGGATCTTCGGCAGGCCCTGCTGAAGCTCGTCGTAGCGCTTCGGGCCGAGCACGAGGTCGCGGATCACGAGCATGGACCAGCGTTCCCCGATGATCTCGAGCGCGCGGGCGAGGCCGCAGAACTGGCCGTAGGTGCGAGCGGTCATGCTTGACTCCTCAACTTCCTGGATCTCTGGTGACGGGGTGGTTCCGGTTCGCCGGGACGGCGATCAGCGGATCGGGTGTCTCTCGGAGAGCAGTTCGCGGTGCAGCTCTCGCAGTTCGGCGCAGGGTTCCACCCCCAGTTCCTCGTCGAGCCGCGTCCGCAGTCGCTGGTAGGCCGCCAGCGCGTCGCTGCGGCGGCCGCTCAGCCCCAGCGCGCGGATCAGCTGGCCGTGAAGGGTCTCGTCGAGCGGGTCCGCGGTGGTCAGCGACCGCAGCACGCCGAGCATCTCCCGGTGCTGACCGGCGAGGATCTCGGCTTCGATCCACAGGTCACGGGCGTTGCGGCGGTGCTCCAGCAGATAGACGGTGTAGGCCGCCAGAGTCGGTCCACAGTGGATGTTGGCCAGCGGGGGACCGGACCACAGGTCCAGCGCGGTACGGAACGCGTGGGCGGCCGCCGCGTGGTCGCCTCCGGTCAGCAGGTCGCGGCCGAGGCGGTGCAGCCGGGCGAACTCGGACACGTCGACCACGGCCGGATCGATCTCCAGCCGGTAGCCGGGCGTGCTGGTGACCAGCAGACCTTCCCCGCGGTCACCGTCGGGGTCGAGGTGACGGCGGAGGTGGTGGACATAGGTGTGCAGGGTCCGGCGGACGCTGCGCGGGGGCGCGTCGTTCCAGAGCTCGTGGACCAGCGAGTCGACGCGGACCGTCTTGCCGGGACGGATGAGCAGCATCGCCAGCAGTTGCAGGAGCTTCGGCGTGGTCGGCGCTCGATCGGCCCCGCCGGCGTGCAGTTCGACCGGGCCGAGGAGTCGCGCGCGCACCGCGTCCGGAACCCGGTGCCCGGTGGCCGTGTCTCCCGGTTCGATGGTCATCGCGTGCATCCCCTGCCCCTCCGGCGGACTCCCCCTCTGCGACAGTGACAGAGGCGGAACCCGCGGAACAGTGCCGGAGACACCCAGCGGACCTAGATTTCTTCGTTGCCCTATATGCGATCGTCACGACCTGGAGCGCGGAACCGGTTATGGCAGAACAGAAGACGCGCGAGCGGGTCAGAGCCAGTCGGAATCGGTGGCGATCCGGATGGCGTCGACCCGGTTGCGGGCGTTGAGTTTCGTGACCACCGTGGCGAGATAGTTCCGCACGGTTCCCGGTGACAGGAACAGTTCCGCCGCGATGTCGGCGACCGTGCGCCCGTTCGCGGCCAGCCGGAGGATCTCGACCTCGCGCGGCGTCAGCGGGCAATCTTCCGTTTCCCAGGCCGACAACGCGAGTTCGCTGTCGATGACGCGGCGGCCGATGGCGACCGAGCGGACGGCGTTGGCGAGCTTGTCGGCGGGCGCGTCCTTGAGCAGGAAGCCGTTGACCTTCGCGTCGAGCGCGCGGCGCACGGTGCCCGGACGGCCGAGCGAGGTGAGGATCAGCGTGCGGACGCTGGGCAGTTGCTGGTAGAGCTCGGAAGCGGCGGCGAGTCCGTCCTTGGCGGGCAGGTCGATGTCGATGATCGCGACGTCCGGGAGGTACTCCGCGGCCGCCGGGAGGATCTTGTCGCCGGAGCAGACCTCCGCGACGACCTCGATGTCCTGTTCGAGGTTCAGTAATGCGACCAAGGCGCCGCGGACCATGTGCATATCCTCGGCCAACAGGACTCGGATCACTCCGACCTCCTCTATCCCCCAAAGGTGATAACTCTCAGTGTACATAGCAACCCCGGAAGAGTGAATCTAAATCGCACGATTTGAGTTCGAGCGGCTTCCGGACGCCTCCTGAAGTGATCAGGGCCTTGGTGAGCTGCGACGATGTCGAAGGTTCGCAGATACTGAAAACGCTACCGATCGATTACCGAGTGTCAGGATAATAGGCGGCAAAATGCCGTCAAAAGCGCCTTGCATTACCCGCTGAGTACGTTCCAAACCGGTGAATTCGCTCGGCGAACGGGTGAATTAACCATTGTCAATGACGTCGGCTGGACTGTTCGGAGGTACGGGCCGTCACCTCGTGCGAACCCCTCGACCGGCCGTCGAGCGGGCGGCGATCGGGGCATGGTCTCCTCGGCAAGAGCCGAGTTCGCGCGCGAAGCCGACACTATCCACAAAGGACGTATCATGAGCTCATTGCTGGGTGCCCTACGCAAGGTCTTGTTCGCACCCTCGCTGGCTTCGGTCGGCTTCGAGGGACGGGGCTTCGGGATCCCGCCGACCCCGGCGACCGCCCGGCTGGAGTCGATCCCGCAGGCGGTGGTGTGCGGGCTCGAGTGGGGGATCGAAGCTCCGGCGCTGTGGGAGGCCGAGCGGCGGCTGGACATGGTCGAGCCGGAGATGCGAGGGTTCGCCTACGAGGGCGCGGCGATGGCGTTCACCATCCTCGACGTCATGCCCGGCGGGCGGAAGGACCGCACGGCCGAGCTGATGAGCGGCCCCGGTCTCCCGCATGTGTTCTTGACCTACATCGGCATCGGTTTCGCGATGGCCCGGCTGCCCCGGCCACTGTGGAAGAAGGTGCTGCCGGATCTCGACGGCGTCCCGTTCCACCCGACGATGAGCTGGCTGGCCGTCGACGGCTACGCCTTCGACCGCGCCTACTTCGACACCCGCAAGTGGGTCGACGAGCAGTTCGTCCCCAAGCCGTACCCGTGGGCGGGCGCGCCCGCGTACTTCCCGCGCGCCTGTGACCAGGGCATCGGGCGGGCGCTGTGGTTCATCAACGGCGCCGACCCGGTCAAGGTCGCCGCGGCGGTCGGCCGGTTCCCGGCCGAACGCCGTCCGGACCTGTGGAGCGGGGTCGGGCTGGCGGCGACCTTCGCGGGCGGCTGCGACCAGCCGGGGCTGATCAGGCTGCGCGAGGCGGCGGGGGAGCACCAGGACCACCTCGGCCTCGGTGTCGTGTTCGCGGTGAAGGCGAGGACGTTCTCCTCGTTCGTCCCGCCGCACACGCGCCGCGCCGCGCGGGCGCTCGCCGGGCTGAGCATCGAGGAGGCCGTCGACCTGGCCGACTCGACCGAGGTCGTCGAGAACGCCTCGGACGGGACGCCCGCTTACGAACTCTGGCGGCGGAACATCCGCGAGGGTTTCGCCCCGTCTGCGGGCCGCCTGTCCGCGTAGACAACGAGAAAGGGGCCCTCGAGACGGATCGCGTCTCGAAGGCCCCTTTCCGGCGACCGGGTCAGGCCGCGTGCTTGAACGGTGCGGGCCGGTACCGCAGATCGGGCAGCGCGAGCAGGACCGGCGGGTCGAACAGGCGCTTGGGGCGCACCCGCAGGTCGGCCAGCCGCGCGGTGACGCCCGGTTCGACGGTGATCGGGCCGTGATAGCCGGTGTACCCGGTGCCCCGGCGGGTGAGCGGCCCGGTCACGCAGTGCGCGACGAGGTGCCAGGTGCCTTCCGGGACGTCGGTCAGCTGGTAGGGGCCGGGGACGTCGATGACCGTGTAGCACACGGGAGCGCCCTCGGGGATGCGCGTCGGGAAGAGGCCGGCGAAGACGAGGCCGGGCGAGATCTCCGGCGGCGCCGAAACGAAACCGCGGACGGTCGCCTGCTTCGCGCCGGGAAGGGGGGCACCTGCCAGCCGGTGCTGGAAACCGCGCTGCTGGCGGTACGCGGAGGGGGAGAGGCCCACGCGGCTGCTGAACCGCGTGCTGAAGGTGCCGACGCTGTTGTAGCCCACTCGGTGGCTGATGTCGGCGACCGTGATCGAGGTCGTCAGCAGCAGGCGCTTGGCTTCGTCGAGCCGCAGCGCGGACAGGAACCGGCCGGGCGAGACGCCGGTGGCCTGCTGGAACACCCTGGTGAAATGGAATTTGCTGAACGTGGCGGCACGGGCGATGTCGTCGATAGTGAGCTCTTCGCCCAGTTTCTCGTTCATGGCCCCAATGGCTCGCTCCACGGCTCGCCGGACAGTCTCATCCATTGTACCGTCCTTTCGCTCGGGAAATTCTGGCGTGCTTTGCTGTTTCGACAGTAGTGTTCGCCGCCACTTCTCCTGAAGTGCTTGATTCACCGCCGGATATGGATTCATGTGTGCGGCGACGTGAAAATTTCACGGTGACCGCGGGCAGCCGGCGATCACGGGCCGGGCATGCGAAAACCACATGTCGCCGATGGTGCCCACACTGGATCTCCGCGGCCGATGGCCGCAAAATTCCTGGTAGCGCATTCACGCCGGAACCACCCCGGCCGTGTTGGCGCGGTCCGAAGAACCTATTCCCGCGGCAACACAGAACCGACCCTTGACCGCGTCCCCCCGCGGCGGTCAAGGGTCGGTTTCCATTTCGCGGGACGGGTGTGTGAGGATAGTATTGTCGGCTCGTGGGGCGAGGCGCAGGCGAAAGGCAGTTGGGGTCGATGATCAAGGTCCTGGTCGCGGAGGACATGCACATTGTCCGTGGGGCCCTGGTCGCGCTGCTCGGGCTGGAAGCCGACATCGAGGTCGTCGCCGAATGCGCCAGCGGTGACGAGATCCTCCCGCTCGCCAAGTCCTCGCGCCCCGACATCGCGCTCATCGACATCGACCTGCCGGGCAAGGACGGGCTCACCGCGGCCGCCGAACTGCACGAACAACTGCCCGGGGTGCGCACGCTGATCCTCACCTCGCTCGGCAGCCCCGGCACCCTCCGGCGGGCGCTGGCCGCGAAGGTCAACGGCTTCCTGCGCAAGGACGCGCCCGCCGACAGGCTGGCCAACGCGGTCCGCGGGGTCGCCGCCGGACGGCGCGTCGTCGACGGCGATCTGGCGCTCGCCGCGTGGGACAGCGAGGAGTGCCCGCTCACCGCGCGGGAGATCGAGGTGCTCCGGATGGCGTCGGTCGGTTCCGAGCCGACCGAGATCGCGGCCGAGCTGTTCCTGTCCGCCGGGACCGTGCGGAACTACCTGACGACGATCGTGTCGAAGCTCAGCGCCCGCAACCGGGTCGACGCGGTGCGGATCGCGCGGGAGTCCGGCTGGCTGTGACGCCCGCCCGGTTCACCGGGTCGGGACGCTCATCGTGGCGAGGGCCAGATCCGCGGCGAACTCGCCCGGGGATGCCGCCTCCGTGAGCAACCGGCGTTGCCGGGCCGCGCCGGTCCCGTGCTCGAACAGCGAGTTCAACCCCCGTTCGACGTCGTCGAGGTCACCGGCGTCCCTGAGCGCCGGCCGGACGAAGTCGACGAGCTCGCCGAGAAGGTCGCGCTGATCGGCCTCCCTGCCGGTGAAGACGTCGATGCCCGGCCCATCGAGGCCACGGCGCGCGGCGGCCGTCAGCGCCGACCCGATGCGGGCGCCGCGGGCTCGCGGAACCTCGGTCGTCCCGGCGCAGGTCACGACCAGCCCCCGCACCAGCGCCGCGAGGAGCACGGCGTCGTCGACGGCCAGGCAGACGTCGGCGATCCGCACCTCGACCGTGGGGTAACTGGGGGAAAGCCGGGCGTAGAAGTACACGCCCGCCAGATCGAGCGCGGCGCCGCGCCGCAGGGCCTCCCCGATGCTCTGGTCGTACGCGGCCGCACCGGGCCATTCGTCGGGCGGTCTCGCCGTCGGCCACCGGTCCCAGAGCGGGAAGCGCCTGCTCGACCAGCCCGAATCGGTGCCGTTCTCGACCGGCGAGTTGACACTGAGCGCCAGCAACGGGGCGAGCCACGGCCGCAGTCCGGCGAGGACCCGCGCGCCGAGATCCCGCGACGGCAAGCCGACGTGCACGTGGCAGGCGCACGTCCCCGCGTCGTCGATCAGTTCGGGGAACGCCTCGGCCATCCGCCGGTAGCGGGGTTCGGGCATGATCGCGTCTTCCCGCAGGCCACAGGGCGGGATCCCCGCCGCCACCATCAGGCAGCCGTCGGCCTCCGCCGCCTTCGCGACGATCTGCCGCAGCCGGCTCAGTTCGGAGCGCACTTCGTCGAGGCTCCGGCAGATGCCGGTCGCGGTCTCGATCTGGAACCGCATCAGCTCACCGGTGACGTCCGGCTCGGGGGCGAGGTGCTCGAGAAGATCCGGCGCGCGCAACGCGACCGAACCGTCCAGCGGGTCGAGCAGGACGAATTCTTCTTCCACGCCAAGGGTGAAGTTCGTGCCGTCAACCGCCATGACGCTCCGTCTCTGGTGATTTTCGCCGATACCAATGAATCTCCCCCTTCCGGCGCGACGAGGAAAGGGCCGGTGTGCTGAACTTCGTTGCGGCGAAGGTGATTCGTGCCTCACGGACGGTCTAGGCTGATTTCATGATCGAGTTGTATCCACCCGTCGAGCCCTATGACAAAGGACTGCTCGATGTAGGTGACGGCCACGCCGTCTACTGGGAGACCTGCGGGAACCCGGCCGGAAAGCCGGCGGTCGTGCTCCACGGCGGACCCGGACAGGGGTGCACGCCGGGGATGCGGCGGATGTTCGACCCGGCCCGCTACCGCGCGGTGCTGTTCGACCAGCGCGGCTGCGGCCGCAGCACCCCGCACGCGAGCGACCCGGCGACCGACCTGCGGTACAACACGACGGACCATCTCGTCGCCGACATGGAACGGTTGCGGGAGCACCTGGGCGTCGAACGCTGGCTCGTCACCGGTGGCTCGTGGGGAACGACGCTCGCGCTCGCCTACGCCGAACGGTTTCCGGAGCGGGTCACGGAGATCATCGTCAGCGCCATCAGCACGACACGGCCCGCCGAGCTCGACTGGTTGTATCGCGGCGTCGGCCGGTTCTTCCCCGAAGAGTGGTCCCGCTTCCGCGGCGATCTCTCCGGCGATCTGATCGCCGCCTACGCGCGGCTCATGGAAGATCCCGATCCGGCCGTACGGACCGAGGCCGCCCGTTCATGGTGCACCTGGGAGGACACCGTGCTGTCCCTGGAGCCCGGCGCGACCGTCCACAATGGTCCGATCGGCGAAGGGGAACTCGCGTTCGCTCGCCTCGTCACGCACTACTACTCCCACGCGGCCTGGCTGGAACCCGGCGCACTGATCCGCGACGCCGGTCTGTTGCGGGAGATCCCCGGCGTGCTGATCCACGGGCGCCGTGACCTGAGCTGCCCGGTGGACACCGCCTGGGAACTCGCCCGCGCCTGGCCCGGCGCGGAGTTGCTGATCGACGACGGTTCGGGACACCGGTCGAGCGAGGTGAAACGGGCCTGGAAGCTGGAGGCGCTGGACCGCTTCTGCTCACGCGGGTCGTGAGTGGCGATTCGGGTTCTGACCCGAAACGCCACTCACGACCAACCCGGGCGAACTGGCGCCGGAGCGATCGGGCAGGGTGAGGCGGAACCGTGTGGATTTTGGGACATCTGACGTCCCAAAATCCACACAGTCAATACCGTGGGTTCGGCCTATGTCCTGAGGTGCATGGTGTTGCGTCGGGGTTGGCCGGTGGGGTCGAGGTAGGCGGGTGCGGTGAATTCCGGGAGGCCGTCTTGGGCGATGGCGACTTTCCATTGGCTGTGGTGGATCAACCGATGATGCTTCGTGCACAGCAGAACGAGGTTGTCGATTTTGGTTTCGCCGTGGTGTCGCCAGAAAACAATGTGGTGTGCCGTGCAACGGGGCACGGGCATGTCGCAGCCGGGGAAGGCGCACCCTCCATCGCGGATGGTGAGTGCGTACTTCTGCGCCAGTGACACGGTGCGTTTGGACCGGCCGATGTCGAGTGGTTCGCCTGTGGTGCCGAGGACTCCGGGTCGGACGCGGGCATCACAGGCGAGGATCCTTGCGTCGGTGGCGCTGATCGGCCCGACCAGATCCAAATGGGCTTCGCCCAAGTCGCTGATCAAGTCTTCGTAGGACATGGTGACGAGGATGTGGGTGGCCTCGCCCGCTTGCCCGGGAAGGTTCCGGCTGGTGGTCTTCAGTCGCACATAGTCGGTGAAGGCCTCCCCGTAGCGTTCGTCCTGAGTACGGGAGTCCCGGACCCCGTCGATGGCCTTGCGCGGTTTGGCCATCGGATCCAAGTCGGATTTCAACCGTGCGTAAGTCTCCAGATCGAGCGTGCCCTTCAAGCCCAGGGTGCCGTTGCGGTGCTTGACGAACCGCAACTCCGGCCGCGCGTCCTTCGGGTTCTCGTCCCGGGGCTCTTTCCCATCGGGATCGAGCTTGTCCAGGAGTCTCCGTCCAGCTTGGGTGATCTGACGGGGCCCGGCGCGCCGGGCCAGATCCACGAGGATCTTCTCCCCGCCCCGCACGTCCTCTTCCGGAACAAACGACGGGATACGCGCCAGAGTGCGGATGATCGCGTCGATCTGCGAACCACCGATCGCACCCTCCGCAGCGGCATCAGCGGTCAACGGAGCCAGCGGCGGTACCCGATCACCACCCACCGCCACACCCGCATGCAACGCCAGCACCCGATCAGCACGAGCATCGGCCTCCTTGTCAGTCACAAGGAGGTCCTCGAAAATCATCGCCGACAACGTCGCATGACCCGAACACCCACGAACCCCACGGATATTGATTTCCGCGAGAATCGCGTTCTGCTCAGCATCCAATTGACGCTTCAGAACTTCCAGTTCCTGTTTCCGGGCATGCAGCGTCGCAGTATCGACACGCCACCACTCGACGGGTGTCGTCTGGGATGCGTCTTCGCTGGCCACGACGTCAACAATACCCGCATTCGAACACCTGTGCTATCACACGTTTATGTGACAGTCCGACCAGGAGTCTCGCAATTAGTCGACTAATTGCGATTTCCGTGCGGTGAAACGACCCTCGTGTCGGAACAACCTCCGTGCCCCACGCGAAAGACCTTCCCTCGAAGCCCGGCCGTCGAAGCGTCTCATGAACCCTTCGAGCGCACCGTCGAGCATTTGTCACCCAGTACGTCGCAAGCGACGAGAAAGTGTTCTGTTTCAAAGGATCTAGGCCGCGGTGGCACCCGAGGGCGCCACCGCGGCCGGAGCTCAGGCGGCCGCGCGGTGGATGACGATGTCGTCGAGCCGTGTGCGGGCGTAGACCTTGACCCCGCCCTCGCCGCCGTCGGTCGCGAAGGCGCTGCGCACCGAGCCTTTCGTGCTTTTGGCGTCCACCGACGCGGTGTCCCCGTCGATGCCGACGGCGATGCCCCCGGACGCGTTCACCAGCTCGGCCTGGCCGCGCGACAGGCGTCCGACGCGGATCGGGCAGTTGGCCGCCTTCGCGGCGACGGCGCCGTCAGCGCGGTCGATGTCGAAGCTCCCGCTCGCACCGGAGAGGTCGACGTCGGAGCGGGCGTGCCCGATCCAGACCTTCCCGCTCGAACCGACGTACCTGATGGTGCCCGCGACCTCGCTGATCCGCACCCCGGCGCTGCCGCCTTCGATGTCGACGGTCCCGGCGACGTGTCCGATCTCGACTTCGCCCGCCGCCAGGTTCCCCCGGACGGCCGCGACGCCGTCCACCTGGATGCGGCCCGACCCCACCTCCAGCACGCAGTCGCCGAACAGCCCTTCGCCGCGCACGTCCGACCACGCGGTGTTCAGTGCCAGCCGCGATCCGGCGGGCAGTTCGATCGTGATCGCGACCGAACCCTCCTTGCCGCCCGCCTTCTTCGTCTCGATCGTCAGCTCCCCGCCGGTGAAACCGACCTTGGTCTTCTCGGCGACCTTCACGTCCGACTTGCTCGCGGCGTCGATCGGCTCGACGCGCACCACCGTGTCCGCACGCTCGCTCGCGACGAGGCGCACTCGGGCACCCGCGGTGGTCAGCGTGGCGGTGATCGGTTCCGGAGTGGTGAAAACAGACATGGTGGAAACTCCCTCGGTGGTGGTGATCTTTCGTTGGTGAAGCAACGATCACCGACCGGCCTGACACCGGACCGCCACGGCGCTGACACCCGCCGAGGACATCGCGTCAGCCCGCACCTCCGCCGTGCTCGCGATGGTGCGTTCAAGGCACCTTGACGTCCTCGGGAGTCTTGTCCGCCCGCAGCCCCCGCCAGGTCGTGTGCCGCAGCCGTCCGTCCGGGGTCCAGTTCCGGTGGACGACCTCCCCGACGAGCTCCGGCGCCACCCAGTGCACCCGCCGCGCCCGATCGCGCGGGACCTCCGAGGTGAAAGGCGGTGTCTTCCGCTCCAGCGGGGTGAGCCGGGCATGCAGGTCTTCGAGGACCTTGTCGCTGAACCCGGTCCCGACATCGCCGACGTACCGCAGTCCGCCGGACTCGTCGTGCGCGCCCAGCAGCAGCGCGCCGAGCGTTCCCGAGCGCCGTCCCTCGCCGGGGCGCCAGCCGCCGATCACGACCTCCTGGCTGTGCCACAGCGCGCGCTTGATCCACTGCCTGGTCCGCTTGCCTGGGTAATACCGGCTGTCGAGCTTCTTCGCGATCAGCCCCTCGAGCCCGTGCTGTCGGACGACCTCGAGCAGCTGGTCAGGCGAGATGTCGTCGTCGGTGTAACCCGGTGGGATGACCATGCGGCCGCCGCCACCCAGGGACGTCAGGAGTTCGCGACGGGCGGCGTAGGGCTCGTCGAGCAGGACGGTCCCGTCGAGAACCAGCACGTCGAAGGCGAAAAAGTGCACCGGGCTGCGCTCCAGCAGCGACGCGTCCGGCGTACGCAGATGCCGCGTTTGCAGCAGTGGGAAGCTCGGCCGTCCCTGGTCGTCGAGGACGACGATCTCGCCGTCGAGGACGGCTTCGCGGCCATCGAGGGCTTCGCCGGTCACGTCGGGGTACGTCGCCGTGATGTCGAGGCCGCGACGGCTGGTCAGGCGCGTCTCGCCGTCGCGGGCGACGCGCAGGCAGCAGCGGTAGCCGTCCCATTTGTATTCGTACCCCCACCCGCCGGTGGGCAGGTCGCCGTCGGTCGCCAGCATCGGGGCGATCGCGTCCGGCACGGTACTCATGCCTCACGGTACCCCGAAAACCCGGCCCGTGATCTATCGTCGAAGGGTGCCTGAAGAGCGGATAACGGTCGAAGTCGAGGGGCGGCGGCTCGGGCTGTCCAATTTGGACAAGGTGCTCTACCCGGCGCACGGTTTCACCAAACGCGAGGTGCTCGACTACTACCGCCGTATCGCCCCCGCCCTGCTCCCGCATCTGCGAGACCGGGCAGCCACGTTCCGCCGTTTCCCGGACGGTGTCGACGGCGAACCGTTCTACGAGAAGAACGTTTCCCGGCACGCGCCCGACTGGGTGCGCACCGCGCGGCTCACCAACCGCGGCCGCCGGGGCGGTGAGGAGACGCTCGACTACCCGGTGGTCGGCGATCTCCCGACGCTGATGTGGGCTGCCAACCTCGCGGCGCTGGAACTGCACGTTCCACAGTGGACCGTCGGACCGCGTGGCGCGCGGAAATCGCCCGATCTGCTGGTGTTCGATCTCGATCCCGGCCCGCCCGCGGACGTCGTCGACTGCTGCCGGGTCGCCGAGACGCTCAGCGAGCTGCTCACCGAGGACGGGCTGACCGTCTACGCGAAGACCAGTGGCAACAAGGGAATGCAGCTGTACTGCCCGGTGCGCACGCGGTCCGACGAACGGACTTCCGAGTACGCCAAGGCGGTCGCGGAGGAGCTCGCGCGCCGGTCACCGGAAACCGTGGTCGCCCGCATGACCAAGGCGATCCGCCCCGGCCGCGTGTTCATCGACTGGAGCCAGAACAACACCGCCAAGACCACCATCGCGCCCTACTCCCTGCGCGGCCGCGCCATCCCGACCGTGTCCACCCCGGTGACCTGGGAGGAGGTCGAGGCCTGCCGCAAGGCCGCCGACCTGCTGTTCACCGCCGACCAGGTGATCGAGCGCGTCGAGGAGATGGGCGACCTGTTCGGCGACATCGCGGAGCACCGCGCCGCCGTTCCCGCCCGATGAGGCGAAATTGTCCGAAACAGGACAGGCGCTCCGAAAGACCACTGTGGACTCCTGTCCGTTCCGCATACCATCGGCGGATCGGGCGCGCGGGGGTGCGCGCCCACCGTACTGGCGCCCTCGGTGCCGGTGAGGATGTGGCTGTTGACCGGATATCACACGCTTGCCGAAACCGAAAACGCCGTACGGGCGAAGCTGGGCGGAATCCCCCTGCTGTGGGAGCGGATGGAGGCGATGGCCAACCTCCACCGCGCCGCCACGGCGGTGCGGCTGCACTTCGAGAACTCGGTCCTGCGCACCGCGGGGCTCACCTGGACCGCGTTCGTGGTGCTCTGGGTGGTGTGGATCTTCGGTGAGAAGGAGACCCGGCACGTCGCCGCGGAGTCCGGGATCACCAAGGGCACGCTGACCGGGGTGATGAAGACCCTGGAGGCGCACGGTCTGGTCACCCGGCGCAAACATCCCGTCGACGGACGACTGGTGCTGCTCGCGCTGACGGCCGAGGGCGAACGGCTGATGCGGGAGCTCTTCCCGGAGTTCAACCAGGAGGAAGCGTTCGTCACCGATCGGCTCAGCCCGGCCGAGTGCACCGAGTTGGCGGTATCGCTGCGGGAGATCGTCAAGCAGCTGGAGGACAAGGGCGAGGAACGGCGTCAGGCGGCGGCGACCCGGGGGAGCTGAGCCCTACCGAAGACGGTTGCGCCACACCTCCGATGACTCCTACGTTTTTTGGAGCCGAACGATCGAAGGGCGCCCTTGATGGACTTCCGGTACTGGCTGGGTCAGGCGTTGACGTCGCACGAGGCGTGGGCGGAGACGTTCACCCCCGTGCGGCCGCATCCGTCCTTGGAGATCTCCGACAGCCGGTTCGAGACCGCCTTCGAGGAACTCGCCGAGCGGTTGAAGGACAACTACCCGTTCTTCCACCCGTCCTACGCCGGCCAGATGCTCAAACCGCCGCATCCGGCCGCGGTGGTCGGTTACCTGACCGCGATGCTGGTCAACCCGAACAACCACGCGCTCGACGGCGGCCCGGCGACGGCCGAGATGGAACGCGAGGTCGTCCGTCAGCTGGCCACGATGTTCGGCTACGCGGAGCACTTGGGGCATCTGACCACCAGCGGCACGGTGGCGAACCTCGAAGCGCTGTTCGTCGCGCGCGAAACGCATCCGGGCAAGGGGATCGCCTACAGCGCCGAGGCGCACTACACGCACGGCCGGATGTGCGGCGTCCTCGGCGTCGAGGGGCACACGGTGCCCGTCGACGCCCGTGGCGCGATGGATCTCGACGCGCTCGAAGAGCTGCTGCGCACCGGGAAGATCGGCACCGTGGTGGTCACCGCGGGCACGACCGCGCTCGGCACGGTGGAACCGGTCCACGAGGTGGTGGCGCTGCGCGAACGCTACGGCATCCGGGTGCACGTGGACGCGGCCTACGGCGGGTTCTTCCGGCTTCTGTCCGGTTTGGACGGTCCGGAAGGGCTGCCCGAAGCGCCGTGGCTCGCCATCGCCGAGGCCGACTCGATCGTCATCGACCCGCACAAACACGGCCTCCAGCCCTACGGTTGCGGCGCGGTGCTGTTCAAGGACCCCGGGGCCGGCCGGTTCTATCTGCACGATTCGCCCTACACCTACTTCACCTCGGAAGACCTGCACCTCGGCGAGATCAGTCTCGAATGCTCCCGGGCGGGCGCGGCCGCCGCCGCGTTGTGGCTCACCTTCCGGCTGCTGCCGCCCACTCCCGACGGCCTGGGCCGGGTGCTCGCGGCCGGGCGCCGCGCGGCGTTGCGGTGGGCGAAACTACTGGAGGACTCCGAGCGCTTCGACCTGTACCAGCCACCGGAACTCGACATCGTCGCCTACTTCCCGCGCACGGAACCGCTTTCCCTGTCGAAGATCGACGAGGCGAGCGAGCGGATCATGCGGGTCGGCATGGCCGCGGCCAAGGATCCGGTGTTCCTGAGCACGCTGCGGGTGAGCGAGCCGCAATTCGGCCTGCGTCACACCGGGGTCGACGCGGATGCGGACGGCGCGCGGATCCTGCGTAGCGTGCTGATGAAACCCGAAAGCGAAGACCACGTCGACCGGCTCCACGAGCGGCTGGAAGAGTTGTCCCGCCGTTGAGCACCGATCTGCCGCCGCGAACGAATGGATCAGCCATGCCCGCACCAGGTCCCGCCGAACCCGTGACCGCGATCGAGACCCGATCGCTCGGTACCGGTTTCCGGCGGCGGCACGTCACCATGCTGGCGATCAGCGGGGCGATCGGGGCGGGGCTGTTCGTCGGCACCGGCGCCGGGATCAAGACCGGGGGTCCCGGCATCCTGCTGTCTTACGTCGTCGCCGGCCTGCTCATGGTGCTCGTCATGCGCATGCTGGGCGAGATGGCGGCCGCCGAGCCGAGCAGCGGTTCGTTCTCGGTGTACGCGGAGAAGGCGCTCGGGCGCTGGGCGGGGTTCACCGTCGGCTGGCTGTACTGGTCGCTGCTGGTGGTCGTGGTGGCCGCCGAGGCCACCGCGGCGGCGGGGATCGCGAACGGGCTGCTGCCCGCGATTCCACAGTGGACCTGGGTGCTGCTGTTCATGGCGGTGCTGACCGTGGTGAACCTGTTCGCCGTGCGGTCGTTCGGGGAGTTCGAGTTCTGGTTCGGTGCCATCAAGGTGACCGCCGTGGTCGGCTTCCTCGTGCTCGGCACGCTGGCGGTGTTCGGGATCCTGCCGGGGACGTCGCCGGTCGGCCTGAGCAACCTCACCGGGCAAGGCGGCTTCCTTCCCAACGGTCTCCAGGGCGTGCTGACCGGCCTGCTCGCGGTCGCGTTCTCCTTCGGCGGCATGGAGCTGGTCACCATCGCCGCGGCGGAGTCCGACGATCCCGCGGGGTCGATCCGCCGCACCACGCGCACGGTCATCGTGCGGCTCCTGCTGTTCTACATCGGCTCCGTGGCGCTGATGGTGCTGTTGCTGCCGTGGGAGTCCGCTTCGGCCAACGCCAGCCCGTTCGTGACCATCCTGGAGAAGATCGGAGTGCCGTCCGCGGCGCTGCTGATGAGCTTCGTCGTCCTGACTTCACTGCTCTCCGCGCTGAACGCGAACCTTTACGGTGCCTCGCGGATGGTGTTCTCCCTCGCCGATCGCGGTGAAGCGCCGCGCGCGATGCTGAAGCTGTCCGGCGCGGGCGTTCCCCGGACGGCGGTGCTGTCGTCGGTGGCCTTCGGTTTCGTGGCCGTGCTGCTGAACTTCCTCGCCCCCGAACACGTGCTGCCGTTCCTGCTGAACGCCATCGGGGCGAACATCCTGCTGGTCTGGATCTTCGTCGCCATCTCCCAGCTGCGGCTGAGGAAGCGGGCGGAAGCCGACGGCACGGCCGCCGACCTGCCGGTGCGGATGTGGGGTTTCCCGTGGCTCAGCTGGGTCGCCCTGATCGCGATGGCGGGCGTCCTCGTGCTCATGTGGACCGACGCCGACGCCCGGGCGCAGCTGTTCACCAGTGGCGCGGTGGCCGTGCTGATCGTGGTGATCAGCCTGCTCAGGCGACATCAGCGACGCTGAACAGTTCGCGTTCCACCCGGCCCAGCGCCAACCGGAGCGCGCCGAGCGCCACCGAGTCTTCGCCGAGCATCGACGTCTCGACGCGCACCGGGAACAGGCACAGCCGGGCCAGTTCGGTACGCAGCGGCGCGGTCAGCGAGAGCCCGCCGCCGATCACCACCAGTTGCGGGTCGACCGTGAGCACGGTCGCGGCGACGAGTTCGAGGAACCCGCCGGTCCGCTCCAGGGCGCGGATCTCGCCCGCCGCGCCGTTGTGGCCGTCGTGCAGCTTGCCGCCGAGCAGCAGGCCCAGCGAGACGGTGCGCCCCGCTCGCACGTAGACGACGTCGTCGACGCCGTGTGCGGCACCGCGCCAGTGCTCGGCCAGCGTCGCGAGCTTGGTGTCGTTCCCGGCCAGCACCGGGCAGCCGCCGCCGAACTCCGCGGGCAGGTCGAGGCCGGTCCAGCCGGGAAGGCGATCACCGTGGACGACCTTGCCGCCGGACACCACGCCGGTGGTGCCGACGCCGAGCACCCGCAGGTTCGCGTGGCCCGCGACGGCGGCGCCGAGCACCTGGTGAGCGGTGGCGAGCCTGCCGGGCGCGTCCAGCTCCGGGGTGAGTTCGGCCCTCGCCCTTCCGACGACCTTGCCTCGCAGGTCGGCGACCAGACACAACGCCTGGTGCGGGCCGACTTCGAGGCCGGCGACGTGCCCCGCCTCGGGGCGGAAGCGGTACCGCTTGGCGGGCCTGCCCACCGGACGCGGCGCGTCGGGGGAGAGCGGGACCTCCTCGACCAGGCCCTGTCCGCCGAGGTCCGCGGCGATTTCCTCGACCGTCGGCCGGGAGACCTCGCTCGCCTTGACCAGTTCCGCGAGGGTGAGTTCCTCGGCCGCGTACAGCGCTCGCAGGACGGCGATGGCGTTGAGCCGCCGCAACAGTGACGGATCCCCTCCGGACAGTCTGGCCATGCGGCTCCCTAGGCGTTGACGCGTTTGTCGTACTGGGCGCGCGCGACGGCGATCTGGCTCTGGTGGTCCTCGGTCCAGCTGACCAGCGACTGGATGGTCTTGTGCAGCGTGATCCCCATCGGCGTCAGCGCGTACTCGACCCGGGGCGGTACGACCGGATAGACGGTCCGGTTCACGAGCCCGTCGCGTTCCAGATGACGCAGCGTGGTGGTGAGCATGCGCTGGCTGATGCCGTCGATCTTGTACTTCAGCTCGGTGAACCGGAGGGTGTTCCGGTCGAGGAGCGCGATGACCAGGAGTGACCACTTGTCCGCCACCCGGTCCAGGATCTGGCGGACTTCGCAGTCCTCCCGGGTGTCCCACTGGAAGGCCTCGTAGTCCTCCTCGGTGAGTTCACAACGACTAGGTGAGTTCAAAGTGCCTTCTTCCATGGTCATCGATGGTGACGGAAGATCCCCTTGGTTACAAGAGGGAACCGACCGGCAGAGGAGTAACCGTCGGTCCCGTGTCCACCGAGGGAGAACAGACCTTGACCACAACGCGAACGCCCCCGAGCGCCACCGACCGGATGAGCGGCCGGGCCTGGGGCGTGCTCCTGGTGCTGTGCGGCGCCATCTTCCTGGAGGGCATCGACGTCGCGATGCTGAACGTGGCGCTGCCGACCATCCGGGCCGAACTCGGCCTGTCGACGGCGACGCTGAGCGGCGTGGTGAGCGCCTACGTGCTCGGCTACGGCGGCTTCATGCTGCTGGGCGGCCGCGCCGCCGACATGTACGGCCGCCGCCGCATGTTCCTCACCTGGCTGGTGGTGTTCCTCGTCTTCTCCGGGCTCGGCGGGTTCGCCACCGAGGGCTGGATGCTGCTGCTCGCCCGGTTCGTCACCGGCGTCGCCGCGGCCTTCATGACCCCGGCGGGCCTGTCGATCATCACCACGAGCTTCGAGGAAGGGCCCAAACGCAACAAGGCCCTGCTGTTCTACGCCGGTACCGGGGCGGGCGGTTTCTCGCTCGGCCTGGTCATCGGCGGGCTGCTGACCAGGATCGACTGGCGCTGGGTGTTCTTCACGCCGGTGATCCTGTCCGCCGTCATCCTGGCCGCCGCGCTCTGGCTCATCAAGGAACCCGCGAACCAGGAGCGCCCTCCGCGGCGCCTGGACCTCGCCGGAGCCATCACCGTGACCGTGGCGATGCTGTTGATCGCCTACGCGGTGGTCCGGCTGGAACACCCCGGGCAGGGCTGGGGCTGGACGGTCGCGTCCTTCGCCGGGGGAGTGGCGTCGCTGGTGGCGTTCGTGGCCATCGAACGACGCTCGCCCGCGCCGTTGGTGCGGCTGGGCATCCTGAAATCGGGCCCGCTGGTGCGGGCGAACGTCAGCGCCCTGCTCTTCGCGGGTTCGTTCTTCGGGTTCCAGTTCCTCGTCACGCTGTACCTGCAGGAACTCCGGGGCTGGTCGACGCTCGAGACCAGCCTGGCGCTGCTGGCGGTCGGGATCGACGCGATCCTGGCGCCGACGCTGACCCCGCGGCTGGTGGCGAGGTTCGGCAACACGCGGCTGATCTTCGGAGGCTTCGTGCTCGCCGCCGTGGCGTACGCGCTCTTCCTGCCACTGGGCCTGGACTGGACGTACGCGGCAATGTTCCCGTCGATGATCATCCTGGGCCTCGGGTTCGCCCTCGCCTACGGCCCGCTGACGATCGTCGCCACCGACGGGATCGCCGAGGACGAGCAAGGACTGGCGGGCGGACTGCTGTACACCGCCTTCCAGTTCGGTGCGGCGCTCGGGCTCTCCGCGGTGACCGCCGTCAACGTCGCCGTTCTCGGCGACGGCTCGCCGGGCGCCGCGCTCGGCGGATACCGGGCGGCGCTGGTCGTGCCGCTGGTGATGGCCGTCCTCGCCGCGATCGTCATCGCGTCCGGTCGTCAGCGCGTTTCGGTGAAGGAAGCCAGATTGGCCAGCGAGGAGGCGATCCCGGCCTCGTGATCCGCCTGGCCGATGCCGGACGGCACGTCCGTCGCGGTGACGGTCACTTCGGTGCCGTCATCCGCGGCGGTGAGCCGCCAGGTCATCGTCATGGTGCCCGCGAAGGCCGGGTCGCCGGACTCGAAGACGGCCAGCTGCACCACGCGTTCCGGCCGCACCAGGTCGGCGAACCCGACTTCGACGACGTCCGTCGCGTCCGAGGACTTGCCCGGAGCGGCGGACGCGTCGAGGTAGGTGAGGATCATCCGGAAACCGCCACCGGGCCGCGGATCCCAGCGTTCGATCCGGCCGCGCATGCCCTCGGGCGGCAGCCAGGCTTCGAGGGATTCCCGGTCGAGCAGGGCGTTGTAGACGGCCTCGGGTGGTGCGGCGATCACCCGGCTGCCGCTGTCGATCCTGTCCATCCTCCCGATTCTAGGGCGGATAGGCTGATCATCGCGGATCACGGACGTCGGTGGTCCGGGGAGGGGTGATCCACATCGAGTACTTCGTCGCCTGGTCCGCCTTCCTCGGCGGCTGGCTCCTCGTCGCCGGGCCCATGTACCAGGGCGCGCTGGAACTGCGCGAGGAAAGCGAACGGTTCGAAGACCTCCGTTCGGTCGAGACACGCCGTCCCGCCGGCGGCACCCCCACCTCGCGCTGGTGGTGGCTGATGCCGCCGGTGGCCGTCATCAAGGAACGCCGTCGCCGGAAGAAGGCGCAGCGCGAGTTCATGAAGACGCTCTCGGCGAGCCAGCGGCGCACCATGACCACCTTCGCCAACAAGGCCAAAGGCTGGTTCATCGTGTGCGCGGGCGCCTTCTTCATCGCCCTCAAGGAGACGTGGCACCTGCACCATCTGTACCACTGGCCTTTGTGGACCTACTTCGCGCTCGTGCTCGTCCCGCTGGTGCTGAGCTTCGTCCACACGACACGCGGTGTCCGGCTCACCGTCCTCATCATGGGTGCCGAGGAGTGATGGTGTCGCGGGTGATCGACTCGACCTTCTCCTGCGCCTTCTTGGCGTCCGTGACCCACAGCTTGTAGAAGTCGAACGGGCAGTCCGCGACACCCTTGTCGCCCTCGTCGGCGTCCTGCACGCCGGTGTAACCGCGGTGCAGCAGCTTGAAAATGTGGTTCTGCGACTGGTCGTAGGTCCGTGCGTCGCGGATCGCCGACACCGACAGCTGGGCGTACTGGATCCCGTATTCCTCTTCGCCGGTCTCGCCGAGCGTGCGCCCGTCGAAGCCGATGATCGCGGAGTGGCCGAAGTAGGAATAGACGCCGTCGAAACCGGCGGCGTTCGCCACGGCCACGTAACAGTTGTTGGCCCACGCCATCGCCTTGGCCATCAGGACCTGCTGCTCCTTGGCCGGATACATGTAGCCCTGGCAGCGCACGATCAGTTCCGCGCCCTTCATCGCGCAGTCGCGCCAGATCTCCGGGTAGTTGCCGTCGTCGCAGATGATCAGCGAGATCTTCAGGCCCTTGGGGCCGTCGCTGACGTAGGTCTCCTCGCCGGGGTACCAGCCTTCGATCGGGCACCACGGCAGGATCTTGCGGTACTTCTGGACGATCTCGCCGCGGTCGTTGATGAGCACGAGGGTGTTGTACGGCGGTTTGTTCGGGTGGTCCTCGTGCCGTTCGCCGGTGATGGAGAAGACGCCCCAGGTCTGCGCTTCGCGGCAAGCGGCGGCGAAGATTTCGGTCTCCTCGCCGGGAATCGTGGCCGCGGTCTCGTACATCTCCTTGGGGTCGTACATGATGCCCTGCGTCGAGTACTCGGGGAACACCACGAGGTTCATCCCGGGAAGCCCGGATTTCATGCCCACCACCATTTCGGCGATCTTGCGGGCGTTGTCGAGGACTTCGGCCTTGGTGTGCAGCCGCGGCATCTTGTAGTTGACCACCGCGACGCCGACCGTGTCCGGGCTGGCGGAAATGTCACCGTGTCGCATGAAGACTCCTTTTCTCCGACTGGGTTTTCAGGACGTCGAGTGAACCGGCCACCGCGACCAGCGCGACGGCGACGGCGGCCGCGAGCAGCGCCGTCCCGCCGTCGCTGCGGTAGGCGCCGGTCAGGCCGAGGAAGGCGGGCAGCGTGCAGGTCGGCTGGCTGAGCAGGAGGACGGTCCAGCCGGTGAACCGCGTCAGCCGTTCCTTGCCGAGGCCGAGCACCAGGAAGAACAACCCCCACAGCAACGCCCAGGACAGCCAGATGACGCCGAACACCGGATCGTCGTCGTGCCAGAACGCGATTCCCGCGTAGACCACGGCGGCGCCCGCCACGAAGAGCGAGAACCAGCCGATGCCTTCGGGTTCCAGGCCGGCGAGGTTCGCGATGCCGACGTACAGATAGGTGAAACCGAACAGGTACAGGCCGGACGCCGCGAGAACAGCGTCCGGGTTCCCGCCCGCCTGGACGATCAGCACGGTCGGGGTGACGCACTGCAGCGCGCCCACGAACAGGTTCAGCACCGCTGCCGAACGTGGTGGTATCCGGCCGAGCAACATCAGGCCGTTGATCATCAAGGCGGCGCCGACGTAGAGCAGGCCCACGTTGCCCATGCTCACCTCCACTGCGTCACATGGAATATTTTCAAATGAAAGTATGTGGTGAGTGGTGGTGAGTCAAGGGAAGGAAGTTCAGAGCCGGGTGAGGACTTCGAAGTCGTAGCCGTCGGCGACCGCGAGATGGACGTGCTGGTCGGCCTGCTGCCCGCGGAACTCGACCGTGCCGCGCGGCCCGTGGTAGGCGACACCGTCGATCGCCGCGTTGAGCGCGGGCAGGTCCGGCGTCCCCGCCCGCCGGACGAGTTCCGCCAGCGTGTGCAGTCCCTCGTAACAGGATTCGGCGGCGTTGTTCAGGGCCGGGGCGCCTGGGCCGTTGCGATCGACGTAGCGGCCGAGCAGGTCCATCGCGTCGGCGGTGACCATGGACCGGAAGTAGGCGGCGGAGACGTAGAGGTTGGCCGTGGCGTTCGCGCCGCTCGCGAGGAGCATGTTCTCCTCCATCAGCGGGCTGAACCGGATCAGCCGGTCGCTGAGCCCGTGCGCGGCGAAGGCCCGGTTGAAGCGCACGGCGTCCTGTCCGACCAGCAACATGAGCACACCGTCGCTTGTGGACCGTTCGACCGAACGGACCACTGTGGACATATCGCCCTCGCCGAGCCCGACGAACGCCTCGCCGGTGATGCGCAGGCCGAGATCCTTGGCGTAGTGCCGGATCGCCCGCGTCGTCCGGTGCGGCCAGACGTAGTCGTCGCCGACGACGAACCAGCGCCGCGCGCCGAGGTTGTCGCGCAGCCAGCGCAGCGCCGGTTCGATCTGGCAGCGCGGGGTCTCGCCCGTGCAGAAGATGCCCGAGCGGCGCTCGCCGCCTTCGTAGAGCGAGGTGTACACGTACGGCACCCTGTCTGCCACGACCGGCGCGAGCGCGTGCCGGATCGACGAGATGTGCCAGCCGCTCACCGCGTCGACCTGCCCGCTCTCGACGAGACGACGCAGATCCTCGGCCACTTGCCCGGGGCTGCCGCCGCCGTCGACCACCTCGGCCTCGACCTGCCTGCCGAGGATGCCGCCGGATTCGTTGAGTTCGTGGACGGCCAGATCCGTGATCGCCTCGCAGGACGGGCCGAACAGCCCGGCGGGCCCCTGCAACGGGACCACCATGGCCACGCGCCAGGTGTCGTCGCGGGTCCGCGTGGCGAGGCGTGGGGGCATGGCGCTCCGTGCGGTGGCCCGGTAAGGTCAAAGTGCTTTCACCTGGAAGTATTGCGAGGGTGTCCGGTTTTGGCAAGGGGACGGGATATGGGCACACGGGGCGTCGCGACGGCGGGACCGTCGCTCACCGGCTCGCTCACCCGGGCCGCGAGGGCCGTCGCCGCCCTGGTCGATCAGGTGCTCGCCAAAGAGGGCCTCACCCTGGACCAATGGCTGGTGCTGGACGCGCTGAGCGGCAAGGGCGGCCTCGCCATGGCCGATCTCGCCGACCGGACGCTGACCACCGGGCCGACCCTGACCAGGGTGGTCGACAAACTGGTGACCACCGCGCAGGCCTACCGCGAGGTCGACGCCGCGGACAGGCGCCGGGTGCTCGTCCACCTCAGCGCCCGCGGCCGGGCGACACACCGGCGCGTGGCCGCGAAGGTGTCCGAGGTGGAAGCCCGGCTCGACGTGCCGGACGAGCTGCTCGTGGCGTTGCGGGGTCTCGGCGACTGAAGCCGGGGCGCCATAATCACGACCATGCCGCATGTCCTGCTGATCGAAGACGATGTGTCCATTCGCGACGCGATGGAACTCGTGCTGCGGCGCCACGGCCACGAAGTCGATGCCGCCGGGAGCGGTGAGGACGGGCTCGCCCTGCTGCGTCGTCCCGGCGCGGGCGGGATCGAGGTGGTCGTGCTGGACCTGATGCTGCCGGGGATGGACGGTTTCGAGGTGTGCCGCCGGATCCGCGCGCTGAGCACGATGCCGATCATCATGCTCACCTCGCGCGGCGACGATTTCGACATCGTCAGCGGCCTGGAGGCCGGCGCCGACGACTACGTGGTGAAGCCGGTGACCGCCAGGGTGCTGGAGGCCAGGATCCGGGCGTCCGTCCGCCGTCTCGTCCCGGCGGTGCGGGAGCACGAGGACTTCGACGGGCTCGTCCTCGACCGGGCCGGGCTGACCGTCACCAAGAACGGTGCCCCGCTGGCGATCCCGCCGACCGAACTCCGTCTGCTGCTGGAACTTTCCGCTTCGCCCGGCCGGGTCTTCACCCGCGAGCAACTGCTGGAACTGGTCTGGGAGCACGACTATTTCGCCGACGTGCGGCTGGTCGACGCCGCCGTCGGGCGGTTGCGCGCCAAGATCGAGGACGTCGCCTCCCGGCCGCGTTATGTGCAGACCGTGCGCGGGTTCGGCTACCGCTTCGGGCCGCTGTGAGGTTCGGCGGGCTCCGCGGCCGTCTGCTGGTCGCCTTCGTGCTGGTGTCGCTGCTCAGCGCCGCGACGGCCACGGTGCTGGCCTACGACCAGGCCCGCGAGGCGATCCTCGAACGCGCAGGCTCGTCCGCCGTGCAGAACTTCCGCGACCGGGTGAACGCGAGCGTCGGGGAGTTCGACGTCCCGCCCGATCAGAACGCGCTGAACCGGCTCGCCGAGGCCATCGCGTCCGGCTCCCGCGACGCGAAGGTCGTCGTCCGGTATCAGGACCTCGTGGCACCCGCCGAGCAGGAGGCGATCACCGGGGTCCTGCGGGACCGGGTGCGCGCGGAGAACCGGCTGAGCTTCCAGCGGGTCGAACGGGACGGCACCCCGTGGCTCGTGGTGGGCACCCCTGTCGCGTTCGCCGGCTCCGGGCGGCCGTCCGGGGTCGAGGTGTTCCAGGTGATCTCGCTGCAGCCGGAGCAAGACGACATCGCCGCCCTGCTGACGTCCGTGCGCGACGGCGTCGTCCCGGTCGTGCTGCTCGCCGCCGTCCTCGCCCTGCTCGCCGCGGGGACGGTCCTGAGGCCCGTACGGCGGCTCGCGCGGGCGACCCGCCGTCTGGCCGGTGGCCGCCTGGAAACCCGCGTCCCGGTCAAGGGCCGCGACGAACTCGCCGATCTCGCCAGGGACTTCAACGAAACGGCCGACGCGCTGCAGTCGTCGGTCGCCGAACTCCGGGAGCAGGAAGCCCGGGCGCGGCGGTTCGTCGCCGACGTCTCGCACGAGCTCAGGACGCCGCTCGCCGCGATGACCATGGTGTCGTCCGTCCTCGACGAGGACGCCGACGACCTGCCGCCGGACACCGCCCACGCCGCCCGCACGGTGAGCGCCGAGACCGCCGGACTCGCCAGGCTCGTGGACGACCTCATCGAGATCTCCCGTTTCGACGCCCAGGCCGCGACGTTGACACTCCAGGACCTCGACGTCGCCGAGGTCCTGCGTGCCACCTTGTCCACTCGCGGCTGGACGGACCAGGTCTCGGCCGGATTCGAGGCCGTGCGGGCCAGGCTCGATCGGCGGCGGCTGGACGTCGTCGTCGCCAACCTCGTCGGCAACGCCCTGCGGCACGGCGCGCCGCCGGTGACGGTGGTGCTGCGATCGACCGAGGCGGACGTGCTCGTCGAGGTCGCCGATCGCGGGCCGGGACTCACGGCGGAGGCCGCACAGCACGTTTTCGAGCGGTTCTACAAGGCGGACACGGCCCGCACCCGGTCCGAAGGCAGCGGCCTCGGCTTGGCCATCGCCCAGGAGAACGCTCGGCTGCACGGCGGCGTCATCAGCGCCGGTGACCGCGACGGTGGCGGCGCGGTCTTCATCCTTCGCTTGCCCCGCAACGGAAAGGAGGTCGAGCGATGAAGCGTGTCCTCATCTCCTTCGTGGCTCTGGCGCTCGTCGCCGGATGCGGGGTGCGCCCCACCGAAGTGCTCGACGGCGGCGCACCGGCATCCGGAATCCCCGAAGGCATGCGGATCTACTTCGCCTCGGACCAGGGATTGCGCGGGGTTTCCCGCCCTGGCAACGAAGTCACCAGCCTCGAAGCCGTCGTCAAACTCCTCATGGCCGGACCGAACGAAGCGGAACTCGCCGCCGGGCTCGCCGATCTGACCGCCATCACCGGCGAGTTCTCCGCGACCGCCGCCGAGGGGCAGGTGACGGTGCGGCTGCCGCGCACGCCGGTGGGCGGCGTCGCCGGGATGGCGGCCGGTCAACTGGTCTGCAGTCTCGCCCGGGCCGAGTCCCTGCTGCACGGAACCCGGCCCGACGCGGTGCGGGTGACCGTCGTGGCCCAAGGGGGCACCGTCGGGCCGTACCAGTGCTCCCAGTTCTTGGCCGGCTAGGTCGCGTTGAGCGCGACGGTGGGGTGAAGCCGCGAAGCCCGCACGGCCGGATAGAGCCCCGCGACGACGCCGATCACCAGGGTCGCGCCCAGCCCCGCGCCCAGTGCCCAAGGCGGGATGACCGCCGTCCAGCCCTGTGCCTCGGCGAACCCGACTGTCGCGATCGCGCCGAGCGCCGCCCCCGCCACTCCGCCGAGCGCGGACAGCAGCAGCGATTCGGTGAGGAACTGCAGGAGGATGGCGTTCTTGGTGGCGCCGAGGGCCCGCCGGAGCCCGATCTCCCGGCGCCGTTCCAGCACCGAAACGACCATCGTGTTGGCGACCCCGACCCCGCCGACCAGCAACGCGACCGCGCCCAGCCCCAGCATGAGGGTGGTCAGGCCCTTGTCCGTGGCGGCCTTGGCCACCAGCGCGTCGGACGGCCGGGACACCTTCACGGAATGCTCGTCACCCGGGTTGACCGTGCGGGCCAGGACACCCCGGACGGCTTCCACCGAGGCGTCGGAAGACCGCTCGAAGAGCGTGGTCGGATGCCCGTCGAAGCCGAAGAACCGCTCCGCGGCGGGGAAACCTACCAGCGCGACCCGGTCCAGCGTCGGCACGAGTTCGACCGGCGCGAGGATCCCGACGACCACGAACCATTCGTCGTTCATCAGGATCTTGGCGCCGGGCCCGGTCACGCCCAGCCGTCCGGCCGCGATCGCCCCGAGCACGACGGTGGGCATCCGCTCGCTCGCCGCGTCCAGCCAGCGTCCCCGCTCGACCCGTGCGCCCAGCGCGTCGAGCAGGTCGATGCGCGTGGCCTGCGTGGTGACGCCGGGAGCGAGCTCCTCGGGCACCGCGTCGCTGCGCCGCACCCGCGCGTCGACCTCGGCGGTCGCGGTGACCTTCTCGACCGGGCCGATCCGTTCGACCATCGAAACCGCGGCCTTGGGGAGCTTCACCGGTTTCTCGTCGGCGTCCTTCCCCGCCTCCACGGTCAGCAGGTTCGTGCCGAGCCGGTCCAGCTGCGCCATCAGATCGGCCCGGCTGGACGTGGACAGCCCGACCACCGCGACCATCGTCGCGATGCCGATGGCGATCCCGAGCGCGGACAGCACCACCCGGATCCGGCGGGCCCGCAGTCCGGTCACGCCCACCCGGAGGATGTCGGGAGGAGTGAGCCGGGCGGGCTTCAGCGGCGCGCTCACGGCGTCGTCACCGCCGCCCGGGTGTCGAAGACGATCTCGCCGTCACGAAGCCCGACGCGCCGGGGGAGCCGCGCGGCGATCTCGGTGTCGTGGGTGATGACGCAGATCGTGGTGCCGCTCGCGTTCAACTCGTGGATCAGGCCCAGCACCACCTCGCCGGACGCGGTGTCCAGCGCCCCCGTCGGCTCGTCGGCCAGGAGCAGGCCGGGCTCGCCGACCAGCGCCCGCGCGATGGCGACGCGCTGCTTCTCCCCGCCGGACAGCTCCTCGGGCGTGTGGGTCAGCCGATGGCCGAGCCCGACCCTCTCGAGTGCCACGCGAGCCCGGTCGCGACGCAGTTTCATCGGCACACCCGCGTACAGCAGCCCGTCGGCGACGTTGGCCACGGCGTCCCGGCCCGGCGCCAGGTGGAACTGCTGGAACACGAACCCGATGTGCCGGGCGCGCAACGCCGACAGCCTGGCGTCCGACAGCCCGCCCACGTCGTAGCCCGCCACCCGCACCGTGCCCGACGTGGCCCTGTCGAGGGTGCCGATCAGGTTGAGCAGCGTGGACTTGCCCGACCCCGACGGCCCGACGATGGCGATCAGCTCGCCCTGGTCGATCCGGAGGTCGACACCGCGCAGCGCGGACACGTCACCGGGATGGGACTTGGTGGCCCCGGCCAGCTCGATCACGGCCGTCATGGTTTGGCCGCTCCCACCTTCATGCCCTCGGCCAGCCCGTCGCCGGTGATCTCGATCCGGCCGTCGGCACTCATCCCGGTCTCGACCCGCACGGTCGTGGTCGTGGACTCGCGGACGATCTGCAGGCCGTAGCCGCCTTCGCGCAGCGCGATGATGGCTTCGACCGGGACGGTGAGCACTCCCTTCCGGCTTTCCTGGATGAACTTCACGCTGGAGGTTCCGGCGGTGTCGTCGGTGACGGAGGCGCCTTCGTCCAAGGTGATCTCCACCTGGATCCCGGTCGTGGTCTCGCCCCCGCTCCCGGACTCCGCCTTGACCGTGCCGGACACCCGCCCGCCCGCCGTGGCACCGTCCGGCAGCCTGACCTCGACCCGGGTGCCCGCCTTCGCCAGCGTCTCGTCGTCCTTGTCGAGCTGCGCCCGCACGACCGGTTTGGTCGACGCGATCGTCAGCACGGGCTTGTCCGCGCCGACCTGGTCGGCCAAGGCCGCGTCCGCGGCCACCACCCGCACCGCCCCGGGCTGGAAGACCAGGTCGCCCTTGCCGAGGTCACCGGTCGGCTCCAGCACGCCGAGCGCCTTCTGCCAGGACTTCACCGCGGCCTGGGTGGCCTCGTCGTATTTGTTGTCGACCGGCAGGCCCTTGCCCCGCCCGAGGTCCCGGAGATTGCGCTTCAGCTGCTGGACGTCCGGCCCCAGCGTGCCGGCGGTCAGGTCACGGAACATCGGCGTCGACCCGTAGAGCAGGACGACCGGCCGGGCGTCGCGTTTGTACAGGACTTGACCTCGCTCCACGGTCTTCCCCGGCTCGGCGGCCAGCGTCACCGTGCCCTCGACCGGGGACTTCACCGCACGGCGGTTCGCGTAGTCGAAGTGACCGTCGACGGTCTTGCTCCGCACCAGGTCACCCCGGGTGACTTCGGCGACCGCCGGCGGCGCGTCCGCGGCGTTCGCCTTGCCACCGGAGTCGTCTCTGCCCACCACGACGAAGACGCTCACGCCGACCACCGTCACGACCGCCGCCACCGCGCCGAGCATCAGCCACCGCTTCACTGCATGCCTTGCGCTTGCTCGATGAGCTTGTCCCGGCACGCTGTCTCGGCCTGTTTGTACGCGGGCGAGTCCGGGCTGATCTGCGGGTTGGCCGGACTCGGGTCACCACCGGGCTGGGCGATCCCGTTCAGCATGGCCGGATTGGTGAACTTGCTGACGCCGTTGGCCCGCATGCACTGGGCGTGGGCCAGCAGCGACTCGTAGACCTTCTGCTGGTCCTTCTCGGGCTCGAGCTGCATCGCCTTCTGCATCGGCTCCTTGCACGCCTGCATCGCATCGCCGAGCTTCACTTGAGAATCCTTGCGTTCCTCCTCTTCCTGGATCTTCTCGATCTTGGTCCAGTCGGCGTAGCCCGACAGGGTGGGATCCGGCCAGTCCTTCAGACCCTCCTTCCGCATGCACTGCGTGTAGGCGAGTTGTGCGTCGTAGAAGGCGCTCTTTCCCTCGGCCTTCGGTGCGGCGGAGGAAGCGGGCGGCGCGGCCTCGGAAGGCGAGCTCGCCGAGGCGATGTCCGCTTCCTTCTTCTCGCCACCGCAGGCCGAAAGCACCAACGGGAGGGCGATCAACGCGGCCAGCCGCCGGGAAACAGCCGGTCGGGAACGGGTTTCGCTGCTCATGCGGACGAGCATGCGAGCAGGACATGGTCGTCCTTCTACGAAGACATGATGGGAACGTAACAACGCGCACGCGCAGGGTGTCACTCGTTTGCCACATCACGGTGAGGCTGAGCGCCTGTCACATCGTCGCGAGCCGGCAGGTTCGGATCCCAGACGCCGTACCGGGTCCGGGATCGGGGTGCGCATGCCGCTGTCATCCTCAGCGGCATGCGCACCCGCGGCGGACTTACCGCCTGCTCAGCTGCTCGCTAAAGGACAAGGGCCGGTGCGGGCTCCGGGGGTTCCGCCTGCGGCGGGGTGCCGGTGGTGTGCCGCCGGTGCAGCCACCACAGTCCGGCGAGTCCGACCGCGCCTGCCTGGATGGCCGGAGTGGCGGCGATGGCCAGGGCGACGAGCGCGGTGACGAGGGCGAACCAGTAGAGAAGGACTCGCCTGGCGTGGTCCCAGCTGCCGAACAGCGTGCGGTGGACGAGGTCGGGCCAACGGGGACCGCGCCGCAGGTGCGGGTGACGGCAGGCCGGGTCGGTGATGATGCCGACGGGTTCGCGGGTCAGGTCGAGCAATTCGTCGAGACTGACTTCGGCCGGGTGACACTCGCGGTGGTGATTATGTGTGGCGGGCAGGTTGTTTTCCTGCTCGCGGGGTGTTTCTTCTGGCGTGTCGCCAGAAGCCAGCGGTACGCTGGTCATCGGTGATGCCTCCATGGAACTTCGCCGTTTGGTGGAATGGTTGAACCTTTTAAGCGGCTCCCCGGGCATGGGGAGCCGCTTTCTTTTCGTGCTTGAGGCCCCGGCTCGTCACCGCTGTCACCGACGTCGCCGGTGACAGCGTGAACTGGGCCTCAATGCCCATTGTGGACGAACCTCCTGCGCTTACGGTCCAGTAACCGGGAGGTTTCGTGATCGCTGCGCCCAGCGGTCTGCTCGGCTTCACCGGGGGTGATCAGTGCAAATGGTCTTCACTCGATCGATTGATGACGCGGCCCGTCCGGCCATGAACCGATACCGAGACGTGCTTTAAAAAAGCAATGAGTGTCTTGGAGTCACTCGAACGCGTGCGGCGAATTCACTCTTGTGTAGCGCGGCGAGTAAGAAGTGTTCGGTACCGAACAGTCGCAAGATGCATCCGCACATGCAGATGTTCATGCGGACGGAATCACGTCCGTTCGGCGCCGGATTTGACCGCTCATCGCAGTACTGATCCGGTCGTCGAGAAGTGACAAAAACCTGTCGGATGACAGTTATCGGCGGTCTCGTCCGGTCGTTGGCCTGCGACAACTTCCACGCGCGCAAGAGGGATGGCCACGCCTGGGGCGCCCGGGAGTGCGGATAGTGAATTTCTTGCCGGGCTTGGAAAACGTCAAGGTTGCCGCAGGGATCCTGCTGCGGATTCCATTTTTGATCTCTCTGGTTGTTACGCCTTTCGTGCGCGGTTTTCTCGGACATTGCGGAAGGGGGCGAAATTGTGGTCGGTGCTCTCTGATCGCGGATTCTGTGTCGCCTGCGGGGTCGGCTCGGGCATTCCACTCGGGGTGACCGATCCGCTACGCTGATATACGCCGCCGATCGGCCCAGTCCATCGGGACGCGACCGGCGGTCAAGGCAGGACGTAGGCGAGGGGTAGAGGGGATCTACGGCGTCGTGGCCGATCCGAACAGACAGGCGAGTTACACCGATGTTTCTCGGCAGGTCCGCCAGGAAGCGGACAGGGCCAGGGTGCTGGCTGCCACCGAGCGGGCGGCGGCGGGAAAGGGTGGGTTCACCCTCGATCGCAAGCAAGCCTTGGGAATGCAGACCGAGATCAGCAATATTATTGTCGAGTTGCGCGCCATTCAGTCGAAGGCAGTTGACCTGAAGAGGTTGAGTCCGCCTGCCCAGGACAGCATAAGTACTGGCTACAACAAGAAGTTGACTGTCGGGGGAGCGTCCTTCATGGCGAAGGTGACGCCGTGGGTCACGGCGGCGGCGGCGTTCGACGCGGCGAATGATCAGATCCAAAATCTGATCGACTATCTCAATAGCTTGTTGGCGAAGCTCGACAAGGCATTGGGCACGATGAAGGTGAACGACCAGGCGAGCAAGGAAGCCGTAGAGCAGGCGGCATCAGAGGGGTTTCTGTGATGGGTCGCTTCGGGGCTTTTGCCGGTATCGCGGTTATTTTCACCGTCGTTCTTTCAGCATGCTCGGGTGGCGGGGGAACTCCCGGGACTGTGCTGCCTGGCAGTGGTGCATCGTCCGAGGTGACGTCGTCGTCAACTGTCTCGTCGTTGCCGTTCGCGGGTGCGCCGAAGGTCCAAAACCCTCTACCGGCCACGGTGTTGTCGGGCGATCCTTGCGTGGATGCGCTGAATTCGGAACAAGTTACTGCTGCGCTTGGTGTTTCGGTGCAAGGCAAGCGCGAGAAGATGGCGACAGGCCCGTTCTGTTCGTGGGCCAACAGTAGTCCTGCGTCGGGCGCGCAGATCACCGTGGGGTACGACACGAGCACGCACACTGGTTTGAGCAGTGTGTACCAGAACACGAAGCCGCAATCGAATACCTGGAAAGAGCTCTCGGTAGAAGGGTTTCCCGCTGCTGCGCATGACTCGGCACAGGATCACTGTCATATCAGTGTCGGCCTCGCGGATGACCTTTCGGTCCAGGTCGGCGGCTTTCTGAGCCGGGCGAAGACCGGTGAGCTCGATCCGTGTGAGGCAGCGGCGAAAGTCGCCGGCGCGGTGGTGACGACCCTCAGGCAGAAGGCGTAGCGCCATGGCGTTCTGGGATGATGCGCGAAACGCCGTCACGCATGTGGTGCACGAGGTGGGAAGCGGCATCAAGCACGCCGTGCAGAAAGCCGTCGAGTGGACCCATGACCTGTTCGATGGGCCGGGCAACCTGGGCAGGGTTGTCTCGATCGAGCGCGAAGTGCCGCTGTTGCTGGCGGGGACGAGTCAGGAGTGGCACGCCGGAGCGGTGACCGCGAACAGTCTCGCGGAGCGGACGCGCGGCTTGTCGGATCGGGTGCTCGCGGTGTCACAGGCTTTCGAGTCCGCCTGGACCGGGCAGTCCGCGGAGGCCGCGAACGCGCATGTGTCCAAGGTCGGGCATGTCATGGATCTGACCAGTGCAACGCTGGCAGCCAACGCGGACAACGTATCCGGGGTCGCGTCGAATTTCGACTACACCCGGAACAGTATGGTTCCGCTGCCCGCAAAGCCTCCCGAGGAGAGTTTTTGGGACAAGCTCAGCCCATGGGCTACTGACACCGAAGATGAGATCGCCCGGTACAACGCTGCCGCGAAGCGTAACCACGAGCTCTATGCGGCTTACGCCACCAATACTCGGCAACAAGGGGATGCGCTTCAGCGGGATTACGGCGACCTCGGTACGTTCGACGGTGGCGATATAACGATCACGGACGGGCAGTCGAGCAGCCCGCAAACTGCGTCCGGCAAGGCAAGTCATGGTGGCCCGCAGTCGCACCAGGGAGCCGCTCCCGCGCCAGGAACGACCACGCCTGCCCCTGCGGCGGTGGCTTCCCATCCGGCGGCTTCTCAACCGGCACAGGGTGGCCATGACAACGGCAGCGGATTCTCTCCTTCGCCTCGTTCGGGGAATGACGACGAGACGGTGGCAGCCGGATTCACGCGGCCGGATATGACGAACACCGGGGTCCCCGGGTTGTCGCCCGGCGTCTCGCCTGGCTCTGGTCCAGGCACGGGAACGACTCCGCCGACGTATCCGGTCGGCGGACCGGGCTATGTCGAACGTCCAGGTGGAGGCGCTGGGCGGACGCCGGGAGAGGCAGGAAAGAGTGCCAATCTGCCCGGCGGCGGGAAGCAGACAGGCATACGCGGCATGACGGAGAGTCCTGTTCACAGCGGCCCTGCCGGAGCCGGGCGGGCGGGCAACCGACTCAGCACCGCGACCCCTGGCGGTATGGCTCCAGGGGGACGAGGGAAGCCCGAAGAAGACAAAGAACACCAGCGCAAGTATGTCCTTGCCGAGGACACCCTGTTTACCGAGGAAGACAAGAAAGACGTCGACCCGACCACGGGCCTGCCGCCGGCTCCGCCGACTATCGGCGCTTGAAATTGATGCGCTACAAAGGTTTCCCGTCTCGGCAAGAGTGTGTGGGAGCGGCCTCATGTCTGTGATCGAACGCGCGGTGGTAGTGCCGCGACTGGCATTTCTGACCGCATGGACCATGCTCGACCTGGGCGACCCTCCCTCGATTTTCGGCACCGGGCGTCATTTCTGGATGGAGGACGGCTTCCGGCGAGAACTGGACGGGAAGACTTTGGAGTGGCTGGCCGATCATGGGCTCGCCAGGCGTGGCCGGCTCAATCCACTCTGGACCGACAGTCTGCGGGTGATCGCCACCGCCGCCACCGAGTTTTACGGCTGGTCTCATTACAAAGATGACTCGCGCGGCGCGATTCTCGTCGCGATCGAAGGAACGGACGCCGTTCGGGTGCTCGCCGACGCGGACACCGTGACAGTTCAGCCGGTCGCGGCGAAGTGGCCTGCCACATCGCTGTTGGACTGTCTGCCGGAACTCGATGGTGCACCGGTGAGGACGGTGGCTGTGGAGCAAGCCTTCTACGACAACCCGGACACCACTCCGGTCAACCCTCTCGCGGAACCAGTCGACACCAGGGACGTGGACTATCTCGCCGAGGTGATGCGGCGTCCTCGCGATGCCGCGCATCAGCTCTACACCGCCAGGCGTGAGGGCGATGGGCACCGTGTTCGTAGCTCACCGATCTCGGCGATAGACCTCACCGGGCAAGGCCGTGTCCTCACCTATGTCACCGGTGAGGGGAATATCGCGCTGACGTCGGGAACACCTCGCGAGATCATCGTGGCGCTCAACGACACCGCTGCCGGGCTGCGGGCGTAGCTTCGCCGATGGTCGCGACGCCAACGTGGCTTCCGGATCGGTGAGTTGTTGGCATTGACCTGGGAAACTTCGGTGGATCTTGACGGTGGAACCAGCTGGTGCCCGGGTGGGGCGTGCTAGTCCGGCGTGGC
The DNA here is from genome assembly GCF_046549075.1 of Amycolatopsis sp. lyj-84. Lineage (NCBI taxonomy): Bacteria > Bacillati > Actinomycetota > Actinomycetes > Pseudonocardiales > Pseudonocardiaceae > Amycolatopsis > Amycolatopsis sp. lyj-84. Next base: position 76,071 of record NZ_JAJPWO010000018.1, read on the forward strand.
GTCGGAAGCGCGATCCGAGGGCATTAGCAGCCGATTCCGGCGAGCACAAGGCGGTGCCGGTGATATGTGGACAACTCGCCCCGATCAGGCGGCGCACAACTACTTATCCACAGAAGTAGAAATGCGGGCAGACAAAGCCCTCTCCTCGGGTCATCGTGGAATCACACATTCACCGACGGCGATCGAGCCGCCGATTCACGGGGGAGAACCCAGCCATGCAACGACGTTTGACGAACCTGCGCGCACGCCTTCCGCACGTCCTCCTGCTGGCCATGTTCGGCCTGCTGACCAGCACCGGAGTCGCTAGTGCCACCACCGGCCCGCCCGCACCGGTCTGTCAGAAGGGCGAGTTCTGCGTGTACGGCGAAGAATCGTTCGGCGGCGTTGCGCACAAATTCGACCTGCGCACCTCCAACCCCGAGGAATGCATTCCCCTGCCCGACGGCTTCGACGGGCATTCGTTCGTCAACCGGCTGAGCCGCGACGTGACGATTTATCAGAGCGAGGAGTGCACGACCGAAGGAGATTTCATCACCTATCCGGGTGGCGGCACCTACGTACCCCAGGGCCCGTTCGTGATCCGCGCCCTCAAGATCTGGGACTGACCACCCCGGCGGTTCGCGCAGGTCGCTTGCAGCGGAGTCGACTCGCGACCTGCGCGAACCCAGGGGCCGCTCCCCCAAAGCGGCCCCGGCCCGTGAGCGCGTCACCCCGCGTCGTGACGCGCTCACGGGTGTTCCAAAAAACGGTGGGCCCGACCTGAAACGATCTGGCGGTGTCGAACGATCGACAGGTTGGCGACGGCTAAGCTGCCGACGCTGGGCGACACCCAACGTCGCCGACGTCGGCCCTCGTAGCTCAGCTGGATAGAGCAAGAGCCTTCTAATCTCTAGGTCGCAGGTTCAAGTCCTGCCGGGGGCACGCCGCCACAGGGAAACCCCTGGTCACGCAAGTGGCCAGGGGTTCTCCTTCTCGTTTCGCCGCGGCTGCCCATGGTTTAAACGCGCGCGGTGGAGTCCCTGACGACCAGTTCTGCGGGCAACTCGGCGGGAGCAGGGGCCTTCTCCCCGCGCAGCAGGCCCAGCACCAGATCGCCGGCCGCCCGTCCCTTGGCCGTGAGGTCCTGCCGGACCGTCGTCAGCGGTGGTTCGGACCAGCGGGCGGGCGGGACATCGTCGAAGCCCACGACGGAAAGATCACCCGGGACGGACAACCCGAGGTGTCGAGCCGTCGAGATCGCCGCCAGCGCCAGCAGATCCGACATGCACAACAGCGCTGTCGGCCGCGGCTGCCGGTCGAGCAGGCCGAACGCGCTCGGGAGGGCGCTTTCGACCGAGAGCCCGGACGCCTCCCAGATCGGTATGTCCGCCGCCGGGACACCGGCCGCGGTCAGCGTCTCCAGGTAGCCGGCCATCCGCTCGCGGTTGTCGTGGAACCGGCTGTTCCCGGCCTCCGCCACGCTCAGTTCGCCACCACGCGGCGCCGAGAGGCACTGCGCCGAGAAGATCCCGATCCGCCGGTGTCCGAGCTCCAGCAGATGCCGGGCGGCCGCGGCCGCCCCCGTCCGGTCCGCCACGCCGACCCTGGCCGAACCGCGGATGTGCGGCTGGTCGATCACCACCAGCGGCATGCCCCGGTCGCGGACCGCGTTCAGCGCGGGCGCGCCGTCTGCCAGCGAATACGCCACCGCGATGTCGGCTTGCGCGGTCAGGACCCGTTCCGCGCGCGGACCTCCGCTCTCGCCGTCGCCGGGGAGCAGCAGGAGGGCGTGGCCCTCGGGGTCGACGACGGTCGAGAGCGCGTCGAGCGTGAGCGACAACGCGGGATCCGAGAAGGCCGTCGAAAGGTTCGTGTCGAGCAGCACGGCGATCGCGCCGGTGCGGCTGGTGGCCAGGCTGCGCGCCGTCGGGTTCGGCCCCGCGTACCCGATTTTCTTGGCCGCGCGCAGCACCTCTTCCCGCAGCCGGGCGGACAGCTGGTCGGGCCGGTTGTAGGCGTTGGAGACGGTCGCCCGTGACACCCCGACGGCGTCGGCGACATCGTCCAACGTCGGCCGTCGCCGTCGCGTGCTGGTCACCGCCGCAGTCTAGTCCCGGCAAGGGCCGGTGGACTTTCTGAAGCGCTTAAGTCATTCTGGGGGAACAGGAATCGGAAGGAGACTGGGGTTTATGCGTGACCGTACGGCCGTTTTCGTCGTGTTCGCGCTCAACGGGGCCGCGCTCGGCTCGTGGGCGCCGAGGACTCCGGCGTTGTCGGAGAGGGTGAACGCTTCGCCGGGTGTTTTCGGCCTGGCCCTGCTGGGGGCCAGTGTCGGCATGCTGATCGCGGCGTCGGTTTCGGGGCGGCTGATCGAGCGGCACGGTGCGCGCGCGGTGGTCGCGGGCAGCACGGTCATCGCCTGTGCCGCGTTGCCGATGATCGGCTTCTCGACGTCGGTCTTCCTGCTGGCCGGGGCTCTGTTCGTCCTCGGCGCGAGCGTCGGCGCGCTGGACGTCGCGATGAACGTCGCGGGCGTCGAGGTGGAACGCCGGTCCGGGCGGGCCATCATGCCGATCCTGCACGCCGGGTTCAGTTTCGGCGCGCTGGCGGGCTCCGTCGCCGCCGGATTCGCCGCTTCGCACCACTGGTCGCCGGGACGGCATCTCACCGTCGCCGCGCTGGCGGCGCTGGTCGTGCTCGCCTTCGTCGTCGTGGCCGTGCCCGGCGCGCGGCCCGCGCACGCCGGACCCGTCGAGAAGCCGCGGGTGCCGCCGATCAAGCGTCCCGTCCTCTGGCTGCTCGCCGCCATCGCGCTGTTCTCGGCGATCGCGGAAGGCGCGAGTTCGGACTGGTCCGCCCTGCTGATGACGTCCGCGCACGGGGTCGGCGACGGCGCCGCGGCCTTCGCCTACTCCGGGTTCGCCCTGTCCATGGCGCTCGCCAGACTCGCGGGCGCCTGGCTTCAGAACCGCTTCGGCGCGACCCGCGCGCTGGCGGTGGGCGCCGGGATCGCCGCGGCGGGGCTCGTGCTCGCCGCGTTGGCAGGCCGGCCGGTGTTCGGGTTCGTCGGCTTCGCGCTGGCGGGTGCCGGGCTGGCCGCGGCCTTCCCGATCGCGTTGAGCCTCGCGGGAGCGTCGGGCAAACGCGCCGACGGCACCGGAGGCGAGCGGGAGCTGGCCTTCGTCACCGCGATCGCCTACACCGGCTTCCTCGCCGGGCCGCCGCTGATCGGTGGAATCGCGCAGGTGACGTCGCTTTCGGTGTCCTTCCTGTTCGTCGGCCTGACCGCCGCGCTGATCGTGCCGTCCGCGCTCGCCGCGGCGCGGGCGGCGAAACGAGAGGAGATGTCCGAACCCGCCGCCCGTTGACATCCTCGCCGCGACGCGGGCAAGCTGATTGCTCGTAAACTGAAATGAATGCGACTCGTTCGCTGTTTCAGGGTGGCTGATCCGGGGGAGGAGCGGCGTGAGGGTGCTGATGCTCGGGGGCGGCGTGGGGGTCCTGACCGGTCGTCATCAGGTTCCGGGGATACCGGCGCGGCTGGTGCAGACCACCCTGCCCCGGCTCGTGCTGGTCCCGGTGGTGTTCCGGCTGGTGATGCTGGCGCAGGCGCTGTGGGCGGCGGGCTCCGGCGGAACGCCGGTGCTGTGGACGTTCGTGGTGCTGCACCTGGTGCCGAACGTCGCCGAAGCGACCTGGGTCTTCCGCTGGTCCGCCCGTGATCCCGCCGGTACGCGCCTGGTACCGGCGGTCGACGCCGGGGTCGCCGTGCTTTTGACCCTGGGAGCCGCCCTGCTCGCGCGGGACGTCGCGATCACGTCGATCACCTGGACCCACCTGATGGGCACGGTGATGATCTGGACGCTGCTGCGTGGCGCACTGGCGGGAGCGGCGGTCATCGGGGGCGCGGTGGTGCTGCACTCCCTGCTGGACCCGTCCACCTCACTCGGTCTCTTCCTCACGCTCGGGACCGCGCTGGTGGCGTGCCTCGCGATCGTGGGCCTGGTCGGCGCGTCGATGCGATTCGCGCTCGGGTTCGGCGAGCAGCAGGGCCGGGCGGCGGAACGGGAACGGCATCGCCGCGACGTCCACGACACCGTCCTGCAGGTGATGGAGTCGTTCGCCATCCCCGCGCCCGCCGACGAACTCGATCCGGCGGCCAGCCTCGACCGGGTCCGCCGCACCGCTCGCGCCCAGGCGATGCGCCTCCGGATCAGCCTCGAGCACGAACCCGCCGAGTCCGTCGGGCTGCACCAGCGTCTCCGCCTGCTCGCCGCCGAGATGGCCTCGGAAGGACTGCGCGCCGAGGTCGTCATCCAGGACGACTGCGGTCCGGGCCTCGCGGAGGAGGCGGCCATGGCGCTGCACGACGCGGCCAGGGAGGCCTTGCGCAACACACTGAAGCACTCGGGGACCCGAAGGGCCGTCGTCAGCGTCGAGGAGATCGGCGGCGGGGTCTCCTTGACGGTGCGCGATCACGGCGCCGGTTTCGACGTCGGCGACAGGCGGCGCGGGTTCGGCCTCGAGAACTCGATCATCGCGCGGATGGCGGAGATCGGTGGTTTCGCGCGGATCGAATCCAGTCCGGGCCTGGGCACGCGAGTGGTGCTTCTCGCCCCGTCAGTCTTGAGTGTCCCCGTCGGGTGAGTCCCGCCACTGGCGGAACGGGCGGTCCAGCGTCCACTTGTCGCCTTCGCGTTCGACGACGCGGTATTCGCAGGTCGTCGGATTGGACAGGGACTCGAACAGCTCGATGCTCCAGCCGAAGAGCCGACGGCACAGCAAGCGAATGGTCAGGCCGTGTGAGACGACCAGCACGGTCTCGGGGTGATCTTCGCCGCAAGCGGCCAGTTCGCTGAGGAACGCCGCGACCCGGTCGTCGACGTCCGCCCCGGACTCGCCGAACGGGAGCCGGTAGAAGAAGTGCCCGAACTCGTGACGGCGCTGCTTCTGTATCTCCTGCTCCAGCGGATCCTGGAGGTTGCCCCAGTCCTGTTCCCGCAGCCTCGGCTCCTGCGTGATCCGCTCGCAGACGTCGCGGATGTCCAGCAGCCGCAACGTTTCCCGCGTCCGCAGATACGGGCTGACGTAGACCGCCGGGCGCTCACCGCCGAGGAGTTCCCGGAGCTCCGGACCCGCCTGCCGAGCCTGCTCGCGGCCCGCGTCGGTCAGCGGGAGGGAGTGGTCGGGGATCCGCGTGTACGCGAGTTCGTCGACGTTGCCGAGCGACTCGGCATGCCTCAGCAGGATGATCCGCACGCCGCCATCTTGCCCCTTTTCCGTCCGGCTTACCCTCGTGACGTGCCTTCAGACCCCGAGACGAAACCGGCCCCACCCGCGCGGAAGGCCGGTGTCCTGCCGCTGGTGTCGATCGGAGCGCTCTTGGCGGCGGTGGTGGCCGTCGGCCTGGTCGCGCTGACCGGTGGCGCCGGTTACGTCATCGCCGGCCTGCCGGATCCGGGGCTGGTGACGCGCTACGGCATCACCGTCGTCCGGGTGCTGGCGGAGGCGGCTTCGGTGCTGTGCGTGGGTTCACTGCTGCTCGCCGCGTTCCTCGTCCCGCCGCAGAAGTCCGGCACGCTCGCCGCGGACGGGTACGCGGCCATCCGGGTCGCGGGCGTCGCCGCGTGGGTGTGGTTCTTCGCGGCCGCCGCGTCGATCTTCTTCTCCGCGGCCGACGGCGCGGGACGCCCGTTCACCGAGGTGCTCTCGCCGCAGGTGCTGATCGACCTGGTGGACGCCATCGAACAGCCCAAGGCCTGGCTGTTCACCGCGCTGATCGCGCTGCTGGTCGCGCTCGGCTGCCGTCTCGCGCTGACCTGGGGCTGGACGACGGTGGTCTTCTTCCTGTCCGTCGGCGGCCTGATCCCGGTCGCGGTCACCGGGCACTCCGCGAGCGGCGGCTCGCACGACATGGCGACCAACAGCCTCCTGTACCACCTGGTCGCCGCCGCGCTGTGGGTCGGCGGGCTGGTGGCGGTGCTCGCCCTCGGCTGGCGCCGCGGCGAGAACCTCAAGCTCGCCGCGACACGGTTCTCGAAGCTGGCACTGGTCTGCTGGGTGGTGATGGCGGTCTCCGGCATCGTGAACGCGCTGGTGAGGATCAGGATCGCCGACCTGTTCACCACCGACTACGGCCTGCTCGTCCTCGCGAAGATCGTCGCATTGCTGCTGCTCGGCGTCTTCGGGCACCAGCAGCGCCAGAAGGGCGTCGCCGGGCTGGTGAACGGCGCCGGCGGCGGGCAACTGCTGCGGCTCGCCGCGGTCGAGGTGCTGATCATGTTCATCACGATCGGCATCGCCACCGGCCTCGCGAAGACCCCGCCGCCGCAGGAGTCGTTCTCCCAGCCGTCGACGACGGAACTGCTGATCGGCTACGACCTCTACGGCCCGCCGACCGTGCTCAGGCTGCTCACGGACTGGCGGTTCGACCTCGTCTACGGCACCCTCGCGATCGTTCTCGCCGGGCTGTACCTCGCCGGGGTCCAGCGACTGCGCCGCCGCGGCGACACATGGGCCACCGGCCGGACCGTCGCGTGGCTCGCGGGCTGTTTCGTGCTGCTGATCGCGACGTCGTCCGGAATCGGCCGGTACGCGCCCGCGATGTTCAGCGTGCACATGGGCAACCACATGCTGCTGTCCATGGTGGCGCCGGTGCTGTTCGTGCTCGGCGGACCCGTGACGCTCGCGCTGCGCGCGCTGCCCGCGGCGGGCAAGGACGCCCCGCCCGGACCGCGTGAATGGCTGCTCGCCTTCGTGCACTCGCCGCTTTCGCGGTTCCTGACGCATCCGGTCGTCGCGCTGCTGTTGTTCGTCGGCTCCTTCTACGGCCTGTACTTCTCGGGCCTGTTCGACTCCGCGCTGAACTACCACTGGGCGCATCTCGCGATGAACGCGCACTTCCTGCTCGCCGGATACGTCTTCTACTGGCCGGTGATCGGCGTCGACCCGGCGCCGCGCCGGATCCCGCCGCTGGGACGGCTGGGGATGATGTTCGCCGCCATGCCGTTCCACGCGTTCTTCGGGATCGCGCTGATGAGCATGCAGACCGTGCTGGGCCAGGACTTCTACCGCGGGCTGAAACTGCCGTGGGTCACCGACCTGCTCACCGACCAGCGCCTCGGCGGCGGCATCGCGTGGGCGTCCGGTGAGCTGCCGGTCCTGCTGGTGCTCGTCGCGCTGCTGGTGCAGTGGGCACGCCAGGACGAGCGCGAGGCCCGGCGCAAGGACCGCCGCGAGGACGCCTCGGGCGACGCGGATCTGAACGCCTACAACGCGATGCTGAAGAACCTCGCGGATCAGGGCCGGGGACGGGACTCCTAGGCCAAGCGCTACCACAAGTCCTCGCGCGCCCGGCGGCTTCCGCCCGAGTTGTCCACAGGAAGCCCACAACGCCCCGAGTTGTCCACAGATCCGATTCGCGCCCCTTTTCGGCCTTTGATCCGAGGCAGTCTGTGATCAAGGGAATCACCGAGGAGAAAGGCGAGTGTGATGGCGATGGGCGAAACGTGGGTGACCATGATCGGCAACCTGACCAGCGAACCGGTCCACCATCCGGAACGGGTGCACGGGCACGACGTCGTGTCGTTCGGCTTGCGGAGTGTCGAACGCCGGTACGACAAGGAAAGAGGGGAGTGGGGCGAGGGGCGGCAGCTCGCGGTCAAGGTCACCTGCTGGCGCAAGCTGGCGATGGCGGCGTTTTCGTGCCTGAGCAAGGGCGATCCGGTGATCGTGGCCGGGCGGCTGCGCGGCGCCGAGACCGCGGAGGAGATCCCGGCACCTCTCGGTCTACCTGAGCTTGAGGCCTTCTCGATCGGGCCCAACCTCGCGCGCTGTTCGGCCGAGATCCGGCGGGCCGGGCGTGATCGGCCCAGGGCGATCCCGATGGCGCCGCCGCCCGTGGGGAATCCCATGGTCACCGCGCTCGAGGAGGCGCCCGTGGCGTGAGGTTTCCGGTGCTCGCTCAGTGATGTCGGGCTGACCGTCGGTAGTTCGGTGGTGACCGCCGTCGAGGCCGCGATCGGCTCGCTCTACGATCGCTTGTATGGCCGAGTTCATCTACACCATGAAGAAGGTGCGCAAGACCGTCGGGGACAAGGTCATCCTCGACGACGTCAGCACCGCGTTCTACCCCGGCGCCAAGATCGGCGTGGTGGGGCCGAACGGCGCGGGTAAGTCCACCGTTCTGAAGATCATGGCGGGGATCGAGCAGGCCAGCAACGGCGAAGCCTTCCTCCAGCCTGGCGCCAGCGTCGGCATCCTCATGCAGGAGCCGGTGCTCAACGAAGAGAAGACCGTCCGCGAAAACGTCGAAGAAGGCCTTGGCGACATCAAGGTCAAGCTCAACCGCTTCAACGAGGTCGCCGAGCTGATGGCGACCGACTACAGCGACGAGCTGATGGAGGAGATGGGCAAGCTCCAGGAGGACCTCGACCACGCCGACGCGTGGGAGATCGACTCCGCGGTGGAGCAGGCGATGGACGCCCTCCGCTGCCCGCCGCCGGAAGAGCAGGTCACCCACCTCTCCGGTGGTGAGCGCCGCCGGGTCGCGCTGTGCAAGCTGCTCCTGTCCGCGCCCGACCTGCTGCTCCTCGACGAGCCCACCAACCATCTGGACGCCGAAAGCGTGCTGTGGCTGGAACAGTTCCTCGCGAACTACGCCGGCGCCGTCCTCGCCGTCACACACGACCGGTACTTCCTGGACAACGTCGCGCAGTGGATCATGGAGCTCGATCGCGGCCGCGTCGTCGGCTACGAGGGCAACTACTCCACGTACCTGGAGAAGAAGCGCGAGCGCCTCGAGGTCCAGGGCAAGAAGGACGCCAAGCTCGCCAAGCGGTTGAAGACCGAGCTCGAATGGGTCCGGTCCAACGCCAAGGCCCGCCAGACCAAGTCGCGGTCCCGGCTCGACCGCTACGAAGAGATGGCGGCGGAGGCCGACAAGCACCGCAAGCTCGACTTCGAAGAGATCCAGATCCCGCCGGGGCCCCGGCTGGGCAGCGTGGTCGTCGAGGTCGAGAAGCTGAGCAAGGGCTTCGACGACCGTGTGCTGATCGACGGGCTGTCCTTCGACCTGCCGCGCAACGGCATCGTCGGCGTGATCGGGCCGAACGGTGTCGGCAAGACGACCCTGTTCAAGACGATCGTCGGGCTCGAGGAGCCGGACGACGGCGTGGTCAAGATCGGCGAGACGGTCAAACTGTCCTATGTGGACCAGAACCGTGGCGGGATCGACCCGAAGAAGACGGTATGGGAGGTGGTTTCGGACAAGCTGGACTACATCCACGTCGGGCAGACCGAAATGCCCTCGCGTGCCTACGTCAGCGCGTTCGGTTTCAAGGGTCCGGACCAGCAGAAGCCGGCGGGCGTGCTCTCCGGTGGTGAGCGCAACCGGCTGAACCTGGCGCTGACCCTCAAGCAGGGCGGGAACCTGATCCTGCTCGACGAGCCGACGAACGACCTGGACGTCGAGACCCTGGGCTCGCTGGAGAACGCTCTCGAGCAGTTCCCCGGTTGCGCCGTGGTCATCTCGCACGACCGGTGGTTCCTCGACCGGGTCGCGACGCACATCCTCGCCTGGGAAGGCACCGAGGAGAACCCCTCGCAATGGTTCTGGTTCGAAGGTAACTTCGAGGGCTACGAGAAGAACAAGGTCGAACGTCTCGGTGCCGAGGCGGCTCGTCCGCACCGCGTCACCCATCGCAAGCTGACCCGCGACTGAGGGCCGGGGGTTCCCCGTGGAAGCCAGCAAGCGCCAACGGCCGGGCCCGCCCACCACCATGGTGGGTGGGCGGACGGCTGCCACCGGGGTAACCCTGTCCGCTGTCGGCAGGCTGATCGAACGCGCGGACGCCCTGCACCTGAGGGCGCCCGAACTCGCCTTGGTCCTCGGGGAGCGCGCGGCCGCGCTCGCCGAGGCAGCCGGTGCTGACGAGCAATGGATCCGCGCGGAAAGCCTCGTGGTGAGCGCCCGGGTCCGGCTCGGCGGCCGTCCCCGGACGGTCGGCAGGGCGGTGGCCGCCTTGCGCGCCGCCGAACACGCGGGCTACGGCGACATCGCAGCCCGGCTGAGGATCGATCTCGCGGTCTGCGCGCGCAGCGTCGGCATCCCGCTGACCGGGCTGGCCGCCCTGCGCCCGCTGCTGGCGGATCCGGCGGTCTCGCCGGCGCACCGGGCCGAGGCGTTGTGCCATCTCGTCGGCTGCTTGGCACAGTTCGGCCGCAAGGCGGAACTGGACCGGGTGCTCGCCGAGGCGGACAAGCTCGTGCTCGGCGACGGCGCGATGACGGCGGATTCGCAGTTGCTGATCCGCGCGATGCTGCGGGTCGGGGTGTCGGCGCACCGTCGTCGTCACGGCGATCTGACGGCCGCGGCCGACGCCGCCCGGACCGGGCTCGGCATGCTCGAAAAGCTCGGAAACCCCGACGATGACGGAGGTCTCGTCCGGATCCGGCTGGTCCTGCAGCTCGTCTGCACGTTGCTGGACCGGGGCGACACGGAGATGGCGATGGAGGTCGCGAAGCCGATCCTCGACGCGCCCGTCCGGGCCGCCGGGATCGCGCCCGCCGCGTGGCTGCGGCTGGCGGTGGCCACCCGTGTCCTGCTGCCCGCGGGATCCGGGGAAGCCGCGGGCATGCTCGTCCGTGAAGCGGTCGCCGGGACCGAAGACCACAAGCTGCACGCGATCACGGCGCGGCTGTGGCTGGAACTCGCGCAGATCGAAGAACGGCTCGGCCGGGCCGAGGAGGCCATCGGCTGCCTGCATCGTTCGCGGGCCGCCGAGCATCTGCACGCCCGCGCGCGCAGGCAGGCGTGCAACGTCCTGCTCGGCGAGTTCGGCGCGGCCGAGAACGCCGCTGTCGACCTCGACGACGTCCTGCGGGCCGTCGCCGCGGCACCTGTGCCGGTTCCGGCTCCGGCTCCCGCCGAGGTGACCGCGGTGATGGCGCCGATCGACGTGGCGCCCCCGAAGCGGGCCGCGGCCGAACCTCCGGTTCGTCGTGAGCCGCCGAGGCCCGCGAGGCAGCACAGGAAGGCGGAGCCCGAGCCGGTGCGGAACACACAGGTCGAGCCGCCGCGTCCCGCCGTGCCTCCGCGGCCGGTGGAAACTCCCGTGGCACCCGCCGCGGAAAAGACCGAAGCGCCGCCGGTGTTGAAGCCGCCGTCCCGTCCGGAGCCCTCCCGTGAGGCCGCGGCGCCCGACAGCGATTGGCGCCGCCGGGTACCGAAGAAGCCTGAACAACCCAAGCCGGCGATCAGGTTCGAGCCCGCCGCGCCGAAACTGATGCCGCCGCCGAAACCGGAGCCCGCGCCGCGTCCTGAACCGGTCTCACGCCCGGAGCCGGAGCCGGAGCCCGCGCCGGAGCCCTCGCGGCGCAGGCGTCCGGAGGCGCCTGCCGCACGCGAGACCGTCGTTCCCGAACCCGAGGTCACCCGGCCTGAAGCCCCGATCCCGGTCGCGCGCCGGCGCCCCGAGGTGCCCGTCCGGTACGAGGAGCCGGAGCCCGTGGTCCCGGAACTGCTGCTGGCCCCCGAGCCCGCCGCCGAACCCCGGCCGCGGATCGCGGCGGAGGCCGAACCGCCGCGTCCGCCGGGGACCGCCGCCCCGTTGTGGGAGAGCGACGAGTGGGCGGCCGAGGAACGGGTCCGCCGGTCGGCCGCGCCCGTTTCGCGCAAGACCAGGCACGACGCCGAACACGGTTCCGTGGCGGCGAAATCGGTGCTGGACCGGCTCGGGATCTCGAGCACCGGCGGGCACGGCGGTGGCCGTCGCCGCGCGGACGGTGCCACGGATCCCGTGCATCCGGACCCCGTCGCCGAGGAACGCGCCGATGCCGGACGCGCGCGCCGGGAACAGCCTCCGGTGGAGTACGCCGAACCCGCCGTGCCGCTCGCTCCGCCGCCCCGGGAAGACCCGCCACCGTCGTACGGCGGCGGAACCCGGCAAAGTGCCCAGGAAACTCCCCGGCAGGGCCCCCCGGAAGAGGTCGCGGATCCGTGGCTGCCGCGTCTGCGGATGCCGCCGTCGCTGGACCCGCTGACCGACACCGGCTCCTGGCGGCCGATCACGCCGTTCCCGGAGAGCTACGCCCGCGCGATCGCGGAGGACGAGCCGCCGCCGGACGCCGGTCTCGCCGACCTGCTCGCCCGTGCCCTCGCCGAACACCAGGCGGGGACCGCCAGCGCGGCCGCGCTCGTGAAGCAGCTCGGTTCCCAGGACTCGGGAAAGCGTCCGGTCAACGGCCGCGACCGGCATCGCACCAACGGAAGCGACTGACCGGGCGATAGCAAAGGTCCCTTGCTACGCCCCCGGTGGGAGCCCTCGCGGACTTGAACGATTCAGTCGGTCGGGTGAGACCGCGTCCCACTCGTTCGCGCGGCAATGGGTGCTGGTCACCCCCGGTGCGGCGGGACGCGGCGAGGTCCGGACAGACCGCCTATGTGACCCGCGAGTAGCTGAACCGATCACGGCGATTCCGGTATCTGAGCAGGGAAATCTTCGACGACCGGGAATGACCCGGCCTTGTCGGGCCGACTGTCCAAAGCTGTAGGTTGGGTCTGGTCCGGCACAGAGTCGTGCCGGTCGCGGTGTCAATCTCGCTACAGTGGAGAGTTGCCTCAAATGAGCTCGACGGGAGTCTCGTCCCTGCCCGGAAAAGATGTCGGCACCGAAGACGGCGCTCGGCGCCGGTCGGTGAACCCGGAGCAGATCCGGGACGACCTGATCGACGCCGCCGCGGCGTACGCCCCGGAGATCGGCGACCTGATCCGCCTGTACTACCGGCACATCCCGGCCGAAGAGATTCTCGGTGACGATCCGGTCGACCTCGTCGGCGCCGTCCGCTCGCATCTGCACCTGGCGAAGGACCGGATGCCCGGCCGTCCCGCGGTGCGGCTGCTGAACCCGACCGGTCCCGAAGACGGCTGGACGCGTGAGGCCACCGTCGTGCAGGTCGTCACGGACGACATGCCCTACCTCGTGGATTCCGTCGCTGCCGAGTTCGCCCGTGACGGGGTGCAGGTGCAGCGCATCGTGCACCCGATCGTCGTGGTCAGCCGCGATCTGACCGGTGAGCTGCAGGCGGTCCACCCGGATGCCGATCCGGCGGAGCCGCCGCCGAATTCTGCGGCCGAGTCGTGGATGTACATCGAGATCGACCTGGTGACGGACCCGAACCGCGCCCGTGAGCTGGACAACCGGCTTTCGTCGGTGCTGGGTGACGTGCGCGAGGTCGTCGAGGACACCGACAAGATGGCCGAGACGGCGCGTCGTCTCGCCGACCAGCTGGACGCGGACCCGCCGAAGCTGTCCACGCGTGAGGTCGCCGAGGGCGCACGGCTGTTGCGCTGGCTCGCCGACGGTCACTTCACCTTCCTCGGCTACCGCCGCTACGAGCTGATCGACAACCCGCACCCGGACAGTGAAGAGCCCGCCCTGCGCGCGGTTCTCGCCACCGGACTGGGCGTGCTGCGCCAGGACAGCCTGGCCGCGCGCAGCCTCACCGCCGGTCCCGACACGGCGGCGTCCGCGCTCGCGCCGACGCTGCTGGTGCTGACGCAGGCGAGCGCGCCGTCCACCGTGCACCGCCCGGTGTACCCGTACTACGTCGGCGTGAAAACGTTCGACGACAAGGGAAACGTCACCGGCGAACACCGGTTCCTCGGCATGTTCACCACCACCGCCCTGCACGAGAACGTGCTGGACATCCCGGTGGTCTGCAACCGGGTCCGCGAGGTCATCCACCGCGCGGGCTTCCCGATGGAGTCCTTCTCCGGGCAGCGGATGCTCGAAGTGCTGCAGAACTGGCCGCGCGCGGACCTGTTCTCGGCCGACACCGATTCGCTGTACTCCACGACGACAGGCGCGATCACGCTTTCGGATCGCCGCCGGCTGCGGCTGTTCCTGCGCCGTGACCCGTACGGCCGTTTCTACTCCTGCCTCGTGTACCTCCCGCGCGATCGCTACACGACCCGTTCGCGGCTCGCGATGCAGGAGGTCCTGCTCGAAGAACTCGAAGGCACGCAACTGGAATACAGCGCGCGCATCGGGGAAACCGTGCTCGCGCAGGTGCACTTCATCGTGCACACCGACCCGTCGCAGCGGTCCGAGCCGGACACCCTGCGCATCCAGGAACGGCTCAACGAAGCCGTTCGCGGCTGGGACGACCGGATGGTCGAGGCGATCCTCGCCGAGCGCCGCGAGCGCGCCGGGGACAGCGGCGTCGCGATCGGCCTGCTGGGCGAGGAATCCGCCGGCGAGCAGGGACAGCGGTTCGCCGCGGTGTTCCCCGAGGGCTACAAGGAGGACTTCACCGCGCTCGAAGCGCTCGCGGACCTCCGCGCCCTGGAGGCGCTGACCGACGAGGGCGACCTGTCGATGTCGTTCTACCTGCCGGCCGACGCCGAGGCGGGGGAGCGGCGCTTCAAGCTGTACCTGCGCGGCGAGGGCGTCACCCTCTCCCAGGTGCTCCCGGTCCTGCAGCGGATGGGCGTGGAGGTCGTCGACGAGCGTCCTTACGAACTGCGCCGCGAAGACGGCGGCCGGTCCTGGATCTACGACTTCGGCCTGCGGATCGACCCGCAGGTCCTCGACCACGCGGACCTCGACCTGCGCGTCCGCTTCCAGGACGCGTTTCACGCCGCCTGGCGCGGCGACTGCGAGGTCGACGGTTTCAACGGTCTCGTCCTGAGCGCCGGGCTCACCTGGCGCCAGGCGGCCATCCTGCGGGCCTACTCGCGGTACCTGCGCCAGACGAAGATCCCGTTCTCGCAGGAGTACATCGAGAACACCGTCCTCGCGCACACCGACATCGCCACCGCGCTGGTGCGGCTGTTCGAGACCCGCTTCGACCTCGCGCTCGGCATCGAGGTCCGCGCGTCGCAGGCCGATCAGCTCACCGCCGAGATCGGCAAGCTGGTCGACGAGGTGACCAGTCTCGACGAGGACCGGATCCTGCGACGGCTGATGGCGGTCATCCTCGCCACGCTGCGCACGAACTACCACGTCACCGACGGCGAGGGGAATTCCCGGCAGTACCTGGCGCTCAAGCTCGACCCGAGCGCGGTGCCCGAACTGCCCGAGCCGCGGCCGAAGTACGAGATCTTCGTGTACTCGCCCCGGATCGAGGGTGTCCACCTGCGCTTCGGCGACGTCGCGCGCGGTGGTCTCCGCTGGTCCGACCGCCGGGAGGACTTCCGCACGGAGATCCTCGGCCTGGTCAAGGCGCAGGCGGTCAAGAACGCGGTCATCGTCCCCGTCGGCGCGAAGGGCGGGTTCGTGGTCAAGCGCCCGCCGACGGCCACCGGCGACCCGGGCCTGGACCGCGACGCCCAGCTGAACGAGGGCATCGCCTGCTACCGGATGTTCATCTCCGGCCTGCTCGACGTGACCGACAACCGGGTCGAGGGCAAGACCGTCCCGGCGCCGGGTGTGGTCCGCCACGACGGCGACGACAGCTACCTCGTGGTCGCGGCGGACAAGGGCACCGCGAAGTTCTCCGACATCGCGAACGAGGTCTCGGCGCACTACAAGTTCTGGCTCGGCGACGCCTTCGCTTCCGGTGGCTCGGTCGGCTACGACCACAAGGCCATGGGCATCACCGCGAAGGGTGCTTGGGAGAGCGTCAAACGCAACTTCCGCGAGCTGGGCAAGGACAGCCAGACCGAGGACTTCACCGTCGTCGGCATCGGCGACATGATGGGCGACGTCTTCGGCAACGGCATGCTGCTCTCGGAGCACATCCGGCTGGTGGCCGCCTTCAACCACCTGCACATCTTCCTCGACCCGAACCCGGACGCGGCCTCCTCGTTCGCCGAGCGCCGCAGGCTGTTCGACCTGCCGCGTTCGTCGTGGGAGGACTACGACCGCTCGCTGATCAGCGAGGGCGGCGGCATCTACTCGCGGTCGGCCAAGACGATCCCGATCAGCCCGCAGGTCCGCGAAGCGCTCGGGCTCGCCGAGGACGTCACCGCGCTGGCCCCGGCCGACCTCATGCAGGCGATCCTGCTGTCGCCGGTCGAGCTGCTGTGGAACGGCGGCATCGGCACCTACGTCAAGGCCGAGAACGAGACCCACGCCGACGCGGGCGACAAGGCCAACGACGCCTTGCGCGTCAACGGGAACCAGCTCCGCGTCAAGGTCGTCGGCGAGGGCGGGAACCTGGGGCTGACGCAGCTCGGCCGGATCGAGTTCGCCCGCGCGGGCGGCAAGATCAACACCGACGCGCTCGACAACTCCGCCGGCGTCGACTGCTCCGACCACGAGGTCAACATCAAGATCCTGCTGGACCACCTGGTCTCGACCGGATCACTCGGCGCCGAGCAGCGCAACGAGCTGCTGGAGCAGATGACCGACGAGGTCGGCGAGCTGGTGCTGGCCGACAACTACCGGCAGAACGCCGTGCTCGGGGTCAGCCGGGCGCACGCCGGGCCGATGGTCTCGGTGCACCAGCGGCTCGTCGCGGCACTGGTCGCGAAGGGCGCTTTCGACCGCAAGCTCGAAGCGCTGCCGAGTTCGGCGGAGTTCCGCGCGCTGGAGAAGGCGGGCGAGGGGCTCACCTCGCCGGAGCTGGCGACGCTGCTCGCGCACGTCAAGCTCGACCTCAAGGACGAGTTGCTGGCGAGCGAACTGCCGGACTCCGAGGTGTTCTCGCGCCGTCTGCCCGAGTACTTCCCGAAGCCGCTTCGGGAGCGCTTCGGCGACGCGATCTTCCAGCACCCGCTGAAGCGCGAGATCATCACGACGATGGTGGCCAACGAGGTCGTCGACGGCGCCGGGATCTCCTACGTCTTCCGCCTGATGGAGGAGATGAACGCGACCGCGACCGACGCCGTCCGCGCGTACGCCGTGGTCACCCACGTGTACGACCTGCCCTCGCTGTGGGCGCAGATCGACGCGCTGGACAACGTCGTGCCGACCGAGGTCGCGGACGAGATGATGCTGGAGACCCGCAGGCTGCTCGACCGGGCCGCCCGCTGGTTCCTCACCAACCGGCCGCAGCCCCTCGCCCCGCTCGCCGAGATCAACCGGTTCGGCCGGGTCGTCGGCGAGATGGCGCCGCGGGCGCACGAGCTGCTTCGCGGTGTCGAGTGCGAGTCAGTGGACGCGAACACCGAGCGACTGGTGGAGAAGGGCGTCCCGACGGAGCTGGCGGAACGTGTGGCGCTCCTGCTGCACACCTTCGGCCTGCTCGACGTCACCGACGTCGCGGAGCTGGCCGAGCAGCAGGCGGGGATCGACGCGGTGCACACCCCGTCGGAGACCGCGGGCCTGTACTACGCCCTGTCCGATCACCTCGGCATCGACAAGATGCTGACGTCGATCAGCGGTCTCGAACGCGGCAACCGCTGGCACGCGCTCGCGCGGCTGGCACTGCGGGACGACGTCTATGGTTCGTTGCGGGCGATCACGCTGGACGCGTTGCGGCACAGCGATTCGGGTACCGACCCGGACGAGAAGATCGCCCACTGGGAGAAGACGAACGCCTCGCGGCTGCAGCGCGCTCGTGTCGCACTGGACGAGATCAGCCAGTTCGGCAAGCTCGACCTGGCGACGCTGTCGGTGGCGGCGAGGCAGATCCGGAGCACGGTGAGGTAGTGAGCTACATTTCCCTGATCCGGCCACGCTGGTCGGATATGGACGTCTACGGGCACGTCAACCACGCGAACCTGGTGACCCTGCTCGAAGAGGCGCGGATCCCCCTGCTGTTCGGGGACGCCGTCCGGGCCGGGCTCACCGAACTGCCCAAGGGCATCGTGGTGGTGAAGCTGGCCGTCCATTACCGTTCGCCGATCGTGGTGTCCGATCAGGACATCCGGGTGGAGATCTCGTTGAAGGACTTGAAGCACGCCAGCTTCACCCTCGGCTACAAGGTGCACGACGGGCCTGCCGAGGTCGACAAGGTCGCGGTCACCGCGGAGACGGTGCTCGCGCCGTTCGACACCGGGACGGAGCGGCCCCGGCGACTGACCGAGGACGAACGCGCCTTCCTGGAGAAGGGGTTCGCGGATGCCTGAGCTCGTCATCCCGGACGCGGGGGACCGCGAAACGCTCGGCGCGTTCGTGGCCAGGGCCGTCCGGCTCGACCAGAACACGCTGGTGCGGTTGCGGCAGCGCGGTGACGGCGTCGTCGAGGCGTGGAGCGCGACCCCGTTCGAAGTCCTCGCCACCAGGGCCGTCGCCGGTGACATCACGCCGTCGGACATCACGGTGTCCGGGAACGAACTGCTCGCCGCACTGACCATCGCCGGCGGCGAGCGGATGGATCCGGGCCCGGCCCGCGACCTGATGTGGCATTCCGAGCTGCCCGCACCCGGCCGCTGGCAGCTGGTGGACGAACTGCCGGCGACGGTGATCTCGGAGCTGGCCGACCGCGGCGTCGCGCTGGCCCGCGACAACGTCGGCCCGCACGGCAACCCGCCCGCCTCCCTGATGGACCAGGCGGTGCTCACCGTCACCGGCGGCGAGCAGGAGATCAAGGTCCAGATGCGGTGCCTGTTCGCGTTGTCCGGGATGGGTTTCGTCGACTCGTCGATCGCCGGCGACGTCGTCCGGATCACCGCGACGGATTCGTGGATGCGCATCGACGCCCGCTACGGCGCCGTGCTCAAACGCCGCCACGCGCTCCTGCCGTTGCTGTTCTGACAGGGGCCTTACGGCTTCGCGCCGCGGGTGGCTTCCGGCCGCCCGCGGTGTCAGGCTGTCCTCATGAGCGACAGCGGCCCTCGCGACGACGGCAAGGACGGGGAAGACCCGACCGCGGACTTCCTGGCCGAGGTCCGGCCTGAGGAGACCCCGTGGCGGACCGAGCGCCCGCCGGGTGAGGAGGCGCCGGAACGCGCCGAACGCCCGGAGAAATGGGGGCGCGCCAAGGCCGCCGGTCGCGCCGCCGCGCAGGCCGCGCCCTATGTCCAGGCCGCCGCGCTGGCGACCTGGATCGTCTCGGGCACCCTCGACGACTCCGGTGACGTGGGCTCCTCGGGCGACGCCTAGAGCTTTCCTCGCATCGTCCTCATGCGCTCGATCTCGGCGGACTGGCCGGTGATGACCTCCTGCGCCATCTCCTGCGCCTTGATCTCCACTCCCTTGCCGAGCTGGGTTTCGGCCATGGTCAGCGCGCCCTGGTGATGCGCGATCATCAGGTCGAGGAACAGCTTTTCGAACGCCGGACCGCTCGCCGCGCGCAGATCGGCCAGCTGCGCTTCGGTCGCCATGCCCGGCATGAGCCCGTGGTCATGCCCTCCGCCGTGGCCGGCGTGACCCTCGCCCGGCACCGGCTTGCCGCGGTCGGACAGCCAGGTCTTCATCATCGCGACCTCGCCGTCCTGCGCCACCGAGATCCGGCCCGCGATCGCCTTGAGCTGCTCGTTCGCCGTCTTGCCCGGCACCAGGTCGGTCATCACCTTCGCCTGCTGGTGGTGGGGGATCATCATCGTCATGTACTCGACGTCGGCCTCGCCTGCCTGATCGCGGTTCACCGGGCCGGGGGAGCCGGTGCCCGCCTGCTCGCCCGGTTTGCCCGGAATGATGACCGGTGCGCTCGATGCCGGTTCGGCGGGTGATTCGTCGCCCGTGCAGCCCGAGACGACGAAAGCCGCAACGAGCAGCGCCGATGTCAAACTTTTTCTCATCCCGGAGATCCTCCGTTGGTCGGTATCTGCTGAGCCTAAATAAGGAATAAGGTGCGCGTAAAGCTGGGTGGAAGGAGAGCCATATCGTGCTGCAGCCTGGGCTGAAACGTCGCTTGACCAGGGGATTCGTGTCAGTGGCCGCCGTCGCCGCCCTCGGCGCCGCCAGCGCGTTCGCCGCGCCGGCCGTCGTCGCCGAGCCGTCGGCGACCACGATCCCGGCTGTGGACGAGATCGTCCACAGCCCGAATCTCCGGTCGATCGCGAACGTCCCGCAGCAGGGACCGTTCACCAAGGACTCGACCGGCACCGACATCGCGTTCACCAAGGGTCACGCGATCACCGGCACGTACGACGGCTTCAACGTCTACGACGTCCGCAACCCCTACCGCCCGAAGATCGTCAGCCAGGTCCTCTGCCCCGGTGGGCAGAACGACGTGTCGATCTCCGGCGACCTGCTCTTCCTGTCGACCGACGCCTCGCGCAGCGACAACTCGTGCACCAGCGTCGCGAAGCCCGCATCGGACAAGACGGCGTGGGAGGGCATCAAGATCTTCGACATCTCGAACCTCGCGGCGCCGAAGTACGTCGCGGCGGTCGAGACCGACTGCGGTTCGCACACCAACACCCTGGTGCCGGACAAGCGCGGCAAGGACGTCTACATCTACGTCTCGTCGTACGCGCCGTCGGCGAACCTGCCCGACTGCCAGCCGCCGCACGACAAGCTCTCCATCATCAAGGTCCCGGTGAAGGACCCGGCGAAGGCTTCGCTCGTCGCGACGCCGGTGCTGTTCCCGGACGGCGGCAACGCCGGCGGCCCGAACCCCGACGGCACCAACCGGTCGGCGACCACCGGTTGCCACGACCTGACGGCGCTGCCGGAGAAGGACCTGATGGCCGGTGCCTGCATGGGTGACGGTGTCCTGATCGACATCGCCGACCGGCTCAAGCCGCGCGTCATCAACCGAGTCCAGGACAACGTGAACTTCGCGTTCTGGCACAGCGCCACCTTCAACAACGACGCCACCAAGGTCGTCTTCACCGACGAACTCGGCGGCGGCGGCATGGCGACCTGCCTGGAGAAGTTCGGCTCCACCCGCGGTGCCAACGGCATCTACGACATCACCGGCCGCGGCGACAACCGCAAGCTGGAGTTCCGCAACTACTACAAGATCCCGCGTCTCCAGTCCGAGACCGAGAACTGCGTGGCGCACAACGGTTCGCTGGTTCCGGTGCCGGGCAAGGACATCATGGTCCAGTCCTGGTACCAGGGCGGCGTTTCGGTGTGGGACTTCACCGACTCGAAGAAGCCGAAGGAGATCGCGTACTGGGAGCGGGGCCCGCTCTCGAACGAGAAGCTCGTCGGCGGTGGGACGTGGTCGGCGTACTGGTACAACGGCTACATCTTCTCGTCCGACATCGTGAAGGGCCTGGACGTCCTGGACCTCAACGACTGGCGGACCTTCCCGGCGAAGCTCGTCCGGCAGAACCAGTTCAACGCCCAGACGCAGTACAAGCTGCACCCGGGCTTCAACTAGTCCTAGCGTGAGATGAAAGGCCCGTTACTTGCAAATTTTGCAAGTAACGGGCCTTTCATAGCGTCCTGAGGGGGCACTCAGACGAGCCAGGCGGCGGCGTCCGGAGGCAGCTTCCCGTTCACCAGCGGAACGCTCGACAGCAGCACCTCGCCCGGCGGCAGCGCGATCGGGCTCGCCGACGTGTTCAGCGCGCAGACCAGCCCGCCGCCCCGCCGCCGGAACGCGAAACAGCCCGCCGGGGCGCCGTACCACTCGAGGTCTTCGCCGCTGAAAGCCTGGTGCGACTTGCGGATCTCGATCGCCCGCCGGTACAGCGACAGCGTCGACGCCGGATCCTCCAGCTGGGCTTCCACGGTCACCGAAGCCCACGAAGCGGGCATCGGCAGCCACGTCCGCGGATTCCGCGAGAAGCCGAACGGCGGCAGGTCGCCTTCCCACGGCAGCGGCACGCGCGACGCGTCCCGGCCGAATTCGGCGCCGGAGGTCTTGGCGCGCGGGTCCGCGAGCGCGTCTGGCGGGAGGTCGACGTTCCCGAGTCCCAGTTCCTCGCCGTTGTACAGATAGACCGTTCCGGGCAGCGCGAGTTCGACCAGTGCCATCGCGCGGGCTCGCCGGACCCCCCGCTCGCCGCCGCCGTACCGGCTGACCTGCCGCCAGACGTCGTGGTTGCTCAGCGTCCAGGTGGCGGGGGCACCGGCGGACTTCGGCACCGCCAACGACCGTTCGATGGCCGTCCGCAGCGCGTCCGCGTCGAAATGCGTGAGCACGAGCCGGAAGTTGAACGCCAGATGCAGTTCGTCCGGCCGCAGGTAGCGGGCGAGCCGTTCCTCGTCGGTCACCCAGATCTCGCCGACGGCCATCGCGCCCGGGTACTCGTCGAGCACCTTGCGGATCATCTGGTGGATCTCGTGGACGCGGTCGTTGTCGAACCGCGGGTCGTAGAACTCGCTCGGCCCGTGCGGGGTCACCCGCGGGTCCATGTCCGGCAGGCCCGGTGGTTTCGCCATGCCGTGCGCGACGTCGATGCGGAAGCCGTCCACGCCGTGGTCCAGCCAGAACCGCAGGGTCCGCTCCAGATCGGCGGCGACCTCGTGGTTGCCCCAGTTCAGATCCGGCTGCTGCGGGGAGAACAGGTGCAGGTACCACTGGCCGTCCGGGACCCGGGTCCACGCCGGGCCGCCGAACGCGCTGACCCAGTTGTTCGGCGGCAGGTCGCCGCGCGGGCCGAGTCCGTCACGGAAGATGTAGCGATCCCGTTCCGGGCTCCCCGGCGGCGCCGCCATCGCCGATTTGAACCAGGCGTGGGTGTTGCTGGTGTGGTTGGGGACGACGTCGATGGTGACCTTGATGCCGCGTTTGTGCGCCTCGGTCAGCAGGACGTCGAAATCACCGAGGGTGCCGAACATCGGGTCGACATCGCGCGGATCGGCGATGTCGTACCCGTGGTCGGCCATCGGCGAGCGGTAGAACGGCGTCAGCCACAGCGCGTCGACCCCGAGCAGCTCCAGGTACCCGAGCTTGCCGCGGATGCCTTCGAGGTCACCGACGCCGTCCCCGCCGGAATCGGCGAACGAGCGCACGTAGACCTGGTAGAAGACCGCCTGGTCCCACCAAGCCACGGCGCGCTTCATCAGACGAAACTGTTCATCATGCTGTTGGCGGCCATCTCCAGGTACGCCCACAGCTGACCGCGGTAGGGCTCCTCGATGTTCTCTTCGTCGACCGCGATCTTGATGCAGCGCAGCCAGGCGTCGCGTTCGATCGGGCCGATCTTGAACGGCCCGTGCCGCATCCGCAGCCGCGGGTGGCCGCGCTGGTCCGAGTAGGTGTGCGGGCCGCCCCAGTACTGCATGAGGAACAGCCGGAAGCGTTCCTCGGCCGGGCCGAGGTCCTCCTCCGGGTACAGCGGCCGAAGCACCTCGTCGACCGCCACTTCGGCGTAGAACCGCGCGACGATCCGGGTGAAGACCGGTTCACCGCCGATCGCCTCGTACAAGGTCGTGGGGTCTGGTTCGCTCACGGACACAGCTCCATTCTGCCCTTGTCCTACTGGGCCGCGGGGCCGGACGACATAAAGCGCCCCAGAGGTGGCTCGAAGCCCGCTTCGTCGAGCGCGCCGAGCAGGTGCGCCCGCAGCGCGCGCTGCACCGCCCACTGCTTGCCGGGCCGGACCTTCACCGTCAGGCGGAGCTTGATGCCCTCGGGGGTCACGGTCTCGACACCGAGCATCTCCGGCGGCTCCAGCACGCTGGGCGCCAGTCCTTCGCTTTCCAGCAGGGACGTCGCCTTGGCGGCCATCAGCTCGGTGGCCTTCTCGACGTCGGCGGAGTAGCTGAGCGGGACGTCGACGACGGCCACGGCGAAGCCCTGGCTCGAGTTGCCGACCCGCAGCACCTCGCCGTTGCGGACGTACCAGACGGTGCCGTTGATGTCACGCAAGGTGGTGATCCGGAGGCCGACGGCCTCGACGGTGCCCGCCGCCTCGCCGACGTCGACGACGTCACCGACGCCGTACTGGTCCTCGATCATCATGAAGATGCCGGAGAGGAAGTCCTTGACGAGGTTCTGCGCGCCGAAACCGAGCGCGACACCGACGATGCCGGCGGAGGCGATGATCGGCGCCAGGTCGATGCCCAGTTCGCCCAGCACGAGGATGAACGCCAGGCCGTAGATGAACAGTGTCGCCACGGACTTGAGGACCGAGCCGATGGTGGCGGCGCGCTGACGGCGCCGTTCCATCACCGCCGACCCGAGCATCTCGGGAGCCTTCTCCCGCAGAGGTCTCAACAGGGCGGGCAGCTTCTTGGAACCGCTCGGCATCCGCGTCACGCGGTTGATCAGGCGACGCACCAGGTACCGCAGCAGGAACGCCACGGCGATGATCATCAGGATCTTGATCGGCTTCGTCAGCAGCCAGCCTGCCGACGCGGAGAGCCATTCGTTCTTTGTGACCTCGAACACCTGACCGCACAGGGTGCTGGCGTCCTTCGTGCAGGCAGGGGGTTCGGTGGGCAGCAGGTTCACTGAGAAGAAATGTCCTTTCGTACTCGGCGGGGATCGTTCGCGCTGCTCGGGCGCGGCGGGCGCTCCGGCGGATCCGAAAAACCCGGTATCAGGTGGCCGCCGGGTCGCGCGCATGTGACACGTCCACTAACACACGTGCACTTTGGGGCTGATCTGTGGTCGACTATGCCTGCACCGGTGGAGGTGGTCGAGTGCCAGACCGACAACCCATCCCCCTCGGCGTCCCGAGCCAAGCCTTGGCCGGACAGGCGCCGGAGGTCGTGTTGCGCGCTCATCCGGGAGGTGCCCCCTCGCACGGGGCTCCACCGGGCGGGCCGGGAACGCGGCCAGGGGGTGTTGCCCGCCCGCCCGGACAGCGTAGAGGGCGGGATCCGTCGACTTCGGCGGTACCCACTACGACTACGGCGTCGTCTTGGGGCCGCAGACGGGTATTGCTGTTGAACGCCACGTTCGAGCCGCTCACGGCGTTGCCGCTGCGGCGCGCTGTGGTCCTCGTGATGTGCGGCAAGGCCGAGGTGGTGCACGGCGACCCGGCAGGGCTCGAACTGCACGCCGCTTCGGTGTCGTTGCCCGTGCCCTCGGTGATCCGGCTGAGCACCTACGTGCGCGTGCCTTACCGCGCGCAGGTGCCGCTGACCAGGGCCGGGCTGATGCATCGCGACCGGTACCGCTGCGCCTACTGCGGAGGGCGGGCCGAGACGATCGACCACGTCATCCCGCGTAGCCGGGGCGGTCCCCACAGTTGGACGAACTGCGTGGCCTGCTGCGCCAAGTGCAACCACCGGAAGGCGGACAAGCTGCTTTCCGAGATCGGCTGGCGGCTGCGCGTCGTGCCGAGGGCCCCGCACGGGCCGCACTGGCGGCTGCTCGCGCATTCCAAGGAGGCCGACCCGTTGTGGCGGCCGTACCTGGGAACCGCGGCCTGACCGGGCCTTGACCGGGTTCCGAACACGTCGGCGCCCCGGCTGCCTTTCGGCGGCCGGGGCGGGCCGATGATGCCGTGATGAAGCTCTCTACCGCTACAAGTACGCCGTTTCCCTGTCAGCCGGCCGTGCTCTGGCTCAGGCGGCGAGGGAGAAGTCGCTCTGGCAGGTGACGCGCGTGCCACGGGTGACGCGGGTGCCACGAGTGACCCGGGTGCCGCAGGTGACGCGGGTTCCGGCCGTCACGCGGGTGCCGCGAGTGACGCGCGTGCCCCTGGTGACGCGAGTGCCGGCGGTGACGCGAGTGCCACGAGTCACGCGGGTGCCGCGAGTGACCCGGGTTCCGGCGGTGACCCGCGTACCGCGAGTGACGCGTGTACCGCGCGTAACCCGTGTGCCCGCCGTCACACGCGTACCGGGGACGAATCCAATTTCGAAGAGTGACGAAACGTCGTCGATGATCGCCTGGCCGGGTGTCTGGGTGCTCTGCATGACATATCCTCCTGCGACCGGTGCGTTACCTGCTGGGGTGTGGGAGCTGGGCGCAAGGCCCGTACAGGTGAAAAAGCTACGAGGATTTCAAGGCCGCGACAAGACGACAGCGCCGGGTGCGGCCGCCCGTACGTTGAGTTGCAACCTTTCGGCCTTGAGGGCTTCGGCTCAACGTGGGAGCGCTTTCGCGGCAAGCGGCGGACGGCCCCCTCCTGGCGGTGAGCGGTCCGTGTCGCGGAGCACGTCCGCGCGGGTGCGTACCGGGTGCGGCCCGGCGTTCCCGACCCCCGTCGGATACGCTCACGCGCGTGAACCTTGTCGAGACGATCCTGGTCTTCGCGGTGATCCCCTTGGCCATCTACGCACTTTGCGGAGTGGCCACGCTGCGGTCGAAGGGCGCGGGCGTCGCCCGGTACCGGCCGGGGCAGCCGTGGGAGTACCCGGCCATGTGGTGGAGCGCCAACCCCGACGGTGTCGGCGCCAGGCATTCGCACGCGAACACGGGCGGCGCGACCGCCGTCGGCGCGGCGAACACGACTTCGGTGACGGGAGGCGCTCGTGGCAACTGGTGAACTGACCCATTCGTCCACCGCTGTTGACGAAGAGCCCGGTTACGGCGCCGTCGTTACCTCCAGCGGCCGGATCTCCGCCGCCAAGATGTACGAACCGGCTGGGCCGATCAGCCCATTCACCACCCAGCAGCTTGCCCGGCTGGACGAGGCGCTGACCCTGGCCAGCCGCGAGACCGGCCTGGACTTCAGCGTGTACCTCGGCGACCTCGGCGAGGACACCCGCGTCGCGGCCGAGGGTCTGCTCGCCACGACCGACAACCCGGCCGACGGCGTGTTCCTCGCCGTGTCGCCCGGGCAGCGGGCCATCGAGATCGTGACGGGCTCGCAGGCCAAGCACCGCCTGCCCGACCGCGGTGCGAAGCTCGCCGTGGCCAGCATGGTGGCCTCCTTC
This sequence comes from Amycolatopsis sp. lyj-84, assembly GCF_046549075.1. NCBI lineage: Bacteria > Bacillati > Actinomycetota > Actinomycetes > Pseudonocardiales > Pseudonocardiaceae > Amycolatopsis > Amycolatopsis sp. lyj-84. The sequence goes on from NZ_JAJPWO010000018.1 coordinate 102,617, forward strand.
AAGGAAGGCGACCTCGTCGGCGGGCTCGTGAACGCTCTCCGCATGCTGAGCGACCAGGCCGGCGCTCCGCAGCACTAAGTACCCTCAAGCACTTTCGAGTGCAATGAAGGGGACTTTCATCGCAAAATTTGCGATGAAAGTCCCCTTCATTGCGTTTACGGGACCTAGAGCCCGGCCTGCGAGTCGAACTCACGGGCGGCCAGCGCCCGCACGATCCCGGCCCGGCCTTCCGACACGAGACGGCGCAGCGCGGCGGGGTGGTCTTCCCCGGCCAGCCACGCGTCCGACGCCTCCACGGTCGACGCCACGACCGCCCACGACGGGAACAGCCCGACCACGGTCGGCTGCGCGCGCTCGCTGGAGCGCCGCTGCCACACCTCGTCGATGACGTCGAAGTAGCGCGTCACGTAGTCGCCGAGCAGGTGCTTCTGGCCGGGGTGGGAGAAGCCGGTGATGAGCGAGTCGCTGACCGCGTTGGGCAGCTCGTCGTCGTACACCGCCCGCTGCCACGCGTCGGCCTTCGCCTCGTCGGTCGGCCGCAGCGCCCGCGAGCGCTCCGCCTGACGCCGCCCGGCGGCGGTGTCGTCCTTGGCGAGTTCCGCGTCGATCTCCGGGTTCTCCGCCTTGCCGTGCGCGACCAGCGCGTGCAGCAGCCGCCAGCGCAGGTCGGTGTCGACGGTCAGGCCCTCCAGGGGTGCCGTGCCGTCGAGCCAGCCGGAGATGATCTGCAGCGTCTTGTCGTCGAGCACCGAACCGGCGAGCGAGTTCACGAAGGCGAGCTGGTGGTCCGAACCGGCCTCGGCGCCCTGCGCCAGCTCCAGCAGCCGCGAGCTGAACTCCGGCCAGCCCTTGTCCGCCGCCCACGTGGTGTTCGCGTACGAGTTCAGCGCCGTCTGCGCCTGCAGCAGCAGCCGCTGCACCACGCCGACCTCGGTCTCGGTGTGCACGCCGCGCTGCACCAGCGTGACGAAGTCGCGGGCCTTGAGCTCGGCCTCGCGCGTCATCTCCCAAGCCGCCGACCAGCACAGCGTGCGGGGCAGCGGATCGGTGATGTCGGCGATGCGGTCGATCAGCGTGGTCAGCGACGCCGGGTCGAGCCGCATCGTGCAGTAGGTCAGGTCGTCGTCGTTGACCAGCACGAGCTTGCCGGCCGGGAGGCCGACCAGGTCCGGCACCTCGGTGCGTTCGCCGTCGATGTCGAGTTCGACGCGGTGCTTGCGGACGATCTTGCCGTTCTCGTCCTCGTCGTAGACCCCGACCGCGACGCGGTGCGCGCGCAGTTCACCGGCACCCGGCTTGGCGCCGGTCTGGGTGACGGCGAAGGCGGTGTACTTCCCGTCGGCGCCGACCTCGTAGCGCGGGCTGAGCGAGTTGAGGCCGGTGGTCTCCAGCCACTGCGCACTCCACCACGAGAGGTCGCGGCCGGAGGCCTCTTCCAGCGCGCCCAGCAGATCCGCCAGGGTCGCGTTGCCCCAGGCGTGCTTGCCGAAGTAGACCTTCAGGCCTTCGAGGAAGTGGTCGAGCCCGACGTAGGCGACGAGCTGCTTGAGGACGCTCGCGCCCTTGGCGTAGGTGATCCCGTCGAAGTTCACCTCGACCGCGTGCAGGTCGACGATGTCCGCCGCGATCGGGTGCGTCGAGGGCAGCTGGTCCTGCCGGTACGCCCACGACTTCTCGATGTTCGCGAAGCTGGTCCAAGCGTTCTTGTACTCGGTCGCCTCGGCCTGGGCCAGCACGCTCGCGAAGGTCGCGAACGACTCGTTCAGCCACAGGTCGTCCCACCAGCGCATGGTGACCAGGTCGCCGAACCACATGTGCGCCATCTCGTGCAGCAGCGTCTCGGCACGGCGTTCGTAGTAGTAGCGCGTGACGCGGCTCCGGAAGACGTAGTCCTCCAGGAAGGTGACCGCGCCGGCGTTCTCCATCGCGCCCGCGTTGAACTCCGGCACGAACAGCTGGTCGTACTTGGAGAACGGGTACGGGGTGGCGAACTTCTCGTGGTAGAAGGCGAAACCCTGCTTGGTCTCGGTGAACAGCCTGTCCGCGTCCATGTGCTCGGCGAGCGAGGAGCGGCAGTAGATGCCGAGCGGGATCGTGCGGTGCTCGTCGGAGTACTCGTCGTGCCACACGCTGTACGGGCCCGCGATCAGCGCGACCAGGTAGGTCGAGATCCGCTCGGACACGGCGAAGACGGTCCGGACGGCCCCTTCCGGGGTCTCCTCGGCCGACTCGACCAGCGCGTTCGAAATGACCTTCCAGTCCTTCGGCGCGAGCACGGTGAGCCGGTAGACCGACTTGAGGTCGGGCTGGTCGAAGCAGGCGAACATGCGCTTGGCGTCGGCGGTCTCGAACTGCGTGTAGAGGTAGACGCCGTCGTCGACCGGGTCGACGAACCGGTGCAGGCCTTCGCCGGTGTTCATGTACCGGCAGACCGCGTCCACGACGAGCTCGTTCGACTCGCCGAGTCCGGGCAGTTCGACGCCCTTGTCCTCGACGTACCCGCTGACGTCGAGCTCCGTCCCGTTGAGGACGGCCGACTCGATCCCCTCGGCGACGATGTCGATCCATGACGCTTCGCCGCTTCTGGCGCTCGCGAACTTGATCGTCGTCTTCGACGTGAAGGTCTTCTCACCGGGACCGCCGCGGCCGTCGGTCAGATCCAGCTCGATGTCGTAGGACTCGACGTCGAGCAGATCCGCGCGCAGCTTGGCTTGGTCTCGGGTCAGGTTGGGGGCGGGCACTGGCACCTCTGGTCATCGGTATCGGTTTTGGTTTCCAACTACAGGCATCCAATCATGTCCAGGCCGGTGCTGACGACGGGAACAACGCCGACGGCCGCGATGTTGGCTCGCTGTGTAGCACCCTGCGTGTACCGGCCCACCCAAGACGATGGCACTGGGAGAACCTGATGACCGCCCCGTCCGAGACGACCAAGGTCGACTTCTACTTCGATCCGATCTGTCCCTTCGCCTGGATCAGCTCGCGCTGGATCCTCGAGGTGGAGAAGCACCGCGACCTCGACCTGAGGTTCCGGATCATGAGCCTGTCCGAGCTCAACAGCGGCCGCGAGGACCTGCCTGAGCAGTACAAGGAGCTGCTGGACCGCGGCTGGGGCCCGGTCCGCGTCGCGACCGCGCTGGCGCAGAAGAACGGCGAGGAGGCCCTGCGCGACTTCTACACGGAGTTCGGCACGCGCCATCACAACCAGGGCGACAAGGACATCCCGAAGGTCATCAAGGAGACCCTCGAAGCCATCGGAGCCCCGGCGGAGCTGGCCGAGGCCGCCGAGTCGACCGAGTACGACGAAGCGCTGAAAAAGAGTCACTACGAAGGTATGAATCCGGTCGGAATGGACGTCGGCACGCCGACCATCCACATCGACGGGGTCGCCTTCTTCGGCCCGGTGCTCAGCTCGATCCCGCGCGGCGAGGACGCCGTCAAGGTCTTCGACGGCGCCCGCGCGCTGGCGAGCTACCCGGACTTCTTCGAGCTGAAGCGCACCCGGTCCGGGGACCTGAACTTCGACTAGGCCGTCGCGAGTGCCGCTCTGGTGACATCGTCGGGGTAGGAGGACCTCGCGACGGCTTCGTCCGTCGTGAGGTCTCCTGCCGCGATCGCGGTTTTGAGCGCGGTGAGCTCACGCAGCCCTTCGCGGTGCTTCTCGATGAAGGCGGTGTCGACCGGCGCCCCGTGCCCGGCGACGATGATCTTCGGCTCCAGTTCGAGGATCGCGCCCATCACCCCGGTCCACTCCACGAGTGAGCTGTCCTCGTTGAACGAGAAGGCGCTGAAGCCCGCTTCGGCGTTCTCGACGGCGTCACCTGCGTATATGACTCCTGCGTCGGGCACGTGGACGAACAGGTCGTGATCGGTGTGGGCCCGGCCGAGGAACCGCAACACGACCCTGCGGCCGCCGAGGTCGATCTCGGAGGTGTCGGAGACCGGCTTGTTCGGCAGGGTGATCACGGTGCGCTCCAGCGCCTCCGCCATCTCCGGGCGGTTTTCCCCGAGGTAGTGCTGTATCCACTTACGCCGCGCGCCTTCGCCGTAGGTGGTCAGCTCGGTCCGGCAGCCTTCGTGCGCCCAGATGTCGCACGGCAGGAACGGCGTGGTGCCGAAGGCGTGGTCGAAATGCGCGTGGGTGTAGACGACCGACCACGGCAGCGGCGTGATCTCCCGGACCGCCGCGGCGAGTTCGGCGCCCTGTTCGACGTCGCCGCGGACGTCGACGACCAGGCAGTGGTCACTGCCCACGACCAGGCCGACGGTCAGGTCCAGTTCCTCGTAACGCCGGGCGTACACGCCGTCCGCGAGTTCGAGCCAAGTCACAGGTCCTCCAGAATTCCGTTGCGCAGCACCGGAACCGTGCTGCTTGTGTCGAGCCGGGCGGCGAGAGTCACGTCGTTCGCGTGCCCGGCCGCGGCGAGCTCGCGCCCTGAGGAACACTCTGTCAGCGCCTCGGCGATGTCGATGGCTTTGGCCGCGATCGCCGCGAGCAGGGCTTCGGGGGACGGGCGGCCGTAATCGCCGAGCGCGGCGATGATCGCGCCCGCACCGAGCTGATCCTCGACGCAGGGCCTCAGCGGTCCGAACTTCTTGGCTTCGGTGTGCATGTCGATACCCCAGCGTTCCCCGGCCGGGACGACGCCGATCGGCGCGCCGTCCGCCAGTTCGGTCGCGCGAGCGGCGACCGCGGTGGCGTTGCGAAGGCAGCCCGCGAGGACTTCGGCACCGGTCGTGGCGGCGGCGTCGCAGAGCGTGGCGCCGTTGGGGGAGGGGAGCGCGAGGAGGGTGCCGGAAGGGATTTCCGTCACAGACGAAGGTCGCAGAGTCCAGTCGCCTTCACCCGCGAGGATGGCGCCTCGCTCTTTCGCGGCATCCTCGCCGCGGTGATCGCGCCAGCGGACCGGCAGCACGCGTCCTCCGTTGCCGAGGACGAGATCCGTGGTGGTGCAGAAGGAAAGTACGTCGACGATGATCAGGACCGCGCACGCGCCGCCGAGGACGCCGACGCCTTCGGGTCCCCATTCGAGTCTGATGTCCGCTTCGGTCTGGCCCCAGATGTCCACCCCCACAGCATGCCCGCGCCGGAACGTGATGGCAGACTCCGCGCTGTGCGTGTTTACCTTGGCTCTGACCATGCCGGTTTCGAACTGAAGAACCACCTCGTGGCCCACCTCAAGGAGCAGGGCCACGACGTCGAGGACGTCGGTCCCTTCGTCTACGACGCGGCCGACGACTACCCGGCCTTCTGCATCGAGGCGGCCCGCCGGGTCGTCGCGGACGAGGGCAGCCTCGGCATCGTCGTCGGCGGCTCCGGCAACGGCGAGCAGATCGCGGCCAACAAGGTGAAGGGCGCTCGCGCCGGCCTCGCTTGGAGCGTCGAGACCGCGAAGCTCACCCGCGAACACAACCACGCCCAGCTGATCGGCGTCGGCGCGCGGATGCACACCACCGAAGAGGCCACCGAGATCGTCGAGGCGTTCCTCGCGACCCCGCCGAGCCCGGACGAGCGCCACGGCCGTCGCGTCCAGCAGATCCTGGACTACGAGAACACCGGCTGGCCGCCGCCGCTGCCCGAGCACTGACATGCCCGAGGGGCATACGCTCCATCGCCTGGCACGTCTGCACAAACGCCGTTTCGCCGGTCACCCGGTCGAGGTGAGCAGTCCGCAGGGACGGTTCGCCGCCGAAGCGTCCCGTTTGGACGGCCGGGTGCTGGTGAAGGCCGAGGCGTACGGAAAGCATCTGTTCCACGACTACGGTCCACACGGGACGGTGCACGTCCACCTCGGCCTCTACGGCACGTTCTCCGACGAGCCGTTGCCGGTGGGCGAGCCGATCGGGCAGGTGCGGATGCGGCTCGTCGGCCCGACGCATTCCGCCGACCTGCGCGGCCCGAACCAGTGCGAACTGCTCGACGCGCCCCGTGTCGACGCGATCAAGGCGCGGCTGGGCCCGGATCCGCTGCGCCGTGACGCGAAGCCGGACAAAGCGTGGGACCGGATCACCCGGTCGAAGACGTCGATCGCGGCGCTGCTGATGGACCAGTCGGTGCTCGCGGGCGTCGGCAACGTGTACCGCGCCGAGGTGCTCTTCCGGCACGGTGTCGCCCCGCTCGTTCCCGGCCGCGCGCTCGATCGCGCGCTGTGGGACGACATGTGGGCGGATCTCGTGACGCTCATGCGGCACGGTGTCCGGGTGGGACGGATCGACACGGTCGCGCCGGAACACCTGCCCGAGGCGACCGGCCGCGCGCCGCGGCAGGACCGGCACGGGGGCGAGGTCTACGTCTACCGGCGCGAGGGGATGCCCTGTCTCGTCTGCGGGACGCCCGTGCTGCGGAGCGATCTGGCGGCACGGAACCTCTTCTGGTGCCCGACCTGCCAACCCGCCTGACCTCCGCCCGCCCTGCCCGACCTCGGTCCCGGACGCTATGAAAGGCCCGTTACTTGCAAGTTTTGCAAGTAACGGGCCTTTCATAGCGCTTGAGGGACCGACTCGCGGCTAGAAGTCGAACCCGCCACCGTCGAAGCCGCCACCATCGAAGCCGCCACCGTCGAACCCACCGGCGTCCCCGCCCATGTCGCCTCCGGCGTCGCCGCCCGCGTCACCGCCGCCATCGGCGGCCCCGGCGTCCTCCTGGCCCGCGTCGTAACCGGACTCCCAGGCCGACGCGCTCGCGATCCCCGCCATTCCGGAGAACATCGCGCTGAACAGCAGCATCGAACCGAGACCCCAGGCACCGGCGACGAGCGCGGGCTTCCACCACGGCTCGCTGTACCAGCCCTGCGGCACCGGACGGCCCGCCACGCGTCCACCGGGGTAGTAGTGCGGCGTCCGCTGGCTCGGGTCCGGCGAAGCCTCGTAGTGCTCGCCCTCGACGTCGACGGAGCGGTGTTCGGTGACCTTGCCCGCGCGGTCGCGCTCTTCGCTGCCGGGCAGTTCCGGACCGGGGTCCATGCCCATCGCGAGCCGGGCGGCGCGGACGTAGTAGAGGCCCTCGATGGCCGTCTCGCGCACCAGCCGGGCTTGCTCGACGGTCTGCGCCTGCTCCATCTGGGAGCCCGCCGCGGTGAAGCGCTCGGACGCGTCCGCCATCGCCTGCTGGGAGGCGGTGTCCGTGCCGGTGATGTTCATGACCTGACCGCCGAGCCGCTCGACGAGGCGCCGTGCGTCGGCCTTCGCGTCGTCCAGCTGGCGCTTCTTGGCCGCCGCCTGGGATTTCGCGAAGTAGATGCCGCCGCCGACCACCACGACGAGGAGCACGATCAGGAAGATCGCGGTACCCATGGGTTCAACTCCAGGAATCGTTCGGCCTTTAGCCCGATCAACGCGGCCGCCGCGCCGGGGGTTCCCGCCAGTGCTCCCGGTCACCGCGACCACTGGCGGGGCAAACTAGAACACGTTATAGTTCGGCCCCATGAAGTTCACCCTGTCGATCGCGATGAATCCGCTCGATCAGCTGGGCGAGCTCGCCCGCGCCGCCGAAGAGGCGGGGTTCTCCTCGATCGCGCTCCCGGATTCCCTGTTCTACTCCGAAACGGTCTCGGCCGACTATCCGTACACACCGGACGGCAGCCGGTTCTGGACCGAAGAGACGCCCTGGGCCGATCCGCTGGTCGCGGCCGCGTCGATGGGCGCGGTCACCGAGCGGCTCACGTTCTACACCTCCGTGCTGAAACTCGGCTCCCGCAACCCGGTCCTGCTCGCCCGCCAGGTCAACTCGGTCGCGGCGCTGACCGGCGGCCGCTTCGGCCTCGGGCTCGGCGTCGGCTGGTCGCCGGAGGAGTTCCGCTGGTGCGGCGCGCCGTACGAGAAGCGCGGCAAACGCGTGGACGAGGCCATCGAAGTGCTGCGGCTGATCCTCGACGGCGGGATGGTCGAATTCCACGGCGAATTCTTCGACTTCGACAAGCTCCGCATGAGCCCGACACCACCGTCACGCGTGCCGTTCTACATCGGCGGCCACACCGATGTCGCGTTGCGCCGGGCCGCGCGCGTCGCCGACGGCTGGTCGTCGGCGATGATGAAATTCGACGACCTCCGCGAAACGATCGTCAAGCTGCGCGGGCTGCTGGCCGAGCAAGGCCGCGCCGAAGACCCGTTCGAGTACCAGGCCGTCTGCATCGACAAGTTCGGTCTCGACGGCTATCGCGAACAGGGCGAAATCGGCGTCACCGACATCATCACCATGCCGTGGGTGTTCGACGGCCTCGGTTTCGACGCCGAAGTCGGCCCGAAGCTCGATTCCATCAAGAAGTTCGGCGACGAGATCATCGCGAAGATCGGAGACTGAGCCATGGGTGTCGACGTCTGCTGGGATCCGGCCGCCACACAGCCGCCCGCGCGCGAGGCCGCTTTTCGCTCGATGACCGCCGTCACCGCCGGCGACAAGGCGGCGTGGCTCGAACTCTTCGCCGGGGACGCCGTCGTCGAAGATCCCGTGGGCCCGTCGATGTTCGACGAAGAGGGCAAGGGACACCACGGCCAGGACGGGATCAGCGCCTTCTGGGACAAGACGATCGGGAACGTCGAACGTTTCCAGTTCACCATCCGCGATTCCCACGCGGCCGGTGACGAGGTCGCGAACGTCGGCACGATCACGACGTACCTGCCCGGCGGCTATCGCGTCGACACCGACGGCGTGTTCGTCTACCGGGTTCGCGAGGACGGGCTGATCGTCTCGATGCGGGCGTACTGGGAAACCGAGCGCGCCATGGCCACCGCCAAGAAGGTCGAAGACTAGAGCCGCTCCGCGCGCCGGGTCAGGTACTGCTTTTCGGGCTCGCTCGAGGTTTGCCCCGCGGCCCGCAGGTACGCCTCACGCGCGGCGCCGGTGTCCCCGGCCAGTTCCAGCAGATGCCCTCGGACGGAATCGAGCCGGTGGGTCTGGCTCATCCGGCTGTCGTCGTCGAGGGTGGCGAGCAGTTCCAGACCCGCTTCCGGGCCGTTGACCTCGGCGACCGCGACGGCGCGGTTGAGCGTGACGACCGGGCCGGGCGAGACCTTCTCGAGGACGTCGTACAGCGCGAGGATCTGGTGCCAGTCGGTGTCCGCCACGGTCGCCGCCTCGTCGTGGACGGCGGCGATCGCGGCCTGCACCTGGTACGGCCCCACGGGTCCGGCTTCGAGGGCCTCGCTCACCAGAGAGACCCCCTCGGCGATCATCTCCGTGTCCCAGCGCGAGCGGTCCTGCTCGGCGAGCGGGACGAGCGAACCGTCGCCGACGGCGCGGGCGGCGCGGCGGGCGTCGGTCAGCAGCATGAGCGCGAGCAGGCCGGTGACCTCGTCCTCGCCTGCCATGAGCCGCCGGAGCAGCCGGGTCAGCCGGATCGCCTCGACGGTCAGGTCGGCACGCTGCAGGTCGGGTCCGCCGCTGGTCGTGTAGCCCTCGTTGAAGATCAGGTACAGCACCTGCAGGACGACGCGGAGCCGTTCGGCGAGTTCGGCGGTAGGCGGCAGGACGAACTCCGCGCCCGCCTTCTTGATGGTCTGTTTCGCGCGGCTGATGCGCTGGGCCAGCGTCGATTCCGGCACCAGGAACGCGTTCGCGATCTCTCCCGTGGTCAGGCCGCCGACGGCGCGCAGAGTGAGCGCGAGCTGCGACGGCGCGGACAGGGAAGGGTGACAGCACAGGAAAAGCACGGTGAGCGTGTCGTCCGATGAGGACACAGTGGATGGTTCACTCGGGTCCATCAGCGCGTCGTTCTCTTCGCGACGGCGTCGCGCGCTCTCGCTGCGCCACTCGTCCACCAGCCGCCGTGACGCCACTGTCGCGAGCCAGGATTTCGGGCTGTCCGGGATGCCCTGCTCCGGCCACTGTTGCGCGGCCGAGAGCAGGGCTTCCTGGACGGCGTCCTCGCAGGCGTCGAACTGCCCGTGCTTGCGCACCAGCAGCCCGATCACCTGCGGGGCCAGCTCCCTCAGGAGCGCTTCGATCCGGCGATCGTCCTTCACGACGCCAGTCTTACCCCATTCGGGACGTCAGGCGACGGGGGAGTAGTGCGAAGCGTCGCCTTCGAGGGATTCGCTGGCCACGCCGTCGATGCCCACCGGGACGTCGCCCGCCACGGTCACCCGGTTCAGGCGGCGGGGCAGGTCGTCGTAGTTGTCGACGGCGTAGTGCTGGGTGATGCGGTTGTCGAACAGGACCAGCTGGTTCGGCTCCCAGCTCACCCGCACGACGTTCTCCGGCCGCGTCACGTAGGACTGCAGCAGGCGCAGGATGTCGCGCGACTCTCCCTTGGACAGCCCGATGATCCGCTGCGCGAACCCGCCGATGTACAGCCCGCGTTCGCCGGTCACCGGGTGGACCCGCACCACCGGGTGCACGGTGCGGAACTTCTGCGAGACGAAGACCTTGCGTCGTTCCTGCTCCGCCTCGTCGAGGGTCTCGGGCGGCTTCGCGTAGTCGTAGTCGTTGGTGTGCTCGGCGCGCAGCGTGTCCGCGAACGCCCGCAGCGGCTCCGGCAGGTCACGGTAGGCGGCGGCCGAGTTGGCGATCAGTGTCTCGCCGCCGTAGGGCGGCACGACCAGGCTGCGCAGCGTGCTGGCCTTCGGCGGGTTGTGCACGAAGGTGACGTCGGTGTGCCACTGGTTCGCGCGACCCTGCTCGCTGTCGACCGGCAGGATGGCGGGCTCGCCCTCGACCGACGGGACGGTCGGGTGCGCCTTCGTCAGCTCTCCGAAGTGCTCGGCGAACCGCTGCTGGCCCGCGTCGTCGAGGTCGACGTCGCGGAACACGAGCGCCTTGTGCTCGTGCAGGGCGTCGGTCACGAACGCGATGGTCGCGGCGTCGAGTTCCTTGGCCGGATCGACGCCGATGACCTGCGCGCCGATCCTGCCGGTGATCTTGCGGACTTCGACCTGGGTGTTGAGGGCGGTCATGCGGCGTGCTCCTTCACTGGGATTCGGTTGACTGGGCGGGCGAGGCCGTAGTGGCCGCGCAAGGTCGTGGCGGTGTATTCGGTGCGGAACAGTCCGCGCCGCTGGAGTTCCGGGACGACGAGATCGACGAAGTCCTCGAGGCCGCCGGGCAGCGTGGGCGGCATGACGTTGAAGCCGTCCGCGGCGCCTTCGGTGAACCAGTGCTCCAGCTGGTCGGCGACCTGCGTGGCGGTCCCCGCGAAGACACGGTGTCCCCGGCCGCCCGCCAGCCGCTCGATCAGCTGGCGGATGGTCAGGTTCTCGCGCCTCGCCAGGCCGGTGACCAGCTCGAACCGGCTCTGCGCGCCCTCGGTGAAGGTGCCGACGTCGGGCAGCGGACCGTCGAGCGGATACGGGGTGAGGTCGTGGTCGAGCATGTTCGACAGCTGCCGCACGCCGTACGCGGGCGTGATGAGGGCGTTGAGTTCGGCCTCGCGTTGTTTCGCCTCGGCCTCGGTGCGGCCCAGGATCGGGCTGATCCCCGGCAGGATCTTGATCTCTTCCGGCGACCGCCCGTACTTGGCGAGCCTGCCTTTGACGTCGTCGTAGAAGGCCTTGCCCTCGGCGAACGTCTGCTGCGCGGTGAACACCGCCTCGGCGAACCGGGCCGCGTACTCCTTGCCCGTCTCCGAGGAACCGGCTTGGACCAGCAACGGGTGTCCCTGCACCGGCCGGGGGATGTTCAGCGGGCCGCGTACCTGGAAATGCGGGCCGTTGTGGTCGATCGGGTGGATGAGGTCGGTGTCGGCGTAGACCCCGGTCTCCTTGTCGATCCTGGCCGCGTCGTCGTCCCAGCTGTCCCAGAGTTTCCTGGCCACCTCGACGAATTCGGTGGCGCGTTCGTAGCGCAGTGCGTGCGCCGGCCGGGCGTCGCGGTTGAAGTTGCGGGCCTCGTCCTCACCCGCCGACGTCACGATGTTCCAGCCCGCGCGCCCGCCGCTGAGGTGATCGAGCGACGCGAACTTCCGCGCCAGGTGGTACGGCTCGTTGTAGGTCGTCGACGCGGTGGCGATGAGGCCGATGTGCTCGGTGGCCCCGGCCAGCGCCGAAAGCAGTGTCAGCGGCTCGAACAGGGTGTGCGAGTTGTAGCGGACGTTGCCCCACAAGGCGACGCCGTCGGCGAGGAACAGCGAATCCAGCTTGCCGCGCTCCGCCGTGCGGGCGATGTCGACATAGTGCTTCAACGTCGCGGCCCGGCGCGGATCCGTGCTCGGATGCCGCCAGGCGGCCTCGTGATGGCCGTTCGGCATCACGAACGCGTTGAGGTGCAGGTGTTTCTGCGAGGTCATGCCTTCTCCTTGACACGCCAGGTGGAGAATCGCCGCTCCAGTGCGACGAAGCCCGCGTTGATGGCCAGGCCCAGCACCGACACCGTGATGATCGCGGCGTACATCTGCTGGATCTGGAAGTTGACCTGGGAGTTGTTGATCAGATAACCGAGCCCGGCCTTGGCGCCGACCATTTCGGCGGCGATCAGGATGAGGATCGAGTACGCCGCCGCCATCCGGATACCGGTGAAGATCGTCGGCACCGCCGACGGCAGGATCACCTTCCGGAACAGGCTCGGACTCGACAGCCCGAGCGAACGCGCGGCCTTGACCAGCAAGGGATCCACGGTGTTCACCCCGGCGATCGTGTTGAGCAGCACCGGCCAGACGCAGGCGTAGACGATCAGCGCGATCTTGGACACCTCGCCGATGCCGAGCAGGAGCGTGAACACCGGCAGCAGGGCCAGCGCGGCGGTGTTGCGGGCCAGTTCCAGCAACGGGTTCAGGAATTCCGCGAGCGGTCGGTACCAGGCGATCAGCAGCCCGAGCGGGACCGAGACGCCCACCGCGATCACGAACCCGGCGGCGGACCGGCCGAGGCTCGCCAGCAGATGGTCGGCCAGCTGCCCGTTGAGGACCAGCTCCCAGAGCGCGACGAGATCTTCCGACAGCGGCGGAAGGAAGGTCCGCGTGCCTTCGTCGAGGACGAAGCGGGGAGCGAGTTCCCAGACGGCGAGGAAGAGCAGGATCGCCGCCGAACTGCGGAAGGCCTTGCTCAGCCGGTTCTTCTTCTTGCGAGGTTGCTCGGCGACCTTCGGTCCGGTGTGGACGGTGGGTGCTTCGAGGGTGGTGGTCACGCGGCCCTCCGGATCTCGTCGTGCAGGAGTTCCCACAGCTGATGGCGATGGGCCACGAACGCGGGAGCCGACCGCAGGTCGTCGTTCGAGCGGTCGCCGAGGTCGATGTCGACGACGTCCTTGAGCCTGCCCGGCCGCGAGGTGAGCACCGCGACCCTCTGTCCTAAATAGACGGCTTCCTCGATGCTGTGGGTGATGAACACGACGGTCTTGCCCGTGCGGCCCCAGATCCGCCGCAGTTCCTCCTGCAGCAACTCGCGGGTCTGCGAGTCCAGCGCGGCGAACGGCTCGTCCATCAGCAGCACGTCGGGGTCGTAGGCGAGGCTTCTCGCGATCGCGACCCGTTGCTTCATCCCGCCGGAAAGCTGGTGGGGGAGATGGTCCTCGAAGCCGGAAAGCCCGACCAGGTCGAGGAATTCGCGTGCCCGCTCGGCACGCTGCCGTTTGGTGAGCGTGCCGCCTTCGAGGCCGAATTCGACGTTGGCGCGTGCGGTGCGCCAGGGGAACAGGGCGTACTGCTGGAACACGACCCCGCGGTCCAGACCCGGTCCGGTGATGGGCTTCCCGTCGATCAGGACCTCGCCGGAGCTCGGCTTCGCGAGGCCGCCGAGCAGGTCGAGCAGGGTCGATTTGCCGGACCCGCTCGGCCCGACGAGCGACAGGAACGTGCCGTCCTCGATGTCGAGGGAGACGTCGTCCAGCGCGGTCAGCGCGCCGAAGGTCTTGGTGACCGAGCGGAGGCTGATCTTGGCGGTCATGCGCCACCGCCTTCGCGGAAGGGGTTGAATTCGTTGGTGTAGAGCTTCTTCAGGTCGACCTGGTCGTTCTTGATGAATCCGGACTGCTTGAGCCAGTCCGTCCAGAGCGTGTAGTCGTTGTCGGAGATCAGCCCGCCCTTGGTGACGCCGGTGCTCTTCCAGTACTTGAGCGTTTCGGTGTTCTCGTTGCGGCCGCGGTTCTGGATGATCTTGGTGAACCGGGCGATCACCTCGTCGCGAGGCGTGGTGCGCGCCCATTCGATCGCCTTGGCGACACCGGTGACGAAGGTCTTCGTGGTCTCCGGGTACTTCTTGATGAAGTCGGTCCGCAGCACGTACGGCCCGCCGTTGTAGGGACCGAACGCCTCGACGTCCTTCACGATGGGCCGCAGGCCGCCGACGGCGGTCGCGCGGTCCTGCAGCACGCCGTTGAGCGCCGCGACGTCGATCTGGCCGTTGCGCAGGGCCTGTTCGGTGTTGATCGGAGGCAGGACGACCAGTTGCACCTGGTCGATCTCGGCGTCGGAGAGGCCCTGGCGCTTGAGCCAGGTGTCGAGGGCGGCCTCCAGGTTCGCGCCGACGGTGTTGACACCGACCTTCTTGCCGATGAGGTCGCGAGGGTTGCGGATCGGGCTGTCTTCCTTGACGTAGAAGCCCAAGAAGGTCTTCTCGTCGGAGCCGTAGTAGTTGACGACGGCCTTGATCGGGGCGCCGGCGTCGACGAGTTTGGCGACGGCGCCGGTGAAGGCACCGCCGAAATCGGTCTGATCGGTCGCGGCGGACTGGATGTCCTGCGGTCCGCTGATCGTGTTCCCGACCCACTTGAGCTTGACCGGGCCGAAGTAGCCGAGGTCTTCGGCGAGTTCGGGGAACGTGACGTTGTTCGCCGATCCCTGGTAACGGAGTTCGAGCTTCTCCGGCTGTCCGGCGACACTCGCCGGGCTCGCGGACGCGCCGCAGCCCGACAGCGCCACCCCGGCGAGAAGCACGGCGGCCGCGGCGAGTAAGGGCACTGGTTTCTTCACGGTGGGCTCTTTCGTTCGGGTTCGCGTCGTTGAAGGAGATTCTTCGCAGGCCCGGCGGAGAGCGTCAATTTTGCGATTAAATGAAGTAACCCCGACTCAAGAGGCGTTGGCGAGCTTCGTGAAAAGCGGATCTTCGTAGAGGACGTTCAGCATGACGGCGCCACCGGCCGTAGCCAGCTCGGTACCCGGAAAGCTCGACGCCACAACATTTTTCGCCACGTCCTGGCAGATCCAGGATCGCTGGGAGACCTCGTCCCGGATCGTGGAAAGGCAGCCTTCGACGTCGCGTACACTCTGATCGAGAACGATGAGGATTTCCGGATTGAGGACGTCGAAGAGCAAGGCGGCGGCCTGTCCGATTATTCGCGCACGCTCGTGGAAAATGGCGATGGCGCCCGAATTTCCCGACGCAGCCAAATGGAGCACGTCGGTGAAATTCGGTTCTTCGATGATTTGCGCCTCGACGGCTTTACGGGCGACCGTCCGCTCGGACACCGTGGCCTCGAGACAACCGGAACGCCCGCAGCGACAGGGTTCTTCACTGTCGTCGACCCGCAGATGCGCGACGGCGCCCGCGGCCGAGCGAGGACCATGATGGACGGTGTCGCCGGTGGCGAACGCGGCGTCGACCACGTTGCCGGTGAACAACTGCACGACACTGCTGCGCGCTCTCGGCTGCCCCAGCAGGCGTTCGGCGTGGATGAGCGCCCGCGAATGCCCGTCGACCCGGACGTCGAGACCGGTGACCTCCGTGAGCAGCTCGCGCAACGGAACCCCGTGCCAGCCGAGCAAACCGTGCTCCACCACCGTCCCCGAGGCCTCGTCGACCCACCCACCGGTCGCCACCCCCAGCCCGAGCGGCGTCCGCTCCGGCGCGTGTCCGATGAGGAGGTCGTCGAGCAACTCCGCGATCTGCGCGACCTGGACGGCGGGCTCGGCGCCGTGATGCGGGGCCTCCTGCTGGGCCAGCACTTTCCCGCGCAGGTCCAGCAACCCGACGGTGAGATGGTCGACCGCGATGTGCGCGCCGCCCACCACGAACCGCTCGGTGTCGAGTTCCAGGGGGACATGCGGCCTGCCGACCGCGCCGGCGACCTCGGGCAGCTCGATGAGAAACCCCCGGCGCATCAGCTCCGCCACATGCCCCGTGACGGCCGCCGCGGACAGCCCGGTGCGGCGCGCGATGGTGCTGCGCGCTATCGCCCCTTCGTCCAGCACCACGCGGAGCACCGCGCTGGCACTGGCGCTCCGCCTGCCGGTCACGGTGCCGATGTTCGCAAGCGGGTGCCGAGGGGCCTAGGGCTCTCAGCATCCGGGAGCTGGTCAGACGGTCAACTGGCGCACGAACCTGGCACTCTTTTCGCAACGGTCCTCGTAGCCGCGCGCCCGGTAGAAGGCGTGCGCGCCGGTCCGGTGGCGGGAACTGGTGACCTCCATGAAGTTGCAGCCCCAGCGCTGCGCCTCCGCTTCGGCCGCGGCGACCAGCTCGCGGCCGACCCCCGTGCCGCGCTGGGTCTCGTCCACGACCAGGGCCACGATCCGGCCGCCGGAGCCTTCCTTCTCGAGGAGGGGGATCGCGACCACCGCGACGACGCCGATCACGCCGTCGTCCGACACGGCGACGAGCGCGGCGCCCTCGGGATGACGGGCCCAGCGCTCGAGCCTGCGGCGCACGTCGGCCTCGTTGTTGTCCGGGTAGCCCAGCTCGGTGAGCAGAGCGGTCACGGTAGGGGCGTCGGTGCTGCGGGCCGGGCGGATCTCCATGGGCTCTCCTCCTGTGTGGGTGCAGTGGCCGACCGTGATCATGGTCGGCTCGGTCTTTCCCATCTTGATGGAGAAATCCTCAAAGCGGAGGGTCGCTGAGCGCCGCGCTGGCTTCCGAACCGCGTCTTCTGGTCCGAAAGAGGGGTATCTTCGCAGGTCAAAGACCTATGGTCGGGATGACAGGATTTGAACCTGCGACCCTCCGCTCCCAAAGCGGATGCGCTACCAAGCTGCGCCACATCCCGGGTCACACTCCCGGCCACTGGATCACCGGGGGGTGTGCGCACAGCCTAGCGGGTCACGCTAAGCTGTTTTCGCACCCGGGTCCTCCGGGGGCATGCGGGTGTAGCTCAATGGTAGAGCCCTAGTCTTCCAAACTAGCTACGCGGGTTCGATTCCCGTCACCCGCTCCACCGCTTCGAACGAGAGCCGCAGGCACTCTGGCCTGCGGGTTCTTTCATGTTCGGGTGGTCGTGAGTGGCGATTCGGGTTCTAACCCGAATCGCCACTCACGACCACGGTGACCCACTCGGTACCCGCAGGCCTCAGGGAGCCGGCCGGATCGCGCGGCCATTCGGACAGCGCAAGGGTGGCGATTCAGCGTGTGCCGGAGTCGACGATGAAGGAATCGGGACGTTGAGTGTCCCGATTCCTTCATCGTCGATGGATCGCTTCGTTGATCAAGACCGTGCCTCCATCCTTCGACCGGGCGGGACCAGCGCGTTCCCGGCACAATCAGTCTCAGGAACGACGGCGAGGAGAATGACGTGGGCATCGGAAAACCCGTGAGGCAGGTGCTGATCCTGATCGCGGGCGTCATTCTGCTGCTGGTCGGCATCGCGCTGCTCGTGCTGCCAGGACCCGGCCTGCTGCTGGTGCTCGCGGGGCTGCTCGTGCTGGCTTCGGAGTTCCCGGCGGTGGAGAAGTACGTCGATCCCATCCGCGACAGGGCGATGAAGGCGGCCGAGGACAGTGTTTCGTCTCCGCTGCGCATCGCGGGTTCGGTGCTGGCCGGGCTGGGGCTGCTGGCCGCGGGAGTGGTCTGGGGACTCGTGCCCGGGCTGCCGCTCGGCGGATGGAGCACCGGTTCGAGCTTGATCCTGTCTGGGCTCATCTTGTTCGCTTTGCTGATCTGGAGCTACAAGCGGGTGCAGGCCCGGAGGGCCGCGAAGACCGAATAACAGCCGGGTGGTCTGGTACCGTGCGGCGCGTGTCCCCCGACTTCCAGCGCGCACGGCGGCCGGAACAGGTGGAGGCGCGGCGCACGGCGATCCTCGACTCGGCGCGCGAACTCCTGGCCGAGCGGCCTGTCTCGCAGATCAGCCTGCGCGAACTGAGCGATCGCGTCGGCCTGGCGAAGTCGAACGTGCTGCGGTACTTCGACAGCCGCGAGGCGATCTTCCTGGAGGTCCTCGACTCGATCTGGGTCGCGTGGCTCGACGAGCTCGAAGACGAACTAGGTGCCCCGAGAGATGCGAAACCTGGTTACGAGCGCGAAGTACGCGTCGCGACCGTCATCGCGACGTCGATTTCGCGGCAGCGCCTCCTGTGCGAGCTGATCAGCACGATGGCGGCCGTGCTCGAACGCAACATCTCCGTCGAGACCGCCCGGGCGTTCAAGACCCGCGCCGGTGAACGCACCGAACGGCTCGCGGACGTCGTCCGGGCCCAGGTCCCGTTGGACGCCGAAGCCGCCGGGCACTTCGCGAAGGCCGTCTTCATCCTCGTCGCTGGACTGTGGCCCTACGCGAACCCTGGTGAGGCCGTTGCGACGGTCATGGCCGAACGGGGAGCACCCGCGGGTCGCGAGATGTTCGTCGACGGGCTGGCCGAAGGACTGGCGAACCAGCTGGTCGGCCTGGTCGTTCGCGCAGGTCAGAGCCTCGGGCGATAGCAAAGGTCCCTTGCTCCCTTCCCGCGCGCGCCGAGGCGGCCGACCCTGCATAGGGTGAGCCGGGAACCACGACCAAGGAGCGATCATGAGCCCAGGCGGCACCCTCACTCTCGGCGATCTCACCGTGAGCCGGATGGGCTACGGCGCCATGCGGCTGTCCGGCCCCGGCATCTGGGGGCCGCCGGAGGATCGCGAAACCGCGATCGCCGTCCTCCGCGCGGCAGTCGAGCTGGGCGTGACCCACATCGACACCAGCGATTTCTACGGGCCGCACACGACCAACGAGCTGATCCGCGAGGCGCTGCACCCGTACCCGGAGAACCTGCACCTCGTCACGAAGGTCGGCGCGAAGCGGACTCCGGACAAGGGCTGGCCTTCGGCGCTCTCGCGTGAGGAGCTGACCTCCGCGGTCCACGACAACCTGCGCAACCTCGGCGTCGACGTGCTCGACGTCGTCAATCTGCGGCTCGCGGGGGAGCACGGCGTCTTCCCGATCCCGGTCTCGATCACGGAGCCGTTCGAGGTCCTCGCCGAACTTCAGCAGCAGGGCCTGATCCGGCACCTCGGCCTGAGCCACGTCTCGGCGGAGCAGGTCAAGGAGGCCCGCTCCATCGCGCCGGTCGTCTGCGTGCAGAACGAGTACAACGTCGCGAACCGCGTCAACGACGGGCTGCTCGACGCGCTCGCGGCCATCAACATCCCGTTCGTGCCGTACTTCCCGCTCGGCGGGTTCACCCCGCTGCAGTCCGGCGTGCTCGACGACTGCGCCCGCCGCGTCGACGCGACGCCGATGCAGGTCGCGCTCGCGTGGCTGCTTCAGCGGTCGCCGAACATCCTGGTGATCCCCGGTACGTCGTCGCTGCTGCACCTGCACGAGAACGTCGCCGCCGCGAAGCTGGAGCTGCCCGAGGACGTCGTCGCGGACCTCGACGCCCTCGCCTGATCCCGAGTGAAGGCCCCCTTCCCTCTGCTTGTAAACCCAGCAGAGGGAAGGGGGCCTTCACATGTTCAGAGGACATCCCGGCGCCGCAGCAGCCAGCCGCCGAGAACGGCGAAGGCCACCAGGTAGCCGGTCACCACCAGCGTCGCCTGGGAGACGCCGACGAGTTCCCCGATTCCCGGCGTCGCCCCCGAAGCGCCGAGCGACGCGGCCAGCGAACCGGCGTTGGCTCCCGGCAGAGCCAGCTGGAGCGTGCCGACCCAGTCCAGCAGCGGGGCCGCGACGCCGAACAGCAGGTTCTGGACCACCAGCAACCACACCAGGCCGAGCCCGATCGGCAGTGCCACTCCGCGCATCGCGATGGCGAGCGCGGCGCCGAGAACGGCCCAGGTCATCGCGATCAGCCAGCCCGCGCCGATCCCGGTGACGAGCTCGCCGAACGCGGGCCAGTTCATCGGTTCGCCTTCCGAGGAGGCGATGATCGCGCTCGTGGCGGCTCCGGTCGCGAAGCTCGTCAGCACGACGGCCAGGGTCGCGACGGCCAGCGCGAACAACTTTCCACTGTAGACGGTCAGCCGCGAAGGTCCTTGTGTCAGCACGGTCTTCCACGTGCTCCAGCCGTATTCGGTGCCGACGGCCAGCACCCCGAGCACGAGCACGATCGCGCCGAGGAACACCGGCAGCCCGCCGATCGAGTTGCCGACCAGGTTCGACGGCATGGTCGCGGCCAGCCCGCGATCCGTGCCGGGCGCCCCGCTCGACGAACCCGCCGCGCCCGCGAGCGGCAGCAGATAGGTGAAGGTCAGGCCGAGCACGACCGCGATCCCCAGCATGAACCAGTTCGCCGGACGCCGGACGAGTTTCGCCAGCTCGGCGGTGCAGCTACCCCACATGACTTGCCACCTCTCCGGTGAGCTCGAAGAAAACCTGCTCCAGATCCCGTTCGCGGACGTGCAGTTCGCGCACCGGGATCCCTTCCGTGACGAGCTCGCGGTTCAGCCACGACGCGCGGTCCGGGTCGACGGTCAGATCGAGTCCGGTCCCGCTCGCGCGTACGTTGTCCGCGCCGATCCAGTGCTTCACCAGGTCGGCGGCACGCAGGATCTCGTCGGTTTCGATGTGCAGCACCGTGCCGCCGCGGAGTTCGGTCACCGTGTTCTCCGCGACCAGCCGTCCCCGCGAGACGACGCCGACCCGGTCGCAGATCTGCTGGACCTCGCCCAGCAGATGGCTCGACAGCAGGACGGTGCAGCCTTCCGCGCCCAGCCGCCGGATCAGCACGCGCATGTCGGCCATTCCCGCCGGGTCCAGGCCGTTGGTCGGTTCGTCGAGGATCAGCAGCCGCGGATCCTTCAACAGCGCCGCCGCGACCCCCAGCCGCTGCTTCATCCCGAGGGAGTAGGTCGAGTACCGGTCCTTGCCGCGATCGGCGAGATCGACCAGCGAGAGCACTTCGCCGACGCGGAGCGGATCCGTTCCGCTGTACCGGGCCAGCACCTTGAGATTGTCCGCGCCGGACAGATACGGGTAGAAGCCCGGCGATTCGATCAGCGCGCCGACCCCGTCGAGGTCTCCGGGCGGCCTGCCGAACAGCCGCACGCTGCCGGACGTCGGGCGGACGAGCCCCAGCAGCATCCGCAACGTCGTCGTCTTGCCGGCGCCGTTCGGGCCGAGGAAACCGTAGATCTCGCCGGGCAGCACGGTCAGTTTCATCCGGTCGACGGCGAGATGTTCTCCGTACCGTTTCGTGAGTTCGTCTGTGTCCACGGGAAGGTTCATGGTGACGAATGGTGGCTCTCGCGAGGCCTCACCACATCCGTTCACAAGCGGCACCCGGCGTACGTCATCGGACGTAGCGCATGGCCGGAATCCTGCGACATCCGTCGAAAACACCCGTATCGAGCGCCGGGGTGATGATCTTAGGCTCGGCGGGTGTCGAAAGTACTTTTGATCCTCCACGTGCTCGCCGCCGTCATCGCGGTCGGTCCGGTCACCGTCGCGGCGAGCATGTTCCCGGCCGCCGCCCGGCGCGCGTTCGCCGAACCGGGTTCCGGGCTGTCCGTCCTGCGCATGCTCAACCGGATCTGCCGGGTGTACGCGATCTTCGGGGTGGCCGTGCCGTTGTTCGGGCTGGCGACCGCGGGCAGCATGCGGGTCTTCGGTGACGTGTGGGTGATCGTGTCGATCGTGCTCACCGCCGCGGCCGCCGGGGTGCTGGCGTTGCTGGTCCTGCCCGGGCAGAACGCGATCCTCGCGGTGCTGGACGCCGAGCGGCCGTCGGAACCGGTGACGGCGGGGCGCGTGGCGATGTACACGGGGGTGTTCAACCTGCTCTGGGCCGTGGTGACGGTGCTGATGATCGTGCGGCCCGGGTCGACGACCGGCGCGTAAAAGCTCGTGAGTGGTAGGGACGGTTAGAACCGTCCCTACCACTCACGAGCTCTTGGACTACGTGCTCAGCAGTTGATTGAAGAACGAGCGGTAGCGGCGCAACGCGATCCGCAGATCCTCGGTGGCCGGTTCGCCCTGGCTCCACGCGGATTCCAGTTCCTTCTTGTGGTCCGCGAAGGTCGTGGCGAGGTTCTGGATCACGACGGCGACGAGTTCGTCGGCCTCCTTGACCGCCCGCTGCGGATCGTCCACAAAGGCCGTCTGGATGCCCTGCCAGCTGTCGCGGAACCTGTCCACGTCGACGTTGTCGAACAACGTCTGCGCCTTGTCTTCGTGATGTTCGGTCGTGGTCCCGGTGGTGCGCTCGGGTTCGGCGGCCACCAGGTCCTCGGTGCTCAGCGTGTGCCCGGAATCCTCGTCGGCCCGGGTGTCGCCGAGACCGTCAGCGGTCGGTTCCCCGTCGAGCCGATCCGTCGTCCCCGCGACGCGTTCCGTGCTCCGCGGTTCCGTTCCCTCGGTTCCCAGAGGCCTGCTCTCCATGACTTTCCGCTCCTTCGCCACCATCGGTCAACAGATCTTCGAACACCTCGCGGTAGTGCTTCATCGCTTCACGCATGTCCTCCGTGGACATTTCGGAATCCCGATGGCGCACCAGCGTGTCGTGCCCGGCGCGGTAGTGCCGCAACGCGTTCGCGTGCCGGACGGACAGATCCGCGAGCTGCTGGTCGTACCCTTCGGTCGGGTAGCCGCGCTCGGCCATCAGGGAGACCAATACCCGGTCCGCGTCGACGACGGCACCGGACGGGCGGTCGACGAACTGTTCCTGGATCAGTGCCCATTCCTGCGCGTACCGGTCCTTTGTGGACGACGGCAGCGGTCGGATGTCGAGGTCCGAGTGGCGTTTCACTCGCGACGACAGCTCGCGTTCCGCTTCTCGCGGGCTTTCGTGTTCCTTGACGGCCCGGTCGTATTCGGGCCCGAACGTCTCTCGCAACCGCCGCTTGCGTTGCTCCGCGACGACGAACCAAGCGGCCGCTCCCACCACCAGGACCGCGGCGATGACGATGATGATGACCAACCACGTGGGCATCGTTATCTCCTCCGGATGTTTTGCCAGGCAACCCCCGACGAGCCGTGAGTTCCCCGGCCTTCGTGGCCGGAAACCCTTGTGCCACAAGTATTTTTAGATCTTAGGCCGGATGGCGCAATGGGCTCTGCCGGGTCCGCGCGTGGCTTCCGGCCGGTTTCCCTTCCCGGGCAAGGGATTCGTTGATGATCTCGGTCCCGCTGGCGGATCGGAGACGGCGTACCCCCCGTTCGGCCATTCGGCGCAGGTCGTGAGGTTCGCTAACTAGGCGTCCCCCTTTTGGGTGCCGCCGATGACTCAGTGTAGGTAAAAACTCCCGATCACTGCTCCGTTGTGGCACTATTGCCCCGTTCGCAGGAAGAGGGCCTGCGAATCAGAGGGGGCCTGGTGTGACGGGGCTGCCTGGTACGACAAAGAAAGATCATCAGGGGAGGAGATCGTCAAATGTCGACGCCTACGGACGTCAAGGATCCCATCGGTGAGGAAGAGCCGGTCGACCCGGCTCAGCCCAAGCCCGACCAGGGAGAACACCAGCACAGCCCCGACTGCGAGCACCAGAACGAACGAGTCTGGGACTGCCCTGGCGGATGCGCTCAGACGCCGCCGCCCACTCCCTGAGCACACTCCTGGCTGAAGAGGTTTCGCCCGTCACCCGGGTAAGAACCGGTGGCGGGCGACTCTCGGCTACGGAGTGTGCTGTCATAGATCAGTGGCGGTTACACAGCTCGATCAAGCCGATGTCATTCGCAAGGCGCGCGAACTCCAGCGCGCCGGTATCGATGCCGCGTGTTCGGCCCGTCAACGTGAGGGAATTCTCCTGCTGCGGCGGGGGATGGCTCTGCTCGATTCGATCCATCCGGTCGCCGAACGGATGAGGAACGACTGGCTGGCCACCCGGATCCGGCTGGCTTCCAGCATCGCGACCGTGGGGTCGGAGACCAGCGGGGGCGTGGCTTCCGGCCTCGCGGGCCTGGACGACGTCCGGTTGTTGCTCAAAGCGGTGGACGACCCCCGGCTCCACGCGGAATTGCGCGGTCAGCTCGACCACAATTACGGACTCCTGCTCATGGCGGTGGGGCGGAACGAGGAAAGCACGGGGTATTTCGATTCCTCGCTCGCGCACAAAGAGGCCCTCCTGGCCATGGAAAAGGATCCCGCGCCCTCGCTCGATCCGTACCTGGGCACGTTGACCACGCGGGGGCTGGCCTACACCAGGCTCGGCGACATCCGCCGCGCCAGGCGGGACCTCGCCAACGCCGTGGCGCTCGCGGAACGTAACGGCCTGCACGCCCAGGCCGCGGACGTCCGCCGCCCGCTGGGCACGCTGGAACTCCGCGTCGGGAACGTGCCTGCCGCATTGCGGCTCTACGAGGAAAGCGAGCGGATCTACCGATCTCTCGACCTGGAGATCCCGCCGCTGCTGCGGTGGGAACGTGCCGAAGCGCTGCTGACCGCGGGCCTGGCCGAAGAGGCCGGAGTCCATCTCGACGAGATCCTGCCGGTGATGCTGGAACAGCGGAGCATCACCAGGGATCTGGGCGGGGTGGAGCTGTTCCGCGCGTCCGCGGCGCTGATGACCGACGACCTGGAGCTCGCCCGGACGTACGCCTCTTCGGCCCGGCGCCGGACGCTGCGCTGGGGATGCCAGACCTGTGTCGCCAACGCGACGATCGTCGGCCTTCGTGCCGACGTGCGGGATGCGTTGCGTACCAACGAGATCCCGGCCAACCTGACGGCCCGCGCACTGCGGGCGGCGAACGCGATGCCGATGCCGAGGCTCGCCGATCAGGCGGCCTTGGCGCGCATGCTGGCCGTCCGGGTCGAGCTGCGGAAGGGAAAACGCAAGCGTGCCGCCGAACTGCTGGCGCGGATTCCGCAGCCGGGCCGGTTGACCACCGTCGATTACCGGATGCTGCGACGGCTCTGCCGCGCGGAACTCGCGGTCGCCGAGGGGGACAAGGCCAGGGCGCTGGCCGAGATCAGGGGCGGGCTCACCGAACTCGACCGGGTCCGCGACCGGATGGGCGGCCTCGAACTGGTGTCCGGGACGGCGTTGCACGGCAGGGAGCTGGCTGATCTGGCCGTCAAGATCGTGCTCGAACGCGCGGACGCGGCCCGGTTGTTCGGCTGGACGGAACGGACCCGCGCGCAAAGTTACCGGTACGAACCTGTTGCCGCGGACGATCCGGATCTCGCCGAGCGGGTCGGTGAGGTCCGGGGTCTCGATCAGGCGATCCACCAGGCGCAGCACGACGGGCACCCGACGGCGGCCTTGCGCGCGAAACACGCCGAGCGGTTGCGCGAGGCGCATCGGCTCGGGTGGCACACCGGACGCTGGGGCAGGCCGCGGCCGGTCGCGCGGCTCGCCGAGGTCGCCGACGAGCTGGGCGAACGCGCGCTGGTGAGCTTCGTGTCCTCCGGAGACGACCTGGTGGCGGTGGTCGTCGCGGGCAGGCGGTGCGAACTGGTGCGGCTCGGCTCGGCGGCATCGGCGGCGGAGTCCGCGCGGATGCTGAACGTCGATCTCGACGCCCTCGCGCCGGATCACCTGCCGCCGCCCCTGGTACAGGCGGTACTCGGTTCGGCGCGGAAACAGGCCGAACGGCTCGACGCCCAGCTCATCCGGCCGCTGGAGGGGCTGCTCGGGGACCGCGGCCTGGTCGTCGTGCCGACCGGTCCGCTGTTCGCCGTCCCGTGGGGAGTGCTGCCGGCGCTGCGGTCGCGGCCGATCGTGGTCGCCCCGTCGGCGACCGCCTGGCTGGGAGCCGAACGCACGACGGTCCCCGAGGCGCGGAAGGTCGTCCTCGTCAGCGGACCCGGCCTCGTGGGGACCAGGGGTGAGCTGGCCAAACTCGCCACGCACTACCGGACGGCACATACGCTGACCGGGCCGGACGCGACGGTGCGGTCCGTCCTCGGCGCGCTGGACGGCGCGAAGCTCGCGCACATCGCCGCGCACGGTGCGCACGAGCCCGAGAACGCCTTGTTCTCCCGGCTGGAACTGGCCGACGGCACCCTCTTCGCACACGAGATGGCCGGGCTCGCGCAGCCGCCGTCGCAAGTCGTCTTCGCGTCGTGCGAACTGGCGCTGAACCGGATCCGGCCCGGCGACGAAGTCCTCGGTTTCGCCAGCGCGCTGCTCGCGAGCGGTTCGCGGACGGTGATCGCGCCGTTGAGCCGAGTCGGTGACGAAGCCGCCGCGGCCGCGATGGACGACTACCATCGCGGACTCGCCGACGGTGCCGGCCCGGCGACGGCGCTGGCGGACACCATCGCGGTTGATCCGTTCCGGCGACCGTTCGTCTGTTTGGGTGCGGGCTGAGCGCACGACTTGACAACCCTGTTCGATCTTCACGACTCCAAGTGCCCGGTTGGTTACTCTTGACCGAGTCGTCTGAACCAATTATGGTCTAGACCACATTCGCCGCTCGGCGCTTCGGCGGATGTGGTCCCAACCTTCATTGGTTTTTCGCTCGCCGTGGCCCAGGAACCTCGAGTTCCACGGACGGTTCCGCCACCCGGGTCAGCGGTGGGTGCACAGATGGGAAAGGGGTAGGCATGAGCTTCAAACGACGGCTTTTGACCCTGGCGGCAGGTGCGGCAACGGTGCCGGCGGTTCTGGTCGCGATCCCGGCGGGTACCGCCAGCGCGCACGGCTACGTCTCCTCACCTGCCAGCAGGCAGGCGCAGTGCGCTCAGAACACCGTTTCCTGCGGTGACATCAAATGGGAACCGCAAAGCGTCGAGGGCCCCAAGGGGCTCATGAGCTGTAGCGGCGGCGTCGGCCGTTTCTCGGATCTCAACAATGACAGCAAGGGCTGGAAGGTGCATTCCCTCGGCCGTACCACCACGTTCCGGTGGACGATCACGGCTCGCCACCGCACCAGCACGTGGGAGTACTTCGTCGACGGCGCGAAGGTCGCGACCGTCAACGACAACGGCGCGCAGCCGGGCGCCACGGTCACGCACAGCGTGAACCTGCAGCAGAGCGGGCGGCACAAGATCCTCGCCCGCTGGAACGTCTACGACACGGCGAACGCGTTTTACGCCTGCATCGACGCCAACATCAGCTAAGCGTCGGCCTCGTGAGTGGTAAGGGCGGTTAGAACCGTCCGTACCACTCACGAGGCTTTTTGTGTCAGGCTCACCGTCATGAGCGATGACGAGCGCGACGGGGTCAAACTGACCAACCTCGACCAGCCGTTGTTCGAGGGCGCGACGAAACGCGACCTCGTCGATTACCTGGACTTCGTCGCGGGCCGTCTCCTCCCGGTACTGGAGAACCGGCCGCTGTCGGTGATCCGCGTCCTGCGCGGCCAGGACCCGTTCATGCAGAAGAACCTGCCCAAATACACGCCCGCCTGGGTGAAGCGGCACGAAATCTGGGCGGAGACCTCCCAGCGGCAGGTGTCGTACGCGCTGTGCGACGACCGCCGCACGTTGCTGTGGTTCGCGAACCAGCGCGCCGTCGAGTATCACCCGACGTTGATGACCGCCGGGGACGTCGCGGGCCCGACCCATCTCGTCCTGGACCTCGACCCGCCGCCGGGTGACGATTTCGCGCACGTGGTGAAGGCCGCGGGGCTGGTGCGGCAGGCGCTCTCCGATTCCGGGCTCGCCGGTGCGGTGAAGACCAGCGGTTCCAAGGGAGTGCACATCTTCGTCCCGTTGGTGCCGGGGCAGACCTTCGGAGACGTCGCGGCCGCGACCCGCGCCCTTTCCGCTCGCGCGGAGCAGGTCGACCCCTCGGTCGCGACGACCGCGTACATCGTGGAAGACCGCGAGGGCAAGGTGTACCTCGATTCGACGCGGGCAGGCGGGAACACGGTCGCGGCGGCGTACAGCCCGCGTTTGCGGCCGGGACTGCCGGTGTCGTTCCCGGTCGCCTGGGACGCTTTGGCGGACGTGGTCCCCGCCGACTTCACCGTCTACACGGCGCCGGGTCTGCTCGGCGACAAGGATCCGTGGGCCGAGGCGATGCCCGCGCCGCAGACGTTGCCCGCCGACCTCGTCGAACAGGGGCACACGATCCCGATCGCGCGTGTCGTGGCGATGCACGAAGGGAAACGCCGGGCAAGGTTGCGTGCCCAGAAGGGCTGAACATCCCCCGGGTGAACGCACTTTGTGTACCGTGGATCGCAGTGGGGGAGGGCGCGGGCACGGGGGGCTTTCGTGGGGAAGAACGACGCCGATGTACTGATCGTGGGCGCGGGTCCGGCCGGACTGGTCGTGGGAAATCTTTTGCGCGCGGCCGGAATCGACTGCCTGATCCTGGAGCGGAAAAGCCGGGAGTACGTCGAAAACCGTGCCAGGGCGGGATTCCTGGCCGCGAACAGTGTCCGTGTCCTCGACGGGAACGGCCTCGCCGACGGGCTTCTCGCCAACGGCGTCCGGCATGACACCTGCGCCTTCCGTGCCGAACAAGGGGAATTCGAGCTCAAGTACGGCGAACTCGGCGGCGGCGAGGTGCACACCGTCTATCCGCAGCAATTCCTGGTCACCGATCTGATCGCGGAATTCCTCGCCCGCGGCGGGGAGATCCGGTTCGAGACCGAGGTTTCGTCGGTGTCGGGGACGGAGGCCACCATCATCGCCGACGACCGCCTCCTGCGCGCCGAGTACATCGCCGGCTGCGACGGCAGGCACGGCGTCTCGCGGAGATCCGTTCCCGCCAAGGTCTTCCAGCGAGACCACGCGATCTCGTGGCTCGCGATCCTCGCCGAGGCGCCGCCCAGTATGTCCGCGATCGGTTACGCACTCCACGAACGCGGTTTCGCCGGGCACATGGCGAGGACGCCGACGGTGACGCGCTACTACCTCGAAGTCCCGCGCGGCGAGGATCCGGACACCTGGACCGACGACCGGGTCTGGGACGAACTGCACCTGCGGATGCGCGGCGAGCGGTACGGCGCGCTCAAACGCGGCCCCGTCATCGAACGGCGGATCGTCGACCTGGGTTCGCACGTGATGGACACGATCCAGCGCGGGAAACTGTTCCTCGCGGGCGACGCGGCGAGCCTGATCAGTCCCGCCGCGGCGAAAGGCGCCAATCTCGCGCTGATGGAGGCCGAGATCCTCGCCAAGGCGTTGATCGCCGCCCACGAAACGGACGACACGACGGCGCTCGACCGCTACTCCGCGGAGTGCCTGCCGCGGATCTGGCGCGCGCAGGAGTTCTCGCACTGGATGATCGGCCTCCTGCACAGTCCGGCCGGATACGACGACGAGGCCCTCTTCCAGCGGGCCCTGCGGGACGCGCGGCTGGAGAGCCTGCGGGTTTCCCGTGCGCACCAGGACTTCTTCGCTGAGAACTACGTGGGGATCTGACCCGATCCGGGGATGGGGTGAACCGGTGGATCAGTATGTCCGTATCTCCGTGCGAAGGTCCTTCGCGGCGTGGAAAGGACGAACGACGATGCCGGTACGCATCCGCTGGGCGCCGGGGAACCCGTGTCCGCCCCCGAACCGACCAGGACCTTCGGACGAACCCGACCCGGAACCGCTAACCTGCGCGCACTGTGGGCGCGCCGGGCCGGTCGACCGGGAGGAGCCGGACGTCGCCTGAGCGGCCTCTTCCCGGCTCCTCTTCGGTGACGAACCGCAGCGCCCCGGTGACCTCGCGGGTCACCATCCGCGCGCCGTGCCAGCCTGCCGGGACCCAGCCGGCGCGCAGGTCGCGGCGCACCTTCTCGGCCCTTCTGACGTGACGGGCGAACGACCGCGGCCGGATGACGCGCCCGCGCGCGACCTGGCCCGCGCGGGCCTCCTCCGGGGTGACGTCGAGCCACAGCAGCCGGACCGGGCGGCGGCTCACCAGGCCGAGCAGGGCCAGCAGCCCGCGGGTCGTCGCGCGGGTCGACGGCTCGTGCACGACCAGTGGGCCACCGTCCGCCAGCGCGGCCCGGACGACCCGCGCGCGGTGCCACAGGTGGACCAGCGGCCGGTAGCACCGGTACGGCAGCGCGGCGGGCAGCCGTCCGCGCAGCCGCGCGCGGACCTGGTCGGAATCGAGCACCGGCATCGCGCCGGTCGCCGCCCGGGCCAGGAGCGTGGTCTTGCCCGCCCCGGGTATCCCCGCGACCACCAGGAGGTCGCGGCGGCCGAGCTGGAGTGCGATGCGCTCAGTCATACCGCGTCAACGACCCGGCCGATGATAAAGGTTCCTTTACCTTGATCGGCCCGGCTCCGGTACAGGTCAGGCCGTCACCCGCGTTCCCGCCGTCACGGTCTTGTCCGGCAGCAGCGTCCCGCCCTTGGTGAGCCACGCGACACCGAACGCGAAGATCGCCACCGACTCCAGCCACAGCGCCGGGTAAAGCGACTTCGTCAGCTCGTCGAAGACGAGGCCGCAGAGCACGATCAAGGCCAGGCACACCAGCATGATCACGCCGGAGGTGACGTACAGCCGGTTCCGTTCGGGTTTGCGGGCGCCGGGGATCTCCTTGTCCGACTTGGTGAACAGCACGATGCAGAAGAACGCCAGGGTGAGGAAGAAGACCGCGGCGAACCCGAGGTGCAGCAGGCCGAGGATCTCGTCCGTGCGGTCACCGTTCGACGGTGTCGTGGGGAACAGCGCCACGCCGACCGCGGCCACCGCGGCGATGTTCCCGGCGATGTCGTCGATCCGGCCGTAACCCCGGTAGGACAACAGGAAGACACCGATGGCGCACATGACGCCGACCCAGACGTCGCGCATCCCCGAGTAGTAGTAGCCGCTGATCGAGTTGAGCAGGCCGCCGCCGTCGACGGCGATCTTCCCGAAGATCAGCACGAAAGGCAGTCCGATCCCGAGGAAACCGATGGCACGCCGCAAGAACAGGTAGTTGTGGACGAGGTTGTCGGATGCCGTTCTCGGGCTCATGGCCGCCTCCGTGCCTAGTGCGTATCGCTACTTGGCAGTATCGACCCGATGAGCACCGAATATGACACTTCGTGACGACGTTGAGACCGTGTGTTATCGAATAGGGGTCAGGCGGCGTCCAACACGACTGCGGCGACGTACCCGCCCATCCCGATCGACGTCTTGACGGTGAGCCCGCTTTCCGGCCGGGAGGGCCCGTCCATCAGCTGCGGATGCCCGTCCGCCACCGGTTTCGGCGCCGGGACGAGGTCGCGCTGTGCCGCGAGGCAGGTCGTCGCGATCTCGGTCAGCGCGCTGCCGGACTGGCTGTGGCCGGTCAGCGGTTTGATCGAGTAGATCTCCGTACTGCCGGGGAAGACCGCTTCGAGGATCTGGGATTCCGTGCGGTGGCAGAGTTTCGTACCCGTTCCGTGCGCGTTCAGGTAGCGGACGTCCTTCGCGGCGGCGTTCGCGTTCTCCAAGGCCCCGGTCACCGCCGAGATCGCGTTCGCCGGGTTCGGGTCGAGCGCCATCGCGTTGTGCGCCTCATGGGACATGGCGCCGCCCAGCAGGGTCGCGTACGAGTCGGTCTTCCGCTGGGTCAGCACCACCGCGACGGCGGCCTCGGAGAAGGTGAATCCCCTTGTGCCCTCTTGGAAAGGGCGGCACGCGTCGAGCGGGGGAGTGTCGGTGATCGCCACCCCGCAGTGCACGAAGTTGCGCACCATCGCCCGGGTCGCGGACAGATCGGTGGTGACCACGACGACGTCGTCGGCCATTCCCGCGTCCAGCCACATCTTCGCGGTGAGGACGGCGGCGCTGCCGGTCGCGCACATCGCGGAGGTGGCCATCGACGGGCCGTGGAAACCGAACTCCGACATCAGCGAGGCGATCGGGGTCGAGGGCATCATGCCGATGAACTCGCGCCGGTACATGAGTTCCTCGCCGAGATGGGTGAGCCTGTCCCAGGTCCGCAGGTCCTCGCGGACACCGCCGGAGATGACGCCCACCCGCCGTCCCGGCGACCAGCCGCGGGTGCCCGCGTCTTCGATCGCTTCTCGCGCGGCGGAGAGCAGGGCGCGGGCGTGCAGGCTGCCGTCCCTTGATCTGCCGCCCTCGGGGATGTGGGCCACCCAGCCGGGCAGTTCCGGGGTTTCCCCGAAGCCGTCGGTGTACTGGGCGCAGGGGACGCCGCTCGCGAGGCCCTCCCACAGCGATTCGCGCCCCCAGCCGTAGGCGGTTACGGCGCCGATGCCGCAGATGTCTGTTTTGCTCCGCACGTGTTTCCCTTCAACTACATTCCGTCAACGCTGGGGTGGAAAAGCCGCACCGATCAGCTGGACGAGGAGGACGGCTACGTCGATTTAGTGATCTAATCGGAAGCTACATCAGTCGAGTAGGGGGTTTGGATCACATGGATCCTGACGATCTCGACGGTGGGACCCCCGACACCCACCGGCCTTCGGATCAGGATTCCTCGCCAGCGAACGGCACCGCGACCTGCACGGTTGGAGAACCCGACCGTCATGCTTCGCTCGTCCGCCTGCTGACCGAGTTGTCCGCCGAGAGGGATCAACGTGGTGAACCCGCACTTGCCTTTCTCGGCAAGGGGTACCGCCTTTTGGAGCAAAATTCCGACGGCGGGACTTTGGGTACGCAATACCTCACGATGGTCGAAGCGAGCCCTTACGGGATCTGTGTCCATCAGCGGGGCAAAGTCGTCTTCGTGAACTCGGCCACGATGCGCTTCGTCGGCGCGAGTGTGTCGACCGAAATCATCGGGATGCACATCACGGACCTCGTCGACGACGGCTCGCAGGACGCGTTGCTGGCGCGGATCGGTTCGCTGGTCGCGCCCGGCTCGTTCAGTGAGCCGACCGAAATGATGCTGCGGACCCTTCAGGGCCACAAGGTCGCCGTCGAATCGCAGGCGGTGCTCACCACCTGGGAGGGCAAACCCGCCTATCAGGTGATCATGCGCGATCTGACCACGCAGAAGGCGGCGGAAGCCGGTCTGCGGTTTCAGGCCGCGCTGGTCGGCCACGCGAGCGACGCGATCATCGCGACCTCGCCCGACGGCCTGGTGACGAGCTGGAACCCGGCGGCCGAGGCCGTCTACGGACACGAACTCGACCAGGTCATCGGGGTGCCGGTGTCCGAGGTGGTGGGCGCGCCGATGAATCCGCGGCAGGTCGTCGCGGCGGGCGGTGTGGTGCAGGCGACGCATTTCAGCGCCGACGGCACGGCGCTCGCGGTCCGCGTCTCCGCGGCCGAGATGTTCGACGGCTATGTGCTGCTGTGCGCCGACGAGACCGCGCAGCGCCGGGCCGAGGCCGAATTCGCCACCGTCGTCGAAACGCTCGACGAAGGGGTGCTGCTGGTCGGCCCCAGCGGGCGGATCGAACTCGCGAACTCCGCCGCGCACCGGATCTCCGGCGTGC
This sequence comes from Amycolatopsis sp. lyj-84, assembly GCF_046549075.1. Lineage (NCBI taxonomy): Bacteria > Bacillati > Actinomycetota > Actinomycetes > Pseudonocardiales > Pseudonocardiaceae > Amycolatopsis > Amycolatopsis sp. lyj-84. The sequence continues at coordinate 135,811 of NZ_JAJPWO010000018.1, forward strand.
CGGAGGGTTCCCTGGTCGGCCTGGAAAGCCGGACGTTGCGGCTGCACGACGAGCACGGCGCCCCGGTGCCCGTGGACGATCTGCCGTCGGCGCGCGTGCGGCGCTCGGGGAAGGTCGAGACCGGGCGGGTCGTGCAGGTGCGGCGGCGCGACGGTGCCCATCGGTGGCTTTCGCTGACGTCCGGTCCGCTGATGGCGCCGGGACAGAGCGTGCCCTCGGTGCTGACGTCCTTCGCTGACATCACCGAACGGCGGGCGATCAGCGAGCGGCTGGCCTACGAGGCGACCCACGATCCGCTGACCCGGCTCGCGAACCGCACGCTCGCGCTGAACCATCTGCGCCTCACGATCGCGGATCCGTCGCAGACGACCACCGTGCTGTTCATCGACCTCGACAAGTTCAAGATCATCAACGACTCGCTCGGGCACACCGTCGGCGACCAGGTGCTGCGCATCATCGGCGAGCGGCTGCGGGCCGTCGCCGGGCCTTCGGACCTGGTCGGACGGCTCGGCGGGGACGAGTTCCTGGTCATCACCACCGGTTATCCCGAAGCCGCCGAGGTGCGGGCGCTGGCCGACCACCTCCAGCGGCATCTGGCCGAATCGCTCACCGTGCACGGCAGGGAACTGCATATCAATACGAGCATCGGAATAGTGATCGCAGAACCCGGCGATACCCGCAGTGCCGACGAATTGCTGGAAGACGCCGATTTGGCGATGTATCAGGCGAAAACATTCGGACCGGGCCGCTCTGCTTTCTATGCGCCGATCATGCGGAAACGCGTGCAGGACCGTTTCATCCTGGAGCAGGATCTGCGGAACGCCGTCGCGGACGGGCTGGTCGAGACCGTTTATCAGCCCGTCGTCGATCTGCGGACCGGCGACATGGTCGCGGTGAAGGCGAAGTCCTGTTGGGACCATCCGGTCCGGGGGCCGATCGATCCGGCGGAATTGGCCGAGATCGCCGACGACGGCGATCTTTTGACGATCATCGGTGCGGAGGTCCTTGCCAAGGCCGCCGGTGAGATCTCCCGATGGCGTGCCGATCATGGTGTGCACTGTAATGTGAATGTGAGTCTTTCGGTCCGCCAACTGGGCGATCCCACCTTGCTGCAATTGGTTCAGACCACACTGGAGGACGCGGGGCTGGGACCGCACGATCTGAGCCTCGACGTCGACGAGACGGCGCTGAAGGACGCGGCGGACGCCGTCGACGCGCTGCGGAAGACCGGGGTCAGGGTGACCGCGGAACGGTTCGGCGCCGGGTACTCCTCGCTCGCCCAGCTGTGCCGCCTCGATCTGAACGTGATCGAAATCGACCGGTCGTTCGTGGCCGATCTCGGCAGGTCGAGCGACGCCGAGCCGATCGTCGCCGGGATCATGGCGATGGCGCACGCCGTCGACCTCGTGGTGGTCGCCGAGGGAGTCGAAACCGCGCGGCAGCTGAAGGTCCTGCACGAACTCGGCTGCGATTGGGCGAAAGGGCCGCTGGTCGCGCCGGCCGGTCCGGTCGGGGACCTGAAGTCCGCGTACGAACACGTCGTGCGATGAACCGTGCGGCCTCCGCGCACGTGATCCCGGGTGAGAACGTTCCTCGCCGCTGACAGGGACCAAAGCCTCCTATCTCTCCGGCTCTTCCCGGCGCAGTCTTGTCGGTGGGGAACCGGCGAAGGAGGCCCGTCGTGTCGCTTCTGTTCCTGTGGCGCCGGATCCGTCCCGGCCGGAATCCGCTCGCGCGGATCTGGGACCGGATCGAGGCGGTGATCCTCGTCGGCGGCGTCGCGGTGGCGCTGCTCGGCGTCCCGCTGGCCGCGGCCGCCGGTTCGGAGGCTTACGCGGCCATGATGGAGCGCTCGGCGCTCGAGACGGCCGCGCGGCATTCGACGACCGCGTTCCTGCTCGAAGACGCTCCGCAGGCGCGCGTCGGCGTCGATGGGACCCCTTCGGCCGAGACCGCTTCGGTGGTGGCCCGGTGGGCGTTGCCGGACGGGACTTTCCGGGAGGAGCCCGTCACCGCCGATCTCGGCGCTTCGGCGGGTGACGGGGTGACAGTGTGGCTCGACGAGGCCGAAGCCGTGGTCGATCCGCCGGTGACGCCGATGGACGCGACCAGTACGGGGGTCGGCGTCGGGGTGGGCGTGTGGCTGATCGCGGTGACGCTGCTGGCGGCGGGGTACCTGATCGCGCGGCACCTGCTGGACCGGGCGCGGCGCGCGGCCTGGGACCGGGAGTGGGAGCGGTTCGGGCAGGACTCGCGCCCCTGAGGCGCGTTTAGCCGACTAAACGCGTTCCGGCGGTTTCACGCGACGCGGCCGTGACATGTGGGGTCGCTGAGGCTGATCTGGCGACCTGGCTATCCGTGAAGGCCTCCTTCCCTACCCTCAGCGTAGGGAAGGAGGCCTTCACGGACAGCCGTCTTCGGGCGTACCGCTGTGGGTGCAGAAGGTGGACCTGACCTGCGGTTCGGCGCGAAAGTGACAGCAAAGGTCCCTTGCTCTCGCCGCGCCGGTTTGCGCTCTGTACCTACTAGTATGTACGGTCTCGGTGTGGACAAGAGGGAACAGCTCATCGAGAGCACTCGCGAACTGCTGTGGGAGCGCGGGTACGTCGGCACCAGCCCGAAGGCGATCCAGGAGCGCTCCGGCGCCGGCCAGGGCAGCATGTACCACCACTTCCAGGGCAAGTCCGGCCTCGCGCTCGCCGCGATCGGCCGCAACGCCGAAGAGCTGCGGGCGAGGGCGGAGGCCGAGTTCACCGGACCCGGCACGGTGGTCGAACGGATCACCGTCTACCTGCGCCGCGAGCGCGACGTGCTCAAGGGCTGCCCGGTCGGCAAGCTCACCCAGGATCCCGACGTGATGGCCGATCCGGACCTGCGAAAGCCGGTCGAGGACACCTTCGGCTGGCTCACCGGCCGTCTCGCCGAACTGCTCGAAGAGGGCCGCGTGAACGGCGAATTGGACGCTTCGCTCGATTCCACCGCCACGGCGACCGCGCTGGTCGCGGTCCTGCAGGGCGGCTATGTCCTCGCCCGCGCCGCCGGATCCCCGGACGTGTTCGCGAAAGCCGTCGACGGCGCCCTCGGCCTGCTCGCGACCAAGGAGAACTGACATGCCCTTCGTACGCATCGACGCTGTCGGGACCGACAGGCTCGAAGCCCTCGGCAACGCCGTCCACGACGCGATGGTCGAGACGCTCGGCATCCCGGCCGACGACCGGTTCCAGGTCCTCAACGGCCAGGGCACCTTGAAGTACGACGACTACCTGGGGATCCACCGGGACGAGGGGGTCGTGTTCGTCGCGATCACCATGCGCCCGGGGCGCACCGACGAACGGAAGAAGGCGCTGTACCGGCGGATCGCGGAGCTCGCGGAGGAGTACTCGGGTACCGAGCCGCGGAACGTGCTCGTGACGATCAACGAGACCGATCTGATCAACTGGTCGTTCGGAAACGGAGAAGCGCAGTACGCGTGATCACGCGACGTCGGCCGTCACACGCCGCGTGCCACTGAAGGCGTGCTGCTCCAGCAGCCACCACGTGTCGCGGCCGAAAGACCAGGTCAGCAGCCCGAGCGCGCCCAGCGTCACCACGAAACCGGCCCAGAGCGGCAGGATCGTCGAAGCCGCCGCGACCAGCACGATGCCCTGCACCGCCGCGACCGTCTTGCGCGCCAGGCTCGGCGGCAGCGGAGTGTTCAGCCACGGCCACAGCCGGCTCGCGGCGACGAAGACGTACCGCATCGCGCCGATCGTGAGCACCCACGGACCGAGCGACTGGGCGACGACCACGCTCAGGATCAGGATCAGATACGCGTCGACCTCCATGTCGAAGCGCGCGCCGAGGGGCGACGCCGTACCGGTGCGGCGCGCGACCTGGCCGTCGACGGCGTCCAGAGCGAGCGCGACCGACGCGATGACGACCATCGTGACGATTTCCCCGCCCGCGGTGTCGACGACGAGGGCGGTCACACAGCCGACCAGCCCGGAGCGTCCGAGCGTCACGGCGTCGGCCGGGCCGAGGGAGCGCGCGGTGCTCCGGTTCAGGCCGTAGGTCAGGAATCCGCCGACGGCGATGCCGTAGGCCGCTCCGGCGATCCAGCCCGGCGGGCCCAGTCCGGTGACGGCGTCCAGCGTTCCCAACAGTGCCAGCTGGACGAGGACCCCCAGGAAAACTCCGGGGTTGATCACGAGGCCTCCTCGTTATGGTGACGGCGACCCCGTCTCCAGGGTCCGACATGAGAGGACACGATGGAACGCGCCTTCTGGTTCAGTGGTTCCGGTGACGGCGAGCTCCTGCCGGTCACGCTCCCTCCGGTCGGGGACGGCGAGGTGCTGGTCCGCACCCTGTACACCGGCGTGAGCCGGGGTACCGAGACACTCGTCTTCCGCGGTGAGGTCCCGCCGAGCCAGCGCGAGTCCATGCGCGCGCCGTTCCAGGAGGGCGACTTCCCCGGACCCGTGAAGTACGGCTACCTCAACGTCGGCGTGGTCGAACATGGTCCGGAGCATCTGGCCGGGCAAGTGGTTTTCTGTCTCTATCCACATCAGACCCGTTACGTCGTCCCGGCGTCGGCGGTCACGCCGGTGCCGCACGGGGTGCCGCCGGAGCGCGCGATCCTCGCCGGGACGATCGAGACCGCGGTCAACGCCGTCTGGGACGCGTCGCCGAAACTCGGCGACCGGATCGCCGTCGTCGGCGCCGGGATGGTCGGCAGCAGCGTCGCGAAACTGCTGGCGGGCTTTCCCGCGACCCGTGTGCAGCTGATCGACGTCGACCCGGGGCGCGCGAAGATCGCCGAAGCGCTGGGCGTCGAGTTCTCGACACCGGAGGACGCGCTGGGCGACTGCGACCTCGTCGTGCACGCCAGCGCGAGCGAGGCCGGGCTGGCGCGGTCGCTGGAACTGCTGGCGCCGGAGGGCGAGGTCGTCGAGCTGAGCTGGTACGGCGACCGCCGGATCAGTGTCCCGCTCGGCGAGAACTTCCACTCACGGCGCCTGACGATCCGCAGCAGCCAGGTCGGCATGGTCTCGCCCGCTCGCCGCACGAACCGGAGCTACGGCGACCGCTTGGCTCTCGCTTTGCGAATTCTGGCCGATCCGGGCTTTGAAGTGCTGGTCAGCGGGGAATGCCGGTTCCAGGAACTGCCGGACGTCGTGGGGCGTCTGGCCGCGAATGAACCAGGAACGCTCTGCCTCCGTGTCACCTATCAGATGGAGGACATGCGTTAAGGGCACGACCGGAGGAGGTCCGTTGTTCAGTATCACCGTCCGCGACCACGTCATGGTGGCCCACAGCTTCCGCGGCGAGGTCTTCGGACCCGCGCAGAAACTGCACGGCGCCACCTTCGTGGTGGACGCGACGTTCCGCCGGTCCGCGCTGGACGCCGACAACATCGTCGTCGACATCGGCAAGGCGACCGAAGAGCTCAAGGCGGTGCTCGCCGACCTGAACTACCGCAACCTCGACGACGTGCCCGAGTTCGCCGGGATCAACACCTCGACCGAATTCCTCGCCAAGGTCATCGCCGACAGGCTCGCGGACCGCGTCCACGCGGGAGCGCTCGGTGAAGGGGCGCGAGGGCTCGAGGGGATCACCGTCTCGCTGCACGAATCCCACGTCGCGTGGGCGAGCTACGAGCGTGTGTTGTGAACGGCCTCTATGTCGTCCTGCCCAACGACATCGACGACCTGAGCGCGCCGAGCGGCGGCAACGTCTACGACCGCCGCCTGTGCGACGGCCTCGCCGCGACGGGCGTGGAGGTCCGCGAGATCGCCGTCCGCGGGAACTGGCCGCGGCCCGACACCGAGGCGCGCAAGGTCCTGGCGCGCAAGCTCGCCGAACTACCGGACGGTGCGGCGGTCCTGCTCGACGGGCTGGTCGCCTGCGGAGTGCCCGAGGTGATCGTGCCCGCGGCGCAACGGCTGTCGATCGCGGTGCTGGTGCACCTGCCGCTGGCCGACGAGACGGGCCTTTCGCCGTCGCTCGCCGCCGAACTGGACCGTCTGGAGCGAGAGACGCTCGGCGCTGTCGAGGCCGTGGTCGCGACGAGCGACTGGGCGGCGCGGCGGCTGATCGAGCACCACGACCTCGCCCCGCATCGCGTTCACGCGGTGCCGCCCGGCGTCGACAAGGCTGAAGTCTCGCCCGGAAGCCTGAACGGGACGCACCTGGTCTGTGTCGCCAACGTGACCCCGCGCAAGGGCCAGGGCTTGCTCGCGGACGCGCTGAAGTCGCTCACCGATCTCCCGTGGATCTGCGAATGCGTCGGCGCCATCCGCCGCGAGACGCGCTACGTCGAGCGCCTGCGGCGACACACTCTCGGCGAGAGGTTCACCCTCACCGGCCCCCGGTCCGGCGAAGCGCTCGAAGCGACGTACGCGGCCGCAGACCTTCTCGTGCTGCCTTCGCGTGCGGAGACCTACGGCATGGTGGTCACCGAGGCGCTCGCGCACGGCGTTCCCGTGCTCGTGACCGCCGTCGACGCGCTGCCGGACACGCTCGGCCGGTCGCCCGACGGCAGCGTGCCCGGGATGCTCGTACCCGGCGAGGACGTCAACGCGCTGGCCGCCGCCCTTCGCCGCTGGCTCACCGAGCCTGAACTGCGTGACCGTCTTCGCGCCTCCGCCCGCCTTCGCCGCGAGACGCTGACCGGCTGGGACGCGACGGCCCGCGGCGTCGCCGCCGTGCTGCTGAACGAAAGGACGGCGGCATGACCAAGTACGCCCCCAGCTGGCTGCAATTGCGGGAGGACGCCGACGCCGCCGCGCGCGCGACCGAGCTGATCGAGCCGGTCCGTTCCTTCTTGAAGACACAGGACGAGGTCGTCGTCCGGGATCTCGGCTGCGGCACGGGATCACTCGGCCGCTGGCTGGCCAGGCGGCTGCCCGGCCGCCAGCGCTGGATCCTGCACGACCGCGACACCGATCTGCTCACCCACGCGCTGGCCCGCACCAGCCGTCCGGAGCACGCTTTGGACGGAAGCGAAGTCACCGTCGTCGCCGAAGAACGCGACATCACCGAACTGCGTGCCGAGGACCTCGCCGGGACGTCGCTCGTGGCGGCGTCCGCGCTGCTCGACCTGCTCACCGCCGAGGAGATGAGCAGGCTGGCGGAGGCGTGCGTCGAGGCCAATTGCGCGGTCCTGTTCACGTTGAGCGTGTCGGGCCGGGTCGTGCTGTCGCCCAAGGACAAGTTCGACGTCGAGATCGCCGACGCCTTCAACGCCCACCAGCGCCGGGTGACCAACGGCCGGTGGCTTCTCGGCCCGGACGCGGTGGACGTCGCGTTCGGCGTCTTCGAACGGCTCGGCGCCACCGTGCGGCGAGCCCCGAGCCCGTGGCGGCTCGGGGCGGACCAGGCCGCGCTGACCGCGGAATGGCTCACCGGCTGGGTCGGTGCCGCCCGCGAGCAACGGCCGGAGCTCTCGGCGGACGGGGACGCCTACCTGCGGTGGCGGCTCGCGCAGTGCGCGGCGGGCGAGCTGAACGCGGTGATCCAGCACGAAGATCTTCTGGTGGTGCCGTCGTGAAGCGATTTTGGCCTTGGCTGAAGATCCTCGGCGCGCTCGGCATCCTCGCCGTTCTCGTCTGGCAACTGGGCACCCGGGCCTTCCTGGACGGGCTGCGCGAGGTCGACGCCACCGGTGTCGCCGCCGCGCTCGGGATCGGCTTCGCGACGACGGTGTTCAGCGCCTGGCGCTGGTGCCTGGTCGCGCGGCGGCTGAGCCTGAAGCTGTCGCTGTGGAGCGCCGTCGGCGAGTACTACCGCGCGTTGTTCCTCAACGGTGTCCTGCCGGCGGGAGTCCTCGGTGACGTCAACCGCGCCGTGCAGCACGGCCGCGAATCCGGTGACGTCCCGCGCGGGGTCCGCGCGGTGGTGCTGGAGCGGACGGCGGGGCAGGTCGCGGTGATCGGCGCTTCGGTCGCCGTCGTGCTCAGTGCGCCTTCCGTGGTCCCGCCGCCGATCGACGGGGTCGTCCTGGTCGCCGCGATCGTGGTCGTCGTCGTTGCTTTCACGGCCGTCGTCACCGGGATGACGGCGGGGAAACACTGGATCCACAGTGGATCGAAGTGGCGCCGCGGTTTCGCCGTCACCCTCGCCGACGTCCGGCTCGGCCTGCTGACCAAGGAGACCTGGCCAGGGGTGAGCCTGCTTTCGGTGGCCACCCTCGCCGGGCACCTCGCCCTGTTCGTCGTCGCCGCGCGGGCGGCCGGGGTCACCGCGCCGGTCGGCGAACTGCTGCCACTGATGATCCTCGCCCTGCTCGCGATGGGGCTGCCGCTGAACATCGGCGGCTGGGGCCCGCGCGAAGGCGTCTGCGCGCTGCTGTTCGGCACGGCCGGGCTCGGTTCGGCGCAGGGCGTCACCGTGGCCGTCGTCTACGGCGTGCTCGCGCTCGTCGCGAGCCTTCCCGGCGCCGCCGTACTGCTGGCGCGCTCTTTCAAGACTCATACGCCCGCCGCACCGCGCCTCGGGGTACCTGTACGGATAGGAGAAACGCGATGACCGTGGAGAGGGTCGTAGAGACCAGATTGCCGACCCATTACGGCGTTTTCCGTGCGTACGGCTACCTCGACGCCGACGGCACCGAGCAGATGGCGCTGGTGCACGGCGACATCGAGGGCACCGGCACGCTGGCGCGGGTCCACTCGGAATGCCTGACCGGCGACGTGTTCGGCTCGATGCACTGCGAATGCGGCGACCAGCTCGCCGCCGCGCTGCGGGCGATCGTCGAGGAGGGCGCCGGAGTCCTCGTGTACGCGCAAGGGCATGAAGGGCGCGGCATCGGCCTGCTCGCGAAACTGAAGGCGATGCGGCTGCAGGACGAAGGACTCGACACCGTCGAGGCGAACATCGCGCTCGGGCTGCCGGTGGACGCGCGGGACTACCGTGCGGCGGCGGAGATTCTGGCCGACCTCGGGGTGCGGTCGGTGCGGCTGCTGTCCAACAACCCGACGAAGGTCGACCAGCTGAAACTGCACGGGGTGCGGATCAGCGAGCGGGTGCCGCTGCTGGTCACGCCGAACGACGAGAACCTGCGCTACCTGCGGACGAAACGGGAGCGGATGCACCACTTCCTCCCGCATCTGGACTCTGTCGGCTCGATCGGCACTGTCGGCTCAGTCGGCTCAGTCGGCTCCTGAAGCTCCGTTGTTCCCGCGGCGGATGCAATGAAGGGGACTTTCATTGCAAAATTTGCAATGAAAGTCCCCTTCATTGCACGCGCGGGTGGGTCAGGCGAGCGCGGTCAGGGTGTCCTCGAAGCTCCGCACGAGCGACTCCAGCACCAGCCGTCCCTTCTCCGCCGTCGCCAGCGAAGGCCGTCCCACCACGCCGGACTCCGAGTACGGCCGCAGCCCCGTCGTCAGCAGGTGCCGCCGGTCGTCGGCCAGGTGGTCCGCCTCCGCGAAACCGGGCCGGACCAGCGCGGGGTGGGCGTGCAGCAACAGGGAGGTCTCCAGCTCCCCGGCGTGCATGTCGCTGTCCAGCGACGTCTCCAGCCCGGCCGCGTCGTGCGCCGCCTGCCAGCCTTCGACGCCGGGGAAGAGCGCCATCGGCGACGTCGATTCCTGGACCACGTTGGACAGGACGTAGTTGCCGCCGTGCGCGTTCACCAGCACCAGTTTCGGCACCCCGGAACGGCGCAGCGAGGCGGCGACGTCGTTCACCACGGCGTACAGCGTCGCGGCCGAGATGCTGACCGTTCCCGGCCAGTCCGCGTGTTCGTGCGAGCAGGCGATCGTGATCGGCGGGAGGCGCAGCACCGGGTACGCCGAGGCGAGGGCGTCGGCGATGGTGGTCGCGATGATCGCGTCGGTGGCCAGCGGGAGGTGCGCGCCGTGCTGTTCGAAACTGCCGACGGGCAGCACCGCGACGTCGGCGTCCCGGGCGCGTTCGTCGGCCGTCGTGGTCGTCGGGAACAGATTCACCGGGCTACGGTACCCAGATGACCGACCACGCCGCATTGTTGTCCGTCGCCCGCGAGGCCGTCGCCAAGGCGACCGGGATCATCCGCTCGATGACGTCGTTTTCCGTTGCCGCCAAGGGTGATCGCGACATGGTGACCGACGTCGACCTCGCCGTCGAGGACGCCGTGCGCGGGTTCCTGGCGCGCGAGACCCCGGAGATCGGCATCCTCGGCGAGGAACGCGGGCACCAGGGCGACGAGAACCTGTGGTGGGCGCTCGATCCTGTCGACGGCACGGCCAACTTCGCGCGCGGCATCCCGCTGTGCGGTGTTTCGCTCGGTCTCGTCGACGGTCTCAAGAGCACGGTCGCGGCCATCTCCCTGCCGTTCCTCGATGTCACCTACACCGCTGTGGAGGGCCAGGGCGCGTACGCGGGCGAAGAACGTCTCGAAGCCTCGAAGGCGACGAAGCTGTCCGACGCGATCGTCTCGATCGGAGACTTCGCTGTCGGCGAGGGCGCCGAGGTCAAGAACCGCGTCCGGATGGCGTTGCTGGCCGAACTCGGCGGCCGCGTCCAGCGGGTCCGGTTCCTCGGCTCCGCGGCGATCGACCTGGCCTGGGTCGCGCACGGCAAACTCGACGCGAGCGTCATCCTCGCCAACAAACCGTGGGACACGATGGCGGGTGTCCTGCTGGTGCGCGAGGCCGGGGGAGTGGTCGTCGACACCGACGGCGGCGACCACACGGTGCGCTCGGCGGCCACCATCGCGGTCGGGGCCGGACTGCGTGACGAGATCGTCGCCGCGATCGCCCGCGTGCGCGGCTGAAATTTCTGCCTCCAGATGTGAACCGTCCAGGCTCCGCGTCCGTGTCCCCTTATAAGGCGCCCGCACCTGGAGGTAACCGTGTTCACCTCGAATGTCCGCGTGACCGAACCGGTCGTCTTCGTCCTGCCGGGGGAAGCCGGGGAGACCAGCGGCGAGTACGACCGGCGGATGTGCCAGAACCTCCCGGCCACCGGCCTCCCGTTGCTGGAACTGCCGATCGCGGGCGACTGGCCGATGCCGGGGCCACTCGCCCGGTCGAGATTGGCGCGCTCGCTCACCGCGCTGCCCGACGACACCGTCGTCCTGATCGACGGCGCGGTCGCCTGCGGGGTCCCGGAGATCGTGATCCCGCACGCCCGGCGGCTGCGGCTGGCCGTCCTGGTGCATCAGCCGCTCGCCGACGATCCCGCGCTCGACCCGGCGCAGGCCGGTGAACTCGACGCGTGCGAACGGGAGACCCTGCGGCTCGCGGGAATGGTCGTCGCCACCGGGCCGTGGCTCGCGCGGCAGCTGATCGACCGGCACGACCTCGACCCCACCCGGGTCTACGTCGCGACACCCGGCACGGACGCGGCGCCGCTCGCCGCCGGCGCCGACGGCGTCTCCCGGCTGCTCTGTCTCGCGCCGATGACCGCGCGCCACGGCCAGGACGTGCTGATCCAGGCGCTCTCGATGGTCGACGAACTGGCGTTCAAATGCGTGTTCGCCGGGGCGACGCACCACGATCCCACCTACGTCGACGAACTGCGCTGGACGGTCGAACGGCTCGGGCTCGGTTCCCGGATCAGCCTCATCCGGCCACCGGACGACCTCGACCTGGTCTACGACGGCGCGGATCTGCTCGTCCTCCCGTCGCGGGGCGGCACGTCCGGGCTGGTCGTCGCCGAGGCGCTCGCGCGCGGGATCCCCGTGGTGGCCACCGAAACCGCCGGCACGCACGACGCGCTCGGCATGGCGCCCGGCGGCGGGGTCCCCGGCATGCTGGTGCCGCCGAACAATCCGTCCGCGCTCGCGACGGCGTTGGCACGCTGGTCGCTCGACGCCGAACTCCGGCATTCCCTGCGGACGTCGGCGCTCGCGCGGAGCAGCGTCCTCGAGGAATGGGACGTCGCCGCGGGCAGGCTCACCGACGTTCTTTCCCGATTGCAGGCCGCGCCGCGTCAGCTGGCTTGATCATCGCCCGGAAGCAGCTATCGCCGACGATCATCGGCTCGCTTGACTGGGCGGCATGCGAATCGTCGATCTTGCGTCCCGTCCCGATCTCCTCGACCCCGCACTGAATCTCGGCGATGTCGGGGGTGAGTTCATCTACCGGGGTTTCAGCGGCAAGATGATCACCCCGGAACGGTTCCTGCGGCACTGGGCCCGCTACTTCCTGATCGCGTTGGACGACGACGGCGTGCCGATCGCGCGGGCGCTGTCGGTTCCGCTGACCTATCCCGCCGAGGATCGCCGGGAACTGCCGGAACACGGCTGGGACGAGGCGATCCAGTGGGCCGCGCAGGACCTCATGGACGGCCGCGAGCCGGACACGCTGTGCGCGCTCGAAGTCGTCGTGGCACCGAAAATGCGCGGGACGGGCCTGTCCACGCCGATGCTGAAGGCGCTCAAGGCTCGTGCGGCCGAGACGGGGTTGAAGCGGCTGATCGTCTCGGTGCGCCCGATCGGCAAGGAGGACGAGCCGGACGTGCCGATGGAGGAGTACGCCGTCCGGCGCCGTGAGGACGGTCTGTTCGCCGACCGCTGGCTGCGCACCCACGAACGGCTCGGCGCGCGGATGATCAAGGTCTGCCCGTTCGCCGTGACCATCTCGGGCTCGATCGCCGACTGGCATGACTGGACAGGCGTCAAACTCGCCGACGGCGACAACGTGATCCCCGGCGGGATCGCGCCGGTGCACGCGAACGTCGAGCGGGACTGCGGGGTCTACGTGGAAGCGAACGTGTGGATGGTGCACCCGTTCTAAAGCCTCGTGAGTGGTAAGGACGGTTAGAACCGTCCTTACCGCTCACGAGGGGCATTCCTCGCGATTTCCGGCAGGAACATCTCATCGTCCACACCGGTTCGCGACCCTGCGGCACAGTGGGTCCATGGGTATCTCACGAGTCGGCTTCGCCGGGCTGGGCAGCATGGGCGGGCCGATGGCACTGAACCTGGCGCGGGCCGGAATCCCGTTGCTCGTCTGGAATCGCACCCCCGGCAAGACCTCCGAACTGGTGACCGCGGGTGCCGAGGTCGCCGAGGACGCGGCGGAGCTCTTCACGCGGTGCGAGGTCGTGTTCCTGATGCTGAAGGACGCGGCGGCCGTCGATGCCGTGCTCGACCGCGGACGGCCCGCGCTCGCCGGCCGCACGATCGTCCACATGGGAACGACGGCGCCGGAGCACTCCCGCGGGATCGAGGCCGAGCTCCTCGCGGCCGGGGCGAAGTACGTGGAGGCGCCGGTTTCCGGCTCGAGGGTTCCGGCCGAGGCGGGTGAGCTGGTCGCCATGCTCGCGGGTGACCCGGGCGCGATCGGGGAGATCCGGTCGCTGCTCGGGCCCTTGTGCCGGGAGGCCGTGGACTGCGGGCCGGTGCCGAACGGGCTCCTGATGAAGCTGGCGGTCAACGTCCAGCTGACCGCGGTCGTGACCGGGCTGGCCGAGACCGTCCACTTCGCCCGGGCACACGGGCTCGACCTCGGCCTGCTCACCGACGTCCTCGGCGCGGGGCAGCTGGCCAGCCCGATCCTGCGGGTCAAGGCGCCCAAACTGACCGAAGAGGACTTCACGCCGCAGGCGTCGATCGCGAACGTCCTGGCCAACGTCGAGCTGATCGCGGCGGCGGCAGGGCGAGCGGGACTCACCCTGCCGCTGCTCGACGCGTCCCGTGCCCTCTACGCCGAGACCGAGCGGCTCGGGTTCGGCGCGGAGGACATGGTCGCCGTCGTGAAGGCGCTCTGAACGCTGTGCCCCCAACGCAATTCGTCCTCTGGCTGCGGTAGTTGCACGTGCAAGTACCGCAACCAGAGGACGAAACGCGAGAGAGGGTCAGGCCAGGTACTCCGCGGCGGCGCGGAGGCTGACGTAGGACCCACTGAACGTGTCGATCCGCGGACCTTCGGTGCCGGGGCCGGGAGCGCCGGTCTCGACCCGGATGTAGTCCACGCCTGCCTCACGAAGCCAGCCGAGGAACTCGCGGACCTCGGGGTGCCGGTGCGCCTCACGGGTCACCACGACGATGTCGCGCGCGCCGTGGACGGCGTCGATCGCGGTCGCGATCTCGTCCGAGGTGACCTTGAGCGCGCGGGTGCCCGGCACGAGTTCGGTCAGATGCGCCCCGAGCCCCCACGGCATCGGTCCCGCGGCGATGATCGGCTCGGTCTCGATGTCGATCACCAGCGGCGGCCCGTCCAGCTTCGGCGAGCCCTGGATCCGCAGCGCCTTGCGCGCCGCCTCCAGGCCGAGCCGGTGGTCGACCGGCGAGATCGGCGTCGACACCGGGGGAGTGCCGAGCGCGGCGACCCGCTCCGACGCCTCCACAAGCCGCTCCAGCGGCAGCTCACCGGATTCGACCGCGGCCGCGATGACCGCCGCGATCCGGTTCAGTTCGTCCTCTTCGAACGAGACACCGCCGAGGCAGAGCGCGTCGGCACCGGCGATCAGTGCCCGCACCGACGCCCGGCCGACACCCTCGGTCTTGCCGAGTTCGCCCGCGATGGCACCCATGTCGAGCGCGTCGGTGATCACCGCGCCGGTGAAGCCGAGTTCGCCGCGCAGGACGTCGGTGAGCGCCTTCGGGTTGAGCGTCGCGGGCAAATCGCCCCACGCGGGCACGACGAGGTGCCCGGTCATCACCGCGCGCACCCCGGCCGCGATCGCCGCCTTGAACGGGACGAGTTCGATCTCGTGCAGTTCCGCCTCGGTCCTGGGCAGGACCGGCAGCGAGTGGTGCGAATCGTCGGTCGCCGCCCCGTGCCCGGGGAAGTGCTTCGCCGACGCGGCCACGCCGTACTTCTGCAGACCGGTGATGTACGCCGCGACATGCGGCGACGCCTTCACCGGATCCGAACCGAACGCGCGGACTCCGATGGAGGGATCTTCCGCCGCCAGGGTCAGGTCCGCGCACGGGGCGAAGTTGATCGTGACCCCGCACGCGGCCAGCCGCTCGCCGAGCGCCGCCGCGACCGAGGTCGTCAGCTCGACGTCGTCCGCGGCGCCGAGTGCGAGTGGTCCCGGGACGAACGAGCCGGTGGCGACGTCGAGCCGCGTGACGTCACCGCCCTCTTCGTCGATGCCGATGAGCACGTCGGGCCGCTCCGCCCGCAGCTGCGCGCTGAGCGCGGCCACCTGCTCGTCGTCGACCACGTTGCGGCCGAACAGGATCGCGCCGCCGAGGCCGTCGGCCACCTTGCGCCGCAGCCAATCCGGTGCGGTGGTGCCGTCGAAGCCCGATACGAGAACGGAGCCGGCGAGCTTTTCCGGTGAAGACAAGGATTATCCCTTCACTGCGCCTGCGGTCAGGTTGGACACGAGTTTGCGCTGAACCAGGATGAAGAACACCAGCGCGGGTACGGCGTAGATGACCGACGCCGCCATGATCCCGCCCCAGTCCACGGAAAACGCCGTCCGGAACGACGAAAGCCACACCGGCAGCGTCTGCTTGTTCTGGTCGCGCATGAACACGAACGCGAACAGGAACTCGTTCCACGCGGTGATGAAGCTGAACACCGACGTGGTCACCAGTCCCGGCGCGAGCAGCGGCAGCGTCACCCGGCGGAACGCGCCCGCCCGGCTGCAGCCGTCGATCATCGCGGCCTCTTCGAGGTCGTACGGGATGCCGTTGACGAAGCCGTACAGCATCCAGCACGTGAAGGGCAGCGTCGCGGCGAAGTACACCAGCAGCAGCGAAGGCAGCTGGTTGAGCAGCCCGGCGTCCCGCATCAGCAGGTACATCGGGATCAGCAAAGCCTCGAACGGCGCGAGCTGGGCGATCAGCACCAGCATCAGGAACCCCTTGCGCCCGCGGAATCGCATCCGGGACAGGGGAACCGCGGCGAGCACGCCCGCGACGAGCGAGCACAGCACCGCGCCGATCGTGACGATCAGGCTGTTGGCGAGATAGGTGGTGAATCCGGGCTTCGTCAGCGCCGTGACGAAGTTGTCGAACGTCACCGAGAGCGGGATCAGGTCGTAATTCGGCGATAGGACTTCGCCTGGCGTCTTCAGCGCGGACGTGACCATCCAGTACGTCGGGAAGACGAACAGGAAGGCCACGATCACGCCGAAAGTGCCGAGGCCGATCCGCTGTGCGAGGGACTTCTTCATGACAGGTCGGCCTCCTTCGTGCGCACCAGCAGCTGGACGTACCGGGCGGTGAGCAGGATCAGCACGAGCATCATCAGCAGGGCGGCGGTCGCCGCCAGGCCGAAGTGGTTGCCCGCGAGGCCCTTGAGGTACATGTAGACCGGCAGCGTCGTGCTGGAGCCGTCCGGTCCGCCCTGGCGGATCGCCCACACCTGGGCGAACAACTTGAAGTCCCACAGGACCGACAGGAACGTGACCATGGTCAGGATCGGCCGGATCGCCGGCCAGCTGACCGCCCAGAACGCCTGCCAGCCGTTCGCACCGTCGATGCCCGCGGCCTCGTACTGCTCCTTGGGGACGCCGAGGAGCCCGGCGTAGAGCGTGAACGCCACGAACGGCACGGCCTGCCAGATGACCAGCAGGCCGATCACGGTCAGCGTGCTCGGTCCGGTGGCGAACCAGGAATGCCCGATGAATCCCTCGAAGCCGAGTTTCGCGAGCGTCTTGTTCAGGATCCCGTACTGCTGGTCGAAGATCCACTGGAAGATCGTGGTCGTCGCGAGCACCGGGGTCGCCCACGCGAGGATCAGCGCGACCTGCAGGATCACCCGGACCACCGGGTTGAGATGCCGCATCAGCAGCGCCATGAACAGCGCGAGCAGCAGGGTGGTGATCACGACCGCGGCGGTGAACACCAGCGTGCGGACGGTGATCTCCCAGAATTCGGAGTCGGACAGGATTTCGGAGAAGTTCTCGAATCCGACCCAGACCATCTCTCCGGAGACCAGCTCACGGAGGTCGAGCTTGCGGAAACTGATCCCGATCAGCTGCAGTGTCGGCCACCCCAGCAGGACCAGGATCGCGATCAACGCGGGAAGGATCAGCAGGTACGGCGCCGTCCGCTCGCCGAGGCGGAGGCGCCGGTTCGATTTCGGGGGCTTGATGCGCGGCGAAGCCGGCGGAGTTGCCCCCGCCGGCGTCGTCACATCTTTGGTCGTGGTCATCCGCCGATGAGCTTGTCGAGCGCTGCGTTGGCGTCGGCGGTCGCCTGGTCGAGCGATTTGGTTCCGGTCAGGTACGCGGTCAGCATGTCCTTGATCGGGTTCTGACCGGATTCGACGTCACCCCACTTGGGGCTGGTCGGCACGGCGCGGCCGTTCTTGGACGCCTCGGCCATGACCTTGGTGAGCGGGTTCGCGTCGAGCGCGGACACGTCGGTCGAGGTACCGGGGACGTAACCGGCCTTGGCCAGCTCGGTCTGGTACTTCGGGGTGGAGAACAGCTTGACGTAGTCCTTGGCCGCGGCCGAGTTCTTGCTGTTGGCCGGGATGACCAGGTTCGAACCGCCGAGGAAGACCGGGGCCGACTTGTCGGCGGCCTTGCCGGGGATCGGGAAGGCGCCCGACTTCTCCTTGATGGACTTGTCGGTCTTCGCCGCGGTGTCGGCCTCACCCGGGACACCGATCATCATCGCGACCTTGCCAGCGCCGTAGATACCGGCCTGCTGCGGGGTGGCCTCGTCGGCGTCCTTCGGCGCCTTGGTGCCCGAAGCGTCGGTGAGCTGCTTGTAGAACTCGAGCCCGGCCTTGGCCTGCGGGGAGTCCAGGGTCGCCTTGAAGGACTTCCCGTTGGCCTGGGCGATGTCGCCGCCCTCGTCCCAGATGAACGACAGCAGCTCGTACCAGTTCTGGCCCGGCTGGTAGAGGGCCTGGAACTCGGGGTCGCTGCCGAACTTGGCCTTGAGCTTGGTGATCGCGTCGAGCCACTCCGCGCGGGTCTTGGGCGTCGCGGTGATGCCAGCCTGCTCGAACATGTCCTTGCGGTAGATGACCTCACGGTTGGCCGCGTAGAACGGGACACCGTAGGTCTTGCCGTCGAACTCGCCCGAAGCCTTGAGGCCCTGGAGCCACTGCGCGCCGTTGAAGTCGCCCACGCTCGAGGTGAGGTCGGCGAGCACGCCCTGGTTCGCGAACGCGGGGGTCTGGGTGTTGCCCAGCTCGATCACGTCCGGCGGGTTGTCACTGGCCAGCGCGGTGGTCAGCTTCTGCTGGATGCCGTTCCACTGCTGGATCTCGTACTTGACCTTGACGCCGGGGTGCGCGTCTTCGAATTCCTTGTGGAGCGAGTTCGTCAGTGCTTCCGGGGCGGTCCCGGTCATGAGCCAGACCGTGAGCGAGCCGTTCGAGGCCGGAGCGCTCGAATTCGTGCTGTCGCCACTGCCGGAACCGGCGCAGCCCGCCGTCGCGAGGGTGATGGCCGCGGCGCCCGCAGTCATCTTGAGCCAGCGCTTCACTCGTGCCGTCCTTTCGATGCCCGGCCACTGTGCCGGGCTCCCACAAAATGGTGTAGACCAATGCGGGCAGCGTGGTACGTACCACTCCGACTGTCAAGCAGGTGGCCGGTTCGTTGTAAACGAGCCGCAATCTTTCACCTTGAGTGAGCGCGTGATCACGCTGATGATCGGTTTTCGGCGCTGTCGACAAGCGCTCGCGAGGCGCGCTGACATGCGGTTTTTCGTTGACTGTTCCGGTGATCGGTGCATTCGGCGGGAGGCCGTTGCGCCGTTCGGAGGACGGTGGCCTGGCGTTCGCCTAGTGGTGGTCCTCGTCGTCTGCGGGAGGCTCGATTCCGAGGAGCGCGCGGGTCTGATCCTGCAGGAACCACGCCAGGGTCGCGGAGACGATCAGCAGGATCAGGGGGAGGACCGGGCCGCCGTTGGTGAGGATGAACAGCTCGGTGACACTCGCGCCCACCATGACGCCCGCCAGCAGCAGCGCCGCGGGCCCGCCGAGGCGGGGGACGAGCAGGCCGATCGCTCCGCCGGCCTCCAGGACGCCGGTGACGTACCGGAGCCACTGCCCGAGCCCGATCTCGGCGAAGGTCTGTTCGGTGTGGCCGCCGGCGAACAGCAGGTAACCGCTGTAGAGGAACTCGGCCGCCAGCGCGACGCGCACGATCCACAGCGCGATCGAGCCGAGGGACAGGCTTCGGGTACCGCTGGCTGCGTCGGGCATGACGGGCATTTTTCTCCGGGTCGCGAGGGCTGGCAAGGTCGCCTGAAGTACGTGAAGGGGACCTTCACGCGCTGCCGTTCCGACTGACGGGGCCAGAGTTGCTGTTCCGGTGTCCGTGAAGGTCTCCTTCCTTACCTTGAGCGTAGGGAAGGAGGCCTTCACGGACCTGTGATCGCCCCGGTGCCAGCGTCTGGGAGACGTCGCCGGTGGGGCCTTCACGCGCTAACCCGAACAGCATCTAGAGGACTAAACGCGACTCAGGCCGGGACCGGCGCCTGCCACGAGTCTCAGGAATCTTCTGGTCATGTCTAGACCGGCAGGAGTCCCAAGCGGCGAATGGTGAGCGTGTCACTGACAGAGCAGGACACTTCGTCACTTTTGTTCGCCGAGAAGTATCTGTTCGAGCAGCAGGTCGACGTCGCGGGCGGACTCGGCTTCGCCTATCCGGTGGAAGGTTTCGGCGGCGCGGAGCGCGCGCCGGGCGGCTTCGCGGATCCGGCCCGCGGCGCTGAGCACGTGGGCCGCGACGTGATCGAGCTGGGCGATGAGATGGTCCCTGGCGGGCGCGGTTTCGGTTTCCACGGCGTGCACGGCGGTTTCCGCGGCGTCGAGCGCGGTCAGCGCCGCGTCCAGGTCGCCGGACCGCAGCCGGGAAAGCGTCGCGGCGTTCCGGCAGGTGGCGGCCACGTATCCGCCGCCGATCGCCAGCGCCGCGTCGGCCGCCCGCGCGTAGAAGTCGGCGGCGTTCGCGCCGTAACCGAGCAGGTCCAGTTGTTCGGCGGCGGCCATACTCACCGAGATGTACGAGTGCCCGGTGTCGCCCGACTCCTCCAGGATTTCGGCGAGGACGGCGTATTCGTTGAAGGCGCGCGAAGACTCGCCGAGCGCGCGGTAGGTGTCGGCGTACATCCACCGGCAGCGGTGGCCCCAGTCCGGCAGTCCGGTGAGCAGGTCGATGGCGTGGGGTGCGACGTCGAGGACTTCGTCGTAGCGGCCGGCGCCGTGCAGTGCGGTGACGAGGACGTACCAATGTTCCGCGTTGTCCTTGCCTTTCGACGCGGCGACACCGAGAGACGCGTAGGCGTCGTCGACGGCTTCCGCGAATCGGCCGGTGCCGATCAGGGACAACGCCCGCAGCTGACGGAGGTGCCCGCGCAACCGTTCCGGGCCGCCGACGGGCAGCGTCACCAGCAGGTGCTCCACGAAGACGTCCAACTCGTCGAGCGATCCTGCTCGTTCGTAGGCGATCCGGACCTGTTCGACGGCTTCGACGGCCTTCTCGCCGACGTTGCCGACGATGAAGGCGTCCGTTGCCGCCTGCGCGAGTTCCAAGGTGGTCGCCGGATCCTCGCCGTCGCCGTTCCGCAGCGACGCCTCCAGGCACAGAAGAGTGCCGTGGAGCAAGGGATCGCCCGCTTCACGGGCCCGTTCGGCGCCACGCCGCAAGGCCTCGTACGCCTCGGGAGTGCGTCCTTGCCCGGAAAGCACGTGTGCCAGCCAGTATTCGCCCCAGCAGGCGGCGCGATCGTCGGTGCCGGCGCGCAATCGCGCCGCGGCGACCGTCGTCAACGCGACCCCGGTCTCCGCCTGATCGTCGAAGACGAGCCACAGGCCGAGCCAGCATTGGTTGAGCAGGAACCGGATTTCGTCGCCGTGCCGCCGGAATCCGGCGGCCGCGCGGCGCAGCCGTTCCTCGGTGTCGTCGCCCTGGAAGAAGATCGCGCGCAGTTCCGCCAGCCGCGGGGCGATCTCGTCTCCGACGGTGCCGATCGCGGCGAGACAGGCCCGCGCCTCCTCCGGTTCGGACCGGTGATTGTGGATTTCGGCCCGGACGACGAGTTCCTCCGCCGACAGGTCCGGCGGGGGCAGGATCGGGACCCGGGGGAGTGCGGCAGGCAGGAGCGGAACGAATTCAGCGACCGGTTTCGCGGCCATCTTCCGCTCGGCGTGCGCGGTGAAGTAAGCGGTCTGATCGCGTTCGTCGAGTTCCTCGGCCTCGACGAACGCCGCCGCCCGCATCCGCCGGTGCAGCAGCCGCAGGGAAAGGCCGTCGTACGGGCCGTTGAGAACGAACCGGGTTTCGCCGTATCCGGTTTCCGTCAACCGCCGGGTGAGCAAAGCGGCCGACGCGAAGAACTCCAGCCTGCCGACGGCGTCCGAATGGTCGCCGACACCGTCCAAAAGCGACAGAAGATCGAAACCGGTGTGCTCGTTGCCGGTGAGCGCGCAGAACTCCAGCCGGAGCGCGTGGTCGCCGTACTGACGCGGAGCACCCATGGACGCCCTGGTCACCCACCGGTAGGTCGACGCGGCCTCGGCGTGCTTACCGGCGGCCGCCAGCGGCACCAGGGTCCGGCAGAGCCGGGTGATTTCGGCCCCGTCCCCGTCGGAGCCGCCCGCGTCCGCGCGGCGTGATTCCACTTCCATGGTCCTGCCCCCAGAACAATGACGTCGACGCCGGATCTTAACTCCCGGAGTTCCGTCATGACCCTGCTTTCGGGTGGATCAGGGGACGCGCACGGCGGCAATTTGGGTGGCTTGCCCGATCAATCGGTTCTTTTCGTCCCAAAGTTCCGCGACCTCGTCCATGCGGTCGCCGCCGATCTCGCCCGCCCGCATCCGCACCCGGACCGGGCCCGGCGCCGGGATCCCGCGCAGGTACGCGGTGAACTGGACGGTCGGCGCCCAGCCCGCGATGCCGAGGTCGTAGGAGATCGGGGGTACCGGGTCGAGCGCCACGAGCAGGCTCACCGGATCCCAGTCGGTGCCGTCGGCGAGCCGCAACCAGGACGAGATGACGCCTTTTCGGGACGGCTGTCCCACCGCGAAACCGGCCGAGGCCGGGTCGAGCCGCTGCTCGACGACGTCCATCAGGCCGATGCGGAACCCGCCGCCGCCGTCGGCGGGTACGGGAAGGCAGTCCTGCTCCGGCGGGATCTCGACCGGATCCACTCCGGACCACCACGCGTCGCCGTCCGTCAGGACGCCCTGGGTGATCAGGGCCTCGGTGCAGGGCGCGCCGTGCTGGCTCAGCCGCGCGCGCAGCTGGGTGAGGCCGCGGCCTTCGCGCAGGACCTCGACCTCGACGACCGCGGGGCCGGGCTCCGGGGCCACCGAGAACGAGCCGCTGATCGCGGTCAGATGCGGATGCGCGGAGACCGCCGCGGCGGCCTTGGCGAGGACGGCGAGCAGGTAGCCGCCGTGCAGCTTCGCCCCGATCGTCCACTGTGGATCGAGTTCGGTGTCGAACACCGGGCCGTCGCCCCGGCGGACCAGGGCGGTCGCGGTCTGGAAATGCGCCATACGCTCAAGCTGACATCGTCAAGTTGACGGTGTCAAGTCAATGCTGGCAGCATCACGGCATGGGCGCGAAGCGGACGAAGGCGCGGCCGGGCGAAGGGGAGAAGCTGCGGGGCGAGATCCTGCGCGCCGCCGACGCCCTGCTCGCCGAGACGGGGACCGACGAGGCGCTGACGCTGCGCGCGGTCGCGCGGCGGACCGGCGTCTCCACACCGTCGGTCTACGCGCACTTCCCGAGCCGTGACGCGTTGCTGGAGGCCGTCTGTCTGGGGGTCTGGGACGAACTCGCGCAGCGGATGCGCGAACACGCCGCCGAAGTCGCCGATCCCATGCGCGCGCTCAGCCGGTGCGCGCGGGTGTACGCGCGGTTCGCCCTGGACCATCCGGTGCAGTACCGCGTACTCCTGATGCGACCGTCCGGCGGCTCGTCTCCCGGCGCGGTCGCCTGTTTCCGGCACCTCGCCGACGCGACGGCCGCCTGCGTGCGCGCGGGCATCCTGCGTGGTGAACCGGAAGTCCTCGCGATGGGCCTCTGGTCGGCGATGCACGGATGCGTGAGCCTGCTGATCGCCCAGCCGGGATTCGACTGGCCGGAGGAGCCGGAAGCGCTGATCGACACCGTCATCCGGATGGCGGGGCTCGGCACGGCGCTCGCCTGCCGGGTCCCGAGGGACGCGATTCCGCCGAGTGCCGAACTGGCCGACAGCCTCGACGGATTGGCGGCGGGCTGGACGACATCGCGCCGTCGGACTGGCTAGGCTCAGCGCATGTCCGGGACTTCGACCGCCGATGACCGGCTTCGGGTGCTCGAGGCCATCACCGACACCGCGCTGGGGCATCTCGATCCCGAAAGGGTGATGGCCACGATTCTCGGCCGGGTGCGCGAAGTGCTCGGCGTCGACACGGCAACGGTGCTGCGGCACGAGCCGGAAGCCCAGCAGCTGCACGCCATCGCCGCTTCCGGCATCGAGGAAGAGGTCTTCCAGGACGTCCGGATCGCCGTCGGCGCGGGGTTCGCGGGCCGGGTGGCCGCGGAACGGCGTCCGGTGATCCTCGACCACGTCGACGAGACCACCGTGGTCAACGCGCTGCTGCGGGAACGCGGGCTCCGTACCCTGCTCGGGGTGCCGATGGTGGCCGGGGACGAGCTGATCGGCGTGCTGCACGTCGGATCCACGACGCCGCGCGAATTCCCCGAGGCCGACGTCGACCTGCTCCGGCTGGTGGCCGCGAGGCTCGCGCTGGCGTTGCAGATCGACAACTCCGCCACCGACCGCGCGGCCGCGGCGGCGCTCCAGCGGAGCCTGCTGCCGGGACGGCTGCCCGCCGTCGCCGGGATGAAGTTCTCCGCGCGGTACGTCCCGGGTACCGAACCCGGGGTCGGTGGTGACTGGTACGACCTGTTCCCGCTGCCGGGTGATCGCCTCGGCGTCGTGATGGGCGACGTCGCCGGGCACGGCCTCAACGCCGCCGTGATCATGGGACGGCTGCGCAGCGCGCTTCGCGCCTACGCGCTCGAATCGGACGATCCGGCGGAGGTCCTGTCCAAACTGGACCGGAAGGTCCACCATTTCGAGCCGGGGGCGCTGGCCACCGTCGTGTACGGACTGGTACCGGCTTCGCGGGACAGCGTGGCGATTTCGCTGGCGGGACATCTCCCTCCGGTGCTCGCGGTGCCCGGCCGCCCCTCGGTGTTCGTCGAGGTCCCGGTCGACCCGCCCATCGGGGTCACGGGACTGACGCGGCGAAGAACGGTGATCGATCTGCCACCCGGCGGCGTGCTCGCCTTCTACACGGACGGTCTCGTGGAGCGCCGGGATCGCCTGATCGACGTGGGTCTGCAGCGGCTCGCCGGGGTGATCACCCCCGAACTGCCCGGGGTGGTGTGCGCGCGGGTGATGGCCGCGCTCGTCGGCTCGAGGCCGGCACAGGACGACATCGCCCTCCTCGTGGCCCGGCGGGACGAGCTCTGAGTCACCGGACAGGGTGATTGGCGCGGAGGTTCACGGCCGCGAGTTCGACTGTCCTGGCGATCCGCCGCTCCCGGGTCTCCGGCTTCTTCGCCGTCAGAATCCATTCCAGGATCAGCCTTTTCGACGACGGCGGGAACTTCGCGAAATGGGTTCCGGCGGCTTCGTCGGCGTCGAGCCGGACGCGCAGATCCTCGGGGACACCTTCGCCGTCGGGCACCATCTGCCAGCGGCCCTTTTCCTTGGCGAGATCGATCGTCGCCCGACCCCGCGCGGTCATCAGCCCGTCGGCGATCAGGCGGGCGGCCCGCTCGCGGTTGACCCGGCTCCACGAACTCCGGGAGCCGCGCGGGGTGAACCGCAGCCGGGAACTGGTCGCGTCGTTCTTGCGGTGGAGCCCGTCGATCCAGCCGAAGCACAGTGCCTGCTCCATCGCCTCCTCGATGCGGACGCTCGCGACGCCGTTGCCTTTGTGCTGGATGATCAGCCAGACCTCCTTCGCGGTGCCGGCGTTTTCGGCCAGCCAGGCACGCCATTCGGCGGGGGTGGCGGCGGTGAAGGTGGTCTCGTCCATGACCGGGTTCCTCTCGTCGTAACGTCTGTGACCATCATCGGAAGCAAAGTGCTCATCGACTGAGCACTTTTTGAAGGGAGGCGGTCTCGGATGGAGATCTGGGTGAACCCGGCGTGCGCCAAATGCCGGTCCGCGGTGTCGATGCTGGACGAGTCCGGGGCCGAATACACCGTGCGGAAGTACCTCGAGGAGCCGCCGACGGCGAAAGAACTGAAGGCCGTCCTCAAGCGACTCGGCCTCGAACCGTGGGACATCACCCGCACCGCCGAGGCGATCGCGAAGGAACTCGGGCTGAAGACCTGGGGGCGCACGCCCGCCGACCGCGACCGGTGGATCGAGGCGCTGGCGACACATCCGAAGCTGATCCAGCGGCCGATCATCACCGCCGACGACGGCACGACCGTGGTCGCGCGGACCCCGGAGGCCGTGCAGTCGGTGCTGCCTGGCTGAGCCGCGGCGGTGAGGCGTTTGGTCTCGTGAGTGGTAAGGACGGTTCTAACCGTCCTTACCACTCACGAGGGCAGAGCAGCACCAGCGCCAGGATCAGCGCCGCCGCACCCGCGAACACCGGCCGCAGCCCGACGACCTCCGCGAGCAGTCCCGCCGCCAGCGCGCCCAGCGGTTTGGTGCCCCAAGCGACGAGCCGGTGGCCGCTGGTGCCCCGTCCCAGCAGGTGGTCCGGGATGATCCGCTGCCGCAGCGACACGACGACGACGTTCCACACCACGACCCCGGCCCCGCCGAGGAAGAACACCGCGCCGATCACATACGGATTCGTGGTCACCGCGGGGATCCCGACGAGTGCGGCGCCGGTGAGCAGGCTGAGGACCAGGGACCGCGTGCGGCCGAGAGCGAGTTCGATCCGCTCGGCCGCGAACGACGCCGCGAAACTGCCGAGGGCGATGGCGGACAGCAGGAAACCGTAGGCCTGTTCCGACAGGCCCATCGCCGACGACGGGCCCACCGCGTGGAGCACGAAGATCGTGATCATGGCGCTCGTGGCGAAGTTGAACCCGCCGACCATGATCGCCAGGATCCGGAGAATCCGGTTCTCCCAAAGGAAACGCAGTCCTTCGACGAGGTCTTCGCGCACGCTCGTTTCGCGGGTCCGCTCGGCGCGGAACGATCCCGGGACGAAGAAGAGCGCGACGATCGCGACGATCCAGAGCGCCGAGGGAGCCGCGAACGCGGCGAAAGCGCCCGCGGCGACGAGAAAGCCGCCCACCGGTGGCCCGGCGAACTCGTTGGCGGTGAGTTCGGCGGCGTAGAGGCGGCTGTTGGCCCGCGTCAGCTGATCGCGGCCCACGACCTGGGGGAGGATCGCCTGAGCGGCCGTGTCATGGACGGTCTCGGCGAGCCCGAGTCCGAGCGCGACCACGTAGAGCAGCCAAATCGACCCGAAGCCCAGTGCGATCGCGGCCGTAAGCGAGGCGAGCAGGCCCGCGCGGATCACGTTGGCGGTGAGCATCGCGCGACGGCGGTCGACGCGGTCGGCGAGCACCCCGGCGTGCAGGGCGAACACCAGCCACGGCAAGGACAACACGGTCGCCAGCCCCGCGACGAGCGCCGGAGACCGGGTGTACTGGACGGCCACCAGGCCGAGCGCGACCTTGACGATCCCGTCGGCCAGATTCGACAGCCCCGACGAGCTCCACAGTCGCCAGTAGGCGGTCCCCAGCGCGGTCACCGATCGAGGATCGCACATCGATGGGGAAAACTCCATCGATGTGTATTTCTCCCATCACTCGGCTACGCTGCGGTCATGGACGATCAGGTCGCCGCCAGGGTCGCGGACCGGCGGCGTGAGGCGACGGCGCGCGAGGCCAAGGCGCTCGGTCACCCGGTGCGGTTGCGCATTCTCCGGCTCTGCGGGGAGCGGGAACTGACCAACAAGGAGCTGGCCGACCGGCTCGGCAAGGATCCCGGCACGGTGCTCCACCACGTGCGGCAGCTGGTCGACGCCGGGCTGCTGGAGCAGGCGCCGGTGCGGACGGGTGCGAGCGGCGCGCTCGAGAAGCCGTACCGCAACGCCGGCAAGACCTGGTGGCTGGACGGGCCCCTGAACGAGGAAAACGAGGACACCCGGTTCGGGCCGATCGAGGCGTTCCAGGACGAACTCCGCGAGGCGGGCCCGGCTTCGGTGCGGGTCGTCGAGCGCTTCGCGCTGCACCTCTCGCCCGAGGAGGTCACCGAACTCGACAACCGCATCCTCGACATCCTCGACGAGTACATGGCCACCGACCACCAGCGGCTCGACAGGCCGTTGCTGAACGGGATCTTCCTGCTGCACCGCATGGCCGAGTGAGCCTCACGAGTCCCTGATGGCCTCGATCAGCAGGCGGGCGGCGGTGCCGACGGAACCGTCCGCGAGATTGCCGTAGCCGAGGACGAGCCCGGGGGTGCCAGGAGTCGCGCGGTAGTCGTCGAGATCGGCGACGCGCAGCCCGCTGACCGCCGCTCGTCGCACCACCTCGGCCGCGGATCCGCCCGGCAGGTCCAGTACGAGGTGCAGCCCCGCGGCGACGCCGGAGAGGGGCAGCGGGCCGAGCGCGCCGACCAGCGCGTCGCGCCGGGAACGGTAGCGCCGCCGGGCCGCGCGCAGATGCCGGTCGTACGAGCCGCGTTCGAGGAAGGCCGCGAACGCGAGCTGGTCCAGCGCGGGCGGGGACGGCGAGGGTTCGACCAGCTCTGTCCACTGTGGAGGCAGGGCGTACCAGCCGAGACCGAGCGCGGGACTGAGCGTCTTGCTGACCGACCCCAGCAGCGCGACCCTCGCCGGGTCCATGCCCTGCACCGTTCCGACCGGGCGCCGGTCGTAGCGGAACTCGGCGTCGTAGTCGTCCTCGACGATGAGCCCGTCGACGTCGCGCGCCCAGTTCAGCAGCCCGGCGCGGCGGGCGGGGGACAGGACGGTGCCGGTGGGGAACTGGTGCGCCGGGGTCACGAGGACGGCCCGCACGCCGGGCGGGATCTCGTCGACGCGGAGGCCGTCTTCGTCGACAGGGACTCCGACGACTTCAAGACCGGCCCTCGTCGCGACGCGGCGGAGCGTCAGCCAGCCGGGCTCCTCGGCCGCGACACGGGTGATCCCGGCCGCGAGCAGCGCGCGGCACACGCGGCCGAACCCGTCGGTGACACCGGACGAGATCCGCACGTCGTCGACGACGGCGCCCCGGCAGCGGCGGAGGTAGTCGGCCAGCACCGCGCGGAGATGCGGATGTCCACCCGGGACGGGGTAGCCGAACTCGCCGTGCGGCATGTTCGCGAGCACTTCGCGGACCGCCTCCGCCCAGCGCTGCCGGGGGAAATGGCGGAGATCGGGCAGACCGGGCGCGAGGTCGATCTCCGGCGGCGCGGCCCGGCGGCGAAGGGGTTTCGCGGGCTCTGTCCCCGGCGCCACCCAGCGCACGACGGTGGCCGAGCCGGTGCGCGCGGCGAGGTAGCCCTCCGCGATCAGCTGCTCGTACGCCTGCGTGATCACCCAGCGGGAGAAGCCCAGATCCGCGGCGAGGGTGCGGCTGGGCGGCAGCGCGGCGCCGGAGCCGAGCGCGCCTTCGCGGATCACCGTGCGGAGTGCCCGGGTGAGCCGCTCGTGCCGGGGACCCGGTCCGGAGAGGTCGAGGAGCACGTCCCAAGCCAGATTGGTCTGGGATTTCGTCATGTCAATGGACTGTAGTCCCGGACCGATCTTTTCGTAAGGTCTAGACCATGGAAAAGGTGGAGCTCGGCCGGACGGGCCGGAAAGTCAGCCAGGTCTCGCTCGGGTGCATGACGATGGGCACCGCCACCGACGAGCGGACCTCGGCACGGATCCTGGACGCGTACCTCGACGACGGCGGCGACTTCCTCGACACCGCGAACTGCTACTCGTGGTGGGTGCCCGGCGCGGCGGGCGGGGAGAGCGAGGAACTGCTCGGGAAACTGCTGAAAGGCAGGCGGGACAAGGTCTTCCTCGCGACGAAGGTGTCGGCCGGGGTCGCCGACGCCGACAGCGCGCGCAAGGGGTACCACGAAGACGGCAGCGCGGACTGGGACTACATCGGACGGCATTTCGAGGGCGCGGGCGGCGACGTGATCCGGCGCGGCGTCGACGAAAGCCTGCGGCGGCTCGGGACCGACCACATCGACCTGTACTACATCCACGTCGACGACCGGGCGACGCCGCTGGAGGAGACGCTGTCCGCGCTCGACGAGATCGTCCGCGCGGGGAAGGTGCGGCACATCGGCTGGAGCAACGTCCGCTCCTGGCGGCTGGAACGGATCCGCGCGCTCGCGGAACGGAACGGCTGGGCGTCGCCGGTGGCCGTCCAGCTGCAGCATTCATATCTGCGGCCCGTGGCCGACTCGGCGTCGCTCGCCACCGGGGACATGCTCGATTTCCTGCGGGACAACGAAGACATCGCGCTCGCCGCGTACTCGTCGATCCTGCGCGGGATCTACGACGACTCCGCGCGACGGCTCGCGCACCCCGTGTGGCAGTCCTACGCCGGGCCGGACGGCGAAGCGCGGATGGCCGCGATCGAGGCGGTGGCGGCGGAGACCGGGGCGACCGGGAACCAGGTCGCGCTGGCGTGGCTGCTGCGTCAGACGTCGCCGCGAGTGCTGCCCCTGATCGGACCGCGGACCTGGGAACACTACGAGGCGATCCGGCCGGCCTTCACGCTGGAGCTGAGCGCGTCGCAGCTGGCGGTGCTGGACGGTGCCGGAGCCTGACGGGCCTCGTGAGTGGTAAAGACGGCTATTGAGGGGTAAGTCAAAGGTGGGGTGACCGAGCCTCTGCGATGAAGGACCCCTTCGCTGGCTTCAAGGCTGAGAGGTGGCCTTCGCGGCACAGTTCTGGACCGGCCAGCGGGCGCCAATCGTTCCTTAAGTGTCCACGAGGGCACTCTCTGACGGCTGAAGGTCCGGTTGATGGCTGGATGTGCGGTTTTGAGGGGAGTCGTGAGTGTTAAAGAGGGTTAGAACGCGCATTACCACTCACGACCCCGCCTACAAAGCGTGCAAATAGGCACCAATCGGACACCTGCCCACCCAAAGATGTCCTTTGTGGACAGTCAGGGTGCGGCCGGCTCTCGTCGGACGGCCAGATCCGCGACGCTGGCGGTGCTGGACGGTGCCGGAGCCTGACGGGTCTCGTGAGTGGTAAGGACGGTTAGAACCGCCCTTACCACTCACGAGCCGCTACGCCAGCTTGCGGAAGAACGCCCGGATGTCCCCGAGCAACAGGTCCGGCGCGTCCTGGGTCGCCCAGTGGCCGCCGCGGTCGAATTCCTGCCACGAAACGATGTTCGTGTGGTCGCGGTCGGCGAAGCGCCGCAGCGGCCGGAAGTCGTAGGCGAAACTCGCCAGCCCGGTCGGCGCCGTCGTCGGCTCACTCGGGTGCTCGGTGTGCTTGTCCTCGTAGTAGAACCGCGCCGCCGAGGCCGCCGTGTTCGTCAGCCAGTACAGCGTGGCGTTGGTGAGCACGTGGTCGTCGCTCGTCCCCGACAGCAGTTGCGCGCTCCAGGCCAGCTGCCCGGTCGGCGAGTCGGCGAGCGCGTGCGCGAGGTTCTGCGGCGCGCTCTCCTGCAGCTTCGCGTAGCCGGACATGTCGTCGTTGAAGGTCTGGAGGAACTGCATGTACTCCAGTTCCTTCTCCGTCATGCCCTCGAACTCCGCGGGGTCACCACTGGGGAAGGAGAACAACTGCGTGACGTGCACCCCGACGACGTGCTCGGCGTCGACGCGGCCGACCTCGGGGGCGACGAAGGAACCGGCGTCGTTCCCGTGGGTGCCGTAGCGCTCGTAGCCCAGCCGCCGCATCAGCTCGGCCCAGGCGCGGGCGGTGCGGTACCGGTTCCAGCCCTTCTCCCGGGTGGCGCCCGAGAAACCGAACCCGGGCAGGGACGGGATGACCACGTGGAACGCGTCGGCCGGATCGCCGTCGTGCGAACGCGGGTCCGTCAGCCGGTCGATCAGGTCGAGGTACTCGAAGACCGAGTTCGGCCAGCCGTGCGTCAGGATCAGCGGCGTCGCGTCGGGCTCCGGCGAGCGGACGTGCAGGAAGTGGACGTTCTGCCCGTCGATCTCGGTGGTGAACTGCGGGTACTCGTTGAGCTTCGCTTCCCACTTCCGCCAGTCGTAGCCGTCACGCCAGTAGGCGACCAGGCGCTGTACGTAGTCGAGGGGCACGCCGTACTCCCAGCCCGGCGTGACCGGTCCACGCTGCACCCCGTCGGTGACCTGATCGGCGGGCAGTTCGTTCGCCCACCGGACCCGCGCGAGGCGGTCGGCCAGATCGTCCAATTCGGACTGCGGGACGTCGATGCGGAAGGGTCTGATCTCGGTGTTCTCGTTCATGAGACCAAGGTAAGCTCCTATTAGGAACATGCCGTTCCTAATAGGAGGGCAACCTGAAAATATGTTGGACACTTCTGCTCGACTGCTCCGTTTGCTCTCCCTCTTGCAAACACCCCGTGACTGGACCGGCACTGAACTGGCAGAACGCCTCGAAGTGAGCTCCCGGACGATCCGCAACGACGTCGAGCGGCTGCGCGGGCTCGGCTACCCGGTGAACGCGACCCGCGGTTCCGTCGGCGGCTACCGGCTCGGCGCGGGCGCCGAACTGCCGCCGCTGCTGCTGGACGACGAGGAGGCCGTCGCCGTCGCGATAGGACTCCGCACGGCGGCAGGCGGCACCATCGCGGGCGTCGAGGAGACGTCGCTGCGCGCGCTCGCGAAACTGGAGCAGGTGCTCCCTTCGCGGCTGAGGCGCCGCGTCAACGCGCTGCAGGCGTACACGATCCCCGTGCCCAGGGACGAGCCCGGCCCGAGGGTCGAGGCGAAGACGCTCACCGTGCTGACGGCCGCCTGCCGCGACCACGAGCAGCTGCGTTTCGGCTACCGGGCCCACGACGGCTCGGAGACCGCCCGCAAGGTCGAGCCGTACCGCCTGGTCAACTGGGGACGCCGCTGGTACCTCGTCGCCTGGGACCTCGACCGCGGCGACTGGCGCACCTACCGCGTCGACAGGCTGACCCCGCGCGTCCCGATCGGACCCCGGTTCACCCCGCGCGACCTGCCCGAGGACGTCACGGACCGGGTGCGCCGCGGCGTCTCGTCCGCCGCTTGGCGCCATCGGGCCGACGTCACCGTGCACGCGCCCGCCGACGAGGTGACCGCGCGGATCAACCCGGCCGTCGGCACGGTGGAGGCCGTCGACGCGAAGACGTGCGTGCTGCACACCGGCGCCGACAGCATCGAGACCCTGGCCGTCCATTTAGGACTCCTCGGGTATCCCTTCACCGTCGAAGGACCGCCGCAATTGGTCGACTGCTTGCGTACCTTGGCCGATCGGTACCGCGACGCCGTCGGCTAGCGCGCGAAAGTCGTCAGGAACCGGTCCCGGAACGTGTGCATCGGCCAGACGGTCGCGTTCCGGTCCGGGTTCAGGCCTTCCTGCCAGTTCCAGCCGGCGATCTTGCCGAGGACGGCCTTGTCCCGCGTGACGACGGTGATCGGGACGTCGCGATCCGCGCCCTCGCCCGCGACGATCGGGTTCGGCTGGTGGTCGCCCAGGAACACCAGGACGAGATCGTCGTCGCCGTACGTCTCCACGTACGAGATGAGCGAGTTCAGCGAATAGGCGATCGAGTCGCCGTACGCGCCGCGCACCTTGGCCGGGTCGGTGAACACCTCGTCGGGCGTTTTCCCTTGTGAGGGCATGGGTTGGTAGATCGAGCCGTCGCCGACGGCGTCCCAGCCGACCATGCGGGGGAGCGGGGTCCACGGCCAGTGACTGGTGACGAGGTCGATCTCCGCCATCAGCGGCGGGTGGCCTGCCTTCGCGCGTTCGGCGCGCTGGAAGGCCGAAAGCGTGAACTGGTCCGGCATCGTGGCGTAGGAGAACGGCGGGCCGTGGTAGCCGATGCCGCGTGAGTCGTAGTAGCGGTCGTAGCCGTAGACCTTGCCCTCGGGCCAGTCCTCGGTGTGCGCCGGGACGACGCCGACGGTTTCCCAGCCCGCGCGTTTGAACGCACCGCCGAGGGTGAACCGGTCGGTCTTCACGAAGTCGTCGTAGCGGTGCTGACTGTCCACCCAGACCCCGGACTGGAACGTGGAGTGCGCCAGCCAGCTTCCCGCGCTCGTCGTCGGCGACGTCAGGAACGCGCTGCGCGAGCCGTATCCGGCGTTCTGCAGCCGCGCTGTCCCGGCGTCGAGGACCGCGTCGACCTTGGGCGCGATGTCGGAATCCTGGACGGCCACCCGCCCGTAGCTCTCGATGAAGGTGAACAGGACGTCCTTGCCCCGCAACGCGTTCAGCAGCCCGGACGGTGGAGTGTCGCGAAAGGCGTCGACGGCGACTTCTTCGGCGAAGGACTCCCGGTCTCGGATGCCTGCCCGCACCTGGCGGAGGTCGTCGTAGGCGAACGCGACCGCGCTGCGCGACGCGAGCGGCTGCCCTGGCGCGAGCTGCGCGCCGAACAGCGCGCACCCGATCCAGGCCACGCCGAGCACGGCGACCACCCGGGTCGACGCGGTGCGGCGTCCGGCCACCACCCGGCTCAGCCGCAGCGTCGCCAGCGCCATCAGCACGATCACGGCCACGGCCAGCAGGGTCAGCCCGGCGAAGGACGCGATCGCGCCCGTCCGGCCGATCGACGTGCCGAGCAGGTCGACGCCGTTGCCGAGCACACCCCAGTCGAACACCGGGTTGAACCGCCGGTCCAGCGCGAGCCCGAACCCGATGTCGATGGCCTTGACGACGGTCAGCAGGCCGAGGACCGCGCCGGCGGACACCGCGACGGTCCGCCGGGCCCCGTCGCGCAGCATGAGCACGACCGCCACCCCGAGCAGCGCCTCGACCGGCAGCCGCACGAACGCCTCCGGCGTCAGCCTGTCGAGGTCGTTCGGCGCGAGCAGGGCGAACAGCACGAGGACCGCGGAGAGGGTGGTCACCGCGCTGGACGCGATTTCGCGAGCGGTCGTCCGGTCGCCCGGCAGACCCACCAGGGCGGGAGGCGTGAAAACCGACAACGCAGGTTCCTTCCAAGGGGGCAGCCTTCATCCGGTTACACGGACGGCGGGCCGAACCGGTTCAGTCGGTAATCTGCGCCCGTGAGCGACAAGATTTGGGCCGCCCTCGCGGCGACACCCCTCCAAGAGGTGCGGCGACGTGCCGCGATGATCGACGCGATCACCGAGATCACGCCTGTCGAGGTGGACGGTGCGGAGCGGTTCGCCTGGAACGACGGTGGCGGACAGTCGGCCGTCTGGTACTTCACACCGGACCAGCGTGCGCTGTTGCTGACCTTCGACCACGAGTCGGACTTGAACCTGTTTGCCGAGGAGGACTACTCGGTGCAGGAGGCGCTCTATGGCGGTGTCCCCGAAGACCTCGTCAGGCTGGTGCGGAATCGTCCCGAGAACTACGAGTCCCTGAACCTCGTCGACGCGGAGACGGGAGCGACGATCCTCTACGCCGGTGGCGTGTTCTGGTTCGACGGTGAACAGTGGCGGCAGGCCGAGGGCTTCCTCGACCACTGCCGCAGGGAAGGCCTGGATCCGCTGAGCGAGTCCGGGTTCTCCTACTGCCTCGGCGTCTACCGGTTCGGCGAGGAGCTCACCCCCGACCAGCACGGCTGACGCTCAGCGGACGATCTTGGCCCGGCTGTGGCACCGTTTCAGGAATGAGCTTGCTCCTGGGTCCCCTGCTGAGACACGTCGACGAGACATCGGCGACGGTGTGGGTCGAGACCGACACCGCGAGTGAGGTCGAAGTCCTCGGCACCACCGCGAGGACGTTCGAGATCCGCGGTCACCACTACGCCCTGCTGGTGCTGACCGGGCTCGAACCCGGCACCCGCACCGAATACGAAGTCCGCGTGGACGGCGAGAAGGTGTGGCCGGAGCAGGGATCGGAGTTCCCGCCCAGCGTCATCCGGACGCTGCCGGAGAACGAGTCCCGGGTCCGGCTCGTGTTCGGTTCCTGCCGCAAACCGCACGACGGCGACGTCTACGGCCCGGACGCGCTGGCCGCGTACGCCCGCCGGATGGCGGACGGCGAGGAAACCGAGTGGCCGCAGGCACTGCTGATGCTCGGCGACCAGGTCTACGCCGACGAGACCACCGACGAAACGCAGGAGTGGCTCAAGCAGCGCCGGGACACCTCGAAACCGCCGGGCACCGAGGTGATGGACTTCGAGGAGTACACCCACCTCTACTTCGAGGCGTGGGGCGAACCGGCGATCCGCTGGCTGCTCTCCACCGTGCCGACGTCGATGATCTTCGACGACCACGACGTCCGCGACGACTGGAACACCTCGTACACCTGGCAGCGGCAGATGCGCGCGCAGCCGTGGTGGAAGGAGCGCCTGCGCGGCGCGATCATGACCTACTGGGTCTACCAGCACCTCGGGAACCTCGGCCCCGCCGAACTCGCCGAGGACGAGACCTTCCAGAAGGCGATCACCTCCGGCGGCGACAACGCCGAGCTGCTCGTCGCGTTCGCCGACGAGGCCGACAACGAACGCGACGGCACCAAGGGCGCGCGCTGGAGCTACCGCCGCGACTTCGGCGGCGTGCGGCTGCTGGTCATCGACAGCCGCGCGGGCCGGATCCTGGCGGGCGGCGCCCGGTCGATGGTCGACGACGACGAGTTCGACTGGATCGAGGAGAACGCCGCCGAGGCCTGTGACCACCTGCTCATCGGATCTTCGCTGCCGTGGCTGCTGCCGCCGGTCATCTCCCACCTGCAATCCCTCAACGAGCGCGCCTGCAACCGCCCCGGGTGGCGCGGCAGGCTCGCGGAGAAGATCCGGCAGGCCGCCGACCTCGAACACTGGGCGGCGTTCCGGGCGTCGTTCGAGCGGCTCTCCGCGATGATCGCCCGCGAGGGGCGGAAGGAAGATCCGCCCGCGACCATCGCGGTGCTCTCCGGCGACGTCCACCACGCGTACATCGCCGAAGCGCGGTACCCCGAACCGGTGACTTCGACCGTCTACCAGCTCACCTGCTCCCCGGTGCACAACGCGATGCCGCGGCCGCTCCGGCTGGCCTTCGCCGCCACCTGGTCGAGGCGGGTGGCGGCGATCGCGCGCGGCTGGGCACGCCGGGGCGGGGTCGGACCGGATCCGCTGACCTGGGACAAGGTGTCCGGTCCGCATTTCGGCAACGTGATCGCCACGGTCGACGCCGACGGCCGCTCCGCCGTCACGACGATCGAACAGGCCACCGGCGACGGCCTGGTGAAGGTGGGCGGGCAGAGGCTGGCTTGAGCCGATTCCGCGCTCGGTAATATCGCCGCGTGACCACCTCTGCCGAAACACTCGAGTTCCAGTCGGAGGCACGTCAGCTGCTTCAGCTGATGATCCACTCGATCTACTCGAACAAGGACACCTTCCTTCGCGAACT
This sequence comes from Amycolatopsis sp. lyj-84, assembly GCF_046549075.1. Lineage (NCBI taxonomy): Bacteria > Bacillati > Actinomycetota > Actinomycetes > Pseudonocardiales > Pseudonocardiaceae > Amycolatopsis > Amycolatopsis sp. lyj-84. The sequence continues at coordinate 172,080 of NZ_JAJPWO010000018.1, forward strand.
GGTGTCCAACGCCTCCGACGCACTGGACAAACTCCGCCTCGAAGCGTTCCGTGACAAGGAACTCCAGGCGGATACCGACGATCTCCACATCGAGATCGACACCGATTCCGAAAACCGCACCCTCACCGTGCGGGACAACGGAATCGGGATGAGCCGGGACGACGTCGTCGCGTTGATCGGCACGATCGCGAAATCCGGCACCGCCGAATTCCTGAAGAAGCTGAAGGAAACCAAGGATTCCGCGGCCTCGCAGGACCTGATCGGTCAATTCGGCATCGGGTTCTACGCCAGCTTCATGGTGGCCGACAAGGTCACTCTGCTGACGCGCCACGCGGGATCGGACGAGGGCGTCCGATGGGAGTCCGAGGGCGAAGGCACGTACACCATCGAGACGGTCCCGGACCTGCCGCAGGGCACGTCGGTCGTCCTGCACCTCAAGCCCGAGGACACCGAAGACCAGCTCTTCGACTACACCTCGGCCACGAAGATCAAGCAGATCGTCAAGAAGTACTCGGACTTCATCACCTGGCCCATCCGGATGACCGAGGGCGAAGAGGTCGTCACGGTCAACTCGATGAAGGCGCTGTGGGCACGCTCCTCCAGCGACGTCACCGAAGACGAGTACAACGAGTTCTACAAGCACGTCGCGCACGACTGGAACGACCCGCTGGAGACGATCCGGCTGCAGGCCGAGGGCACCTTCGAGTACCAGGCGCTGCTGTTCCTGCCGGGGCACGCGCCGCTCGACCTGTTCATGCGGGAGCGCAAACGCGGCGTCCAGCTGTACGTGAAGCGCGTCTTCATCATGGACGACTGTGAAGCGCTGATGCCGGAGTACCTGCGCTTCGTGAAGGGTGTCGTCGACGCGCAGGATCTCTCGCTCAACGTCTCGCGCGAGATCCTGCAGCAGGACCGGCAGATCCAGCTGATCCGCCGTCGCCTGGTCAAGAAGGTCCTCTCGACGGTCAAGACCTTGATGGCCGACGAGAACCCGGACAAGTACGAGACGTTCTGGAAGGAGTTCGGCCGCGCCGTCAAGGAAGGCCTGCTGGACGACCACGAGAACCGCACCGCGATCCTCGACATCTGCTCGTTCGCTTCGACGAATGACCCGGAGAAGCTCACTTCGCTGCGCGAGTATGTCGAGCGGATGAAGGACGGCCAGGAGCACATCTACTACCTGACCGGCGAGTCCCGCCAGAGCATCGAGAACTCCCCGCATCTGGAAGCCTTCCAGGCCAAGGGGTACGAGGTGCTCGTGCTCACCGACCCGATCGACGAGATGTGGGTCGACGCGGTGCCCGGCTTCGAGGAGAAGCAGTTCCAGTCGGTCGCCAAGGGCGAGGTCGAACTCGACGAGACCAGCGACGAGCAGAAGGAAGAGTTCTCCGGGCTGCTGGCCTGGCTGACGACTTCGCTCGCGGAGCAGGTCAAGGAGGTCCGGCTCTCGACGCGGCTGACGACGTCGCCCGCCTGCATCGTCGGCGACACGAACGACGTCACCCCGACGCTGGAGAAGATGTACCGCGCGATGGGCCAGGAAATGCCGCAGATCAAGCGGATCCTGGAACTCAACCCGGGCCACCCGCTGGTCGCCGGGCTGCGGTCGTCGTTCACCGAGAACGGTGAGTCCGAAGGGCTCGCGGAGACCGCGGAACTGCTCTACGGCATGGCTTTGCTCGCCGAGGGCGGGGAACTGGGCGACCCGGCCCGCTTCACCAAGCTCCTCGCGAGCCGCCTCGAAAAGACCCTGTAGCCGGAGCTGAAGGGGCCTTTCCCCGGATAAGACGCGACGAAGGGGCCCTTCACCGCATGCGATGCGGTGAAGGGCCCCTTCAGCTCTCGTCAGGGCCGGGTCCGCCAGAGCACCAGGATGAAGTACGGCGTCCCGACCATCGCGATGACCAGACCGGCGGGGATCTGGGCGGGTGCGATGACCGTCCGCCCGAGGGTGTCCGCGACGCTCACCAGCAGCGCCCCGAGCGCCGCCGCCACCGGGACGATCCGGCCGTGCCGCCCGCCGACCAGCGACCGCGCCAGATGCGGCGCGACCAGCCCGACGAAGACGACCACGCCGATCGCGGACACCGCGGTGGCCGCCAGGATCCCGGAAGCCCCCAGGATCACCAGCCGCGACCGCTCGATGCGCATCCCGAGCACCCGAGGCGTGTCCTCGTCGAGGGCGTGCAGGTCCAGTTCGCGGTGCTTGAGCCACAGCAACGGAGTCAGCGCGATCAGGGCCAGCGCCACCGGCGCGACCTGCTCCAGCGTGCGGCCGTAGGTCGACCCGGAAAGCCAGGTCAGCGCCTTGGCCGAGTTCCACGGGTCGGACACCACGATCAGCAGCGTGATCAGCGCCATCCCGGCCGACCAGACCGCGATGCCGATGATCACCAGCCGGTCCGAATCCAGCCCCGACCGCCAGGCCAGCCCGTAGACCAGCAGGAACACCACGGTGGCACCGGCGCCCGCGGCACCCGCGATCGCCCAGGCGCCCGCCACCGGGACGACGGTGATCAGCGTGATCGCGCCGAGCCCGGCGCCCGCGGTGATGCCGAGCAGTCCGGGTTCGGCGAGCGGGTTGCGGCTGACCGACTGGATCCCGCAGCCGGACACCGCCAGCGCGGCACCGGCGAGCAGTGCGGCGAGGACGCGCGGAAGCCGTTGGTCCAGCACGAAGGTGAGCGCGGTCCCGGTGTTGCCGGTGACCCAGTTCATCAGGTCGCCGAGCAGCACCACCCGGTCGCCGAACATCATGCCCGCCACGGGGATCACGGCGAGCAGCGCCACCAGCACGGCGGAGATCAGCACGAGCCGCCGGGTCGAGCCGGCGACCCCGACGCGTCCCGCCGGAGCCGGACGGCGCGAGCCACTGCCCCGGCCGCGCCGGGCCAGCCACACCATCACGACGGCGCCGATGATCGTGGTCACCACCCCGGTCGGCACCCGCACGGCGGCGGCCGAGCCCATGATCGCCCGCAGGACGACGTCGGCGCCGAGCACCGTCACCACGCCGACCAGCCCGGACACCGGCAGCAGCACACGATGTTTAGCGATCGGCAGCAGCAGCTTCGTGATCACCGGCGCGCTCAGCCCGACGAACCCGACCGGTCCGGCGACGGTCACCGCCGCCGCGGTCAGCGCGACGGTCAGCACGATCGCGCCGATCCGCGTCCGGCGGACCCGGAGACCGAGCACGGTCGCGTTGTCGTCGCCGAGGGCGAGGACGTCGAGCTTGCGGCCCATCGCGATCAGCGCCACGACGGCGATCACCACGATCGGCGTCATCTGGCCGGTCGCCCGCAGATCGGACACCGTCAGGGAGCCGCTGCCCCAGGCGAACAGGCCCGAGGTCTCCTGCTCGAACAAGAGCAGCAGCAGGATGGTCACCGACTGCAGCGCCAGCAGTACCGCCGAGCCGACGAGCACCAGCCGCGGACTCGCCGAACCGCCGCCCGCCAGGCCGAGCACGATGACGGCCGCGGCGAGCCCGCCCGCGAACGCCGCCCCGCCGACCGGCACGAGCGGCAGCGAGAGACCGAACGCGGAAATGGCCACCACGGCGAAGTGCGCGCCCGCGTTGACCGCGAGCGTGTCGGGTGAGGCGAGCGGGTTCCGCGCCACGGACTGCATTCCCGCGCCCGCGACACCGAGTGCGACGCCGAGCAGCAGCGCGGCGAGCAGCCGGGGGACGCGCGAACCCTCCAGTACCGCGAGGGTTTGCGCGTCACCGTGGCCGAAGATCGCCTTCACCACGTCCAGCGGGCCGGACGTCGAGGTGCCCTGGGTCAGGTGGATGCCGGCGAGAACGACGATCAGCGCGACCAGCCCCGCCGACACCACCACCGTGCGAATGGCTTGCGGCGCACGTGCGGTTTTCCTGAGCCCTCGGCGGGAAGAAGTACCTCGGACTTCTTTGAGCATCAGGCGGTGAGAGCCTTCACGATCTGGTCGGCGGTGAAGATGATCGACTTCGGGCCGCCGAAGGTCCACGTTCCGGACTCCAGTTTGTGGATCTTCTTCGACACCACGAACGGCAGCCGCTGGTAGACGGCGTTCTGCGCGAGCCCGGTGGTGAAGACGTCCTCTTCGGACGCGCTGTAGAACAGCACGGTCTTCGGGTCGGTGATCGCGGTCAGGCCCTCGACGTCGGTCTGGCCGAGACCCCACTGCGGGTCGACCTGGCCGGTCCAGACGTTCTTCGCGCCGACGGCCTCGGCGGTGTCGGAGACCAGCGAACCCTTGCCGAACGGGCGGATGCTGACGGTGCTGCCTTCGAGGTAGGCGTCGGCCATCAGGAACGGGATGCCCGCGGCGCCCTTGGCCTCGACGGCCTTCTTGCCCTCGGCGAGCTTGGCGTCCATTTCGGACAGTTGCTTGTCCGCCTCGGCCTCTTTGCCGACCGTCTTGGCGATCAGCTTGAAGTCCTCGCGCAGGCGGTCGAAGTTGCGGCTCGCGTCACTGGTCTTGGTGACCACGACCGGGACGTACTTCTCGATCTGCGGCACCAGGGGCGAGTCGCGCTCCTCGGCGATGATGACGACGTCGGGGTTCAGCCCGACGATCGCGTCGACGCTGGGCTCGTTGCGCTTGCCGACGTCCTTGACCTCGGCGGTCAGCGGAACGGCCTTGTCCCAGACGTTGTAGCCCGCGACGTCCGCCGCGCCGACCGGCATGACACCGAGCGAAGCGACCATCTCGGCCTCGCCCCACTCGAGCGCGACGACGCGCTTGGCGGGGGCCTTGAGGGTGACGGCCTTGCCGCGCGCGTCGGTCACCGTGACCGGCCCGGTCGCGGCGGCGGATTCGCTGGGCGCGGCCGTGGGGGTCTCGGTGGTGCCGCAGGCGGACAGCAGCAACGCCGCCGTCGCGACGAGGACGGCAGGGGTCAGCAAACGCATGGTTCTTCCTGGTTTTCTCAGGCGGGCCTGGGCGAATGCCGCCCGAGTGGCCTGCAGTGGATCGCGCCCGTCACCGGGTCGTTCGCGACGTGGACGGTGACGCCGTAGGCCTGGGAAAGGTGCTCGGTGGAGAGCACCTGCCCGATGTCACCCGTGGCCACGATGGTTCCCTCGCTCAGCAGCACGACCTCGTCGGCGATGATCGCCGCGTGGTCGAGATCGTGCAGCACCACACCGACCGCGACGCCTTCGTTGGCCAGATCGCGGACGACGTCGAGGATCTCGACCTGGTAGCGCAGGTCGAGATGGTTGGTGGGCTCGTCGAGCAGCAGCACCGACGTCTGCTGCGCGAGGCAGGACGCGAGCCAGACACGCTGGAGCTCGCCGCCGGAGAGTTCGTCGACCCCGCGTTCGGCCATCGGCGTCACGCCGGTCAGTTCCATCGCGCGGCGGATCGCGGTGGCGCCGTCGGTGTCGACCCCGCGCCAACCCGAGCGGTACGGGTAGCGGCCGTAGGAGACGACGTCGCGCACGGAGACCCCGCTGGGGGTGGGCCGGTGCTGGGTCAGCAACGTGACCTGGCGGGCGAATTCCTTGCCGGACAACGCGTTCCCGCCCCAGACGGTGCGGTCGCCCAGCTGGACGGTGCCCTCGCGGGGCTTGTGCAGCCGCGCCAGCGAACGCAGGAGCGTCGACTTGCCGGAGCCGTTCGGCCCGACCAGCGCGGTCACCGTCCCGGCACGCAGCGACAGGGACACGCCGTCCACCACGGCCCGCTCATGGTGCGCGAGCACCAGGTCATGGCCGGTGAGCAGCGCGTCTTCCGTAGACATGAGGGGAGCCTAACCTAATCGTGCGGTCAGGCCGATGTCGTGAGTGACACAGAGCGCGGGGTGATTGTCCGGTTACCGCAGGCGGCGGTCGCCCCCACGCCTCGCGAGAGCTGCTGCCCCCAATGCGGCATTGGAGACGCTCAGCGCCGTCAGGGTGAGGGGAACTTTGAGGGACCCAGGGGCCCTCAAGGAGTCCTTCACGGACCTGCGCCCGGCGCGGGTCCCGCCGCTACCCCGTCCGGGCGATCCAGAAAACGTCCAGTCGTCGTCCGTAGCCTTCCCGGCGAACAAGGCGGGGGAGGGGACATGGAAGGTCTCTACAAACTGCTGTGGGACCGCGTGGACCACAACGCGCGGCGGGCCGTCGACGTCTACCTGAGCGAGGTGCCCGATTTCCGGGCGGCGGCACGGATGGACGGGGCCCGCGCCTCGATGCTGGACTTCGCCGTCCTGCTCAGGCGCCGGGAGGTCGAACTCGCCGCCGACGGCGCGCCTTTCACCGGCGAGGATCTGGCGGTACTGGCCGCCTTTGGCGAGCAACGCGGCGCTCAGGGCGTTTCCACGGCTTCCGGACGGCGCGTGCTCGACCTGCACGACGTGCTCACCCTGCGGGAGATCCACGAGGCGGCGGGCCTGCACGAGGTCGCTCACGTGACCGAGATGATCGGCTGGCTGCCCGGCAACGGTCTCGCCGGGCAGAACGCCTATCTCCGGGGTTTTCTGGCCGGGCAGCAACGCGCTACGCCGTTCGTCAGACGAGCGCGGGAACTCGCCGAGACACTGCTCGACGACAAGGCGGTGCTCCCCGGTCTCCCGGAAAGCCTCGGCCTGGGGTCCGCCGGCCGGTACCTGATCACGGTCGTGCGGTTCTCCGGCGGTCCCTTGCCGACGGAGGAACGGCGCGAGGAGATCATCGGCGCGTTGCTGAAACGCGAGCGGGTGCCGATGACCTGGCCCGAGCCCGGTGAACTGATCGCCCTGTTCCCCTGTGAGGACCCCGAAACGGTGCGGGAACGCGCGCTGGGTCTCGTCCGGGAGTGCGCGGAGCTGACCGGACGGCCGTGCGCCACAGGCGCGGCCTCCGGCCGGATCCGGGCGCTGCGGGACACCGCCGCGCTCGCCCGGCGGATCAGCCGGGTCGCGCCCGTCGAGGCCAGGCCGGGCAGGCTGCCCGTGATGACCGACGTCTTCGTCGAACTCGGTGTCTCCCGGTTGCCGCAGGTCGACGACTGGTTGCGCGGGGTCGCGCGGCGGCTGGAGGCCGGGCCCGATCTCGTGACCACGCTCGACGCCTACTACCGGCACGACATGAACCGGCTGAACACCGCCGGGGCGTTGCACATCCACCCGCGGACCCTCGACTACCGGCTCCGGCGGATCCGCGAACTCGCCGGGATGGACCCCGGTTCCTACCAGGGCGTGCGGGCGCTCGGCGCCGCCGTCGCCCGGGTGCGCGCCGGCCGCTGGAACTGACGCGTCACGCCACCCGCGCCGCTTCCCGCCTGCGCTTGGCCAGCCGTTTCCCGACGATTCCGTGCCGCGGCCCGAACAGGTACACGAGCGTGAACCCGGCGCCCTGCACCAGCACGATCATCCCGCCGGACGCGGTGTCGAGGTGGTAGCTCAGGTACAGCCCGATCACCCCGGCGAGCACCGAGAACGACGGCGCGATCACGAGCATGCGGCCGAACCGGTCGGTCAGCAGGTACGCCGTCGCGCCGGGGATGATCAGCATCGCCACCACCAGGATCACGCCGACCACCTGCAGCGCGACCACCGCGGTCAGCGCGAGCAGCCCGAGCAGCGCGGCACCGAGCAGCCGCGGGTTGAAGCCGATGGCGTGCGCGTGCGTGGGATCGAAGGCGTACAAGGTGAAATCGCGGCGTTTGAGCACCAGCAGGGCGAGCGTGATCACGCCGAGGACGCCGATCTGGATCAGATCCGAGGTGTCGACGCCGAGCAGGTTGCCGAAGATGATGTGGTTCAGGTCGGTCTGGCTCGGCGTCACCGAAATCAGCACCAGGCCGAGCGCGAACAGCGTGGTGAACACGATGCCGATCGCGGCGTCCTCCTTGACGCGGCTGGTGTCGCGGACGACACCGATCAGGGCCACGGCGAGGAAACCGAAGACGACGGCGCCCAGCGCGAACGGGGCACCGAGGATGTACGCGAGCACGACGCCGGGCAGCACCGCGTGCGAAACGGCGTCGCCCATCAGCGACCAGCCGATCAGCACCAGCCAGCAGGAAAGCACCGCGCAGACCGTCGAAGCGACCACTGTGGACGCGAGCGCCCGCACCATGAAGTCGTAGGAGAGCGGTTCGAGGAACAGGTCGTAAAGGCTCACGCGGGTTCTTCTTCCCGTTGCAGGACATCGAGTCCGAAGGCCAGCGCGAGGTTTTCCGGCCGGAGTACCTCGCCGGGGGAGCCGTGCGCGAGCACCTTGCGCATCAGCAGGATCGCCTCGTCGGCGAGGCCGGGCAGCGCGTGCAGGTCGTGGGTGGAGATGAGGACCGCGGCGCCGTCGGCCGCCAGTTCCTTGAGCAGCCGCGTGATCGTGGCTTCGGACCGCTTGTCCACCCCGGCGAACGGCTCGTCCAGCAGCAGGACGCGGGCGCCTTGGGCGATCCCGCGCGCGACGAACGCGCGTTTGCGCTGCCCGCCGGACAACTGCCCGATCTGACGTCCGGCGAGTTCGGTCAGTTCGACCCGCTCCAGCGCCAGTTCGACGGCCTCGTGGTCGGCGCGCCGCGGCCTCCTGGTGAAGCCGAGATGTCCGTAGCGCCCCATCATCACGACGTCCCGCACCGACAGCGGGAACGACCAGTCGACGTCCTCGCTCTGCGGCACGTACCCGATCGCGCCGGTCTTGCGCGCGCGGACGGGCGGGCCGCCGTCGACCGACACCGTGCCGGAGTCCGGCCGGACCATGCCCATGATCGTCTTGAACAGGGTCGACTTCCCCGAGCCGTTCATCCCGATCAGCCCGCAGACGCGGCCGTGTTCGAGGGAGACGTCGACCCCGTCGAGGGCCAGGACCTCGCCGTAATGGACGGTGACGTCCTCGACGCGGATCGCGGCGCTCACGGCTTCGCTCCGGTGAGGGCGGCCACGATCGTCTTCGAGTCGTGGCGGATGAGGTCGAGGTAGGTCGGCACCGGGCCTTCGGGACCGGACAGGGAATCGACGTAGAGGACACCGCCGAACGCGGCACCGGTCGCGGAGACGACCTGGCGCATCGGGGCGTCGGAGACGGTCGACTCGCAGAACACCGCGGGGACCTTGTTCTCCTTGACGAACCCGATGGCGCGGGTGATCTGCTGGGGCGTCGCCTGCTGTTCGGCGTTGACCGCCCAGATGTACTGCTCGGTGAGACCGGTATCGCGCGCCAGGTAGGAGAAAGCGCCCTCACAGGTGACCAGCGCGCGCTCGTTCTGCGGCAGCCCGCTCAGGGCGCCGGTCATCTCGTCCTGGACCGCCTGCAGTTTCGCCTTGTAGGCGTCACCGTTGGCCTTGAACACGGCGGCGTCTCCGGAGGAGACCTCACTGAACGCCTTGACCATGTTGTCGACGTAGATCCCGACGTTCTTCGGCGACATCCACGCGTGCGGGTTCGGCTTGCCCTGGTAGGAGTCTTCGCCGATGGCGATGGGCTGGACACCCTCGCTGACCACCTTGTGCGGCGCGTCGCTCTCCGAGACGAACCGGGCGAACCAGGCCTCCAGGTTCAGCCCGTTGTCGAGGATCAGATCGGCCTTCGCGGCCTTCTTGATGTCGTCCGGGGTGGGCTCGTAACCGTGGATTTCGGCGCCGGGTTTGGTGATCGATTCGACCCGGAGCTTGTCGCCCGCGACGTTCGCGGCGATGTCCGCCAAGACCGTGAACGTGGTCAGCACCACCGGCCGCTTGTCGTCCGTGCCGCCGCTCGTTCCGTTGCCCGCGCCGCACGCGGTCAGGGCGAGCGCCGACGCGGCCAGCGCGCAGACGGTCTTGCGGAGATTCGCCATCCCGTGAGTCTAGAGTTCGGTATGCCGAACTTCCAACTCTCGTGTGCCTCAAATCTCGGTCGCGGTCCGGTCTCGTTCACGCACGGTCTCCAGCAGTAGCTGGGAGACGTCGCGCACGGTGACGTTCTCGCCACGCTGCTCGCTTTGCCGCTGCACGAGGCCGTCGTTCAGCATCACGCGGCAGAACGGGCAGCCGGTGACGATGGTTTCGGCGTCCGTGCCGAGCGCTTCGTCGACGCGTTCGAGGTTGATGCGCTTGCCGATCTGCTCCTCCATCCACATCCGCGCGCCCCCGGCGCCGCAGCAGAGCGAGCGGTCGGCGTGCCGGGGCATCTCGCTGAGCGTGGCGCCGGTCGCGCCGACGAGTTCACGCGGCGGCTCGTAGACCTTGTTGTGGCGGCCGAGGTAGCACGGGTCGTGATAGGTCACCGGGCCGGCGTCGACCGGTTTGACCGGGGTCAGCTTCTTGGCGCGGACCAGGCGGTTCAGCAGTTGCGTGTGGTGCAGGACCTCGTAGTGCCCGTCGAGTTGCGGGTACTCGCGGCCGAGCGTGTTCAGGCAGTGCGGGCAGGTGGTGACGATCTTGCGCGTCCCCGGTTCGCGGCCCTCGAACACCGCGTTCAGCGTCTCGACGGTCTGCTGGGCGAGCATCTGGAAGAGGAACTCGTTGCCGGACCGGCGGGCCGGGTCACCGGTACAGGACTCGTCGGTGCCGAGGATCGTGTACTCGACCCCGGCCAGATGCAGCAGTTCCGCGGTGGCTCGGACGGTCTTGCGGGCGTTGTCGTCGAACGCGCCCGCGCAGCCGACCCAGTAGACGTACTCGACGTCGTCGGCGAGTTCGCCGTCGAAGATCGGTACCTCGAAGCCGAGGTCCTTGGTCCAGGCGAGCCGGTCGGAGTTGTTCTGGCCCCAGGGGTTCCCCTTGGTCTCGAGGTTCTTGAACAGGACGCCGAGCTCGCTCGGGAAGGCCGATTCGATCATCACCTGGTAGCGGCGCATGTCGACGATGTGGTCGACGTGCTCGATGTCCACCGGGCACTGCTCGACGCAGGCGCCGCAGGAGGTGCAGGACCAGAGGACCTCCGGGTCGATGACGCCGAAGTCCTCCTTCTTGCCGACGAGCGGACGCTCCTGGGGAGGCTCCTTGCCGTCCAGGATGTAGGGCGCGCTGTCAAAAAGGTGGTCACGCAGATCCATGATCAAAAGTTTGGGGGACAACGGTTTCCCGGTGTTCCACGCCGGGCACTGCGACTGGCAGCGGCCGCATTCGGTACAGGTGGCGAAGTCGAGCATGCCCTTCCAGGTGAAGTCCTCGATCTTGCCGCGGCCGAAGGTGTCGTCCTCGCCCGGATCCTCGAAGTCGATCGGCTTGCCGCCGGACTCCATCGGCAGCAGCGGGCCGAGCGCGTCGGGGAGTCGTTTGGCGGTGACGTTGATCGGTGCCAGGAAGATGTGCAGGTGCTTGGAGTAGAGCACGATCGACAGGAACGCCAGCATGACACCGATGTGCAGCAGCAGCCCGACCGTCTCCAGCGGCTCGGTGACCGAGGGGCCGAGCGGCTCCAGGAGTTCGCCGACGCCGAGGGAGACCCATGCGCCCGACTCGTACGGGAAGACGCCGACCGCCGCCGACGCGCCGCGGAAGAGGAACATCGTCCAGATCACGTTGAAGATCATGAACAGGATCAGCCAGGCGCCGCCGGTGTGCGAACCGAAGAACCGGGACGCGCGGTCCTTGCGTTCCGGGGCCTGGCGGATCCGGATGACCGCGAAGACCACGAGCGAGGCGACGACCGCGACAGCGATGAAGTCCTGCAGGAACCCCAGCACCGCCCAGTGCCCGATGAGCGGGATGTGGAAGTCGTGGTCGAACAGGGCGCCGTACGCCTCGACGTAGACCGAGCCGAGGATCACGAAGCCCCAGAACGTGAACAGATGCGCGAGCCCGGGGACGGACCACTTCAGCAGCTTGCGCTGCCCGAAGACCTCGGCCAGATGCGTTTTCGCGCGCACGGCCATGACGTCCGACCGTTTTTCGTCCGGCTGGCCGGATCGGATGAGTTTGGCGAGCCAGGCGGCGCGGCGGGCGGCGAAGGCGAGACCGGCGACGGTGATGAGCAGGCCGAGGATGAGACGAACGAGCACGAGTCCTCCGGGGGAGAATCGGCTCAGTGAGAGCCGGTGTAGTACCGGCACGCCTTGCAGGCGTACCGCATTTTGGCCACTCGCCACCGTTTTCGGTAGGCCTCGAGGTGTCCCGGCCGTGGCGGATGCACGCCGAGCCTGCGGAGGCGGCGGATCCGCCGTCCCGCTTCGAAGAGTTCGGTCGCCAGTCCGAGGTAAGCGCGCCTGAGCGCGATACCGGGTTCCGCGGCGAGGTTGTCCCGGCAGAACCGGTGCAGCAGGGCGAGGTCGGGCAGGCCGGGCGTTGTCGAGCCAGGGAGGTGCTCGACAACGCCGAGTCCGGGATGTCCCACGGGGAGGGCGAATCCGGCCGGAAGTCCACAATGGACGCAGGTGAGCGTGCAGCTCAGACATCGGGTGACGTGGCGGATCCGCCGTTCGCGCTGATCCCCGTCGATCACCTCGCGAACGTGCCACCCCATGGAGCCTCCCAAGACCGTGGTGTGTCCTGTGTCACTCTCAATACTGGAGAGTAGGGGGCGCTCCGGTGGCGCGACAGGTCCAACCGGATGGCTTCCGGGCGGCCGGTCGGCGTAACGCTCCGCACCCGCCCGGGCCTCGGGAGTGGCTCCCCTTCGCCACTGGAGGACTACTTGCGGCGAGGGTGACGACCTTCGCGCACGCTTCCGCACACCGTGACCCACTCGTAGCCGAAAACGGCCCGCCCGGTGTCACGCGCTGGTTATAGTCCTGACCCGGGGTAATGGGGGAGGGAACGACGGCGATGGGCGGGTTCGTCACCGCGGCTTTGGGGTTTCCGGCCGTGCTCTTCAGCTTCCTGCTGATCGTGGTGATCGGCTATTGGCTGCTGGCGCTGCTCGGCGCCGTCGACATCGAAGACTCTGTCGAATTCGGCGGTGGCGAAGGGCTCCTGGCGGGCTTCGGCGGGGTCCCACTGTCCATTTCGCTCTCTTTGCTGATCGCATTCACCTGGTTCGCCAGCCTGGCAGGAACGGTTCTTCTCGATGACTTGGAGCTTTCGACACCTTCGAGGATCGGGTTCGGCGTCGGCGTGGTCGCCGTCGCGCTCGTCCTCGGCACACTCGGGACGAGGGTGATCGTGGTGCCACTGCGCCGGGTGTTCGGTCCCGCGAAGGAACCGAGCCGGAGGGACTTCGTCGGTCGTGCCGCGGTCATCCGCACCTCGTCCGTCACCCACGACTTCGGCCAGGCCGAAGCCACCGCCGCCGACGGATCGTCGGCCATTGTGGACGTTCGGCAGGCGGGTCAAGGCAACCTGACGGCGGGGAGCCGCGTAGTTCTCTATGACTACGACTCCGAAGGCGAGTTCTTCTGGGTCGAGTCCTTGGACATCTAAAAGCAGAAAAGGAACACTATGGGTGCCATCAGCGTGGGGGCCGGCGTTCTGATCGCCGTGATAGTTGTCATCCTCCTGGTCTTGCTCTTCACGATCACCAGGTTGTTCAAGAAGGTGCCGCAGGGGAAGGCACTGATCATCTCGAAGGTCCGCCGGGTGGACGTCACCTTCACCGGTGCGATCGTCCTTCCGGTGCTGCACAAGGCCGAAATCATGGACACTTCGGTCAAGGCGATGGAAATCACCCGTACCGGCCGTGAAGGCCTGATCTGCCGGGACAACATCCGCGCCGACATCCGGATCTCGTTCTTCGTCCGGGTCAACAAGACCGTCGAGGACGTGATCAAGGTCGCGCAGGCGATCGGCACCGAACGCGCGAGCGACGAGGCGACGCTGCAGGAACTGTTCAACGCCAAGTTCTCCGAGGCGTTGAAAACCGTCGGGAAGCAGCTCGACTTCGTGGATCTCTACACCAAGCGCCACGAATTCCGCGACCAGATCATCCGCGTCATCGGCACCGACCTCAACGGGTACAGCCTCGAGGACGCGGCGATCGACTACCTCGAGCAGACGCCGATGTCGCAGCTCGACTCCGCGAACATCCTCGACGCGCAGGGTATCCGCAAGATCACCGAGCTGACCGCGATCGAGCACGTGCGCACCAACGAGTTCCGCCGCGGCGAGGAAAAAGAGATCACGCGCCAGAACGTGGACGCCCGCGAAGCGATCCTCGAACTGGAGCGACGGCAGGCCGACGCCGAGATCAAGCAGCGCCGCGAGGTCGAGACCATGCGGGCGCGCGAAGAGGCCGAGATCGCCAAGGTGCAGGCGGAAGAGCGGCTCAAGTCGCAGGCCGCCGATCTGCGCACGGACGAACAGCTGGGCATCCAGCACCAGAACCAGCAGCGTGAGATCGAGGTCGCGGGCAAGAACCGTGAGCGCGTGATCGCCATCGAGAGCGAGCGCATCGAGAAGGACAGGCTCCTCGAGGTCATCGGCCGCGAACGCGAGACCGAGCTGTCCCGGATCGCCAAGGACAAGGAAGTCGAGACCGAGAAGCGGTCCATCGCCGAGGTGATCCGTGAGCGGATCGCGGTCGAGAAGACCGTGGCGGAGCAGGAAGAGAACATCAAGAAGCTCCGCGTCGTCGAAGAAGCGGAGCGTCAGCGCTCGGCCATCATCATCCGGGCCGAGGCGGAGGCGCAGGAAAGCCTCGTCAAGGACATCAAGGCCGCGGAAGCAGCCGAGGCCGCGTCGAAGCACAAGGCCCGCGAGGAACTGACGCTGGCCGAGGCGCGCCAGCAGACCGCCGAACTGGACACCCGCGCGAAGATCCGCCTGGCGGAAGGGATCCAGGCCGAGGAGGCCGCGATCGGCCTGGCCGCGGCGCAGGTCAAGGAACGCGACGCCGACGCGCTGGAGAAGGTCGGCCGCGCCGAGGCGATCGTCGAGCGCGAGAAGGCGATCGTGCTCGCCGACGGCATGCGCGACAAGCTCAAGGGCGAGGCCGAAGGTCTCACCGAGAAGGCCGCCGCGATGGCCGCTCTCGACACCGCCAGCCGCCAGCACGAGGAGTACCGCCTGCGCCTGGAGGCCGAGAAGGAGATCCGGCTCGCCGCCCTCAACGTGCAGCGCGAGGTCGCCGAAGCGCAGGCCACGGTGCTCGGCATCGGTCTGGAGAAGGCCGACATCGACATCGTCGGCGGCGAGACGATGTTCTTCGAAAAGGTCATCGGCTCGATCGGGCTCGGCAAGAGCGTGGACGGGTTCGTCGAGCACTCGGACGTCGTCCAGACGCTGGGGAAGTCGTGGCTCGACGGTTCGGGCAGCTTCACCGACGACCTGACCAAACTGGTCGGCTCGGTGAGCACCGAGGACGTGAAGAACCTGACGCTGTCGGCCTTCCTGGCCAAGCAGCTGCAGGCGGGCGGCCCGGACAGCGACAAGCTGCGTGAGCTGCTGTCGATGGCGCAGCGGCTCGGCCTCGCCGACCAGTCCGTCGCCGCCCTCGCCCCCGCGAAGCAGTGACGACGACCGAACCGGCGGCAGGAACGGAGCAGCTGGACGCGGGCACCTATGAGGTGCTCCGCGCCCGGCTCGCCGCACAGGCCGCCGAACTGGCGAAACGCGCGGACGAGCTCAACACCGCGCGGCTCGGGATCTTCGGCAGCGCACAGCTCGCGCTGATCGGCACGGAACGGATCCGCACCGCGAACAACTGCGTGCCGCGGGACGTCGTTTCGGTCGGCGGGCGGATGTTGTTCGGCTACAACGTCTTCATCGGGCTCAAACCCGAAACGACGGTCGACGACGTCTTCTCGCTGCACGGGTTCAGCCACGACGAAGAAGCCTTCCGCTTCGACGACGTGCCCGCCGAAGAACTGCCGGGGCTGCTGCGCGACGAGCAGTTCGTCCGCGACTTCGCCGAGCTGTACCGCTACTACCGGCAGGCGAAACTGCTGCAGCTGCGGCGGGTCGAGGGCAAGCTGCTCGCGGTGTTCCAGATCGGTCCGCGGACCGAGGACATCCGCGTACTGCGCTGGGCGATCGCCGCCGACGGCTCGGTGTCCTATGTGGACAGCCGAGGCGAACGCGACCACGTCTTCCCGCCGTCGCACGACTTCGAGTGGGTCGAGACCAGCCGTGAGCAGCACGTTCTCGGGCGGCACCCGCACATCTCGATCGAGGACGAGGTGTTCGTCGAGACCGTCGGCGGCAACCTGACGATCAAGGTCGAGAACAACACCGAGACCGGCGAGGGCGTCTACTCCGAACCGGTCGACGAGCCGCTGCAGAGCCTCGCCGACGCGGAAGTCTCCTACGCCAGGATCGGCCCGCTGATCCTGCTTCGGATGCTGCCGTACAAGGAGACCGAGTACCGGTACCTGGTGTACAACACGCGCACCCGGGACGTGGTGCGCCTCGACGGGATCGGGCAGGCGTGCCAGCGGCTGCCCGAGGACCACGGGATCATCTTCCCCGGCGGTTACTACCTCGACACGGGTGTCAGCAAGACGTTCGACACCACTGTCGACGGTCTCGAATTCGAGCGCGTGATCCGCTCGCCCAACGGGGAGGACGTGCTCTACGTCTTCCACGCCAGGGCCGAGGGACGTTCGCTTCTCCTGCCGTACAACGTGATCCGCAAAGAGGTCTCGAACCCGATCCCGTGCCACGGGTACTCGCTGTTCGACGACGGCACGATGGTGCTGTTCCGGGCGATGTCCGACGAGCCGAGCCGGGTGCACCCGATGCAGGTGTGGCGGACGCCGTTCCAATCGGACACCTATGCGGCGTCGCAGCCTGCCGGGACGGGGCCGCTGGAGCGGGTCGGCAACGCCGATCTGGTCCGCGGGATCTCGGACTGTCTTTCGATCGGCCGGATGGTCGGCGAGATGGCGCCGTCGGCCGCCGTGTTCGAGGCGCTGATCGCCGCGTGCGCGAGGGTTTTCGACCACTATCACTGGCTCGGCGATGCCGAACTCGGTGATCTGCGGTCGCCGCTTTCGGACGTCCGGGTCACCGCTGAGCAGGTGCTCGACGAGTTCGAGACGGTCACCTCGCTCACCGCGCAGGCGGCCGAAGCCGTCGAGGAAGCGGCCGCGGAAACCGCCTCTCTCGTGCGCAAGGTGCGCGGCGAGGCGCTGAACGCGGCCGACGCGTGGGTGCGCAGGCTCGCCGAGATGCACCGCGCGCGAGGACATCTCGTCACCGTGCGGGAACTGCGCTACGTCGACACCGACCGTGTCGACAAGTTGATAGCCGACCTCGACACGGAGTTCGGCGAAGCCGCGCAGCGGGCCGTCCGGTTCCTGCAGGGCGAAGACGCGTTCACGAGCTATCACGCCGAGGTCGACAGGCTGATCGACGCCGCGGGCGCGATCTCCACCGTCGCCGAGGCGGTTCCGGTCGCCGAGCAGCTGGACGAGCAGTCCGGCGGGCTCGAAGTCCTCACCGACGTCGTCGGCGGGCTGGAGATCGCGGACGCGGTGGTGCGGACGAAGATCCTCGAACGCGTCGGCGAGGTCATCGGCGGCGTCAACCGGGCCCGGGCCACGCTCGAGGCGCGGCGCAAGGAACTGCTGGAGACCGAGGGCCGGGCGGAGTTCGCCGCCGAGTTCGCCCTGCTGGCGCAGGCCATCACCGGCGGGCTCGCGGTCGCGGACACCCCGGACCGGTGCGACGAGCAGCTCGGCAGATTGCTGCTGCAGCTGGAAAACCTCGAATCGCGGTTCGGCGAGTTCGACGACTTCCTGGCTTCGCTCGGCGAGAAGCGCACGGACGTCTACGAGGCGTTCTCCTCGCGCAAACAAGCGTTGCTCGACGAACGCGCACGCCGCGCGGACCGGCTGGTCGATTCGGCGGGGCGGATCCTGTCGAGTGTGACCAGGCGGGTCGGCACGCTCGGTTCGGTCGACGAGATCAACACGTACTTCGCCTCCGACCCCATGGTCGCGAAGCTGCGCAGCGTCGTCGCCGAACTGCGTGACCTCGGTGACCAGGTGCGCGCCGAAGAACTCGAAGGCCGGGTCAAGGCCGCCCGTCAGGAAGCAGGCCGCGCGCTGCGCGACAGACTCGACCTGTACGGCGAGGGCGGGGAGACGATCCGCCTGGGCCGCAACACCTTCGCGGTCAACACGCAGGACATCGACCTCACCCTGGTGCCGCACGACGGCGGGATGAAGTTCGCGATCACCGGGACCGACTACCGCTCGCCCGTGCGGGACGAATCGTTCGAGGCGACGCGGCCGTACTGGGATCAACTGCTGGTCTCGGAATCGCCCGAGGTCTATCGCGCGGAGTACCTGGCCACGTCGATCCTGCTCGAGAAGCCCGATTTGCCGGACGCCGAGCTGCTCGAGGTCGTCCGGCGCGCCGCGGGGGACCGTTACGACGAGGGCTACGCGCGCGGCGTGCACGATCACGACGCCGCCGCGATCCTGTCCGCGTTGCTGCGCCTGCGGTCCGCCGCCGGACTGCTGCGCTACCCGCCCGCCGCGAGGGCCGCCGCTCAGCTGTTCTGGGCTTTCGGTGCCGAAGAGGCGGCGAAGTCCGCGTGGACGACGCGTGCCGCGTCGCTCGCGCGGGTGCGGGAGGCGTTCGGGCACACCACGGCGATCGACTCGCTGGCGCGGGAGTTCACCGAGGCGATGACCGCTTTCGCCGCGTCGTCCGGACTGGCGCTGGACCTCGAATTCGCCGGCGAGTACCTGTTCGAGGAACTGGCCGACGCATCGCCGGGATTCGTCACCAGCGGCGGAGCGCGGACGCTGCTCGACAAGTTCCGGCTCGACCGCCGGAGCTTCGCCGAGGACCTCCGTGCCCTCGAAGACCTCGCCGACCGGCACCAGCTCGCCGAAGCCTGGCTGACGTCCTTTGTGGACTCAGCGGGCCTGCCGGGCGACGAACTGGCGGAGGCCGTCGCGATCGAACTGGCCGAACTGCCCCGGTACGATTCCTCGGCCGAGCTTTCGGCCACCGTGGACGGTCTGCTCGGCTCGCATCCGCGGATCGTCAACCGGTCCCTGACCCTGCGGCTCGACGAGACGCTGGCCAGGACGGGGCGGTTCCGGCGTGACCGGGTGCCGGGTTTCCGGGCGTATCAGCGGCAGCGCAACGAACTCGTGGCCGCCGAGCGGGACAGGCTGCGGCTCGGCGAGTACAAGCCGAAGGTGATGAGCGCCTTCGTGCGCAACAGGCTGCTCGACGAGGTCTACCTGCCGTTGATCGGCGACAACCTCGCCAAGCAGCTCGGCGCGACCGGCGATGCCCGGCGCACCGACCAGTCCGGTCTGCTGCTGCTCATCTCGCCGCCGGGATACGGCAAGACGACACTCATGGAGTACGTCGCGAGCCGCCTCGGGCTGGTGTTCGTCAAGGTGAACGGGCCGGCGCTCGGGCACGACGTCACGTCGGTCGATCCGGCGGACGCGCCCAACGCGACCGCGCGGCAAGAGGTCGAAAAGATCTCGTTCGCGCTGGAGCAGGGCAACAACGTGTTGTTGTACCTGGACGACATCCAGCACACGTCGCCGGAGCTGTTGCAGAAGTTCATTTCGCTGTGCGACGCGCAGCGACGGATGGAAGGCGTCTGGGACGGCCGGACACGGACCTATGACCTGCGCGGCAAGCGGTTCGCCGTCTGCATGGCGGGCAACCCGTACACCGAGCAGGGCAAGCGTTTCCGGATCCCGGACATGCTCGCCAACCGTGCCGACGTGTGGAACCTCGGCGATGTACTGTCGGGCAAGGAAGAGCTGTTCGCACTGAGCTACATCGAGAACTCGCTCACCGCGAACACCGTGCTGGCACCGCTTGTCTCACGCGAACGGTCCGATGTGGACGTTCTCGTGCGGCTGGCGCGCGGCGACGGCTCGGTACGGGCGGATCAGCTGAAGCACGCGTACTCGGCGACCGAACTGGAGCAGATCCTCGCCGTGCTGCGGAAACTGATCCAGGTGCAGCGGATCATCCTGAAGAACAACCAGGCGTACATCGCTTCGGCGGCGCAGGCGGACGCGTCCCGGGTCGAACCACCTTTCCAGCTACAGGGTTCGTACCGGAACATGAACAAGCTCGCCGGGCGGATCGTGCCCGCGATGAACGACGCCGAACTCGAAGCGCTGATCGACGACCACTACGCCGGCGAGGCGCAGACGCTGACCTCGGGTGCCGAGTCCAACCTGCTCAAACTGGCGGAATTGCGCGGACGGCTGAGCGCCTCGGAGGCGCAGCGGTGGGCGGACGTCAAGGCGGCTTATCTGCGATCGCAGGCACTCGGCGGGGACGACGAGGACCCGATGAGCCGCGCGGTCGGCGCGATGGGCCTGCTGGCGGACCGGGTCGGTGCCGTGGAAGCGGCGATCGAGCGGGCTTCGGAACGGATGGTCGTGCGGGACGTGATGTAGGGGCTTGTGCGTTCTCGGCGGTCGGATTTCGGCTGCCGGGAACGCGTTGCCGGAATTCGGCGACGGGTTGCGTGGTCGGATGGCCTGGTGGTTCGCTGGGGCTTTGTTGTCGGAATTCGGCGACGCTTCACGATGGCCGAATGATTCCGGGTGGCCGTTGGTGCTGTGGTCGGTGTCGGGCCCTGATCTGGTCGGTTCGCCGAGCCTTCATTGCCGGAATTCGGCAACGGGTTGCTGTGGCCGTATGATCGGAAATTGTCGGTGGCCGGTCGTATGTTGATCAGGTGGACACCTACAAAGCCACACCTGTGGCGCTCCTTGAGAAACTCACCGACCCTGGCCTGTTGGAGTCGGTCAACGCTGCTGTCGATTCCTTGGGCGACACCGATTCCGTCGCTGTCGCCCAAGCCGCGTCAGCGGGGATCGCGCGATTGGAAGCGGTCCGGTTCCGGGCCCTGGCGCAGCTGAACCGGCATCGCGACGGCGCCCGCAGTGTCACCCAGGAGGTCGCGTTCGCGTTGTCTCTTGTGGACAATCACGCGGGTGCGATGGTCGCCGCGGCCGAAGCGTTGACCACCCGCCTGCCCCGCACACTGGGCTTGATGGACCAAGGAAAAGTGGACGGTTTCGGCGCGATGAAAGTCGCCGCCGCCACCGCGTGGCTATCCGACGACAACGCCCTCGCCGCCGACGCCCTCCTGGAGGACCGGTTACCGGACAAGAACTCCGGGCAGATCCGGAAAGCGGCGAGCCACGCGGCACTCACAGTCGACCGCGAAGGCGCCGCTCACCGTACCGAGCGGCATCGTGAAGGCCGCCG